>CAVOKC010000006.1:0-224673 GCA_963696465.1 uncultured Gammaproteobacteria bacterium | reverse complement strand
CGCCACGCTCAGCGCGAACAGGATGGCCCCCAGTACCAGATAATCCGACAGCGCGATCATCGTTGTTTCCTTGCTGTTCTTGGCATCAGTTCTGCGCGCATCATTCACGTTTCTCCGCGTCCATCTTCACGATCCGCAGACGGTCGCCGCGCTTGACCAGTACCTGCTTGGCGGGATCCTGATGTTTGGTGCCCTCGCGACGGCGCAGGGTCAGCGTGATAGCCGCGATAATCGCCACCAGCAATATGACTGCCGCGATCTCGAAGGGGTAAACGTAATCGGTGTACAACACGCTGCCCATTTCCTGGGTGTTGCTGTAACTCGCTGGCTTGGGCGTCGGACTGGCGACCTGATCCAGGCCGAAGTTCTTCGCCCCGACGACCAGCGCCATCTCAAGCACGATCAGTCCCGCAACGGTCGCTCCGACCGGCAGATAGCGGATAAAGCCTTCTTTGAGTGGCGCGAGATTAATATCGAGCATCATCACCACAAACAGGAACAACACCATCACCGCACCGACGTAGACCAGCACCAGCGTAATAGCCAGGAACTCCGCCTCCATGAGCATCCACAGCCCGGCGCTGGAGAAAAATGCCAGCACCAGATGCAATGCGGCATGTACCGGATTGCGCACGGTAATCACCCGCACCGCCGCGAACACCAGGATCAGCGCAAACACCCAAAAAACAAATTTTTCAAAGGTCATTGGAGCAGGCACTCGTCAAAATTCTGAACCGCCAAGACGCCATGTGCGCCAGAAAATTCTTTTATTGAACCGCCAAGGCGCCAAGACGCCAAGAAATTCTGTTTTAAGGTTTTCAGTGTATCTGCATCCAGCGGCGTGAAGGCCCTGCCATGTACGCTGTACCAAAGCTGCTGACGACATAAATCATTCTTGGCGTCTTGCGCCTTGGCGGTTCAAAAAAATTTTGCGTCTTGGCGGTTCATATAAAACTCACCGATATGCCGCATCGGCCGCGCGATCTGCGGCCAGTTGCGCCTCGTACTTATCGCCGTTGGCCAACAGTTTCTGCTTGGTCATGATTTGCTCGCCACGGTTCTCAAAATGATATTCGTAGATGCGCGTCTCGACGATGGAATCCACCGGGCAGGATTCCTCGCAGAAACCGCAGTAGATGCACTTGAACAAGTCGATATCATAGCGCGTAGTGCGCCGCGTGCCGTCTTCGCGCGGCGCCGCCTCGATGGTGATCGCCAGCGCCGGACACACCGCCTCGCACAACTTGCAGGCAATGCAACGTTCCTCGCCATTCGGATAGCGGCGCAGTGCGTGCAGACCACGAAAGCGCGGCGACTGCGGGGTCTTCTCTTCCGGATACTGAATCGTGATCTTGCGCGCGAACAGGTATTTCCCGGTCAAGCGCATACCCTGGAGCAGTTCCCAGAGCAGCAGACTTTTAAAATAGCTTTTCAATGCATTCATCGCTCGCTGCCTACCCTTAATCGAACCCGTCAGTCAAACCAAGGGCCGATACCCGCCATGATCGCCGCACCCACCACCACGATCCAGACGATGGTCAACGGTATAAACACCTTCCAGCCCAGGCGCATGATCTGGTCATAGCGATAGCGCGGGAAAGTGGCACGGAACCACAGAAAGAAAAACAGGAAAAAGGCGATCTTCGCCAACAACCAGAATATGCCGGGCACCCAGGCGAACAGCGGTTCCAGGCCCGGTATTCCCTGGAACGGCGACAACCAACCGCCGGCGAACATCATCGCCGTGAGCGCCGCGATCAAAATCATATTGGCGTATTCCGCCAGGAAGAACACCGCGAAGGCGGTGCCCGAATAATCCACGTGGAAGCCGGCGACGATTTCCGATTCGCCTTCGGCGACGTCGAACGGCGCACGGTTGGTCTCGGCCACGCCGGAGATGAAATAGATCAGGAACAGCGGGAACAACGGCAGCCAGAACCAGTGGATCAGACTGCCCTCCTGCGCGCGCACGATCTCGCCGAGATTCAAACTGCCGCCGGCCATCAACACACCGACCAGGGCGAAGCCCATGGCAATTTCATAGGAGACGATCTGCGCCGCCGAGCGCATCGCGCCGAGGAAGGCGTATTTCGAGTTGGACGCCCAGCCGGCAATGATCACGCCGTAGACGCCGACCGAGGTCAACGCCAGGATGTACAGCAGACCGGCGTTGACATCGGCGAGCACCATACCGTCGTCGAACGGGATCACCGCCCAGGCCGCCAGCGCCGGTGCGATCGACAAGATCGGCGCAATCACGAACAGGAAACGGTTGGCGTGACTCGGGACGATGACTTCCTTCATCACCAACTTGACGGCATCGGCAATCGGTTGCAGCCAGCCCTTCGGCCCGACACGGTTCGGCCCGATGCGCACCTGCATGTAACCGATGATCTTGCGCTCGGCAAAGGTCAAATACGCGACCGCAAGCATCAGCGGCACCATGATCGCGACAATCTTGACCAGTATCAGAACGACTTGGAGAATGACTTCCAGCATGCTTGTCCGCCGTGACTATTCGTTATCGTTAAGCTGGTTTAACTTCAACATGACCGAAGGCCGCGCCCAGTGTTGCGCTCCCCGGCCGCGCGGCCGCGATAGACACCGCACCATCCGGCACGCGCACATCGATCACCACCGGCAATACCGCCACGGCCTCGCCCTGCGTGACCTGCGCCAGTACATTTAAACCCAAGCGCGCCGCCTCGGCCGCATTGATGCGCACCATGGCATCCGCGCTGTCCGCCATCGCTTGCAAGGCCGCGGCACGCCGCACCAGCGCATCGGTTGCATACAAGGGCACATCGCCTATACGTTCGAGATATTCCAATTCGCTGTTTGCCGCGGGTACAGTCACCGTGGTCGTCACGCGCGCATGACTGGGTCGCCGTTCACCGACCAGTGTGCGCAACTCGTCGCGCACCGCTTCGGAACTCTGATAGTCGCACCCGCTCAGGTTCAGCAGGTTGCCGAGTACCCGCAACACCTTCCAACCTGGACGCGTCTCGCCCAACGGTCGCACTGCGCCAGCGAAACTCTGCCAACGGCCCTCGCAATTCACGAACGTGCCCGAGGTCTCGCTGAACGGCGCGATCGGCAACAATAACGTCGCCTGTTCGCGCAACTGCTTGGAGTCGAAGGCCGTCAGGCTGACGACGAACTCGGCTGCTGCCAATGCCTGTTGTGTCAAAGTGGGATCGGCGAAATCGGCATCCGGTTCGCAGCCGAACAACAGGTAGGCCTTACGCGGAGATGCCAACATCGCCGCGGCCGACAACCCCGCTTGCGCGCGCACCGCACCGGCGGCCGCACGCTGCGGCAATACTCCCGCCAGACACGCGCCTGCGCCGTTCGGTCCGTCGGACAAGATGCCCAGACGCAGTCTCGCGGTTTCCGCCAACAGGCTGGCGAGTGCACGTAATGCACTGGCAGCGGGATGTGCAGCGGCGCCCAATCCAAGCAGCACTTGGCCCTGTGTACTGTTACACAGAGCCTGCGCCATCGCCTCATGACGCGCACTGATCTGCGCTGTTGCCATTAAGCTTTGCAGTTCAACCGGCGCACTCGCGCCACGCAGCTTCAACGCCGCGGCGGTCACCGCGGCGAGTTCCGCGACCAGCAGCGAGGGCTTCACAGTGATCTGATCGGCCAGTGTGAAATTAAAGTCATAGGCCAGCGGATTAATGGCGAACACGCGCGCACCGGCCAGTACAGCTTTACGCAAACGGTGCGCAATAATCGGCACTTCTTTGCGCGGATTGGCACCGATCAACAGCACGGCATCGCGGCTTTCCAGGTCGGCCAGCGGCCCGCCCAACCAGGGATACAACGGCGCACTGTGCTGATCGGCAAAATCTATCTGCCGCAGGCGATGATCGATGTTTGCACAGGCCAAACCTTCAGCGAGACGCGCCAATAGATAGGCCTCTTCCACGGTTGCGGTCGGACTCACCAACACACCGAGGTCGTCGCCGGCATAGCGCTTAAGACCGTCCGCCACTATCCGCAGCGCGGTCTCCCAATCAATGCTCTGCCATTGGCCTTTGACCTTGTGCTGCGGCTGCGAAAGACGCTCGGCATGCGCGAGACCTTGATAGGCGAATCGGTCGCGATCCGACAACCAGACCTCATTGAGTTCTTCGTTGTCGCGCGGCACGGCGCGCAGCACCTGATTGCGACGGGCATGCAGATACAGGTTGGAACCGACGCAATCATGCGGCGCGATGGTTGGGGTCTGCTGCAATTCCCAGGCGCGTGCGGTGTACTGGAAAGGCTTGGAGGTCAGCGCACCGACCGGACACACGTCGATCACGTTGCCGGACATCTCGGATTCGATGGCACGTTCGACATAAGTGCCGATTTCGACGTTCTCACCACGACCGGTGCCGCCAAGCTCTCTATGCCCGGCGATCACATCCAGGAAACGCACACAACGCGTGCAATGAATGCAGCGGGTCATGTGCGTGGCGATCAGCGGACCGATGTTCTTGTCTTTAACGACACGCTTGTTCTCGGCGAAGCGCGACACGTCGCGGCCATAACCCAAAGCGAGGTCCTGCAACTCGCACTCGCCGCCCTGATCGCAGATCGGGCAGTCGAGCGGATGATTGATGAGCAGGAATTCCATCACCGCCTTCTGCGCCTTGCGCGCATAGTCGGATTGGGTCTGGATTTTCATGCCGTCGGCAATCGGCGTGGCGCAGGCCGGCAAGGGCTTGGGCGCCTTTTCCACCTGCACCAGACACATGCGGCAGTTGGCCGCAATCGGAAGTTTGCTGTGATAACAGAAACGCGGCACATGAATGCCATGCGCATCGGTGACCTCGATGATCATCTGGCCCTTGCGCGCCTTGTAGGGCTGACCATCGATCTCGACGGTGATCTGATCGTCGGCGGGGATTTCCGGCTTGGCACTCATGCTGCGGCCCCCTTGCTGACAGCATTCACAGCACCGGGGCCGACCATGCAGCGCTTGTGTTCGACGTGATACTCGAATTCGTGACGGAAATGCTTGAGGAAACTCTGCACCGGCCAGGCCGCGGCATCGCCGAAGGCGCAGATGGTATGGCCTTCGATCTGACCGGCCGCATCTACCAGCAGGTCGATGTCCTCGGGGCGGCCCTGCCCTTCCTCGATGCGCTTGATAACGCGATACATCCAACCAGTGCCTTCGCGGCACGGCGTGCACTGGCCACAGGATTCGGCGTAATAGAAACGTGAGATGCGCATCAGCGCGTGCACCATGCAGGTGGAATCGTCCATCACGATCAAGCCGCCTGAGCCCAGCGCGGTGCCGGCCTTGGACAATGAATCGTAATCCATGGTCAAGTCCATCATCAGTTCTGCGGGCATCACCGGCATCGACGATCCACCGGGAATCACGGCCTTCAATGTATGTCCGCTGCGCACGCCGCCGGCCAGTTCCAGCAAATCCTTGAACGGTGTGCCCATCGGCACTTCGTAATTGCCAGGGCGATTCACATGCCCGGACACACAAAAAATCTTGCTGCCGCCGTTGTTCGGCTTGCCCATATTCAAAAACCACTCGGCACCGTTGCGCATAATCGCCGGCACCGAGGCCAGGCTCTCGGTGTTATTGATGGTGGTCGGCTTGCCATACAGACCGAAGTTGGCCGGGAATGGCGGCTTGAAACGCGGCTGGCCCTTCTTGCCTTCCATTGAATTCAGCAACGCCGTCTCTTCGCCGCAGATATAGGCGCCGGCGCCGAGATAGCTGTAGAGATCGAAGTCGATACCGGAGCCGTGAATATTCTTGCCCAACAGGCCGGCCGCATAAGCCTCTTTCAGCGCCGCCTCGAAACGCTCGAAGGGTTCGTGATGAAATTCACCGCGCATGTAGTTATAGCCGATGGTCGCGCCGATGGAATAGCCACCGATGGCCATGCCTTCGATCAATGCATGCGGATTGAAGCGCAAAATATCACGGTCTTTGCAGGTACCCGGCTCGGATTCGTCGGAGTTGCAGACGATGTATTTCTGCACCGGCGCCGTGCGCGGCATGAAGCTCCACTTCAGTCCGGTCGGAAAACCCGCGCCGCCGCGGCCGCGCAGACGAGGATTTTTTCACCTCGTCGATAATGACTTCGCGCGGTGTCTTCTCGGCGAGAATCTTTTTCCAGGCCTGATAGCCGCCCGTCTTGAGATAATTCTCAAGCGTCCAGGGCTGGTCGTATTGCAGCGTCGCGAAACAGACTTCATTAGCCATGATCAAATCTCTTTAGCCACGAAACCCACGAAATCCACGAAAGAAAGATGTTGTAAAAGCCCTGCAATCAAACCGCGCGGTTTGCTGCCCGGACTTGTACAGTAAACCTTTTTTGTGGGTTTCGTGGATTTCGTGGCCATAAAATCTATTTCAACTCATCCAGGATACGGTCGACCTTCTCGATCGTCAGGTTCTCGTGGTAATGCCCGTTCACCGCCATCATCGGCCCACCGCACACAGGCGGCCAGACATTCCTCTTCGAGCTTCAGATAAATGCGTCCGTCCGGCGTGGACTGTCCGAGCTTGCATGCCAAGTTTTTTTCGACATGCGCGACGATGGAATCGGCGCCACTCAACATGCAGGAGATATTGGTGCACATCGCCACGGTGTTGCGGCCGACCGGCTGGTTCGAACATCGAATAGAAACTGCCGACTTCGTAGACCGCCACGCTTCGGCATGCCCAGATATTCCGCGACCGCATCCATCGCCTCCGGACTCACATGCCCCGCTTCATCCTGCACGAGCGTCAACGCCGCCAGCACCGCCGATTGCTTATGATCGGGCGGAAACTTGGCGAGCCAGTGATCGATCTTGGCACGCGACTTTTTCCGATAGTGAATTCGCACCTGTGTTCTGTTCCAGCATCGTCATTGAAAACCTTTTTGAACCGCCAAGGCGCAAAGACGCCAAGAAAATACGTTTAACCGCAAGGCGCAAAGACGCCAAGTACGCATGGGTAAAACCCGTCAACTGACTGCATCATCTCCATGCGCGCGAATATTCACTCACGATCTTATGTCTTCTTGGCGCCTTGGCGTCTTTGCGGCGCATTATTGGCGTCTTGGCGGTTCATAAATCAGTTACCGGTCAATCTCGCCGAACACGATGTCCTGCGTACCGATCATCGCCACCACGTCGGCGAGCATGTGGCCACGCACCATCTCATCCAGCCGGACAGATGCGCATAACCCGGGCGCGCGTATTTTCACCCGATACGGTTTGTTGGCGCCGTCGGAAATCAGATACACGCCGAACTCGCCCTTCGGGTGTTCGATGGCGGCATAGGCCTCGCCGCTTGGAATGCAGAACCCTCAGTGAACAGTTTGAAATGATGGATCATCGCTTCCATGTCGGCCTTCATCTCTTCGCGGCGCGGCGGCGCGATCTTGTAATCGTCAAGCATCACCGGGCCGGTATTGGCGCGCAGCCAATCGACGCATTGTCGGATGATGCGATTGGACTGACGGATTTCTTCCATGCGGATCAGATAGCGGTCGTAGCAGTCGCCGTTGCGGCCGATCGGGATATCGAAATCCATGCGATCATAGACTTCATAAGGCTGCTTCTTGCGCAGATCCCAGGCGATGCCCGAGCCGCGCAGCATCGGACCAGTGAAGCCCATCTGCTGCGCACGTTCCGGAGATACCACGCCGATGCCGACGGTGCGCTGTTTCCAGATGCGGTTGTCGGTCAGCAGGGTTTCGTATTCGTCGACATAGGTCGGAAAACGCTCGGTGAAATCCTGGATGAAATCCAGCATCGAACCGCTGCGGTTGCTGTTCTTGCGCGCCATGTCATCGGCCTTGTGCACCTGGGAAGTCTGATACAACGGCATGCGTATCAGGCAGATCACGATAAACACCACCGGGGCGGTAATAAGTCGCATGCATGCGCGTACCGGAGACGGCCTCGTAGCAGTCCATCAGATCCTCGCGCTCGCGGAACGCATACAGGAACATGGTCATCGCGCCAACGTCGAGCGCATGCGCGCCAATCCACAGCAGATGGTTGAGAATGCGCGTGATCTCATCGAACATCACGCGGATGTACTGCGCGCGCAGCGGCGCCTCGATGCCGAGCAGTTTCTCGATAGCCAGCACATACCCATGTTCGTTGCACATCATGGACACGTAATCGAGCCGGTCCATGTAGCCGATCGTCTGGTTATACGGCTTGCTCTCGGCCAATTTTTCGGTGGCGCGATGCAGCAGCCCGATATGCGGATCGGCGCGCTGAATGACCTCGCCGTCCATCTCCAGCACCAGACGCAAAACACCGTGCGCGGCGGGATGCTGCGGACCGAAGTTCATGGTGAAATTTCGAATCTCAGGCATGGGCTTTTTAATTAACCGCCAAGACGCCAAGGGCGCCAAGAAATCTGTCTGAACCGCCAAGGCGCCAAGACACCAAGAAAACCTTGTTTAAAGCAAAACAAGCCGGCGAGCGGCAAGCATATTCACCATTCGAGCGAACTCCGCCCACAACCATCAAGTCTTTCTTGGCGTCTTGGCGCCTTGGCGGTTCAAAAAACTTGGCGTTCTTGGCGCCTTGGCGGTTCAAACAATAGTCACGCATCGCCAGCACCCTGCACCTTTTCGCGGCGCAGCACCTCATCGCGGATCACCTTCGGCACCAACACCCGCGGTTCGATGCTCACCGGCTCGTAAATGACGCGCCGCTTCTCGGCGTCGTAGCGCACTTCGACATTGCCGGACAGCGGGAAATCTTTGCGGAACGGGTGACCGATAAAGCCGTAATCGGTGAGGATGCGGCGCAGATCGGGATGACCTTCAAAGATGATGCCATACAGATCGAAGGCCTCACGTTCGTACCAGTTCGCCGAGGTCCAGATGTCGGTCACGGAGGGCACCACGGGCAGATCATCGTCCGGCGCATAGCAGCGCAGCCGCAGCCGCTGGTTGTGGCTGATCGACAGTAAATGATAGACGGCAGCGAAACGGCGATTGGCGGCCGGCTGCTCGACGGACAGATCCTCGTTGCCCTGCTGCAGGTGCCCGGCGGTCTGCGCGTCGACACCGCGACTGAAACCCTGCCCGGTGGCTCCCGCCGTCTGCCATTCGGCCTGACACCGTACTCTGAATAATCCACGCCGCAGACGTCCATCAGGGTGGTGAACTCGAACGCGGGATGTTTGCGCAGCATCCAGGCAAACCTCCAGCAGCTGTTCCGGCGGATTTCCAGCGTCACCTCGCCACCCACATCCGCGGTGCAGGATTGAATGCGGTCAGCCAGGTGTTCCGTGATCTGTTCCTGCAACTGTTCAGCTTTGCTCATAGTTCAGGATCAGCGCGCGATGGTGTTGGTACGGCGGATTTTATTCTGCAATTGCAGGATGCCGTAGATCAGCGCTTCGGCGGTCGGCGGACAACCGGGCACATAGATATCCACCGGCACGATACGGTCGCAGCCGCGCACCACCGAATAGGAATAATGGTAATAACCGCCGGCATTGGCGCAGGAGCCCATGGAGATCACCCAACGCGGCTCGGTCATCTGGTCATAGACCTTGCGCAGCGCCGGCGCCATTTTGTTGCACAAGCGTGCCGGCGACGATCATCACGTCGGACTGGCGCGGGCTGGGACGGAACACGATGCCGAAACGATCCAAGTCATAGCGCGAGGCGCCGGCCTGCATCATTTCCACCGCGCAACAGGCCAGACCGAACGTCATCGGCCACATCGAGCCGGTGCGCGCCCAGTTGATGAGTTTGTCGGCCGGGGTCGTGACCACGCCCTTCTCAAGGATGCCCTCTATTCCCATTCCAGGGCCCCTTTCTTCCACTCATAAATGAAGCCGATCACGAGAATGCCCAGGAACAGCATCATCGCCATATAACCGAACATGCCGATCTCCTTGAGCACCACCGCCCAGGGAAACAGAAAGGCGATTTCCAGATCGAAGATGATGAACAAGATGGCGATGAGGTAGTAGCGGACGTCGAATTTCATGCGCGAGTCTTCGAAGGCCTCGAAGCCGCATTCGTAGGGCGAGTGCTTTTCGCTATCGGGGCGTTGCGGACCGGCGATGAAGCCGACAGCGATGAACACCGCCCCAAAAGCGATACCGACCGCAATGAAAATCAGGATGGGTAGGTAATTTTCCAGCATTTCTCCGCTTCCGATGCCACGAAGCTGCGCTTCCGGGTGTGCTTTGCTTAAGTTCTTGATGCCGCTGGAGAGCAGCGCACACAGTCGACGCAGTCTAGGCTACTGGTCAAAGAAGTGTCAAGCCGATATATGGACGGAAATTAATTCCTAATCAGCCGCTTAGCGCTAAAAAAGAATTTGGGGGTGGATAAAATAAATCGCAAGACCAGCAGGGTATTCGCGCGCGCCTGCGAGACGCCCCTCGTTCATGCGCGCGTCAAGTTTCAGACAGCACCAACGCGCCAGGCGCAAAGCGTCCCGGCTGCGACTTCCAAGGCCTGGCGCGGGACAAAATGCCCACTATTTTGCTCGAGATCAGCCCCATTCGCTCCCGTTACCTATACTGACTTTAATCTAGGCCCTACTTTCACCAAGCCACCGACTCGGGCCTGAATTACCCCGAGATGCTGGCTTGGCCTGAACTGCTGGAGATCCGGGTGACGCAAGACCAGACCCTCCTCGATTCACTTAATGCGCATATTGCGGTGTTGGATACGCAGGGGGTCATCACGGCCACCAATCGCGCCTGGGATCAGTTTGCACACGATAACGGTGGTGCTCATCTCCTGGCTCTCCGTGGGAATAATTATTTTGATGCCTGCGCCCATGCGGCCGAACGCGGCGATGACATCGCCCAGCAGGCACTGGTCGGCATACGCGAGGTCCTCTCGGGCGAACGTGATGTCTTCACGTTGGAATATCCGTGTCACTCACCGGAGCAGCGCCGCTGGTTCGTCCTGCATGCCACCCGCCGCACGGACGGCAGCGACGCTCTGATCATGGCCCACGAAGATATCACCGCTTGGAAACAAGCCGAAGAGCAGCTGCGCCAGGAACGCGATATGAGTTTGCGATACCTCGAGGTGACGGCCGTCATGATAATCGCACTGAACGCACAGGGCGAAGTCACTTTGATCAATCGCAAGGGTTGTGAGGTACTCGGCTATCCAGAGGCCGAGATCCTGGGCAAGAACTGGTTCGAGTACTTCATACCGGATACGCAAAAGCGGAAATCAAGCAGGTCTTCGAACAACTCATCGCAGGTAATGTCGCACCGGCCTCTCATTATGAGAATTTTATTCTTACCCGTGACGGGCACGAAAGACTCATCGCCTGGAACAATAACTACGTACAGGATGATCATGGACGCATCATCGGCATTATCTCTTCGGGCGAAGACATCACCGAACACACAAAACGGAAACTGCACTGCGTCAGAGTGAAGCCCGCTTCCGTGCCATCTTCGACGGCACCAATGATGTCATCTTCCTGCATGAAGCTGCAACGGGAAGAATACTGTCAGGTCAGCGCCAAGATTTCCGAATCTATGGCTACACGGCTGAGGAGGCCACGACTGGCTTAGAAGATTTAAGCGCCGGCATCACCTCCCGTACTCACTAGAATTTGCGCTCGACTGGATGTCCAAGGCCATGCAGGGTCAACAACCTGTATTTGAATGGCTGGCCAAACACAAAGATGGCCATTTGTTCTGGGTTGAGGTCAGCATGCGCAAAGCCGATATTGACGGTACGCCGCATATCCTGGTCACGGTACGTGATATCAGTGAGCGCAAGACGATGGAGCAGGCATTGATCCAGGAAGCCGGAGCTGGACCGAAGCCATGGACCAGTTCGATGACGTCATCTATCTGCTTGATACGAAACGTCGTCTGGTTCGCGCCAACAAGGCCTTTTAACCCTGACCGATTCAACGCTGGAAAACATGGTCGGACGCCACATCGCGGAAATCATCCATCCACAGGGCGAGGCCATTCCCTGCCCAGTGTGTCTAGGCCCAGGAAGAATTGCGGGATGCCGTGATCACCATGGAACCCGGGCATCCCGGATAATCCCAGCGACAAGCCGATCGAGATCCATGTCAAAATCCTGCGTGATGAACACCAGGCGGCACCGGCATCCTGATGAGCCTGCACGATCTGACCATCAGGCCGACAGCTCGAAGAGAAGCTCCGCTGTCAGCCGCCGTCTTCTCCCGTACCCATGATGGCGTAATGATCACCGATGCGCAAGGCAATCTTCTGACCGTGAACCGCTCGTTCACCCAGATCACCGGTTATAGCGAAACCGAGACGCCGGGCAAGAATCCTCGCTTCCTGAAGCTCCGAGCGCCACGACAATGATTTCTACCAAGTCATGTGGCGATCCATCCAAGACGCAGGTGTCTGGCAAGGGGAGATCTGGAACCGGCGCAAGAACGGCGAGATTTATCCAGAATGGCTGACGATCAATGCGGTGCGTGACGCGGAAGGCAAAATCCGAAATTACGTCGGCGTATTTTCCGATATCACCTGGCTCAAACAATCCGAAGAAAAACTGGAACATCTCGCGCATCATGATGCATTGACCGACCTACCTAACCGGCTGCTTCTGCATTCTCGCCTTGAGCATGCCATTGAACATGCCAGCCGCCAAAGCACAGCGCATAGCCGTGTTGTTCCTGGATCTGGATCGCTTCAAAAATATCAATGACAGTTTAGGCCATCCGGTCGGCGATGAACTGCTAAAGTCCATCGCGACACGCCTGCAACAACGCCTGCGCAATGAAGATACCCTGGCCCGACTGGGCGGCGACGAATTCATCATCTCATCGAACAAATCGGCGATCCGCAGGACGCGACAATCATCGCGCGCGATCTGCTTGAAGCGCTGACACTGCCTTTTTCTCTTGTCTTCAGAACCGCTGATCTATATTGGCGGCAGCATCGGCATCAGTCTCTATCCGGATGACGGTGACAATGCCACACAGCTTATCCGTAACGCCGATGCCGCCATGTATCAGGCCAAAAACCAGGGCCGCAATACGTATCATTACTATACCCAATCGCTGACCAACGCCGCCAACCAACGGCTCTCCCTGGAAACCAAACTCCGGCGCGCGTTGGAACACGGCGAGTTCGTCATCCATTATCAACCGCAGGTTCGTGCCCGCACCGGGGCATCGTCGCCGTTGAGGCACTGATACGCTGGCATCACCCGGATCAAGGCCTGCTCTCCCCCGCCGATTTATTCCGCTCGCGGAAGATACCGGATTGATATGCCGATCGGCGCCTGGGTACTGGATAGCCGCCTGCGCGCAGATCAAGCAATGGCACGCCATAGGGCTGGATCATCTCGGCCTTGCCGTGAATATCTCGACGCGCCAATTCTCCCAACCCGATCTATGCCGCCAATTGCCGATATTCTGCACGGCACCAGTTCGATCCTACACGGCTGGAACTGGAAGTCACCGAAAGCGCACTTGATGTGCCCTAAATGCGACTCCGATAGGACATTCAAAGCCCTCAAACAAGCGGGCATTCGTATTGCCATCGATGATTTCGGAACAGGTTACTCTTCGCTGGGCTACTTGCGCCGGTTCCCGATCGACACCCTGAAAATCGATCGCAGCTTTGTGCAAGACATTCCCCAGGTGACGGAAGATATGGAGATTACCGCCACCATCATTGCGATGGCGCGCAATCTCATCTGGCTGTTTTGGCGGAAGGTGTTGAAACCGAGGGCAACTCGCCTTCCTGCAAGCGCATGGTTGCGAATTCTACCAAGGCGATCACTTCTGCAGAGCGCTCCCCGCAGAGCAATTTGCACAGCGCTTCCTAGCCGATATCAACAGTCAGCGGCCCGCAATACCCTCTTGAGATCTGCTAACCTGGGCGGAATCGCACAGGAGAATTGATGTTTCTGGTTCCCTAATAAAACCAGCGTAAATCCGCTATCGAACAATCCCGCGCTTCTGTTTTTCCAGAAACTCCACCATCACTCCCACCTCGGCGCAGTCGGCAGCCTGGATACGCAGCTCCACCAACGCGTCCTGAAGCGTGAGCGCGGAGCGATACAGAGTCTTGTACGCCTGCTTGAGACGCGCAATCGTATCTGCGCTGAAACCGCGCCGTTTGAGCCCTTCGGTATTGAGGCCATGCGGTGCTGCCGAGAATCCACTGGCCATCACATAAGGTGGCACATCCTTCGCGACACCACTGCTGAACGCGGTAAAGCTGTGTGCGCCGAGCGCACAATACTGATGTACCAGAGTGAATCCGCCAAGGATCACGTAGTCTTCGATACGCACATGTCCAGCCAACGAGGCGTTATTAGCGAAGATGGTGTGATTGCCAATCATGCAGTCGTGTGCGATGTGCACGTAGGCCATGATCCAGTTGTCATCACCGATGCGGGTGATGCCCTCATCCTGCGTGGTGCCGCGGTTGATGGTGACGAATTCGCGGATGGTGTTGCCGTCGCCGATTTCCAGGCGCGTGGGTTCGCCCTTGTATTTCTTGTCCTGCGGTGCATCACCGACCGAGGCAAACTGATAGATGCGATTATTGCGGCCAATACGGGTCGGACCATTGATCACCGCATGTGGGCCGATCACGGTTCCGGAATCTATTTGCACGTCCGGACCGATGACCGAATAGGGCCCGACGCTGACGTCCGTGGCCAACTCCGCCTTGGGATCGATGACTGCGCGTGGATCTATCAAATGTCTACGCCCCGCTCTGTGCACATGATCTGTGCGCTGGCGACGATCTTGCCTTCGACAGTGGCCACGCCGTCGAACACCCAGATGCCGCGCTTGCTGTTGACGAAACGTACTTCAAGCATGAGTTGATCGCCCGGCTCGACCGGACGCTTGAAGCGGGCCTTGTCGATGCCAACCAGGAAGAACAGCGAATCGTTGTTGGCGGCGCGATCGACGGTGCGGAACGCCAGCAAACCGGTCGCCTGCGCCAATGCCTCCAGAATCATCACGCCGGGCATAATCGGCCGTTGCGGAAAATGTCCGGCAAAGAATGGCTCGTTGAAGGTGACATTCTTGTAACCGCGCAGGAACTCGCCGACCTTATAGTCGAGCACACGGTCGATGAGCAGGAAAGGATAACGGTGCGGCAAGGTCCTCAGGATCTCGTTGATGTTCATTGTCGTATCGGTCATGTCCGCATCCCGTTATCCCAAGCTAATATCAAATGGCCACGAAATCCACGGAAACCCACGAAAATGATTTTACGTAAAAAATCTTTCGTGGTCGTGTGCGTGGCTAACAATCATTCCTTTCCGCCGAGCTTGCGCTCCAGCGCGTGGAACCGTCGCGCCATTTCGTCTAGGCGTTTCAGACGTGCGATAATTTTATTCCATTGATCGTTCGGCAATGCAGCCAAACCTGACGAATATACGCCGCGCTCGGTGATGGATTTGGTCACCATCGACATGCCTGTCACCACCGTGCCATCGGCAATTTCCAGATGTCCCACCACGCCGACGCCACCGGCAAGCATGCAGTGTGCACCAATCTTGGCGCTGCCGGAGATGCCGACACAACCGGCCACAGCGGTATGCGCACCGATCTGCACGTTGTGCGCGACTTGAATCTGATTGTCGAGTTTGACGCCGTCGCTAATGACAGTGTCTTCCAATGCGCCGCGATCGATACTGGTATTGGCACCGACCTCGACGTCATTACCAATGCGCACGCTACCGAGTTGCGGCACCTTGAGCCAGTGCCCAGCCTCGTTCGCGAGACCGAAACCATCGCTACCGATGACAGCGCCGGGATGCAGCACACAGCGCGCACCCAGTTGCACGTCATGGCACAGCGTAACGTTCGCCACCAAGCGCGTATCCTCACCGATACGAACACCGCGGCCGATGACACAGCCCGGACCGATAGCCACACCATGCGCAATGTCCACACCGTCCTCAATGACGCACAAAGGGCCGATACTCGCGCCGGCATCGATGCGACAGTCCGCGCCGATCACGGCACTTGGATGCACACCCGGCTCCGCCGCGGGTTCGGGACTCAGCAGAGCGGCCACCCGCGCATAGGTCGCGTAGGGATTATCACTCACTAATACAGATACTGGACACTCAGCACGATGTTCCGGCGCAAGAATAACAGCTGATGCGCGTGTAACAGTGAGGTATTTCCGATAGCGCGGGTTGGCCAAAAAACTGATGCCGCCAGCACGACCGTCTTGCAGCGTGCACACAGCATCGATGACTACGCTCGCGTCACCCTGAAGCTGCGCCCCGGTCTGTTCCGCCAATTCACCCAGCGTCAGTGTCACACTGCGTCCGTCCGCCGGGGGCTCAGGCTCAGTTGCCGGATTTCTTGAGTCGCGCGAGCACGGCATCGGTGATGTCGATGCTGGTACTGGCGTAGACCACACCTTCGCTGACGATGAGGTCGTATTTCTCCGCCTTGGCGAGATCGACGATGGCATCGTACAAGCGACGTTGCAGCTTGGCCAACTCCTCGTTGCGCCGGATGTTCAGGTCTTCGCGGAATTCATCCTGTGAACGTTTCAGATCACGCTTGCGGCTGACCAGATCACGCTCGACCTTGCCGCGATCGCTGTCACTCATAACGGCGGCGTCACGCGCGAGCTTGTCTTCGGCATCTTTGATCCGACGCTGAATGCTTACGAGCTCTTTTTCCCGCGGGGCAAACTCGGATTCCATCTTGCTGATCGCCGATTTAGCCTGCGGCGCTTCTTCCATGAGTTTGACGGTGTTGACGAATCCCACTTTGACCTCGGCCAGCGCCAACGCCGGCAGGCATAGACAGAGTACGGTCAGGGTTCTGATAAGGTGATGCATATACGGTATATCTCCGTTGTACTGGGTGACTGATGAAATTAAAAAAACTATAAATTGGCACCAACAGTGAACTGGAAGACCTGTTCCTGGTCGCCGTCCTTCAAGTTCAAGGGTTTCGCCAGACTGAAGGTCAGCGCCCCCAGCGGCGACAACCAAGTCGCGCCGACACCGACCGAATAGCGCAGCTCGCCGGCATCGAAATCGCTGTAACTCGGGTACACATTACCCACGTCCATGAAGGTGCTCATGCGGAACGATTTGGTCTTGGTGAAGAACGGCGGCGGGAATATCACTTCGACGTTACCCACCATCCGGAAGCCACCGCCGAGCGGATCGCCGGTCAGGACATCCTTCGGACCCAGGGTATTATCCTGAAACCACGCACCGAACGCACGCCGCCAGCATAATAATTCTCGAAGGACGGCAGTTCCTCGATATCACCGTAGCCATCGCCGTAGTTCACCTCACCGTTCAGCATCAGGGTAACAGCTTGGTCAATGGGATGTACCCTTGTGCCTCATAGCCCATTTTGTAATATTCCAGGTCCAGTCCGGGCACCGTCGACTCGGCCGAGGCCCGCTGCATCGTGCCACGGTCGGGCAAAATGAACTTGTTGCGGGTGTCGTGCGCCCAACTGCCGGAGAGTTTGACGCTGTCGAACTGATTGCCGTAATCCCTCACGAACCTGATGACCTGCAGGCCGGAGAACGGTGTTGCACTAATATCCAGATTCTCGTATCCGACACTGACATGTTTACTGTGTCGAATTCGTTGATCGGAATGCCGAAGTTGACGTCGCCGCCGAAGGTATCCATGGTGTAATCGGCCAGATTCGCCTCATCGGCATCGGTCGTCCTGTAGATACACTGCCAAAGCCACGACTGACACCATCCAGGGTGTAGTAAGGATTGAGATACCCGAAGCTGTATACGGTGTTGACCTGGCTGTTGTTGAACGCCAGGCTGACACGATTGCCGCGTGCCCAGGAAATTGTCCTGGGTGACACTGGTATTGAACAAAAGACCGGACGCTGCGCATAGCCCAGGCCCACTGACAAGGTTGCCGGAGGGACGTTCGGTGACCGAATAATTGACATCCACTTGATCGGTAGTACCCGCCACGGCCGGCGTCTCGACATTGACCTCTTCGAAAAAGCCCAGCCGATGCAAGACGGGTCTTCGAACGCTTGACTTTTTAAGTCGAGAACCAGCCGCCTTCCATCTGGCGCATCTCGCGACGCAACACCTCATCACGGGTCTTGATGTTGCCGGTCGTATTGATGCGGCGCACATAGACGCGCTTGCCCGGATCAACGAAGAAGGTCAGCTGCCACCTCTTTGGCTTTCCTTGTCGACTTCCGGAATGGTATTGACGTTGGCGAAGGCGTAACCGTATTGCCAAGCCGCTCGCCGACTTTATCGACGCTTTCGGTGGCCTCTTTCGCGAGAACACATCGCCGGGATTGCACGTATGAACTTGGCGAATAAGTCCGCGCTTCGACCACCAGATCACCAGCCATGCTTACTTCTTTGACTTTGTACTGCATCACCTTCGGTAATGTTGATGGTGAGGTAGATATCCTTTTTGTCCGGCGTGATCGATACCTGCGTGGAATCGATGTTGAAATTGATATAGCCGCGATCGTGATAATAGGAACGCAGGGTTTCCAGGTCGGCGGATAATTTCTGTTTGGAATACTGGTCCACACCGGTGTAGAACGACAACATGGTCGGTCTGCTGAGCTGGAAATCTTCCAGCAATTCTTCGTCGTTGAATACCGTGTTGCCGACGATACTGATCCGCTTGATGCGCGCGGCTTTGCCCTTCGGACACGTCAATGGCGATGCCGACTCGGTTGCGCTCCAGTGGCGTGACCGTGGTCTTGATTTTGACGCGCATATTTACCCTGACTGAAATACTGGCGCTGCAGTTCCTGCTCGACCTTGTCGAGCAGCGAACGGTCGAATACGCTGGCCCTCGGCGAAACCGACATCCTTGAGAGACTTTTTCAGTTCGCTCGGTCTCGATGTCCTTGTTGCCGGTGAACTTGATCGCGGCGATGGCGGGCCGCTCCTCCACCACCGACGACCAGCACCCCGCCCTGTCCGCTCCATGCGCACGTCCTTGAAGAAGCCGGTTTTGAACAGTGCGCGGACCGCATCGGCGGCACGGCGTCTGTCGAATAGTATCGCCGATCTTGACAGGCAGATAGCTGAACACCGTGCCGGCCGCGATGCGCTGCAGACCCTCGACGCGGATATCCGTGACGTCGAAGGGTTCGAAGGCCCAGCCTTGCGAGTTCCGATAGCCGCCCCAACCAGGACGCACGAGCGCAAAAGACGTTTCATCGATTTCAGTCCAGTTCTTGTAGTCGATTCAGCGCAACAGGCGGCTGAAGTCGTTGAACAGCGCCAAGCTCATCAGGGCGAATAATAAAGCAATACCGATGCGTCTGACCAGAATTTCGGTCCGCTCCGATACCGGACTGCCTTTCAAAAGCTCAATAAGGTAATACATCAGGTGTCCCCCATCCAGTACTGGCATGGGCAATAAATTGAGCACCCCCAGACTGAGACTGACGATAGCCAGAAAACTGAGAAAGGATGCCAAGCCAAAGCTGGCCGATTGGCCGGCATATTGAGCGATGCTGATCGGACCGCTGATATTGTCCAGCGAGGCCTGGCCGACCAGCATCTTCCACAGCGTACGCAGGGTCAGCAGGCTCATATCCCAGGTCTTCACCACGCCTTGTTGCAGCGCATCCAACGGTCCATAACGGGTCACGACACGCAAATCCGCACCCAATTCCGGCGGTACGCGCACCTCGGCGCCGATACGGCCGATGACCACGTCATCGACTACCACCCGCGCCGGGCTGCAGTTCCACATCCATGCGCGCACCATCACGCTCGACCTGCACGGCGATCATCTGCTCGGGACGCGCCTGGACATATTTGACCCATGCCTCCCAATCGGCAATTGCCTGGCCATCGGCACGCACAATACGATCACCAGAACGCAGGCCGGCCTTAGCCGCCGCCCCATCGGGTGTCACCCGTTCGATCACCGCCGGCAGACGCGGCCGCCAGGGATGCAGTCCCAGGCGCTCGAGCAGATCGTCACCGCCCAGCGGACCTTCCAACTGCGTCAGGTCGAGTTCCACCACGCGTCGCCGACCATCGACACTTTCCACATCCAGCACTAACCGACCGTGATCGAGCGCGCCATCCAGCAGTGCCAACAAGGTGCCGTCCCAGGTCGCCATCGGTTTGCCATCGACGGCGCGAATCAGATCCTGAGTCTGGATGCCGGCGCTGGCGGCCGGACTGTCTGGCAGCGGCGCATCAAGCAACGGCTTCACACCGGGCACGCCGTGCACGAATATCGCCCATACGCCAGCACCGCGAAGATCAGATTGAACGACCGGGCCGGCGCCACCACCGCCATGCGCTCGGCAGCGACTGACGATTGAAGGCCCGCGACAGTTCCTCGGCCGCCACCGCGCCTTCGCGCTCGTCGAGCATTTTCACGTAGCCGCCGAGCGGAATCGCGGCGAGGACAAATTCGGTTTCGATCCGCGCCACGCCGACGCGTCCACAGCGGCTTGCCGAAACCGATCGAAAACCGCAACACCTTGACACCGGCGCGTGCGCGCCACCCAGTAATGGCCGAACTCGTGCACCGTAATCAGCACGCCGAGGGCGAGCACGAAGGCAGACGGCGGAAATCAAAATGTCCCGCTCATGAATTCCCCTGCGCTGCGCGCTCACTCACCTGTGCCGCGCACGTGCCCGCGCATGACATCCGCATCGAAGATATCCGCAGGTCGACCGGCCGCACGATGGCACAGTTCAGCCAGCACCTGTTCGATGACCGCGGCGATGGCGGTGAAACGAATGCGCCCATCGAGAAAAGCCTGCACGGCGCACTTCATTGGCGGCATTGAGCAATCGCCGGCGCGGTACCGCCGGCGCGCCACGCCTGATAGGCGAGCCGCAGACAGGGAAAGCGCGCCAGATCGGGCGCCGCGAAATCCAGCCGCGCCGACGGCTGAACATATCCAGCGGCTCACGCCCGGAGTCGATGCGCTCCGGCCAGGCCAGCGCATGCGCGATGGGTGTGCGCATATCCGGGATTGCCGAGCTGCGCCAACACCGAGCCGTCCACATACTCGACCAGGAATGAATCACACTCTGCGGATGCAATACCACCTGGATCTGTTCCGCGCGGCAGATCGAACAACCAGCAGGCCTCGATCACCTCCAGGCCTTTGTTCATCATGGTGGCGGAATCCACCGAGATCTTGCGGCCCATCACCCAGTTGGGATGCGCGCAGGCCTGCTCCGGCGTGACGCTGTGCGAGTTGTTCCAACGGCGTGGTGCGGAACGGACCGCCCGAGGCGGTCAACAGTATCCGCCGCACGCCGACATGACCTCACCGGCCTGAAATCCGCGGGCATGCATTGGAAGATCGCATTGTGTTCGCTGTCGATAGGCAACAACAGCGCGCCACTGTGCCGCACCTCATCCATGAACAGCGCGCCGGACATGACCAGCGCCTCTTTGTTGGCCAGCAACACACGCTTGCCGCGGCGCGCCGCCGCCAGCGTCGGCGCGAGACCGGCGGCACCGACAATGGCCGCCATGACGTAGTCCACCTCGGCAAGCCGGCGACCTGTTTCAGACCTTGGTTGCCCGACAACACCGTGTCGCCAACGCCTCGTCACGCAGTCGTCGCTCCAGCCGCTCCGCGGCATCCGCATCGGCCATGACGGCATAACGCGGGCGGTGTTTGCGGCACAGTGTGCGAACATGCCGTCGACATCGCGTGTTGGCGGTGAGCGCGACGACGCTGTACTGTTCGGCATGGCGAGCGATGACATCCAGCGTATTGAGGCCGATGGAACCGGTCGCGCCCAACACAGTGATGCCGATGCGCGGCTGTGCGCAGTTCATACCTCGGCCAACCAACTTAGGCCAAGCAGAAAACCGGCACCGCCGCCGTCAGACTGTCGATACGATCGAGGATGCCACCGTGACCGGGTAACAGATGTGCCGCTGTCTTTGAGACTTGTTGGCGTTTGAGCAGGCTTAAAAACAGATCACCGACCACCGAGATCGCCGCACACAGCAGCGCCAGCGCCACAAACGCGATCAGTCGATCGCCGTACCAGCCAAACCATTGCCCGGCGAACACAGCGAACACGGCGCTGCCGGTCAGACCGCCGGCCACGCCTACCCAGGTCTTGCCGGGACTGACGCGCGGCGCGAGTTTGTGTCGGCCCAAACGCTTACCGGCGAAATAGGCGCGCTGTCGGCCACCCACATCAAGACGAAAATGAACAGTCGAGTTCCGGTCCATGTTCCGCGCGGCCGTGCAACGCGGCGAGTGCCAGCCATGCGGGCAATAACACCAGCACCGCCAGTACGAATTTAAACGCGACCCAATCGTGCCCGATCTGTGGCGTACGCAACCACACGGCGCCAGCAGCCACCAGATCACGGCCACCGGCAGCAGGTAGATCAGCAACGCAGGTTGTTGCTGTTGGAAGGCCCAGGCAGCGCCGGCCAGTACTGGAAAATCCAAGCAGATAGGCAAGCTTCGCCAGCAGCGTACGCAGCGGGATCAGACCGGTCCATTCCCAGACAGCCAGCGCGATGAATGCGCCGGTCGCCGCGATAAACAACGGTGTCGGTAAACGCGAATGCCCCATACGGCCAGCGGAATGAGAAACGCTGCGGTCAGCAGTCGTTTAAGCACCCTGAATCCGCTCCACCTGGTCGCCAGTCTGACCGAAGCGGCGTTGCCGGCGCGCGAACGAGGCCAGCGCGTCGAGCAAACTGTTCTCGTCGAAATCCGGCCACAGGGTATCGGTGAAATACAGTTCGGTGTAGGCCAGCTGCCAGAGCAGGAAATTGCTGATGCGCTGTTCGCCGCCGGTACGGATGAACAGATCGGGCTCGGGCAACGCGGCCAGCGATAACTGCCGCCCAAGCAGATCGGCATCGATGGCATCGAGCGCGAGTTCCCCTGCTTGTACGCGTGCCGCGATTTGCCGTGCCGCCTGCGCGATATCCCAACGGCCACCGTAGTTGACCGCAATCGCCAGCTGCAGGCCGGGGTTATCTCGTGTCAGCTGCTCGGTGTTTTCCATCAGCTTGCGCAGCTTCTTGGAAAACGGCGAGCGATCGCCGATGAAACTCACGCACACGCCATTGGCGTGCAGGCTGTCGACTTCCTTCTGCAGGGTGCTGATGAACAGATCCATCAACAGACTGACTTCGGTGGGCGGCCGCCGCCAGTTCTCACTGCTGAAGGCGAACAAGGTCAGCGCCTCGATTTCATGTTTGCGGCATGCCTCGACCACGCGCCGCACCGCCTTGACACCTTCGCGGTGCCCAAGCGGGCGCGGCATGCCGCGGCCGCGCGCCCAGCGGCCATTGCCATCCATGATGATAGCAATGTGCCGTGGCCGCACCGGCGCGGCATTGTTCTGATCGATACGACTCACCGTTGACATGACCCTGGCAGTGACCGCCTCAGACCTCCATCAGCTCGGCCTCTTTGGCCTGCAGCACCTTCTCGACTTCGGCGACGGCCTGTCCGTGAGTTTCTGGATCTGCTCCTGCGCGCGCCGCTCATCGTCCTCGGAGATCTCTTTTTCCTTGAGCATTTCCTTGAAATCATTGTTGGCATCGCGACGGATGTTGCGGATCGCCACGCGCGCGCCCTCCGCTTCGTGGCGCACCACTTTGATCATGTCGCGGCGACGTTCTTCGGTCAGCGGCGGCAACGGGATGCGCATCACCGTGCCGGCCGTGTTCGGGTTCAGGCCGAGATCGGATTTCATAATGGCCTTCTCGATCACCGCTCACCATGGGCTTTTCCCAGGGCGTCACGATCAGTGTGCGCGCGTCTTCGACATTGACGTTGGCCACCTGCTTGAGCGGAACCTCACTGCCGTAGTAATCCACAGTGATGTGATCCAGCAGACTGGTGTGCGCGCGACCGGTGCGCAATTTGGTCAGTTCGTGGCGCAGCGTCTCCACGCTTTTGGCCATGCGGCTTTTGGCATCTTGGATGATGTCGTCGATCATGGTGCTCCTACTCCTTTTCGACCAGGGTGCCGACCGCTTCGCCACACACGGCCCGCAGGAGATTGCCCGGTCGATGGATGTCGAACACCATCAGCGGCATATTGTGGTCCCGGCACAGAATGATGGCGGTGTGATCCATCACCATGAGATTCCGGCGCAGTGCTTCGTCATAACTCAGACGCTCGAAACGTTGTGCGTTCGGGTCTTTTTTGGGATCGGCCGAGTACACACCGTCGACATTGGTCGCCTTCAACATGATCTCGGCGCCGATTTCGATGGCGCGCAAACCGGCGGCCGAATCGGTGGTGAAAAAGGGATTGCCGGTGCCGGCGGCGAACAGCACCACGTGGCCCTTTTCCAGATGCCGCAGCGCCCGTTCGCGGAAAAAATTTTCGCAGGCCGCGGCAATCGCCAATCGCCGACATCACACGCGCCTCGGTACCCAGGCGGCGCAACGCGTCCTGCATGGCCAAGGCATTCATGACCGTCGCCAGCATGCCCATATAATCGCCCGCGACGCGATCCATGCCCGCGGCCGCCAGACCGGCGCCGCGGAAGATGTTGCCGCCGCCGATAACCAAGCCGATCTCTACATCGAGTTCGGCCAGCGCATGAATCTCACCGGCGAACTGTTCGAGCACCGCCGGATCGATACCGGAACCGTCGCCCGCGAGGGCCTCGCCGCTGAGTTTGAGGAGGATTCTACGATAGCGCGGTTTTGAGTCTGGCATAGTCCGTTTTTCAGCAAGTTATGGCTATGTTATGAAGCGATCGCTGATGCCTTGCGCGATGCGCGGGTCATTGTCGTCTTTTTCGAATGCAAATGCCATGTACGCAATGGGGCCGCAGCGCGACCCCATTGTGTACCGCCCTGTATTTGCCAGCCTGTGGCAAGACGGCCTATGTCAGGGGCTTACTTGCCCTGCGCCTGCGCCATCACTTCTTCGACGAAATTCTCGCTCTTCTTCTCGATACCTTCGCCCAGCTCGATACGTTGGAAACTCAGCACGGTCGCACCGGCCTTTTCCAGCAACTTGGCCACGGTGGTATCGGGATCCTTGACGAACGGCTGACCGACCAGCGTGACTTCCGCCAGGAACTTCTTGATGCGGCCATCGACCATCTTGGAGATGATGTCGGCCGGCTTGCCACTCTGCTCAGCCTGGGCGGCGAAGATCTCGCGCTCTTTCTGAATCAACTCGGCGGAGACTTCCGACTCGTTCACACACACCGGCCGGCTGGCCGCAATGTGCATGGCGATATCCTTGGCCAGATCCTCGCTGCCGCCCTTCATCTCGACCAGCACGCCGATGCGGGTGCCGTGCAGATAAGCAGCCAAGACACCGTTGGTCTCGACTAGAGTAAAGCGGCGCACATTGATGTTTTCGCCGATCTTGGCAATAAGCTCTTTACGCGCCTCGTCGACAGCTGACACCGCCGTCTTGCAAGGGCATGGCGAGCAAGGCTTCGAGTGAATCGGGGCTGCCGGTGAGGATGCGCTGAGCGACCTTGTTGGCGTAGCCCTGGAATTCCTCTTTCTTGGCGACGAAATCGGTTTCGCAATTGACCTCGACGACGGCTGCACGCTTGTGGTCGGCGGAGAGTTCGATAATGACCAAACCCTCGGCGGCGATGCGACCGGCTTTTTTGTCGGCCTTGGCCAGACCCGATTTACGCAGCAATTCGACAGCGACTTCCATATCGCCATTGGCTTCCTGCAAGGCCTTCTTGCATTCCATCATGCCGGAGCCGGTACGTTCGCGCAGCTCTTTGACCTGTGTCGCTGAAATAGACATGGATTGAACTCCCAAAAAATCTGAATTCGGTGATGACTGAAAAATATGTTTTGGTGACAGACCGCGCGCGAAGATGGCGCGCGGCTATCTCATGGACTCATGGGTGAAGCGGCATTCCGTGGCGCGCTGCATCGCCACACCACGGAACACAACCCGGAAGCTTAGGCTTCCTCGCCTTCCCCATCGGCCGTCGCGGCACGACCACCACGGGTCTTGACCATGGCCGGGCGCTTATCCGGCGCAGCACGTCCGCGCTTGGCGCGGCCCGGCTTGTCGCTAGGCGACGCGGCGGCGTCCATTTCAATGAACTCGTCGTTGCTGCCCGGCATACTCACCGACGTAGCCTTGCCGTCGAGAACCGCATCGGCGGCACCGCGCACATACAATTGGATGGCGCGTATCGCATCGTCATTGCCAGGAATGACGTAATCGACACCGACAGCGGAGTTGTTGGTATCGACCACACCGATCACCGGAATACCGAGCTTGGCAGCTTCACTGATAGCGATCTTTTCATGGCCGACGTCGATGATGAACAGCGCGTCCGGCAAATGGTTCATGTCCTTGATGCCACCGAGACTGCGTTCGAGCTTTTCCATCTCGCGGCGCATCATCAGCGCTTCTTTCTTGCTCAGGCGATCCAGGCTGCCATCCTGCGACATCGCCATGATTTCTTTCAGGCGGCGAACTGGACTGACGCACGGTCTTGTAGTTGGTGAGCATGCCACCCAGCCAGCGGTAATTCACGAACGGCATGCCGCAGCGTGTGGCTTCTTCGCCAACCACATCGCGCGCCGCGCGCTTGGTGCCGACAAACAGTATCGAGCCGCGCTTGGCCGCGAGACTGCTCGACGAAATTCATCGCCTCGTTGAACAGAGGCAAGGTCCTTTCAAGATTGATGATGTGGATTTTGCTGCGTTCGCCGAAGATGTACTGAGCCATCTTCGGGTTCCAGTAACGGGTCTGATGACCGAAATGCACGCCAGCTTCCAGCATCTGGCGCATGGTGTCGTTAGCCATGTATAACTCCAGATTGTAAGGGTTGGGCCTCCATACGTCCGGTGTGACACCCCGAAATAACCATGGTGATAGCCTATGGTGATAACAGGGCACCCAGTCACACGTTGTCGACGTATGTGTGAATTGCGGCCAACCCCCATCGGTTCCAGGGTTCGGTCCGCTTAATTAAGCGCGCGCTTTATACCATGAAACGCCCTGCGCGACAATCGTCAGACCTGGTCGCCCTCCCTCCGGCCAAATCACGCGTTCTAGACCATGACCGTTACCATCAAATCACCGGCAGAAATCGACAAGATGCGGGTTGCCGGCCGACTCGCCGCGAGGTTGCTGCATATGATCCGCCCGCATGTACGGGCCGGGCATCACCACCGGCGAACTGGACAAGATCTGCCACGATTATATCGTCAACGTGCTGCACGCCATCCCCGCCCCGCTCAATTACCGAGGCTTTCCCGAAATCGATCTGCACCTCGGTGAATCACCAGGTCTGCCACGGCATCCCCAGCGACAAGACGCTCAAGAACGGCGACATCCTCAACATCGATATCACCGTCATCAAAGACGGCTTTCACGGCGACACCAGCCGCATGTTCATGGTCGGCGAAGCCTCGGTGCAGGCCAAGCGCGTGATGCAGCTCTCGCTACGAATGCGATGCGTATCGGCATCGAGATGGTCAAGCCCGGCGCGCGCCTCGGCGACATCGGACACGCCATCCAGAAACACGCCGAAAAAACGAATTTCTCGGTGGTGCGCGAATATTGCGGACACGGCATTGGCCGCGAATTCCATGAAGAACCTCAGGTGCTGCATTACGGCACGCCGGGCACCGGCATAGAGCTGGTAACCGGGCATGACCTTCACCATCGAACCCATGATCAATACGGGCAAACGTGACACCAAACTGCTTCCGGACGGCTGGACCGTGGTTACCAAGGATCACAGCCTGTCGGCACAGTGGGAACACACCATACTGGTCACAGAAACCGGCTTTGAAGTCTTGACCCTGAGCGCCGACGAAACTCTGGAACATATGCCGTTGCTGCCATGAATACCCGGGATCTCATCCACCCCGTCAGCGCTTCCAATCCCCTCCAGTCACCGGCACTGCACGACCTCTGCGATGCAGACCAGCTGGAAGCCGCCGCCACCGAATCCACACCCGGCCCATTGCTGCGCGAGATCTTGAAGTCAGGTGCGGCCACGCTGTATCGGCACTTCATCGAAGGTATGCCCGCTGAACACCTGGTCTATGGCCGTAGCGCATTAATCGATCGGGTGCTGCAATCCATGTGGCAGCGCGTGCTGCACGAAGACGCGCAAGACCTGACCTTGGTGGCGGTCGGCGGCTACGGGCGCGGCGAGTTGCTGCCGCACTCGGACATCGATCTGATGATCCTGCTACCGGCCACCGAAACCACGCAACAGACAGCACACATCACCGCCTTCCTGACCTTGTTGTGGGACATCGGCCTCGAGGTCGGTCACAGCGTGCGCACGGTGCCGGATTGCGTCACCGAGGGTGAGCGTGACATCACAGTCGCCACCAATTTGATCGAGGCGCGTCACTTGGCCGGATCGACGGAACTCTTCGAACAGATGCGTGAAGCCACCAGTCAGAAACGCATCTGGTGCGGCGCCAGTTTTTTCGAGCGCAAACTCGAAGAACAGATCGCACGACATCATAAATTCCACGATACATCCTACAACCTCGAACCCAACATCAAGGAAAGTCCCGGCGGTCTGCGCGACATTCAAATGATCGGCTGGGTCGCCAAACGCCACTTCGGCGTCGACACATTGCATGGCCTGGTCAAGCAACAGTTCCTCACCGAACGCGAATTTTGCACGCTACGCGATGGCCAGGCATTTCTCTGGCGCATCCGTTTCGCCCTGCACAGCTTGACCCGCCGCCGGGAGGACCGGCTGCTGTTCGACTATCAACGCACCCTGGCCGAGCAACTCG
This sequence comes from uncultured Gammaproteobacteria bacterium, assembly GCA_963696465.1. Classification (GTDB taxonomy): domain Bacteria; phylum Pseudomonadota; class Gammaproteobacteria; order Thiohalobacterales; family Thiohalobacteraceae; genus JAHJQQ01. The sequence continues at coordinate 196,001 of CAVOKC010000006.1, read as the reverse complement.
GCTACCAGCAAGGCGAAGGCCCGGCGCTCGCGGTGGAACAGTTCATGAAGGACTATTACCGCACGGTATTCGAACTGAACCGCCTCAACGACATGCTGCTGCAACTGTTCCAGGAGGCGATTCTCTACGCCGACGATCCCGGCGAACCGGTGGTGATCAACAAGCGCTTTCAGGCACGCAAGGGTTTCATCGAAGCGCGGCACGAACGCGTTTTCGTACGCTATCCGTTCGCCTTATTGGAAATATTTCTGCTGCTGGCGCAGCACCCGGAACTCAAGGGTGTACGCGCCGCCACCATTCGTCTGATCCGCGACCACCGCCATATCATCGATGACGAGTTCCGCAATGATCTGCGCGCGCGCAGTATATTCATGGAGATCATTCGCCAACCACGCGGCGTCTGGCACGAGCTTGCGCGCATGAATCGCTACGGCATTCTCGCCGCCTACCTGCCCGCCTTCGGCCGCATTGTCGGTCAGATGCAATACGATTTATTCCATGTCTACACCGTAGACGTGCATTCTTTGTTTGTGTTGCGCAATCTGCGGCGCTTCGCCGTCGCCGAATTCGCGCATGAATTTCCGCTGCACAGCGAGCTGTATGCCGCGATTCCAAAACCCGAACTGTTGCTGCTTGCTGCGCTGTTCCACGACATCGCCAAGGGCCGTGGCGGCGATCATTCCGAACTCGGCGCCGCCGATGCCATTGCTTTCTGCACGCATCACGATCTCAGCCAACACGACACCCAGCTGGTCGCCTGGCTAGTGCGAAACCATCTGCTGATGTCGACCACGGCGCAACGGCGCGATATCTCCGATCCCGCCGTGATCAACGATTTCGCGCGGCATATGCAGACAACGGTGCGACTGAACTATTTGTATCTACTCACCGTGGCGGATATCCGCGCCACCAGTCCGGAACTGTGGAATTCCTGGAAGAGCGCGTTGTTGCTGGAACTGTACAAGGCCACCCGCACAGCCCTGCGCCGCGGCCTCGACAATCCGTTCATGCAGGACGAGTTCATCGAGGCGACGCGCACCGAGGCGCGCCAGCTGCTGCTGGATGCCGGCGTAGCGGATACCGACATCGAGGCCATCTGGAGCAACCTGGATGACGATTATTTCCTGCGCCATTCGCCACAGGATATTGCCTGGCATACCCGCTGCATCATCGGCCACACCGATCAGGACATGCCGTTGGTCGAGCTGCGTCACAGCGACGCGCGCGGCGGCACCGAACTCTTCATCTACACGCGCGCCGACGACACCTTGTTCGAGCGCACCACCGCCCTGCTCGACCAGCTCGGCCTGGACATTCACGACGCCCGCATCAGCACCGCAGGCGACGGTCATGCCCTCAATACCTACCTGATCCTCGATGAATCCGGCACACCCATTCGAGGCGCATTTCAGACCCAGGAAATCATCGCCACGCTGACCAAGGCCTTGAGTACGCTCGACACACAGCGTCCCTATGTCACCCGCCGTCCGCCACGCCGCTTCCAACATTTCAACATCCCGACCAAAATCAGCTTCGGCGTCGACACGCCCAGCCGCCGCACCGTGATGGAATTGATCACCCGCGACCGGCCCGGCCTGCTCTCCGCCGTCGGCCACGCCTTCACAACCTGTGGTGTGCGCCTGCAAAACGCACGCATCGCCACCTTCGGCTCGCGCGCCGAGGACGCGTTTTACATCACCGACACCGACAACCAGCCGTTGCAGCAACCCGCGCAAGACGCCCTCCGCGCGCACCTGCTCGGCAGTCTCAACGACCCCTCCGACACCCAAGGTTGAGTCAAGGTGCGCCGCATCAACCTGAACAGTCTGGACAGCGAACCCCTCAGTCACGACACGAGCAGCACCAAACGGGTCCTTATCCACAACGGCACCATCCCGCATCTCACCCAGCTCGCCCAGGCCCGTATCCCGCCCGGCACCTCCCTCACCCCGCATGCACACAGCGACATGCACGAAATCTTCATCGTGATCAGCGGCCAAGGCCGATTGCATTGCGAGGGTGCCACGCACGACATCGAACACGGCACCTGCATTCAGATCTCACCGGGTGAGGTGCATGCGTTCGAGAACCACGACGATGAGGAATTAGTGCTGGTTTATTTTGGAGTTGAGGAGTAAGTAGCCAGAGCCGGAGATTGCATGCCCACGTAGGCTACATCCGCAATCCAGCAGGATAGGTGGAGCGCAGCGCAACCCATCGCTATGCGCAGTGGACATCCACACCAAAGATTGGGCGGGAGTCGGCGGCGAGGGTGCGGTCGATCAATGCGGTGAATGATGGGTTACGCTGCGCTCCACCCATCCTACCGAACTGTATATTTTGGCCTCGCCGACTGAATCCCGGCATTTCCGCGCGCATGGACTATAGTTAAGCCCATGCAGTCACTGCATGGCACGGGCGGCAAGCCCGGGCACATTTCCTTTCAATCCATCGGGAGGTACACGTCGATGTTCGAGTCATTGAATTCCACCGGTACGCTGAGAATCGATAGCGAAGGCCGGCTGCTGGATCTGGCACCATGGTCGGATGAACGAGCCGCCGCCATGGCACGTGAAGAAGGGTTGGAACTGACGAAGGAACACCTGATGCTGGCGAAGGCCCTGCGTACGTTCTTTCTGCGCAACGGCCCGCTGTCATCGCGCGAAATCCTGTATCACCTGGAAGACCTGGTCGCCGATCAGGGCGGCAAGCGTTATCTCTATCAGTTGTTCCCCGATGGCCCGGTCCGTCAGGCCTGCCACATCGCGGGCCTGCCGATCCCCAGCGGCAGCAGCAATCCCTCGTTCGGCAGCGTGATGTAGCTTATCGTCCACTTCCCGCCGCACTACTCAGATCGCGGCGGGAAGTGACGCCTCGATCAATTCCAGCGCATTGCCATCCGGGTCACGGCAGAACAGTGCGCGACGCCCCGAGCGGCTGCGCGTAAACGCTACGCCTGCTGTATCCAGTGCGCACGCCAACGCATCGAGATCATCCACCAGCACAGCGAGGTGTCGATCGCGCCCGCCGTGCGCGGGACGTCCCTCCACCGGATCGGGGTTGGGCAACTCCAGCAAGTGAATCTGTTCAGTACCGAGCTGCAGCCAGGCGCCGGGATAACCGAGGTCTGGGCGCGTGCTATCGGTGTGCAATCCCAGCAGATCACCATAGAAACGCAAGGCGCGCGCCGTGTCGGCGACGATCAGGCTGGCGTGATGGATGCGCAGCAGGGCCATGGGATCAATCGTGTGTATGCAGCCGCGCCGCCCAGTAGGCCGCCGCGATAATCAACACACCGCCCAGCCACTCCAGCGGACGGACCACTTCGTTGGTCAATAAGCTCGCCGACAGTGCGCCCGCGATCAACTCAAACAGCAAAATCACCGCCGAGCGATGCACCGGCATGTGGGTGACGCCATATTGCACCGCCAGCGTCATTATGACGATGCCGAACCAGCCCAACGCCGCCGCCGCCAGCCATACCGACAGATTCACCTCCGGCAAGACAACGGGGCCACTGAACAGCAACATGGCTGTCGTGATCACCATCACCCCCACCCAACTGGTAAGCGTCTTGATCTGCACCGAGACCTGTTGCATCTGCCGGGTCATCACATTCGAGACCGCGAAGGCAAATCCCGAAGACACTGCCAACCAGTCACCGGGCGCGCTCGGCCAGGGCAGGCCAATGACTGGATCCCATAGCATTACCAGTGCGCCAATGATGGCCAGCACAAACACACCACTCGCTTGTCTCGATAAGCGCTCACCGAGAAACAACCAGGCCAACAACACCGCCCAGATCGGCGAGAGATAGAACAGCAACAGCACCCGCACCACCGTACCTTCGAGTACGGCCAGGATGAATGCGACATTGCACCAGCCGGCGGACACCGCGAGGATCAGCAACGCCAGCGGCTGTTGGCGTAGCTCACTGCGCCGTGCAATGACGGCCAGCAAACCCAGCAACAACGCCGCGCCGTAACTCGCCAGAGTCGTCCAGAGTCCCGACAGACCCGCCGCCTCCAGCAGCCGCAACGGATACCAGATCACGCCCCACAGGGTGGCAGAGAGCAGCAGGCTGAAGACAGGAAACAGCGCAGGTATGGGTTTGGTCGTGGTCACAGCTTCCCGTATAATCGCGATTTTTAGAGTTCAGACGCATGGTAATGGGTTTGCACCCAACTTGCAGCCTGCCATGCACCCGCCCTCGCGCATTGGCCTCATCCACACACTCATGAATCCTGATCTGCAACGTCTGCTTCCTTATCCGTTCGAACGCCTTGCACAGTTGAAGTCCGGCTGCGTACCGCCAGCGGAACTCGCACACATCAACCTCTCGATCGGCGAGCCGCAACACACACCGCCGCCGTTCGTCGCCGATGCGTTGATCAGTCATATGCAGGGCCTGTCCAATTACCCGCTCACGCGCGGCAGCGACGCGTTGCGCAGCGCCATCGCGGATTGGTTGGTGCGACGTTTCGATCTGCCGACGACCAGCATCGATCCGGCACGACACATCCTGCCGGTCAACGGCACCCGTGAGGCATTGTTCGCCTTCGCCCAAGCGGTCGTCGATCGCACGCACAATCCGCTCGTCGTCATGCCCAATCCGTTCTATCAAATCTATGAAGGCGCCGCGTTCCTCGCCGGCGCCGAGCCCTGGTTCCAGAACACCACCGCAGACATCGGCTATCGCCCCGATTTCAGCGCCGTGCCGGCAGAGGTTTGGCAGCGTTGCCAGTTGATTTACATCTGCACGCCCGGCAATCCCAGCGGCGCGGTGCTCGAGAGCGCCGCGTTGCAGCAACTCATCGCGCTGGCGGATCAATACGACTTCGTCATCGCCTCGGATGAGTGTTACTCGGAACTCTATCCTGACGAGGGCAGTGCGCCGACCGGGTTATTGGCCGCCGCCGCCGCGATGGGGCGCACAGATTATCGCCGCTGCGTGGTGTTCCACAGCCTGTCCAAACGCTCCAACCTGCCCGGCCTGCGTTCCGGTTTCGTCGCGGGCGATGCAGAGATCATGGCGGCGTTCCTGCGCTACCGCACCTATCACGGCTGCGCGATGCCACCGGCCACCCAAGCCGCCAGCGCGTGCGCCTGGCAGGATGAAGCGCATGTGCGCGACAATCGCGCGCTGTACCGAGAGAAGTTCACTGCCATGCTCGATATCCTCGGTGACGTGCTGGATGTGCGCGCACCCGACGCCGGGTTCTATCTGTGGCCACGCACGCCGATTGACGAATGCGAATTCGCGCGTGGTCTGTATGCACAGCACAATGTGACGGTATTGCCCGGTAGTTTTCTATCGCGTGAGGCACACGGCAGCAACCCTGGACGCAATCACATACGCATGGCCCTGGTACCGCCGCTGGCCGACTGCGTCGACGCGGCGCAACGCATTCGTACCTATTTAAATAACTTGAACCACGGAGACAGCCCATGAACGACATCAAAACCACCATCGAAGCCGCTTTCGAACGCCGCGCCGACATCACCCCGCGCAACGTCGAGCCGCATGTCAAAGAGGCTGTCCTCGAAGCGATCGATCAGCTCGATGCCGGTACCGCACGCGTCGCGGAAAAGATCGACGGCAAATGGGTCGTGCACGACTGGCTGAAGATGGCCGTGCTGCTGTCGTTCCGCATCGAAGACAACAGCTTCATGAAGGGCGGCTTCACCAACTACTACGACAAGGTGCCGTCCAAATTCGCCGATTACAACTCGCGCATGTTCCGCGAAGCCGGCGTGCGCGTGGTGCCACCGGCTGCCGCCCGGCGCGGCTCCTACATCGCGCCCGGCGTGGTGCTGATGCCCGTCCTACGTGAACATCGGCGCCTATGTCGACTCCGGCACCATGGTCGACACCTGGGCCACCGTCGGTTCCTGCGCGCAGATCGGCAAGAACGTGCATCTGTCCGGCGGCGTCGGCATCGGCGGCGTACTGGAGCCGGTGCAGGCCGCGCCGACCATCATCGAAGACAACTGCTTCATCGGCGCGCGTTCTGAAGTGGTCGAAGGCGTGATCGTCGAAGCAGGCTCGGTGATTTCCATGGGCGTGTACATCGGCCAGAGCACCAAGATCTACGACCGCGAAACCGGCGAAGTGACTTATGGGCGCATCCCGGCCGGCTCGGTCGTCGTCTCCGGCAACCTGCCGTCCAAAGACGGCACTTACAGCCTGTACTGCGCGGTGATCGTGAAGAAGGTGGACGAGAAGACCCGCGGCAAGGTCGGTATCAACGAACTGCTGCGCGGCATCTGATCCTACATTGGACAAGGTAGTCCGGATGTAGCGCAGCGCATTCCGGGGATGCCCCGGATTCCGGCCCCCCGAATAAATAAGGGCGGGCCTGCATCCGGGCTACCTATATCTCTCACCTCATGGCCGCATCACCTTTGCAAAACTCAGCTTTCGTCCTGACGCTTGCCGACATCGGACCGGCGGCCATGCAGACACTGCTTGGTCGCTACGGTGTGCAACTCGAAATCATATCCCCAGGAGACGCCATTCCCGGCAGTTTCTGGGGCGACAGTGAAGCAGGTTTGATCGACAACCGTCTGCTCGCGCGTATCGACACGCCGCTCCACTCCATCCTGCATGAAGCCTGTCACTACATCTGCATGGATGACACGCGACGCCATGGTTTGCATACCAACGCCGGCGGCGATTTCGCTGAGGAAAATGGCGTCTGCTATCTGCAAATCCTGCTCGCCGACCAACTTCCGAACGTCGGCCGTGAACGTTTGATGCAGGACATGGATGCCTGGGGCTATAGCTTCCGCTTGGGCTCGACAGCACGCTGGTTCGCCGAAGACGCCGAGGATGCGCATGCCTGGCTATTGAATTTCGGTATCATTGACATACACGGCTTACCGACCTGGAACGTGCGTCACTAACCTGTATCGACGAGGTGGACCTATGCTCAGCGTACCGTGGTATATCTCCGCCATCCTCGCCGCTGTCGTTTGGGGGATTCATTACCCTCTGATCGGGCACACACTCAAATACCTGTCCCTACCCGGTCTGCTGTTGCTGACAACGTTGCCCGTCCTGCTCCTGGCCCCGCTGTTCAGCCACGCGCTCGCCAATGACCTGCGTGTGGTGCAGGCCAGTAGTTGGCCCGAACGTTTGTTGTTGCTCGCCCCGGCATTGACCAGCCTCGTCGGCGCCGTGTTGCTGTTCAACGCCATCGGTGCAAAAAACGCGACCCTGGCAAGCCTGATCGAAATCGCCTACCCCGCCTTTGTGGTGCTGTTTGCCTGGCTGCTGTTTCGGGAAATACATCTGACCACCAGCGCGCTGATTGGCGGGGTGTTGGTCATGTCCGGTGTGGTCTTGATCGCGAGCAGCAATCCCTGAACGGAATGCCGGGTAACTTCCGTGCTCAACCCAGAGCACGATCTCTAAGTTCGTTTAAAGAGCCCCGCAACAGACGCTCGATGGCGCCAGGCGGCATGGGGCGGCCAAAATAATAGCCCTGCACTTCATTGCAGGCATGTTCGCGCAGGAAGTGCAGTTGTGCCTCGTTTTCCACGCCTTCGGCGATAACCTTCATGTTCAGGCTGTGCCCCAGGGTGATGACGGTGCGCGCAATCGCCGCGCCGTCGATTTTATCAACATCGCGGACAAAGGACTTGTCGAGTTTGATCTTGCTGATCGGGAAACGGGTCAGATAACTCAGCGAGGAATAACCGGTACCAAAGTCGTCCACTGAAATCTGAATCCCCAGCGCGTGCAGATTGTTCAGCGTGTCGATGGTCGTGCGCACATCCTTCATGATCAGACTTTCAGTCAGTTCTATTTCCAGCCAGCGCGGCTCCAGATTGCTCTCGTTCAATGCCTGGATGATGTTCTCCTGCAAATTTTTGTGCCGGAACTGCACAGCCGACAGATTGATGGCCACCCGCACTGGATCCAGGCCTTTATCCTGCCAGGCCCGCGCTTGCTTGCAGGCGGTGCGCAACACCCAATCACCAATCGGCAAGATCAGTCCGGTGCTTTCCGCGACCGGAATGAATTCCACCGGCGAGATATCACCGCGTTCGGGATGCTGCCAACGCAACAACGCCTCGACGCCGACGACCTTGCCACTGACCAGATCGAGCTGCGGCTGGTAATGCAGGCAAAACTGATCCTTCTGCAGCGCTACGCGTAAGTCGCGCTCGATGGCGGCGCGGCGCTGAATCACCTGATTCAACTCGGCAATGTAGAATTGATAACGGCCCCGCCCCTCGCGCTTGGCTTTGTACATGGCCATGTCGGCATTCTTCAGCAAGTCTTCGGCGTTGTGATCGTCGAAGGGGTAGATGGTCACACCTACCGAGGCGCCCGTGTGAATCTCGTGACCGTCGATGTGGAAGGCCTCGCCTACCGTTGCCACTAATCGATCAGCCAAATCAGCCGTCGCTTCGACGGTGTTCAAGTTGGTTTGGATCAGGCCGAATTCGTCACCGCCAAAGCGTGCAACGGTGTCCGTCTCGCGCACGCAGGCGCGAATACGCTGGGAGATCTCTTTCAGCAATTGATCGCCAACGGCATGCCCCAAGGTATCGTTGATATCCTTGAAGTGGTCGATATCCAGGAACATGACGGCCAGCAGTGTATCGGTACGCTTGGCCTGCGCCATCGCCTGCAACAGCCGATCACGGAATAGCGCGCGGTTAGGCAGCCCGGTGAGCAGGTCGTAGTGCGCGAGATAGTGCACCTGAGATTCGGCATCGGCGCGTTCGCTGATATCCCGCGTCACCATCAGCACTGAACTCACCCGTCCGTCTGGACCATACAGCGGAGCGGCATGCGTTTCAACGCGGCGGTGTCGACCATTTTGCCCGATGATTTCCATTTCCAAGATGGCGGGTTCGCCGGACAGGACCTGACGCATGACCGACTTCAGGCGCGATTGATATTCTGGCGCCACGAAATCCAGCGCAACCCGACCGATGATTTCACCCGGATCGCTGCTCTGCAACATCATCAGACCGGCAGGATTGATTTCCAGAATGGTCCCTTCGGCATCGAGCAATTTGACGCATTCCGGCTCGGTCTCGATGATCTTGCGCAACAACTGCTCGCGCTCATGCAGCCGTGTCTGCGTGGAATGCATATCGGTGACATCGAGCCAGGAGCCGAGTGCCTCGTAGGTACCGTCGCGCGCCTCGCCACTGAGGCGGCGCTGATCGCGCAGCCAACGATAACCCTGGGTATGGAAGTAAAAGCGGTATTCGCAGTGCAGTTCGCCGCGACGCGGCAACTGGTCGAAGGTGGCCAGCACCCGATCGCGATCATCGGGGTGGATATGCTCCTGCCACCAACCGGGTGTGAGCGCCACCGTCAGGGGGTAGCCGGTCACATTGGCGATGTTATCGCTGATCCAGTCAAAGTAGCGGGTGTCAGTGGCTTCTGCATGCATGACGAAGTGCACGGCAGGCGAGGCCGACAGTAACCGGTCGAGTTGCTCGAGGAGCGCTTGCGTACCCTGCGTTGCGTGCATTCCGGCCATTGCCTACCTGCGTCAGAGAGAAACCGCCCCAAATAAACTAATGGCCATCCCTGGTCACAGATCCATCTCCGGCATACCCGGTACTTCTTGTTACGGCCAAATGTGTCACAACTTTACAATTGGCCTGTGGCTTTCCCGTTCGGCCTGGCTACGGGATAATGCCGGCCCGACCTTGACTGATTGAAGCGCACCCGTGAAACCCGCCCACCTGTTTGGCATCGCCCAGTGCGACAGTGTCCGCAAGGCCCGCCGCTGGCTGGACGATGAAAAAATTCCCTATCAGTTTCATGACTTCCGCAAGGACGGTCTGGATGCCACACTACTCGCGACCTGGATCAAACAGGCCGGCTGGGAGACCTTGCTCAACCGTCGTGGCACCACGTGGCGCCAGTTGCCGGCCGCAGTTCGCGAGGGTATCGACGCCCAACGCGCCCAGGCGCTGATGTTGGAACAGCCGACACTGATTAAACGCCCGGTCCTGGCGACCGGTAGCCAACTCGAAGTCGGCTTCGATGCCGACCGTTATCAAACCCTGTTCAAAGGCTGCCAATGACCATCAATCAGGCGATCACCCCCACGCTGGAACTCGCCCTCGACCTGATCGCCCGCCCCTCGGTGACCCCCGACGATCAAGGCTGCCAGCAAGTACTTGGCGAACGCCTGGCCGCGCTCGGCTTCAAACTGGAGTTCATGAACTTCGGTGCGGTGATCAATTTATGGGCACGGCGCGGCGACAGCGGTCCCGTGCTCGCCTTCGCCGGCCACACCGACGTGGTACCGACCGGCCCGGAAAGCGCCTGGGCATCGCCACCATTCCAACCGGAGATTCGCGACGGGATGCTCTATGGCCGCGGCGCCGCCGACATGAAAGGCAGCATCGCCGCCATGACCACCGCCTGCGAACGCTTCATCAACGCGCATCCAAAGCATCGCGGCTCGTTGGCGTTTCTCATCACCAGCGACGAGGAAGGCATCGCCACCGAGGGCACGGTGAAAGTTATCGAGACCCTGGAAGCGCGCAACGAGAAGATCGACTGGTGTCTGGTCGGCGAACCGTCCAGCGTCAAACAGGCCGGCGATGTGGTGAAAAACGGCCGCCGCGGTTCGCTGTCCGGCACACTCAGCGTGCGCGGCGTGCAAGGCCACGTCGCCTATCCGCATCTCGCCGATAATCCCTTGCATCGCGCCTTGCCCGCGCTCACCGAACTCGCCGCAACAGTGTGGGATAACGGCAATGAATTTTTCCCGCCGACCACCTTCCAGATTTCCAATCTTCATGCAGGCACCGGCGCGACTAACGTCATCCCGGGCACGCTGGAGGTGTTGTTCAACTTCCGCTATTCCACCGAGAACAACGAAACCAGCTTAAAGCAACGCGTGCATGCCTTATTGGATAAACACGGCCTCGACTATCAACTCGACTGGTTCCATTCCGGCGCACCGTTCCTCACACCCGCAGGCGCACTGGTCGACGCCGTGCGCGTCGCCGTGCGCGAAGTCACCGGCTTAGAAACTGAACTGTCTACCAGCGGCGGCACCTCCGACGGCCGCTTCATCGCCCCCACCGGCGCGCAAGTCGTCGAACTCGGCCCGGTGAATGCGACCATTCACAAGGTGAACGAATGCGTGGCCGTCGAGGAGTTGGAGCGGCTGACGCGGATGTATGAAGGTGTGATGCGGGAGTTATTGGGCTAGCGCATTAAATTACATGTAGCCTGGGTTGAGCGGATGCGAAACCCGGGTTTCACGTTGTTCAACCCAGGCTACTTTTTGCTTCACAACAGACATAGAACGTATAGAACCACGAGGACAACAACATGGGTGCACAGTGGAAAACCAAGGGCAAGGCAGAAGCTGCCGCCGCCAAAGGCAAGATCTTCACCAAGCTGGCGAAGGAGATCATGGTCGCGGCGCGCAACGGCGCCGATCCGAGCATGAACCCGCGGCTACGGCTGGCGGTGGATCAGGCGAAGAAGGCCTCCATGCCCAAGGACACACTGGAGCGCGCCATCAAGAAGGGCGCCGGCCTGATGGACGAAGGCGTGAACTACGAGAAGCTCACCTATGAAGGCTTCGCGCCGCACCGCGTGCCGGTGATCGTCGAGTGTCTGACCGACAACGCCAACCGCACCGCCACCAATATCCGCATTCTGTTTCGCAAGGGGCAGTTGGGGAACTCGGGCTCGGTGTCCTGGGACTTCGATTACCTGGGCATGATCGAGGCGACGCCGGAATCCACCAGCGCTGATCCGGAACTCGCCGCCATCGAGGCCGGCGCCCAGGATCTTGAACCGAGCGAAGATGGCGCAACGCTGTTTTTCAGCGACCCGACCGATATGGATGCGGTGTCACGCGCTCTGCCCGAGCATGGCTTCACTGTGCAGTCCGCGCAATTGGGTTATCGGGCCAAGAACCCGGTCAGTATCAGTGAGGCGGAACGCGCCGAAGTCGAGGCGTTCCTGGAAGCCATTGACGCGGACGACGATGTGCAAAACGTGTATGTGGGTTTGGCGGATTAAGCTCAGCGTCCAGACAACCTGCGCAGTTCTTCCTTGGCCTGCTCCAATATCCGCTTCTGCCGACGATCCAGCTTGCGCCCGGCGCGGTTGATGTAGAACACCAGCATCGACATCGCCGAGCGGAATGGATCTGCCTTGCGCCGCGTGCTCGCCTCGGCCGAACGCAGCAAGGATGCGGCGATGCGCCTGGGATCGCTCCAGGTGAAGACGCCCGCCTCCAGGTCAAGCGCGTTGCTCTTGCGGGTTACACGGGCAGACCAGTTCTGGCGCTGTTTCGCTTCAGTCATTCAGCCAGCATTCCGTGCAGTAAAGTTTCGGCCAGTTCACGTCCCAACCGTCGCACCTTGCGCCGATTGCTTGCAATACCACCCAGCATGCCACTGGTGATCAGCGTCGCCAGTCCATGCACCATCGACCAGGCCGCGATGGTCAATTCCTCCGCCGGCGCCGCTTTGAATACGCCGGTCTGCACGCCGTTCTCGACAATCGCCACCAGACTCTTAAACGCCGTATCCGCCGCCTGTTGCAGCAATTCGCCACACGCATTGAGTTCGATCATGCCGCCGAACATGAGATGCGCAACGCGCGGTTGTTCCACCACAAACAGCAGATAGCCGATGCCAGCCTCGACCAATTGTTTGGCCGGGTCATCGGCATAGAGACGCTGTGCACGCTGACAGGCCTGACTCAATGTGTCGTAGCCACGCACGGCGATTTCTTCCAACAGTTCGGTCTTGTCGCGAAAGTGACGATACGGCGCCGCATGGCTCACGCCCGCCGCCTTGGCGACCTCGCGTAGACTCAGTGCAGCGGGGCCGTGCGCCTCCAATAGCGGAATCGCCGCTTCAATGAGCGCGCTGCGCAGATTGCCGTGGTGATACTGACGTGCCGGTTTTGCCATGGTTTTCACTCCGGATCAGCGACAGAGGTCATTGTCGCAGCCAATGTTGACATTGGCAACATACGGAACTAATGTTGGCCATGTTGCCACTGTCTACTTCGTCCGGGCAGTGTGTTCACACAAGGAGAGCACTCATGACCGACCTGCGCCTGCTCACCATCCCCATCAGTCACTATTGCGAGAAGGCCCGCTGGGCACTGGACCGCCTCGGCCTACCCTATATCGAGGAACGCCATCTGCAAGTGTTCCACTACATGCGCAGTTTCCAGGTCAGTCGCGGTCCCAATGTCCCGGTTCTGATCGACGGCGATACAGCCATCACCGATTCAACAGCCATTCTGCAGTATCTGGAACGCTATGCCGCGCCGGAGGCACGCCTCTACCCCGAACAGGATCGCAAGTTGGTCGATGAACTGGAGGAGTTGTTCGATGTGACACTCGGAATCGAGAGCCGGCGCTGGGTGTATTTCCATGCCATGCAGACACCCCGCCTTGCCCTGCGCACCTCGTCCCAAGGCGTACCTGGCTGGCAGGCGGCCGTAGCGCCGCTGTGTTATCCCCTGCTCAAGGCGTACATCAGCCACTTGCTCAAGACCAGCGCCGCGCATGTGGCTACAGGGCTGGAGCGTGCGCGCGCTGTGATCACGCAGGTTGATGCCCTGTTGAGCGATGGCCGCCCCTATCTGGTCGGCGATCGTTTCACTGCCGCCGACCTGACGCTCGCCAGCATGATGGCGCCGTTTCTGATGCCGCCGGAATACGGTGTCCGTCTGCCACAGCCGGACGAGGTTACTCCCGCGATGCGCGCGATCATCGAGCAGATGCGCAGTACATGCTCAGGGAAATATGTATTGCACCTCTACCGAACACACCGGCAACCCAGGACCGATGACGTTGCGTTACTCAACCAATCGATATCACAAACCAATCCGACAGCCACACCCGGATTCTCACAATAAGCCAGCCATGCAGAGGGACACGCCATGCGCCTTGATCTCATCTATTTGCGCACCTGCAAAGCGACTCTCACACTACTGTGTCTCATCGGGCTATCGGGTTGCGCATCCGTCACGCCGACCGAGAATTTAAACACCGCCCACACTGCCGAAACGCGGGAGATTCCCGCGGGCGATTGCCGTGTATACACCCGACGCATCAGCAATCCCGAGCATGCGCAAGGACCCTTGTTCATAGCCGTCAATGGCGTTCCGACCACGTCGCTGATCTATCAGGACTTGGGTGAGGCGCTGGCGAAGCGACTCAATGCCGAGGTGCTGATGGTCGATCTGCCCGGCACGGGCGGCTCACGTCTGCACAGCGGCAACTACAACTGGTCGACACAGCGCGAATGCCTGCGAGCCTATCTGGCGCAGCAGCCGGATTTCACTCTCATCGTCCATGACGTTGCCGGGCCGATCCTGCTCCCGCTGCTGGATGAACTGCCGAAGATACGCCGCGTCGTGGCCTTCAACACGGTCCTAAAACCCAGCGCATTCTCCCCGCCCTTCCCGTTGAATTGCCTGCGCAGCTGCCTGTTCCTGTCTAAGCCACTCGCCTATGCCGCGCCGTTCTGGTTCTACGAATACCGCGTCCGCGACCTCGGCATCGCCCATGATGAACACGTCGATAGCGCAACGATCCGCGCCGTGTTCGACGAAGTACGCCAGGACGGCGGCATGGGCCGGCTGGTCGACGTGATGAAGGGATTCGAACTCACTCAGGAATCGGACGCGACGATCGGCAAAGGACTCGCCCACGACATTCCCCAACTCTTCATCTGGGGACGGAGTGACCCGGCATTGGGCCATGAGCTGGACCACCTGCCCCCGGGTGGACCGCAACGCCGGGTGCAGATCCTCGAACAGGCTAAACATTATCTGATGCTGGATTTCGCCGAAGAGTCCTCCGTGATCATTACCGACTGGTATCAGAACCTCCCGATGTGATCGCATACACCCGGATAGGAACGGGCGTTCCCGCGAACAGTCACACTCCGGGTTCGTGGACAGAGCCCGTTCCTGAAAGCCTGTTTCCACCATTCCGATACCTCCGCGAATGCGCTAAGGTAGTGCTCAGCATTCGCGTGCAATATAACAACCCATAGCCGTTCTGACGGCCGTCACCGCCATACTGGAGAAATACCATGAATTCGCTCCTAGCCAAGCTCGACGGCAGTGGCCACATCCTGACTTCACTGCTCCTGGTGGTGCTGGTCAGCGGCTGTTCCACCGGCCAGGTCGTGGTGCGCGGTGCCATGCCGCTGATGGATGGCGGATTCGAGGCGATGAACCGCGAGACGGATTTGCAACTCGCGCACGACGCCATCCCAGCCACACTGATGATGCTCGAAGGCATGGCCGTCGAAGATCCCGGCAATGTGCAACTGCGCATCTATCTCGCGCAGGGCTTCTACGGTTACAGCTACAGCTTCGTCGAACAGACTTCGGCCGAACGTGCCGTGGCCTTGTACACGCGCTGTCTGGAACACAGCAAAGCGGCGCTCACCAGCCAGCGGTTCGGGCTCGATCCCGAAGACGCACCCTTGTCAGCGTTAGATGAAGCCTTAAAGAACGCCAGTGCGCGCCAGGTACCGGCCCTGTTCTGGACCGCTTCATGCCTGGCCAAACGCACCGACATGTTCCGCACCGATCCACTCAGCATCGCTCAACTGGCGCGCGCCGCGCGACTCATGCAACGCGTATTGGAACTCGACGAAAATTATTACTACGGCGGCCCACATCTGTTCTTCGGCGTATACTACGGCGGCCGCGCACCCATGTTCGGTGGCGACTATGGCCAGTCGGAACGCCACTTCACGCAGGCACGTGCCGCGACCGACGGAAAGTTTCTGATGACCGATGTGCTTCATGCCGAATTCCTCGCGCGTCAGCAACTCGACCGCGAAGCGTTTCATCGACGGCTGACCGCAGTTATCGATGCGCCCTGACGACTTGTTCCCCGAAATGGCTTTCGTCAACCGCGTCGCCAAACAACGCGCACAGTATCTGTTGGGCAAAGAAGCGGAGTGGTTCTGATGGACACCCCCAACATTCCGTCACACCGGCAAAAGTCGGTGTCCAGTGGATTCAAAACATCGGATGACTCGCTTGCTCGCCCTTCGGGCCGCCCTCATGGGCGTCCAACGCTGCAAGCGCTTTATATCCGGCATCCGCCGGAATGACGAGATACGAATTATCAGAGGTGCCCTGATGAGCAAGCTGGTCGCCACGCTGTTGTGCGCGTTCACATTGTGGTCGGCGAATCTATCCGCCACCGAATACACCCTCAAGTTCGCCACGCTCGCCCCACCTGGTTCCACCTGGATGAATCTTCTGGAAGACTGGGGCAAGACCGTCAAAGAACGCAGCCAGGGGCGCCTGGTTTTTAAATTCTATCCCGGCGGGGTGCAGGGCGACGAACCGGATGTATTGAAGAAGATGCGCTTCGGTTCCTTGCACGGCGGCGCCTTCACCGGCTACGGCATCGGTCAGATGTATTCACCGGCACGGGTGCTGGAAGTACCGTTCATGTTCGATAACTATGCCGAGATCGATCAGGTACGCGCGCAATTCATGCCCGAGTTCGAAGCCGGCTTCCAGGAAAACGGCTATCGCCTGCTCGGTTGGATGGAAGTGGGCTTCGTCTATTTCTTCTCGCAGCACCCCATCAACACCTTCGATGACCTGAAGCAACGCCGCATCTGGCTATGGCAGGGTGATGCGCTGGGTGAGGCCATGTTCCGCGCCAGTCATCTCATGCCGGTACCACTGTCGATCACCGATGTATTCACCAGCTTGTCAACCGGCCTCATTGACACTGTGTATTGCACACCGTTGGCGTCGATCGCGTTGCAGTGGTTCACCAAGACCCAATATGTCACTAGCGTGCCGATGACCAATGGCATCGGCGGGCTGGTGGTGTCTAATAAATTCTTCGATAGCCTGCCACCCGACCTACAGACGCTGCTGCTGGAAACCGGCCATGAAACCGGTGAACGCCTGATCGCCGCGACCCGCATCGATAATGCCAAAAGTCTTGAGGTGTTGAAAAAGGAAGGCCTGAAATTCGTCATGCCGCCCGATCAAGTGGAACAACAGGAACTGCTGCGCATGCGCGATGACGCCGCCGCCGAACTGACCGCTAGCGGTTACATTCCAAAAGAGTTGTATGAACGTACCTGGTCACAGCTCAAGGCACTTCGCGCGAAGCAGAAAACCGGGTGCTGCCCCTGTATTAAATCCGTGATGAAATAATCCTGATACGCGCCTAATGCCAATGAGTCTGCGCATCACCCTGCCCCGCTTTCGCCGTTCCCTGAGACGGGTGGAGACGGCATTCGCGGGCCTCAGTCTGCTGGCGCTGATCACGCTTACCCTGGCGCAGATCATCGCCCGCAATCTGTTCGAGTCCGGCCTGCCGGTCGCCGATGCGCTCACCCGCCATTTGGTGTTGTACATCACCTTCTTCGGCGCCGCGCTCGCCGCCGATTCGCAACGGCATATCCGTATCGATACGCTGTCAGCGTTCATGCCAGAGCAGTGGGTCGAAAGACTGTACCGACCGCTAAACAGCATCGCCGCGCTGGTATGTGCCGCCCTGACCCAAGCCGCAGTCCGCTTCTGGCTGGATGAGTGGAAATATGTCGCGGATCACGAGCGCTGGCAGGCGCTGTTCAACCTGATCATTCCGATTGGCTTCGGATTGCTTAGCTTGCATTTCCTGCTCGCTGTACTGGCGGGGCCTGAGCGTCGCACCGTACGATGACCATTGCACTCACACTGCTGATTGTCCTGCTGGCGACACTCGGTCTGCCGCTGTTCGTCGCGCTGGCTGCGGGCGGCCTGTTGTCCACGTATAAATCCGGACTCGATCCGGCGGTGTTGATCATCGAACTGAATCGACTCGCCACTTCGCCCAACCTCACCGCCATTCCCTTGTTCACCTTCGCCGGCGTCGCACTCGCCGCCGGCGGCGCACCGCAGCGATTGATTCAGGTGTTCAACGCGCTAGTCGGTTGGCTGCCAGGTGGCGTTGCCGCCGTCACGCTCATGGCTTGCGCCTTTTTCACGGCGTTCTCCGGCGCCTCCGGTGTAACCATCCTGGCCTTAGGCGGCCTGTTACTGCCGATGCTCACCAGCGTCGGCTATCCGCAGCGTTTCAATTTAGGCTTACTGACAAGTTCGGGTTCGATCGGTTTGTTGTTCCCACCCAGTCTGCCGGTGCTGCTGTATGGCATCGTCGCGGGGGTAAACATCGATGCGATGTTTCTCGCCGGACTGTTACCGGGCTTATTGTTGCTGCTGCTGATGGGCCTGTACTGCATGGCTATCGGCGTCCGCCTGAATATCCCACGGCAGACATTCGATACCGGCGTTCTGCAGCGGGCACTGCGTGAAGGTGTATGGGATCTATTGCTCCCGGTCGGCGTGGTGTGGGGTATTTTCGGCGGCATTGTCACTGTCAGCGAGGCCGCGGCCTGCACCGCCGCGTATGTGCTGCTTCTGGAAACGGTGATTCATCGTAGCCTCTCGCTGCGCAGCCAACTCGTTCCTATCCTGCGCGAGACCTGCGTGCTGGTCGGCAGCATACTGGTCATCCTTGGTGTGGCCATGGGCCTGACCAACCTGCTGATCGATGCGCAGGTGCCGATGCATCTGCTGGAGTGGGTGAGCGCCAATGTCGACAGCAAACTGCAGTTTCTACTGCTGCTGAATCTTGCGCTGCTGATCGTTGGCGCGATGATGGATATTTTTTCGGCGATCGTCGTGGTGGTGCCGTTGCTGATGCCACTGGCATTGCAATTCGGCGTCGATCCCGTGCATTTAGGCATTATCTTTCTTGCCAATCTCGAGATCGGCTATTGCACGCCCCCGGTGGGGATCAATCTGTTCATCGCCAGCCAGCGCTTCGGTAAACCCATTCTGTCGCTGTTTGTCGCCAGCCTGCCGTTCCTGGCCATCATGCTGGTGTGGCTGGCACTGGTCACCTATGTGCCGCAGTTGAGTCTGAGCTTCAAGTAGATAGATATATTTTGCAGGAGCGTCCAGAGGTGCTCGCCTACGGGTGCGCTGACCCATGATGATTGGCGAGATAGTATCGTGCCGACCTCAGCCAAGTGCACGCATCGCAGGCACAACTTTGAACACTATGCTCCCGATCGCGGGCATATATATCGAGCAATTGCACCGCGAAGCGCAAGGCACGCAGCAGATCACCATCACTGCGCTCAGTCCAGGGCAAAACCCCGTCATTGTGCAGCAACCAGGCACATTCCTGATTGGCAGAACAGACTTGGCAACGCTCATCCTCGACGGCGAACCAGCCGCCATGCGGACAATTTTCAGGCTCAAGTTGCCCCTGGATTTCGTTACGTGCGAAGACCAGCAGTTCGAGCAATTTCTCGCGGCGTTGGGTGCCATTGGGGTAATTCTGTATGTCCTGTCGCATAATCATGGCAACGGAACTCCACATAGCAATTAAATGTTGTAATAGCTATTGAGATACTGCACAACGCCATCGGTTTCCGCCGCATCCCATTCCACACCAACATCGTCGCGACAATAGGCGTCACGTTTACGCAGTTTATCCAAGGAATCGACCAACCGATTTTCGCGCGTGTAATGCGTCGCGTTATGGCAGAACAAATATTCCGTATCGTGCAGCAGTTTGCCGTAGGCGAGATCGGCCGCGGACACCGCGCCCATGGCGAGGCAGGTTAGAGCCAACAGGACGCGGCAGCTATTTTTCAGCCAAGATGTGTACATCATCCACCCCCCTCCGCCGCCTGGTTCTCGCGCAGCACCTTGATCTGAAACAGCGTGTTGCGCTCCTCCTCTTCCAGCGCCGATTCGATAAAGCGAATCGTCGCGGAGTAACGTGGAATGATGTTGTACTTGAGTGCATTGACCCGCTTCTGGGTTTTGCGCTGCTCCGCGAGCAACCGCCATAAAGCGGTTTCCGCTTCACCCTGGCGGGCCAGCAAGATCGCGACGGCGACTAGACTTGCTGCGCGTCTCGTCGAAACTTACATCGGTCCATAACAGCCCTACCGGCTGCAACGGATCGCCTCTGCGGTGACGGAAGGATATTCCACGCCGATACTACTGCGTGGCAGCACGTTCACACTTAGCGCTGGCGACAAACCCAAAACTGCTTGGCGCATGTCGACGTCGCCCATGCGCATATGCGTGATTGCCAGGGCGTGATAGGACTCGTCCAGCCGTTGCCGTACTTCACTTCGCAGCGTGCGATATTGGCCAACCGCTCGTACACCAGCCGTGTCAGCAGTTCGCGTTTGCGTTCCAACAGGCTGTGGCCCTGCTCCAGAAACGCGACCTGCCGCTTCAGGGACAGCAACGCGCTTTTGGTCGGGGGGATTTTCAGTCGGCCTTTCATGCATGCCGGGCCAGTGGCGGCTGCGCCTCCCAATGGTGATATTTGGTCATGTCTTCTTCACGCACGCGCGACAGCATATCCGGCGGCAACATCGATAGCAGATCCCAGGCGATACCCAAGGTCTCCATGAATGCTGCGATCCTCGTCTTCGCCCTGACCGATAAAGCGCCGCTCGAAACCCTCGGCGAATTGCCAGATAACGACGGTCCGCCTCGCTCAGTTCTTCCGGCACCGATGATGGAAGCGAGATTACGCACTTCCAGTGCCCGTGCATACGAGGCGTACAACTGGCTGGCGACACGCGGATGATCTTCACGGGTGAAGCCCTCGCCGATACCGTCTTTCATCAAGCGCGATAACGACGGCGGCACATTCATCGGCGGATAGACGTTCTGATTGTGCAGATCGCGGACCAACACGATCTGGCCTTCGGTGATGTAACCGGTCAGATCTGGAATCGGATGCGTGATGTCGTCGTGCGGCATCGACAGCACTGGCACCATGGTGATGGAACCATGACGTTCCTTGATGCGGCCGGCGCGTTCGTATAACTCCGCCAGATCCGAATACAGATACCCCGGATAACCTTTGCGTGACGGCACATCGCCCTTGGCGGTTGCGACCTCACGCAAGGCCTCGGCGTAGTGTGTCATGTCGGTCATCACGACCAATACGTGCATGTCCAGATCGAAGGCCAGATACTCCGCGGCGGTCAACGCCGTGCGCGGCAGGATCAGACGCTCGATGGTCGGATCGTCGGCCAGGTTGGTGAACATCACCACATTGCCGAGCACGCCGCTGGAGGCGAAGTCCTCTTCAAAGAAACGCGCATCGTCATACGACACGCCCATGGCGGCGAACACCACCGCGAACTTGGTGTCCTCGCCGATGCAGTTTCGCCTGGCGCACGATCTGCGCGGCGAGCCGGTTGTGCGGCAGACCCGAGCCGGAAAAGATCGGCAGCTTCTGGCCGCGCACCAGCGAATTCAACCCATCAATCGTGGAGATGCCGGTTTGAATGAATTCGCGCGGATAGGCGCGCGCGGCGGGATTCACTGGCGAGCCGTTCACATTGCGACGCAGGCTCGAGATAATACGGCGGGCGCCCATCGCGCGGCCGACCGACACCGTTGAAGACGCGCCCGAATAATTCCGGCGATAGATTCAACTCCACCGGCTCATCAAGGAAGCGTACCCAAGTGCGTTCCAGATCGAGTTCATCGGTACCTTCGAAAACCTGAATCAGGACCACGTCATTGGAGGTACGCGTCACTTGGCCGTTACGCAACTGATCGCGATGATCACGAATCTGCACACGGTCGCCCAGTGCGACACCCTGGACACCACGCATGAACAATAGACCGCCACGCGCCGCTGATGCATTCGATATTCTTTTTCTCTCATGCTATCGCCTCCTCTGTGCTGCGGTATTCCGCGCCCAGACCGTCGTAGGCCAGACGTACTTCTTCGTTGAAGGCACGCAAACCGTCGACTTGTTCGCTGGTAAACACACCCTTGATACGCCGCGCGCGGCCGAGAATCGGCAGTGCGATCAGTTCCTGCACCGGCACACCGAGGCCCAGCAACTCGCTGCCCGGTGGTACAGATGCCAGTATCAGATCTCAACAGCAGAACTGTTTCTGGGCGAGGAATAACTGTCGACGTGTCCAGCGCACTTTGCTGCAGCACCGCGTCTTTGATCAGGCCGGCACCTTCCAGCGTCCAACGCTGCGCGGGCGACAAGGCCTCCGGGCCCACCAGATTGACGATGCGCGCCAATTCGTCGGCTTGCGCCAACAGGCCCGAGCGCCTCGGCGCGTTTTGTCCATCCAGCCCACGACCGACATTCTCGTCCCACCACTTCGCGGCGGTGGCCACGTAACCCGAGAAACTGTCGTTCCAATCCACCGAGGGATAATGGCGCGCATCGGCGAGTTCTTTGACAAGGCCCAGAAGGTCTGCACGATTTCCTTGGTGTGGCTGGTGACGGGTTCAGAGAAATCGCCGCCCGGCGGTGACACCGCACCGATCAACGTGACGGAACCTTTTCGCGCCGTTCAGTGTTTCGACATCGACCGGCGCGTTCATAAAACGCCGTAAGCGCGAGGCAAGATACGCGGGATAACCTTCTTCGACCGGCATCTGCCCAAGCGTCCCGCCACTTCGCGCAAGGCCTCGGCCCAGCGACTGGTGGAATCGGCCACCATCACCACGTCGTAACCCTGATCGCGGAAATATTCCGCCAGTGTCACGCCGATATACACCGATGCTTCGCGCGCCACCACCGGCATGTTGGAGGTGTTGGCCACCAGCAGCGTGCGTTCCATCAATTTACGCCCGGTGTTCGGGTCGATCAATTCGGGGAAGGTTTCGAGAATATCCACCAGCTCGTTGCCGCGCTCGCCGCAACCGACATAAATCACGATGTCGGCATTCGACCAGCGCGCGATCTGTTGCTGCACCACGGTCTTGCCGGCGCCGAACGGTCCCGGCACGGCTGCCTTGCCGCCTTTATCAGCGGAAAAAATGTATCGAGTATGCGTTGCCCAGTGATCAGCGGCGCATTGGCATGATCGCGGCGTTTGATACGGCCGCGGCATGCGCACCGGCCAGCGGTGATACATCTTGATCGCATGGATGCGCTCTTTCTTTCGCGTACGCTGGGCAATGACTTCTTCGATGTCATAGTCACCGGAAGGCACCAACTCCAACAGCTCACCGCTGATGTCTGGCGCCAATAAGATGCGATGCTCAATCGATTCGGTTTCCTGCACCGTGCCGAGTACCGTGCCAGCGCTGATCGCCTGTCCACCGCGCTAGATTTGCATTGGGTACGAAATGCCATTTCCTTCACGATCAAGACTCGGCACATTCAAGCCGCGCGCGATGTGATCACCGCTCTGCTCGAAGATCGCTGTCAGCGGACGTTGCACGCCGTCGAAGATCTGGCCAAGCAGATCCAGGGCCAAGCTCTACTGACAACGGATGCCCCAAAGGTTCGACACTCTCGCCCGGTCGCACCGATTCGGTGGTCTCGTAGACCTGCACGATCGCGGTGCTGCCTTCGCGCCCGATCACCTCGCCGATCAGTCCGAGTTTGCCGATCCGCACCTGTTCACCGTTACGCACCCGTGGCAATTCCACGGTGACGATCGGTCCATTGATTTCGATGATCTTACCCATTGAAGATCGCTCCCATCGGGGTCGCCGCGGCGAACAGGCGCTCGATAATCACCTGTTCAAGTGCTGCTTCGAAGCGTGCGCTACGACCTTCGAAGGTGTTGTCCACGCGGATGTTATTTTCCGCCGAAGTCACAATGGCACCGCCACTGCGTTCATTCGGCTCATCGGATAGTGTGATGGTCTTTCCCACCACACCCTCGCCCAAGAACTTCGCCCAGTCGCTGTGCAGCCTGGCATAGTCGTGGGTATTGAGCTGTACAACCAAGGCATCAGACTCTATACAACGCGCTGCATTGAGAATGAGTTCTCGCAACAGTGATTGATATTTCGCTTGATCCTGTACGACCTCACTGACGCGATCACGCATGCCATCCATGACCGCCTGCACATGCACCCAACGCAGGCGATCCATATCGGCGCGGAGTTTGAGTTCCTCGGCCTGCACTTGCTGCCGGTAAGCGCGTTCCGCGTTGGCGCGCGCCGTTATCTGCTCACGCTCATCACGCAGTTTGTTGCGTTCGCCGGCCTCGGACAGCAGTAATTCGCGATCGCGTTTGGCGCGAATCAGATATTGATCCGCCAGCGCCCGCGCCCGCGCGACCAGCGCATTCTGTAGGTCGTCGATTTTTACCGGCGCGTTCATGTTTTTTCCTCCCAGGATTTATCTTCAAGGGCCTGTGGGCCAAGAATGCTCTCGACCAGATCCTCGACTAATGGGTGGTAGTTGGATGGCGCATTCAACTCGGGCACCTCGGCCAGGACAATACGCCCACCTTCGTTCCGCACCTGATTGAGCCAACGCCCAGTTGCCGCGCGCGAGTGTGCGTTCGACGATGACCATGGCGCGTTGATTACCGCGCACCAATTCCGCCAGCACCGCTTCGAGATCTTCAGCGGTAGCATCCGGCACGGTTTCGAAACCGATCAGCGCAAAGCCTTCGGTCAACGCCGAACTGCCCAGCGCCAGCATGCGCGTCTCCGGCATGCGTCCACTTTCACCGCTCGCTCCAGGGTGTACTGATGCGTTCATCTGTGTCGCCTTAGCCAATCTTGCCCAACAACAGAATCGTCACCACCAAACCGTAAATGGCGATACCTTCAGCCAGACCGAGATAGATCAGCGTGCGACCGAACATCTCAGGCTTCTCTGAAATAATACCCAGTGACGCTGCACCGACCGGACCCACCGCGATGCCGGCACCAATCGCCGCCAAGCCGGTCGGGATGCCGATACCGATCAATGCCAGGCCGAGTCCATCCGAAATCACCGCACCGGCGGTTTCTGTCTGTGCCATAACGTCCTGGATCCCGAGGAACATCACCCCGGCAACGGCCACGGCAAACAGCGCGACGTTGGCGAGCATGGTGCGTTTGAACCAACGATTCGCCTGTTGTGGTCGCTGCTGAGGAAAGACTTCGTAATAGATCCCCATACCAATGGTTGCCACCAAACCGAAACTCATCATTGCCACTAGCCAGTACATGATCGTTCTCCTTTCTTATCTGTGTTCACCAAAAATAATTAGAACTCCCTGTAGGAGCGGCCTTTGGCCGCGAACGGTCTTGCGTATAGCTGTTCGCGGCCAAAGGCCGCTCCTACAACTCTTACGTCGTCTTTGAACTCGCACTGCTCGCGGCCCACAGCGGCAAGCGCAACGGACGGAATTCGCGCCCATCGCCACTGAAGAAGCGCGAGAAACCTTCGTAATATTCCAAACGTAAAACTTGAATCGCGACGATCGCACCTTCAAAACCAATGATGAACACATTGCCAAGCACCACCGTGATCCAATGGCCAGCGGTATCGAGCATATTGGCCAGGGTGAACACCGCAATCGCCAGCGCCACATGATTCAAACTAAAGGCGGCGACACGCAGAAACGACAGCGTATTGGACACATAATTGATGATGGTCTCGAAGCCTTCGACGATGACAATGAGAATGCGCTCGCCGGTGTTGGCTGGATTCTCATGCCAGATATAGCCAAGGATGACCGCATACGGCAGCAGCACCGCCGCCAGACTCAGCATATCCAGCTCCGCGCCATTGGCGGTTCGATAGCCTGCATTCAACAGGCCGAGATAGAACAACAGTCCGGCTACACCCTGGGCCGAATAGAACGCTTTGTGATACTCGCCATCGACCAGCCGATTGCGGATCGTCAGCAATGTCGCCAGCACAATGAAGCCGATGCCCCAGCACAGGGCCAGAATCAACATCAGCATCGGGTCAGACAACGGTGACATCCACAGCGGATGCAGCACATGTTCGTAGCCGAAAATGCTGCCGTAGAGAAAACCGAACAGCACCGATGACAGGCCGATAGCGACAACAAAGACCGTAGAAATGACCAATGGTACGGCGCAGTGCCAATCCACCGATGGCGATCACCGCGCCGTGGCCAACGTCGCCGAACATCATGCCGTACATCAGAATGAAGGTGATGCCGAAGAGTAGTGTCGGATCGATCTCGCCATAGCGCGGAATGCCATAGGTCTTTACCAAACTCACGAACGGCCGCAGCAGCCAGTGATCGCGCAGTACCGACGGCACTTGTGCGCGCTCGTCGGGTTTCGGATCGCGCACACTGAGTACAAAGCGACTTTCGAAACGCTCTGTTAATGCCGCGTACAGGCGCGGCACCTCCGCCTTGGGCACCCAACCAGTAATAAGACTCAAGCCACCACGTCCGCACAAGGCAGCACCGACATCCGCAAACGGTGCCGCCAAGGCCAGGGTGTCGCGCGCCGTCACTAAGCGGTCGCGGAATTCCTTGCGCGCCAGTTCGATCACCTGACACTGAGCGTCGCTCTTGTCGACGATCTCTTCGCGCTGACGGATCAGATCGGCGCGTACCTTTTCCGGGTGATCATGAAACTCTGGCGGAATGATCAACGCATGCCAGCCGGCGGCCTGCACTGCCGAGTCAATATCGTTTTCCTGCCCGGTAGGCCCGGCGATCACAACATGGGTCGAACCTTCACTGACCAGGAATGTAGTGAGGATATAACCTGCGGTACCAATAGCTGCCTGCAGACGTTCTACCGTTTCGGTGGGAATCGTGCCGACGCGCAAATCCAGAAAATATTTTTTCGTATGCAGCAGCCCAAGGTCGATATCCAAGGCCGCGAATTTATCCAGCATACTCAACAACTGATCGATTTGCTTCTGCCGTTCTTCAATGCGCCGCAGTGATTCCTGGCATTCCGAGCAACGCGCCCACACCTGTGACAACCAGTCGTCTAACACGGTCAGCTCTGACTCGGTGACTTGGCGCATCACCAGCGTACGTCGCGCGTCCTGCGTCAACGAACAATGTGCCAGAACTTTATCCAGACGTGACTGCGCACTGCGGTAAAGATCGCGATAATGCTCGCCAGGGATTTCCGGCATCTGCTCGGCGTAGCCGTGGCTGGCTTCAGGGTTGAATACGCCGAATTCTGCCAGTGCTTGTGCCGCGACGGGTGCATCTTCAGTAAGTACCTGAAGGTTGATTCGTTGCATGGCGGCTGGCATCAACATGTGATCATGCTCCTTGCATCAGGCCACAGCACCGAGCGCAGTGCCTACGCTAGCGCCGAGATCTGTTGTAAACGGTAATAGCGTCGCTTGCCGAATCAGCGCCGGGCTGACATTAAGACGCTTGCCCTTGAGGATCGCCGCAATACGATTGAGATCGCGTTCACGCAGAATCAAAAAGGCAAACGCCGGAGCGAGATTGAAGGCGGCGGTGTGTAATGTGCTGCGCGCCATGCGCCACATCTCTGCTCTTAGTGCGTCATCGACTGCCGAGACGCTTTCGCAACCTGCAACAACGCGGCCCAGTGCGCCGGGTACCTGTTCAACCACCTCAGCGACGCTACCCAACTGCGCCAAGCTGAGCAGTTCGCCGCTGCTCAAGCGAAAGCCCGCCGGGATCAACAGGTAATACGCCTCGGCGGGTGCCAGGTTGTAGGCGAAGCGGTAGCGCAACAACCAGCTCAAATTAAAGCGATCGATGAGCGTACCAATGATGGCGCGCAACGGTTCACCACCGCCCTCGCCGACGGCCTTGACACGTTTGCTAAGACCGGCGAAATAGCGTCGGTCGACGGCGGCATCCAAACTAAACAAGGCCTGTTGCTCTTCGTAGACGCGACGCGCCTGCCGCGCAATTTCCGCATAGGGCGTCAGCTCAACATGCCGCAGCAATTCAGCGACATCGTCGCTGCGCAACAGATCATCCACCGGCAAGGTGGCGAACAAGCCAATATCGACCAACTGGCGTCGGATAGCGTCGGGCGTCTCACCGGTCATCTTGCCGCGAATAATCGCCTTGAGATTGCCAAGTTCAAAACGGCGCACCCAATAGATCAACAAATCACGTGGCGTGGCAGAGACCGCATGCACCAGTGTCTGGATATCATTGACCAAGGTGTGTACCAGGAATTGTTCCAAGCGCAAGGGATCGTCGGCATCTTCATCGCTGAGTGCTTGCAGGCCCACCTGCGTAAGTATCACGCGCTCGTCTTCGCGGGCGCAATCAATCAGCGCGTTGGCACGCTCCGTGGACAGCAGCATTTGCGAACGCACCGCGACCCGGCTTTGAAGATAGGCAAAGGTGGCTGCATTTCCACCCATAGCCGTCAGCTCCGACCACTATCGAGCAACAGCGCCAGCGCGGCATCGAGCGCCTCGGCTGAACGTTCGCCGGCGATGGCATGTTGTTCGCGCTGGCGTTCTTCGTAGCGGCGTTTTAATTCGGCGATGGTCTGTGTTGCGCGTTCTTGCGCGGATTTAAGCGCGGCGCTGCGCAACTCCGGAACCTGTGTATCGAAGCGACGCTCCGCAACTTTGATCTCTTCGCGGGTCGCGAGCATGACCCGTTCGTATTCGACCTCTGCATCCTTGACCATCGCCTCGGCCTTGACCTCGGCATCCAGCAAGCGTTTCAGTACGTCTTCCATTGCACGCCCCTCCGGACGGATAGCCTGTTACAACACCGTGAATTTCTCGGTGGAATCGTTGTAGCGCACCAGCATATGCCAGAGTGCCAGCATGCCAACGCTGAGTAGATGCACCCAACCCCAACCGCCAAACATTTCCGGCATATAAGCCTGATAACTGACCTTGGTTGTGTCGACCATCAGATCGAGATCGGTCTCACGTACCATCAGCCCAGTCTGCTTGGCGATGGCACTGAAGATTGAACCGATCCAGGAGAAGAAGAACAGCGCCACCCACAATTTCAGATGACCTTCGCCCATGCGCCACATCGAGCCGGTCGGGCAAGAGGTCACACACGGAGGATTATCACAGCGCATGCAGCGGCCCGAGTGCAGCGATATTTTTGGCGCACCGTCAGCCGTCATAGCCATCACTTCGCTGACCCAGTGACGGGTATATTCGAGTGGGGCATCCACTCGGCGCGACAGGACACCTCGCATGCCTTGCAGTTCACGCACCGCTCTGAATCGACGAGCATCACGTATTTCTTTGGCATGACATCCTCTCCGTCAGCGAATTTATATAAGCTTTTTCTAATACTCTTATTCAGATGTATAGCAGTCGAATCCAAGTGCGCAATTGATTTATGTCAAAGAATTGAGTGGTAAGTCCCGCGCCTGCTTATCGTATTGGATGGTTCGTATTGGATGGTCCGGACTCTCGCACCTAGGACGCTGGTCACTTTGAATGACATAAGCGTCGATCACATTGATCTCAATCAACATCGCTCGTAGTGGTGGCAAACAAATCGAGTGCGCAGCGCATGAAGCGCAGCAGTGGTAAATACACTGGGTGTTGCACATCGGCTTGCACGATGCGTTCGATCGGTCCCTCGATCCAATGCAGCATTCGCACGGTGTCCGTGAGCATGACACGCGGCATTGCAAGGTCATCGCCCGCGCTTGCATGGGCGAGATACCCACACAGGTATCCAATAAACTCCAGCTGCACTGACAATTGATCCGGGGACACGGCACCCTCGCCCTGTTTCAGGGTGATGCCGCAACTGCGGTAACGCTCCAACAATGGTTTGTAGAGATCCACCTGCGTGGCGTGCGTCTCGCGGTTATAGCGATGCTGCAGGAGATACACCGGGGGCTGTTCGCGATTGAGTTCGAAAAGGCCCACATAATCGGCCTGTACATTCTCTGTTTGGTAGCCGTGGCTGAAATAGATCTGGATACCAGCCGCCAGATTCGCACCGGCCTGCCGCACGCCGGCATCGGCACGCGCTTGAGTAAACGCCTCTTCGAGGAACTCTATCAATTCCCCGCAATGCCACGCCTCGACCGCCGCCGCGGACGGATAGGCAACCGCCCGCTACACGGCGTCCAACAAGGTGACGCAACCGGTATTGAGTGCGGGATCGATTAGTGACAATCCCTGAAAGTCCAAATCCATCCGCTGCACCCATTCCCATTGGCGCAGCCTATTGTTCTTGTCTATTCTGTCTATTGATCTTGCACATTGGACTTGCGAGAGGAGTGGCCCGGCCGCCGGCGAACCTTTCAAACCCTCCTGGTTCGCCGACGGCAGACCTTGCCTACGGGGTAGCCGTGTACGCCGCTTCCGTAGACACGCGGGTATCAATCCCCGCGACAATCCAGCCACATCGGCTGGAAACTTCTGATCGCATACCGCTTAATCACACAATAACGGACACAATCCAATCTACGGCTATAGTGAACTCCCTCTGCGCCGCAGCCGCAATGATCTGTATCAAACGGAATGCGCCTGACGATGCCCGCACTAATTCCGATCCACCCGCAGACGTAGAAAATGCGTCGCGCAGGAAATGCAGGGGTCGTAATTGCGGATGACGGTTTCGCCGCGCAAACGCAGCTCCGCCTCGGCACGATCGAGACCGAAGCGCGTCAGCGAGATGCGCAGGTCTTCTTCCATGCGCGCCTGGTTCTGGCTGGTGGGTGGGACGATGCGCGCTTCGAGGACATTGCCCTGCACGTCGGTTACGTAGCGGTGCCAGAGGATGCCGCGCGGCGCCTCGCTGCAGCCGAAGCCGATGCCGGCACGCGGCGTCGATGCCACCGCCGGCGTCTCGGGCAGGTGATACTCGCCGAGCAGGCGTGCCGCCTCGTCGATGACCAACCAGACCTCGGCGGCGCGCGCGACGATGCTGTGGAACATATTGCGGCTGGGAAAACGGATGCCGAGCTGTTCGAGCAAGCTGCGCAATTCCGCGGGCAGCTGCGCGTAGTTGAGGTTGATGCGCGCCAGCGGGCCGACCAGATAGGGTTTGCCGTCGAGGTGTGCGTGTAGCGCGGTCGAATGCGGCACGTGCGATTCCTGGAAATGCCGCTCGTATTCGGTGATGTCGAGGTCGTGACCGAGACTGGTCACCAACCGGCCACGGTGTAATCGCGTATTCGTCGGGATGGCGCATGGCCACGCTGATGAAATCCTGCTCGTCATCCGGCAACGGCAGTTTCGCGGTCCAGCGTACCAAGGCCTCGGCATCGGCGCGCGCCGCATTCAATCGCGCACGCATGGCGGCGACGGCCTCCAGTGTCGGCGCATGATGGAAGCCACCCACCCGCACACCCACTGGATGCACGGCACGCGCGCCTAACAGTGCGATCAGGGAATTACCGAGCGCCTGTAAGCGCAGCCCACGGCGCACCGCCTCGGCGTCCTTCTGTGCGAGCTCGATCACGCTGGTACAACCGAAGAAATCCGGCGCGGCCAGCAGATGGATATGCAGTGCATGGCTTTGCAGCCATTCACCGCAGTAGAACACCCGGCGCATCGCCTCCGCCCAAGGGGTGACTGTCACGCTGTAGATGGACTCGAAGGCCTGCACCGCGCTGATCTGATAGGCGACTGGACAGATACCACAGATGCGCGCGGTCATATCGATGACGTCCTGCGCGTGGCGACCGATCAGAAACTGTTCATACAGCCGTGGTGGCTCGTAGATCTCCAGGCGCAACGCGTCGATCTGTCCGGCGCAGATGCTGAGATCCAACGCGCCTTCGCCTTCCACCCGCGCGAGCACCGGGATGCGGATATCGATGCGGCGCTGCTCGCTCATGGTGCCTTCTCCCAGCGTTGCGCGGCGTCGAGGAATACGGCGCTCTGATTGTGCGTGCCGAGGAAGTGCTGAGCGATCTCGCGCCCGACCAGGCCGAGGCCTTGCAGGCGCGCGCCGAGGGCTTCGGTATTCGGCGTCTCCGCCGGTCCATAGCACGCATAGCAGCCACGTCCGAAGCGCGGGCACAGCGCGCCGCAGCCGGTGCGCGTGACCGGTCCCATGCACGGCTTGCCTTCACTCACCATGACGCACACCGCTTGCTGACGTTTGCATTCCATGCACACCTTGTCGCGCTCATCGACGGGCACGACGCCGTTCAGCAACGAACCGACCGCCGCGACGATCTGCCGGCTATTGACCGGGCAACCCCACAGCTCGAAATCGACCGGCACCAGTGCGCGGATCGGCTGCACTTTATCGAGACTGGAGATGTGTTCGGGGCTGGCATAAATCGCGCTGATCCATTCCTTGGCGTTGGCCATGTTGCGCAGCGCCTGCAGGCCGCCGGCCGTGGCGCAGGCGCCGATGGTGACCAGCAGTTTCGAGCTCGCGCGGATACGCCGGATGCGGTGCTCGTCCTCCGGCGTCGAGATGCTACCCTCGATGAAGGCGATGTCCACCGCCTCGTCTTCGCCGAGGATGCCGGCCTCGGCGAAATGCCGGATGTCGACCTGCGCGGTGAGCGTCAGCAGATCTTCGCCCAGATCCAGAAACGCCAGCTGACAGCCGTCGCAGGAGCTGAACTTGTGTACGGCGATTTTCGGTTTAGGCATATTCATAAAAAATCTCTATAGCCACGAAATCCACGAAACCCACGAACATGGGTATTCGTACAATTTCGTTTCGTGGATTTTGTGGATTTCGTGGCCATTTCCTCTTGTGTCGCGGTAGTCAATATCCCTTAACACCCAGGCGCTCGCGGATCTGCGGGTAGTTGAACACCGGGCCGTCCTTGCAGACGAACTGCGCGCCAAATTGGCAATGGCCGCAATGGCCGACGGCGCATTGCATGTTCCGCTCCAACGACATCCAGATGTGTTCGTCGGCGACACCGGATGCGCTGAGTTTGCGCGCACTGGCAAGCATCATCGGTTCCGGGCCGCAGACCATGATGCGCGCGTTGCGCACATCGAGGTCGATCTGATCGACCAGTTCGGTGACCAGGCCGACATGCCAGCTCCAGCCTGCTCCGGCGACATCGGCGGCCAGCAGCACCTGTATGTCGGGCAACGCGGCCCAACGCGCATAACGTTCCCGCCAGATCATGTCGTCCATGTGCTTGACGCCTTGCAGGATCGCCACCCGACCGAAGTCGCCGCGGCGTTGCACTATGTAATTGAGCACCGATACCAGCGGCGCACAGCCGAGGCCGCCGGTGACGAGCACGAGATCTTGTCCACGCGCTTCCTGCAACGGCCAACCGTGGCCGAACGGCCCGCGCAGACCGATGCGATCGCCGGGTTTGAGTGCGGCGAAACCACGGGTGACACGACCGACGACGCGGACAGTGTGACCGAGTTCGTCGCCGATATCCGGATCGGAGACAATCGAGATCGGGATCTCGCCGACACCGTAGAGATAGAGCATGTTGAACTGCCCCGGCTCGAAACGGTAGGCCGCGTGCTGCACCGGATTGCACAGGCGCAAACCTAGCGAGAACACCGAGGGCGATTCCTGGGTGCGACGCACGATCTCGGCTTCCATAGGAACATGCAGCGTGTTCATGGCGTGTCCGCCGCAAGCGCGGCAACCTCTGCGGTGATGTCGATGCCGACCGGGCACCAGCTGATGCAACGCCCACAACCGACACAGCCGCTGCGGCCGTATTGATCGTGCCAGGCGGCGAGTTTATGCGTCAGCCATTGTCGGTAACGCAGGCGCGTATCGGCGCGAACAGTGATGCCGTGGATGTAGCTATGCCCTTGCGTGAAGCAGGAATCCCATTCGCGGTAATGCGTGCTGCCGCTGCCGTCGATGGCCGGCGCTTCGTGATCGTTGTGGCAGAAGCAGGTCGGGCAGACCGATGTGCAGTTGCCGCAGGAGAGACAACGCGTGGCGACATCGACCCAGCGCGGATGGTCGAGCCGGCCGGCGAATAGCGGGCGCAGATCCTGGCTAGGGAGTGCGCGTTGCTGAGTGCGCGCGTGAATGTGCTGCTCACTGATGGTGGCTGTGTGTGCGGCCGTGATCGGCCGCAGCTCCAGTTTGGCGGCGATCGCCTTCCCATTCTCACTCGAGCTCTTTACGGCAAAACCGTCGTCGAGTTCGTCGAGGATCAGATCGCAGCCGCTGACCGTATCGGGCACTTCGGGTCCGTCGCCGGTGGATGCGCAGAAGCAAGTCGCGGCCGGATGCGTGCAGTTTACGGCGACCACGAACAGGCCGGCGCGGCGCGCCGCGTAGTTGGAGTCGCGGTATTGGCCGTCGAGGAAATGCGCGTCCTGAAGTCGTAGCGCGGCCACGTCGCAGGCGCGCGCGCCAATCACGGCGATCGGTTTGTGCCCGGCAGTGTCGGCCGGTTTGAATTCGAGATGTCCCTCGGCATTGCGCGCGACCTGCCACAAGTTTTCGCGCGGCGCGAACAGGAAGGGTTTGAGCGCCTGCGGACCGTTGGCCCAGGCGAACTGACGCGGGTCGTCGGTGCGTTGCAGCCGGTAGCTGCCTGGCATCTGCGTATCCTGCCAGCCGGCGGGCAGCACGCCGTTATCCGGCCAGTCGCGGAATTGAATGGCACCGTCCTGCACCACGGGACCGACACAGCGATAGCCTGCTGAGCGCAAGGCATCGAGCAGACAGTCGAGCTGATCACGTGCAAGAAATCCAGAAGCGTTCCCAAAAGCGTTCATAGGCACCTGCAGCACATGATAGTGAGGTCACATGGGCAGCGTTGCCAGGGAGGCGGTGAAAGCGAGCACCGCACTCTTGCGTAGCCCGGATGAAGCACAGCGGAATCCGGGGGTACCGAATGTCATTCCCGGATTCCGCTGCGCTTCATCCGGGCTACTTCGATGAACATCCAGCGTGCGGTGCGGCGTGGAGACGCTTATCGCACCCCACCTGGACGCGACCGGTAGGCGACGACTTTAGCCGCCGACCAGCCAGCCGCCGCCAACAGCAGCGACGGCACCACCGGCGATGCGCACGAAGGCGGACAGACGTCCGCTGCGCAGGCCAATGGACAGGCGCGCGGCAACCGACAGCACGAGCGCCGATGTCAGCAGGAATCCCATTACATACAGCGCCGGCTGTGCGGTTTGCGGCAGTTCGGTGCCGTGTGCATAGCCGTGGAACAGCGCGAAGGCGAACAGGAGCGCACTGCCGACGACGGCCGACGGACAGCGCCGCAGAGGCGGCCAACACGCCGATCAACAGCACCGACACGGCGATCATCGGTTCGACCAGCGGCAGGTTGAACCCACCCCAGGCCAGCAACGCGCCACCGAGCATGCCGGCGAGGAATCCACCCTTTAGTTGATATTGCGCGCGACCGCCCAGCCAGCCGGCCCACAGGCCCGCACCGATCAGCGCGAGCAGGTGATCCAGACCGATCAGCGGATGCACCAATCCAGCTGCGAAACCCGCGCCGTGAGCACCAAAGGTGTGCGCACTCGCCACCGGGGCCAGCAGCATCAGTCCCACCAATGTCAGTGTTCCATTGATCGTTCGCATGAGTAAAACTCCTCGTTTTCCGCTTGTTCCCGCAGTGGCCTTCTGTAGCGATCACCGCGCCCTGGATAGTCTCGTCTTACAGCTTTCGCACACGCCGCGCCAACCCTACTTCACCTTTACCTTCACCAGTTCCTCGCCGTCCGGATCGGTCACATGCACCGCGCAGGCGATGCAGGGATCGAAGCTGTGGATGGTGCGCAGGATCTCGATCGGCTGTTTGGGATCGTGCAGCAGTGGCCCTGCAGTGCCGCCTCGTAGGCGCCATCCTGACCTTGCACGTCGCGCGGGCCGGCGTTCCAGGTGCTGGGCACCACGGCCTGGTAATTGTCGATCTTACCGTCCTTGATGACGATCCAGTGCGCCAGCGCGCCACGTGGGGCCTCCATGAAGCCAACGCCCTTGGCTGTACTCGGCCAGGTGGATGGATCCCAGTTCTTCTCATTGAAGGTGCGCGACGTCGCCGGCCTTGATATTGGCCATGAGGTTGTCGTACCAGGTGCCTCATGGCATCGGCCACGATCTTGGTCTCCAGCGTGCGCGCGGCGGTGCGGCCGAGCGTTGAGTACAGCGCCTGTACGGGCAGATCGAGCGTGCTGCAGCGTCGAGTCCACCAGTTCCTTGGCCTGTTCGTTGCCCGTGGCGTACATCATCAGCACGCGCGCCAGCGGTCCGACTTCGACGGCCTTGCCTTGCCAGCGCGGCGATTTCAGCCAGGAATAACTGGCCGCGGTATCCAGATGCTCGTAGGGCGGCTTGCGGGCCGGTGTAGTTGAATTCGGTCTCGCCCTTGATACGGATGCAGGCCGCTGTCTTTGCCGTCGCTGTATTTGTACCAGGAGTGCGCGACGTATTCCTGGATCTCGATCTTCCGCATTCAAATCCATTGGATGAATCTTGGTCAGGTCGCGATCGAGAATCACGCCGCGCGGCATCAGGAAGGTGCTGGGGTCATCCATGCCCTTGCGCCGGGCAGATCGCCGAAAGTCATGAAATTGCCGAGGCCTTCGCCCTGTGCACCCCAGTCCTTGTAGAACGCCGGCGATGGCGAGCGTGTCCGGCACATAGACCTGATCAACAAAGTCACGCATCTCGTCGATGATCTCTTTGACCGTCTGCAGGCCGACCATGTTGACCGCCGTCGCGCCCATGCCGCCGCGGTATTGCGCGGCCATTGCCCTGGCCCTGTTGTCCGGAATGTACGCTGATCGCCGCCGGCGAGCCGCCGACCAGGAAATTCGGATGCGGGTTCTTGCCGCCGAAGATGGTGTGCAATTGCGCGACACGTCGCGCTGCCAGGCCAGCGCCTCCAGATAATGCGCGACCGCCATCAGGTTGGCTTCGGGCGGCAACTTGTAGGCGGGATGACCCCAGTAGCCGTTGGCGAAAATGCCGAGCTGCCCGCCTTCGACGAAATTCTTCAGCTTCTTCTGCACGTCGGCGAAATAGCCGGGCGAGGATTTCGGGTAAGGCTGATCGACTGCGCCAGTTCCGAGGTCGCCTTGGGATCGGCGCTCAGCGCCGAGACCACGTCCACCCAGTCGAGCGCATGCAGGTGATAGAAGTGCATCACATGATCGTGCACGTACTGCGCGCCGATCATGAGATTGCGGATCAATTGCGCGTTGGCGCGGAATCTCGTACTGCAGTGCATCTTCCACCGAGCGCACCGAGGCGATGCCGTGCACCAGCGTGCAGACGCCGCAGATGCGCTGGGCGAAGGCCCAGGCGTCGCGCGGGTCGCGCCCGCGCAGGATGATCTCGATGCCGCGCACCATGGTGCCGGCGCTGGAGGCTTGGGTGATGCGTGCCCTGGCATCGGTCTCCGCCTCGATGCGCAGATGGCCCTCGATGCGGGTGATGGGATCGACGACGACGCGTTGTGCGTGCTCATGGTCGTACTTCCTTAGTCTGTTCAGAAGAACTGTTCTGAGGAGTTCGGTATTGAGCACTACTGCTTCACGGTTTGCTCGCTACCGTCTGCGCCTGCTGGCGATGGTCTGCGCAGGTGCGCGCCATGCGCGCGTCCATGGCGGCATCCCAGGCCAGGTTGTGGCCGTCGGCGGCGGGCTTCACGCAGGCCATCGCCGCTTTGGCGACGAAGTGTCCGGCCTGGGCTGCACCAGCTCGGTCTCCTTGCCGCATTGGGTGCATAGCTCTCGACGCTGGCGGCCTTGGCGGCCTGATAGAGCGCGGCCAGTTCGATGTCGGTGATATCCGGCACGCCCGGCCGCGTTCCACGCGGCCTTGATGCGTGGATCGTCCTGGCACAGCGCCACGACGCTGTCGGTGAAACGCGGCGGCCACCTGCCGCTGCTGGGCGGGGGAGAGTTCGTCCAGTGCCGCTTTGAATTCCTTGTCGTTGTTGATCCTGACATAGGTTCATCCGTCCTACCGGGTCAGGCGATCCGTCTCGGCAAGATGCTCGGCGATCAATCTCGGTCAGGCCGACGACCGGAATGTCCATCTGGTAATGCTCCAGACCTTCTTCCATGCACGATGCGGCAGTTGGCGCAGGCAGTGACCAGATCTGATCCGGTCTTGACTGCATCGAGTTGCGCGCTTCTTGCTTCTTGAAGGCCTCCAGCCGCAGTTCTTCGCCGCTTCCTCGTTGGCCTGACGCCGCCGCCGCCGCCGCAGCACCAGTTCATACTTGCCGGCATCGCTCATCTCGACGAAATTCTTCGCCACCATGTCCATCAGGTTGCGCTGCGGCTCGATGACACCGCCACGGCGCACCAACTGGCAGGGATCGTGGAAGGTCAGCTTGTCGTCTCGAAGCCTTCGGTCTTGAGCAGACCCTGCGCGCGGAATTCATCCAGCACTTCGAGGATGTGCTAGTACCTTGAAGGTGAACGGCCGCCGACCAGATTCGCGCCTTCCCAGCGCAGCGCGGTGTAGGCGTGGCCGCACTCGGGGCTGATCACGGTTTTGACCTTGAGCCTCTCCGCGCCTTCGACGATGCGCGTGACAATGCACCTCGGCCAGATCCGAAACGCCGATCTGCATGCCGGCGTTGGTGGCCTCGAAGGCTGTGGAGCACAGCGTCCAGGTCTTGCCGGCCTGACTGCATGATTTTGGCGATGGCGCCGAGGTATTCCGGGAAATTCATGATCTCCATCGACGACAGCATCACCATGTATTCGCGCGCCCACCACATCCAGCGGAATCTCGATACCGATCTCTTCCTCCACATGCCTCATCTGCGCCTGCACCGCCGGCAGTCGCACGCCCATCGGGCTGCCGATCGTGATGGTGCGGTTGACCGCGCCGATCAGGCCTTCCGGCGCATGGCCGGACACCGCCATGCCTTCGCGGAACTTGCGCACCATGTAGACGATGTCGTTGCCGACCGGACAGACCAGCGAGCAGCGCCCGCACAGCGTGCAGCTGTTGTAGACCAGCTCCTGCCATTCGTCGAGTTCCGCAGTCGGTGACGGGCTTGGACAGACCGACCATCTTCTTCAGCCGGCCGAGCAGCGGTGTATTCCTGCTCGTAGATGCGGCGCATCGGTTCCAGCTTGTGGATCGGCGTGTATTTCGGATCGCCGGTTTCGGTGTAGAACAGACAGGCCTCGGCGCACAGGCCGCAATGCACGCAGCTGTCGAAATAGCTGGCGATGGGCGCGTCGATGAATTCCTTGAGGACGCGGACACCTTTTTCGAGAGAAGCACTCATACCGGCACCCCTTTGTGACCATTGACCTCGCCGTTGTACCAGCGCGAGCCGAACACGGTGAAGGCATGGAACAGCTTGGTGAACGGCAGCACGACCAGCAGCATTTCCACGGTCAGGATGTGCAGCGCCAGCATCGTGGTGTAGGGCAGCAGCAGATGCTGCACCGCCAGCCAGCCGGTCAGCACCGGCAGGAAGGTCACCAGCCAGGTGAAGTAATCTTCGAAGGTGGACAGAAAGCGCTTGACCGGCTTGTTGATGCGATCGACCAGCACCACCACCATCGCCGCCATCGTCACGACGGCCACCAGATCGATGATCTGCGAGGGCAGGCCGGGCCAGGACAGGCCGATCAGACTCTCGATCAGCTTGATGTGCGGCGCGAACAGAAACACGACGATCGCCAGACCGATATGGAAAATATAGCCGCCGATGTAACTCACCGGCGAACGCTTCAGCATGCCGGGCGGCGGCAGCGAACGGCGGAACATGGTATGCAGCCCGGACGCGCCGGCGCGCATGACGCGGTGCGGACAAGTCCGGCTTGCGGCCCAGGCTGTAGATTTCGAACAGGCGCCAGAGCACGCCCAGCAGGAAAATGCCGATGGCGATATTCAGTCCCGGCCGCGCACCCAGGTCAGAAATTCCATGTCGTTCATGATTATTTCTCCAGATCGGCCAGCGTCGGCGGTTTGGTGCGCGGCCTTGGCGGCGCCCTTCTTGCCGCGGTTGGCGAACACTCACCGCCACGCCGATGGCCGCGCCGGCCACCGCAGCGGCGGCTGCGATGTATTGCAGCGGATCGGCCGGCATCGACAGTGCGGTGTAGAAACCGCCCGCATCCCAGAAATCCGGTTCGGAACAACCGAGGCAGCCG
Source organism: uncultured Gammaproteobacteria bacterium (assembly GCA_963696465.1). GTDB lineage: Bacteria > Pseudomonadota > Gammaproteobacteria > Thiohalobacterales > Thiohalobacteraceae > JAHJQQ01. The sequence continues at coordinate 156,239 of CAVOKC010000006.1, read as the reverse complement.
TGACCGGATTCCATCGGGAAGCTCACGCCGTGATTCCATTTGGTGGTGGCGCAGGCGTTGTACGTGGTCGGGCCCTTGCAGCCGAGTTCGAACAGGCACCAGCCCTTGCGCGCGCCTTCGTCGTCGAAGGTCTTGGCAAACTTGCCTTGATCGTAGAACGGCCGGCGATAGCAGCGGTCGTGGATGGTGTCGCCGTAGAAGGACATCGGGCCGACCCTTGTCGTCGAGTTCGGGAATCGTGCCGAAGGTCAGGTAATGCGCCAGCACGCCGGTCATGACCACCGGGATCGGCGGGCAACCGGGAATGTTGATGATGGGCTTGTCCTTGATGATGTCGGACACGACACCGCGCCGGTCGGATTCGGATTGGCCTTGCGGAATGCCACCGAAGGCCGCGCAAGTGCCGATGGCGACGATGGCCGCCGCGCCCTTGGCGGCTTCCTTCAGCATCTCGCAGATTGGTGCGTGCCGGCGATGGTGGAGTAGACGCCGCCGTCTTTGGTCGGTATCGAGCCGTCGACGATCAGCAGGTACTTGCCGTGTTCTCCTTCATCGCGGTTCGCGCGCGGTCTCGGCGGCCGTGCCGGACGCGGCCATCAGGGTGTGATGGTAGTCGAGCGAGATCATGTCGAAGATCAGGCTTTCCATCGTCGGCGAATGCGAGCGCGTCAGCGATTCGGTGCAGCCGGTGCATTCCTGGAACGACAGCCAGATCACCGACGGCCGGGTGCGCTTGCCCATCGCCTCGGCGATCGCCGGTGCCATGGATGGCGGCAAGGCCATCAGCGAGGCGGCAGCCGCGCAGAATTTCAGGAAGGCGCGGCGACTGACGCCGCGTTTGCAGTTGCTCGCAACAGTGGGACGTCGATTCATGATTCTTCTCCTGGTAGGCGTGCACACCTGCCACATAGACACATACAGCTTGTAAGAGCGGATTGAAGGTCAGGCGCTCCTACAGAGACATAGACCGTTACAACAATTCTAGCTATTACTCATCGCCCGCCAACGGTCGCTCAATGCTTCCAGACTTTCGCGGACATCGTCGCGCTGAGCACGGATGATATCCGGGCAAAAACTCACTTCGATGAATTCCGCCATGACCTCGTCGACGGCATTGCGATGCGTGACCCACCAGATACCGCGGATAGGCGGTCTCCTGCGACATCGCTCTTGCCGAGCGCGTCGACCTCGACGCTGTACTTCACCGCGACCGAGGGCTTCCTGAGAGATTCGAGTTCACCGGGGGCAGCGGCAGGCCGCGAGATCGATGGCTGTGCTCACGACCGCTGTCGAGCAGCCCTTGCAGCGATTTTCCAACTCGGCGAACAGTGCCTGACGTGCCGCCGCCGGCGACGCTCGGCAGGTTCTGCACCTGGATCGGGATGTCTTCGAGACCGCTCATTGCCGCCACTCCTGAGAATGTCCACACCTGACGGCTGGCAGCACAATCGCGGCGGCGACTTCGGCGGTGGGTTGATCGCCCCAATCGACCGTCGCGCGGCTGTATGCCGATCAGCGCGCGCGTTGCGGCAAGCGCTCAGTGAGATAGGCGATGGCCAGCAGATCGATGAAGCCCCACTTCGTGCACGCTGCGTTTGCGGTTGCTGACGAGAAAGTCGTCCATGTCACCCATTCTGACAAACAGCGAATAGTGCCGGCCTTGGCATCCAACTTGGCGGCATCGACGACGATCAGCCGTCGGCATTCTCGATCGGGCCGGCCAGCGTGAAGCTGAGCGTGCCGCCGTCGAGGTATTCAACATCCGGGCAGTTCGGGATGGTGTTCTTGTAGGTAGTTGATGACATGGATACCTACACCCTCGTCGCAGAGCAGGGTGTTGCCCAAGCCGAGCACCAGTACGTTTTGATTCACTGCATCCTCCTTCAGTAACACAATCCATGTTCCTCTTGCGGCTTATATCGCCGCTCTGCGTAACAGGTCAACGTGCACCTTGATCTGCATCAAAGATTACTAATATGCGAATACCGACATATTTAGCAGGCTATCTGCGGCACATGCAGGCAATGACTCGCTGATACTGCGTGTAATGGTCCGCCCAAGTGATCTACATCAAACGACCTCGCATCCCTTGAGGGCGATGCTAGACTTTGACCAGATCGCGCTGCAATGTACCCGTAAACTCACTGTGAGTGCGTAGACTCCCGAGGAAATCTCATGTGCCTTGGCATCCCGATGCAGATCCGCGAAATTGACCGTTATGTAGCGCGTTGCGAGGCCAAAGGCGTGTGGCGCGACGTCAACCTGTTCCTGACTGCAGGGCGAGCCACTGGAACTTGGCGATTTCGTCATGGTGCATGTCGGTTACGCCATACAGAAGATGACCGAGCAAGAAGCGCGCTCGGCCTGGGAACTCTACGACGAAATGCTTGATCAGCTGGACACAAGCCCGGGTACAGCCGATGCATGAGTTGTCGGTATGCCAGGCCTTGGTGCGCCAATTGGATGACATCGTGCTGCGTGAACACGCGGTAAGTATCACCCAAGTCGTGGTGCGCATCGGTCCCTTGTCCGGCGTAGAGGCACAATTACTGCGCCACGCCTTCCCGCTCGCCAGCGCTGGCACGCTGGCAGCGAACGCGGAACTGGTCTTGGAGACATTGCCCATTCGGGTGAGTTGCGAACACTGCGGCGCCGAAACCGAGGCCACAGTCAACCGGCTGATCTGCGGCGTGTGCGGCGATTAGCACACGCGCCTGCTCAGCGGCGACGAGTTGCTGCTGGCGCAAGTCGAGTTGGAGCGCGACGAAGCATCCGTCGCCCTTGGACAACATTGAAAAGGTTATAACAGCATGTGCGATACCTGCGGCTGCAACATCACCCCTGGCAACACGCACCTGGTGCGCAACAACGGCCCCTTAGCCCGCAGCGCCGACGGTCGTGAAGCGATCACCTTGCTCAAGGGCCTGCTGGCGGAGAACGATCATCAGGCCGCGCACAACCGCGAACACTTCGACCGTCACGGCGTGCTGGCACTCAACCTGATGTCTTCGCCCGGCTCCGGCAAGACCGCGTTGCTGGAAGCGACCATCGAGGCGCTGACGGATGAATTGCGCATCGCCGTGATCGAGGGCGATCTGGAAACCGAGAACGACGCCGAACGCATCCGCGCCAAGGGCGTGCCTGCGCACCAGATCGCCACCGGCACCGCCTGCCATCTGGATGCGCATATGGTGCATGATGCACTGCACCACATGACGCTCGACGCATCGACATTCTGTTCATCGAGAACGTCGGCAATCTGGTCTGCCCGGCCAGTTTCGATCTCGGCCATCACCTCAATGTCACCCTGCTGTCGGTCACAGAAGGCGACGACAAACCGGCCAAATACCCGGTGATGTTCCGTGCCGCCGACGCTATGCTGCTGACCAAGACCGACCTGCTCGCCGTACTCGACGATTTCGATCCGGCCGCGCGCAGAACGCCACCTGCGCAATCTTGCCAGCCGCGCGCCGGTGATGGCGCTGTCCGCGCGCAAGGAACGCGACATCGAGGCGTGGTTGGACTGGTTACGGACTGAGCTTGTGACGCAGCGGGAACGCGTGGCGCGTCATGAAACGCTGCGCCCGGCTGTCCAGGCGGAGGGACAGGCGTTGCACGCGAACACAAGAACCGAACAGCCGCACCGTTTCGTGCGCTTACCGTGATCGATTCCGCAGCCTGGGTGGAGCGGGAGCGATACCCGGGTTGGAAGAATGCCGTCATGGCATTCTTACGGCAATGAACTGATTTGATTATATAGCTTTTGCCGCCATTTCATGACGGCAGAAGCAACCGTTCACTGCGTTCAACCCAGGCTACGAGGGATAGGAGTCAGCAATGAGTACATCCGCCAAGACCTGGCTGGAGAACATCCACGCGCTGCCGCTGCACGCAAGCTGCGCATCATGAATGTCTGCGGCGGCCACGAGCGCTCCATCACCATGGCCGGCCTGCGCGGCGCCCTGCCGAACCAAGTCGAGCTGATTCCCGGCCCGGGCTGCCCGGTGTGCGTGTGTCCCGAGGAAGACGTCTACCAGGCGATGCAACTCGCGCTGCAGGAAGAGATCATCTCTGGTCGCCTTCGGCGACATGCTGCGCGTGCCGGTGAATGTGGCAAAGGCGAGATGCGTTCGCTGGAACGAGGCGCAAGGCCGCCGGCGCCGATGTGCGTCCGATCGCTCGCCCACCGAGGCAGTGCAGATCGCGCGCGACCAACCCAATCGCCGATGTGGTGTTCTTCGCCGCCGGCTTCGAGACCACCACCGCGCCGGTCGCCGCCATGCTCGCCGAAGGTGTGCCGCGACAATCTGAGTCTGCTGTTATCGGGACGGCTGACCTGGCCGGCGGTGGCCATGCTGCTGGACTCGGACACGCCGGGTTTCGATGCCTGATTGCGCCGGGCCACGTCGCCACCATCATGGGTCCGGAAGAATGGGACTTCGTCGTCGACGGAACACGACATTCCCGGCCGCGATGGCCGGCTTCACACCGGAGTCGCTGTTGGCGGCGATGTATTCCGTGCTGCGTCAGCAACTCGAACAACGGCGACGCTTCCTCGACAACTGCTATCCGCGAACTGGTGCGACCCGGCGGCAACCCGGCAGCACGGCGCATGCTCGATACGACGCTGCGGGTCGTCGACGCCAACTGGCGCGGCGTCGGCATCATTCCTAATTCCGGCTACGGACTCGCACCTGCCTACGCACACTGATGCGCGCCTGCACGCTTCCCCGATCACACCGATACCGCACGCAAACGCGCCGGCGAGATGCCGCCGGGTTGCGACTGCGCAAAGGTGGTGCTCGGAAGATCTATCCCAATCAATGCCGACTCTATGGCCGCGCCTGTCACCCGCGCAACCCGATCGGCCCGTGCATGGTCTCCGATGAAGGCGCCTGCCGCATCTGGTGGAGCAGCGGCGTGCGCGAGGCGGTGGAACCTGTCAGCAGCGAAAACTAACTCGTGAAAATCCAGAAGTAGCCGAAGTTGTAATACACGTGCAGCAGTATTGGCGCGTGCAGCCGGCCATAGCGATCGCGGAAATAACCGAACACCAGTGATGGCAACAATACGGATGCGGCCGCCAAGGGTGGATGCATGAGAAAATGCAGCACGGTGAAGATGCCACTGGTTGCGAGATTGGCCAGGGTCAGACCCTGCCAATGCCGCTGGAAGTTCGCCCGCTCCAATAACCAGCCTTGCAGCAGACCGCGGAATATCAACTCTTCCACACAGGGATAGAGAATCACGAGAAAGACCAGCTCGCGCGGCTGCTGCAGCGGCCAGGCCCAATCGGGATCGGGCGTGAATACGACATAGCCGAGCAGCCAGACCACCGGCGCAATGGCGATAGCCCATGCGAAGTGGCTGTCTTGTTGCATCCGCTGCATGACCACGGCGCTGTGTCTCATGTACTGCACATAACCACGCATTGCCCTCTAGATGCCCGTACCACCGATACCCGGCGCGATTTCCCGTTGGCCATTCTAGCGTCAGTCACCCGCGCGCAGCCACCTGAACTGTGGCCGTCGCCCGCGCAATCCCGGTATACTCGGGCGACAAAATCAACACAGCGAGGAATTCTGCAATGACCAATGGGGGAACACTGGTATCCGGCGGCGCCGGTTACATCGGCAGCCATGTGGTGCGTCAACTGATCGCGGCCGGTGAGAAGGTCATTGTCCTCGACAACCTGTCGACCGGTTTCAAAGAGGCCGTGACGGCTGGCGCGGAACTGGTGGTGGGCGATACCGGCGATCTGGCCCTGGTTGCCGAATTGTTGAAGAAACATCAGATCGATTCCGTACTGCACTTCGCCGCGCACACGATCGTGCCCGAATCCGTCAGCGATCCGCTCAAGTACTACGGCAACAACACCTGTTGCACGCGTAATTTGCTGGCCTGCTGCCAAGCCGCGGGCGTGAAACATTTCATTTTTTCATCGACCGCCGCCGTCTACGGCATTCCCGACGGACCGATGGCAACCGAAGACACGTTGAACGCGCCAATCAATCCCTACGGCACCTCCAAGCTGATGAGCGAATGGATGTTGCGCGATCTTTCCGCTGCGACCGATCTGCGCCATGTCGCGCTGCGCTATTTCAACGTCGCCGGTTGCAGCCCGGACGGCAAAATCGGCCAGTCGACACGCAAGGCGACCTTGCTGATCAAAGTCGCCTGCGAAGTCGCCGTTGGCCGTCGCGAAAAACTGTTGGTATTCGGCACCGATTATCCGACCGCCGACGGTACCGGTGTACGTGACTATATCCATGTCGAGGATCTCGCCGACGCACATATCAAAGCACTGGACTATCTGCGCAAGGGCGGCGCCTCGGCGACACTCAACTGCGGCTATGGCCACGGCTACAGCGTGAAAGAAGTCATCGACGCCGTCGAACGCGTCGCCGGACACAAAATCAAGGTCGAGGAAGTCCCACGCCGCGCCGGCGACCCACCGGCGCTGGTCGCCAAATCCGACAAGGCCAGAGCCGTATTGGGTTGGACACCACGCTTCGACGATCTAGACTTGATCGTGAAGACCTCACTGGAATGGGAACGCAAGCTGGCGAAGGGTGAGGTATACGGGGCTGATTGAATGCGGCCCGGCGCACGCGCCATTCGCGTTATTAGGAGGGTCTTGATGCCCGCATCTACGCACAATAGCACCACCCGTCTGGGCGTTTTCTCCGCACTGCTGGTGATGGCTACCGCCAGCCTGTCCGTCACGACATCGGCATGGGCGGTAGAAACCAGTGAGTATGGCATGGAGATCTCGCCCATCGCCGGCTATAGATCTGGGGGTTCGTTCGAAGACCCCACAACCGGGGAAACGCTAGACCTGGATGAGAGCTCGAGCTATGGCATCATCGTCAACAAGGATTACGACGCCAACACACAATGGGAATTCGTCTACAGCCGCCAGGAAACCGAACTGCAACTGGGCCCCACCTTCACGGGTAACCGCCAGTTCGACTTGAACGTGGATTACCTGTCGCTCGGTGGTGCCTATATCTGGCGCGATGCGCGTTTGCAACCTTATATCGGCGCCGCGGTCGGCGTCGCCTATCTGGACCCACAGGATTCCAGCTACGATTCCGAAACGCGTTTTCTGCTGCAACTCTCCGGCGGTTACAAATATTTCCTGACGCCCAATCTCGGTCTGCGCATCGAGGCCCGCGGCTATGCGACGCTCATGGACACGGACGCGGCGATCTTCTGTGGTAATGGCGCCTGTATCGCCCGCGTCGAGAGCAGCGGTTTCGGCCAAGTGGAAATCAATGGCGGTCTTGATCTGCGCTTCTGACAGCGCACCTTAGACCTTGAAGTAGCCCTTGTACCATTCGACAAACCGCGCGATACCGTCTTCGACCGAGGTCGCCGGCTTGTAGCCAATATCCTTCACCAGATCTTCGACATCGGCATAGGTGTCCGGTACGTCACCGTTTTGCAACGGCAGCAAATTCATCTCCGCCTTCTTACCCAGGCAATCTTCCAGCACTTTGATGTAGTGCATCAGTTCCACCGGATGGTTGTTGCCGATGTTGTAGAGCTTGTATGGCGCATTGCTGGTCGCGGAATCGGGCGCATCGCTGTTCCAGTCCGGGTTCGGTGCGGGAATACGATCCAGGATGCGTACCACGCCTTCGACGATGTCGTCGATATAGGTGAAGTCGCGACGATGCTTGCCGTAGTTGAACACGTCGATAGGCTTTCCGGCGAGGATGTTGCGCGTGAACATGAACAGCGCCATGTCCGGGCGCCCCCACGGACCGTACACGGTAAAGAAACGCAGACCCGTGGTCGGCAAGCGGAATAGATGGCTGTAGGTATGCGCCATCAGTTCGTTGGCCTTCTTGCTGGCCGCGTACAAACTCACCGGATGATCCACATTGTGGTGCACCGAGAACGGCATTTTGGTATTCGAACCGTATACCGAACTGCTGGAGGCGTAGACGAGATGTTCGACGCCATTGTAACGGCAGCCTTCCAGAATATTCACGAAGCCGACCAGGTTCGTGTCGACGTAGGAATGCGGATTTTCCAGTGAGTAGCGCACACCGGCCTGCGCGGCGAGATTCACCACGCGGTTAGGCTTGTGCTTGGCGAAAACCTCGGCGATGGCCGCACGGTCTTCCAGATTCACGCGCACATCGGTAAAGCCCGGATATTTCGCGACGCGCGCCAGGCGCGCCTTTTTCAACTCGACATCGTAATAATCGTTGAGATTGTCGATGCCGATGACTTCGTCACCGCGCTCGAGCAAACGCTGAGCCAGATTGGAACCGATAAACCCAGCCGAACCCGTGATTAATACTTTCATAGTGTCCTCGTCATGTTATGAGTGCGCGCTTAGAGACGACCGTCGACTTCGGCAGCGCCAAATACGTATTTCACATCGAACAGCACGCTATCGGGCTTGCCGAAGGCGCGAATTTTTTTCACCCCCAACTCAAGAAACTGGTGGTGGGCAACGGCGAGAATGATCGCGTCATAATGACCGGCCTGCGGCACCTTGATAGGCGTCAGGCCGTACTCATGCTGCGCCTCTTGTGCATCGGCCCAGGGATCATAGACATCGACGTTGGCATTAAAGTCCTTGAAGGCCTTGATCACGTCGATGACGCGCGTGTTGCGCAGGTCCGGGCAATTCTCTTTGAAGGTCAGACCCATGATCAGTACATTAGCACCGGCGACATGGATGCGCTTCTGGGTCATCAACTTCACGACGCGATCGGCGACATGTGCGCCCATGCTGTCGTTGATGCGCCGGCCGGCCAGAATGACTTCCGGGTGATAGCCGATTTCCTGGGCCTTGTGCGTCAGATAGTAGGGATCGACACCGATGCAATGACCGCCGACCAGACCGGGACGGAAAGGCAGGAAATTCCACTTGGTGCCCGCGGCTTTGAGCACATCCTCGGTGTCGATACCCAGACGCTCGAAGATCAGCGCCAATTCGTTGATCAGCGCAATGTTCACGTCGCGTTGCGTATTCTCGATAACCTTCGCCGCCTCGGCGACGCGGATACTGCTGGCCTTGTAAGTCCCTGCCAAGATGATTTTGCGATACAACGCATCGACGAAATCGGCTGCCTCCGGCGTCGAGCCCGAGGTGACTTTGAGTATGCTGCTGACGCGGTGTTCCTTGTCGCCCGGGTTGATACGCTCCGGGCTGTAGCCGACAAAGAAATCCCGATTGAATTTAAGCCCTGATTCGCGCTCCATGATCGGCACGCAGACTTCTTCGGTCGCACCGGGATAGACGGTAGACTCGAAGATCGCCACATTGCCCTTTTTGAGTACGCGGCCGATGCTGCGGCTGGCGCTTTCGATGGGTGTGAGATCGGGACGTTTGTAGCGATCGATCGGGGTCGGCACCGTGGCAATGAAGACATTGCAATCCGCGAGATCGGTTTCTTGATCGGCAAAGCTCAATTGCTTGACCTCGGCCAGCTCCTCGGCAGTCACCTCCAGGGTGCTGTCGTGTCCGGCACGTAGCTCGGCGACACGCTCGGCCTTGATATCGAAACCCACGGTCGGGAAGGCGTTGCCGAATTCGACGGCCAGCGGCAAGCCCACATAGCCTAGGCCGAGCACCGCGATTTTCACTTCTTCCAGCTCAAGCATGATGCATCCTACAGACAACGAAACTTTTCTTATTCAGAGAGATGGGCTCAGTTTTACGCCTCTCGATAGGGTCGTCAGTGTACCGCAGTACGGGGCATAGCCGCGAGTACACAACACTCGGCCATTCCCCCTAGAGACCCTGTCATGAGCACAATGAGGACAGCGGATTGTTGCCAATGCAACGCTCAGCCCAGTCTGACTTGGGGCCGAATCCTGAGGCCCGTACGTAGGCGGGCATAGCGATATAAGCGTTTGGATCCCTGTGATGACGGTAGTAACATCCTTCGCACGGATAACGTAATCCATGTCTAGGGAAGGCGATACAGTGGATATCAAAGACTATTTCACCCCGAATGAAGTTGCTCAGCTGTTCTTGGTTTCACCCGTCACAGTCCGGCAGTGGGCACAAAAAGGCCTATTGCGCGCAGCACTGACGGCCGGCGGTCACCGGCGCTTTTTACGCCAAGATCTGGTCAGCTTCGCGCAAGAACGCGGACTTACCCTGAATTGGTCGCATGGCAAAGCCCGGATCCTGATCGTCGATGACGATACGCTGCTGACTGCCTTCCTTCATGAATTTCTGGAAGGACGCCCCGACATAGAGGCCGTAGAAGTCGCTGCCAACGGCTTCGAGGCTGGACGCAAGGTGCATAGCTTTAGACCCAACCTGATGTTGTTGGATCTTATGATGCCAGGCATAGATGGGTTCGCCGTGTGTAAAGAATTGAAGGCCGATCCCTCTACACACAACATCCGGGTGCTGGCCATGACCGGTTACCCGAGTGCCGAGAACGTCGATCGTATCCTGCAGGCCGGTGCTGAAATCTGTCTTGAGAAACCGATCGATACCGGTCGTCTGCTGGATTTGCTGCAGCTGGAACATCGGCAGGGTTCTGCCCACGCGCACAGCTAATTTTCCAAGCGCTTCCAAACACACAACCCGCCGCTGCTGGCATCGAGTTTATCCAGCCAAGCGCTGTGTTGCGCGGCTTCAGCCGTACTCGCTCGCAATACGGGTAAGCGCGTGCGTTCCTGCGGTAAGCGACGGATTGCGCTGTTCGCAACCTGCGCCGTATCACCCGCCGCACCTTCCAACGATAAACTGGCTTGGCCACCGGTCATCGCCAAATAGACGTCCGCAAGGATCTCCGCGTCGAGCAAGGCGCCATGCAATTCACGCCGCGAGTTGTCGACGCTGTAACGCCGGCACAGTGCATCCAGATTATTCTTCTGCCCCGGGTGCAGCCGGCGCGCCAGCGCCAGGGTATCCAGCACACTGCACAGCGCCTCGATGCCTGCGGCATGACCCAGCAGGCGCAATTCGTTATTGAGGAAACCGACGTCGAACGGCGCGTTGTGAATGACTAATTCGGCGCCGCGCACGAAGTCGAGAAAATCTTCCACGACCTCGGCGAAGCGTGGCTTATCGGCGAGGAAATCATTGGTAATGCCATGCACCTCGACAGCCGCGTCGTCGATGGGCCGGTCGGGTTGCAGGTATTGATGGAAGCGCCGTCCGGTATGACGGCGATTATCCATCTCGATACAGCCGATTTCGATGATGCGATGTCCGTCCGCGGGTTCCAGACCGGTGGTTTCGGTATCAAGGATAATCTGACGCATATCTCAGGTGCTCCGCAGTGATTTATTGGCGCAACATCTCATCGATGGCGCGATTGGCGAGTTGATCTGCACGTTCATTTTCCGCATGTCCGGTATGCCCCCTCACCCACTGCCAATCAATCTGATGCGGCGTAGCCAGCCGATCCAACTCCTGCCAGAGATCTTGATTCTTGACCGGCTGGCGGGCGGAATTCTTCCATTGCTTGCGCTTCCAGCCAGCCAGCCACTCGGTGATGCCCTGCAGTACATACTTGGAATCGGTCGTCAGGCGCACGCGACAGGGGCGCTTGAGCGTGGCCAGGGCATTGATGGCCGCCAGCATTTCCATCCGGTTGTTGGTGGTGAGCGCCTCGCCACCGTACAGTTCTTTTTCCGTCCCGTTGAAGCGCAGGATCGCGCCCCACCCGCCTGGACCGGGGTTACCGCGGCAGGCACCATCGGTGAATATCTCTACGACAGTCTCACTCATGATTGCTTCCTCGAGTGGCTGCGTGGACTCGGTTCGATCAGACCACCCGCCAGCAGACTTCGCCGCGGGCGCCACCGCGGGCGCAGCACCGTCATGCCCACCACCCGTTTGCGGGCCAACAGAAGGTAGGCCGCCGCAGGGAAAGGCCAGTTATGCCGCGCCAAACGGTCGAGTACCTGGAGCGGCTGTACATTAGCCAGCCGCTGGGAAGGCGGCCGGAAAAATACCGGTTGGCAACTTACTGTGTCGAAACCCAGCAAAGCCAGCCAATCGCGTAACCGCGCTTGGCTGATAAACCGTCCTGTCCAGGGTATACGCCGCCGCCATCCATACAACAGGCGCCACAGTCCCCAGAGTCCATAGGGATTGAACCCCATAATCAACACATGCCCTTCCGGGACCAGGCACCGGTCGACTTCGCGAAGCACCTCGTGGGGGTGGCTGGCATATTCGAGCGTGTGGGGAAGGATAATCGTATCCAGACTGTCGGTCGTCACCGGGAGCGCCTGCGCCGTGCCGAGAAAGTCCGCCGCGCCACCGCCGGTGGCGACTGAGGGCATGACCCAACGGTGGGAGATACGGCTGGCGTCTAAGGGGGATGCTTGCCAGGGCGGGGCCACGGACAGCAGATGGTAGCCAAACAGCGTCCCGAGCGCTTCTCTGATTGCTTCTAATTCAGCAACTTCCAGCGCGGACCCGAGTGGCGTTCTATACCAGCCACGCAGCTGCGCCTGGGTCTCAACCCCCCTGTTATGCGGGTACGAATGGTCCTTTTGCATAGCTTCGGGATGATACCTGAATCACTCTTGAACCGGGTGGAATGTCATGAAACGGGCAATTGGTGGTTGACCCTGGGGGGGAGGGCTGGCAGCATGCGCCCCTGAGACCTACGAGACTAAACCATGTCTAAGACGGCTGCCGACAACAGCCTGCGTCCGGTGTTACTGGCGCTAATGGTTACCGCAGCACTAGCTGGTTGCGGCCAACCTACAGTGGTACGCCATTACACGACGCAGTTATTTACCCGAGTTCCCGATACGCCTTCAGCGCTTGTCGATCCGGCCCCGGCCGCCCAGGAACCAGTTGATTCAACAACTTACGTAGTCGCAGAACCTAAAATACCCATCAGCAGCTACGGCCACGTCTGGGGCCGTATGACTGACAACTTCCAGTTACCCGAAGCACGTGATCCGCGCCTGGACCGGCAGATCGCCTGGTACCAACGCAACGCCAATAGCCTGCGCAGCGTTCTCGACCGCGCGGACCCCTTTATGGGCTGGATCCTCGACCAGCTTGAAAGTCAGAACCTGCCGGCTGAGCTGGCCTTGTTACCGGTGATTGAAAGTGGCTACCAACCGCTCGCCCGCTCCCCCGGTGGCGCAGCCGGTCTGTGGCAATTCATCCCTGGCACAGGTAACCGCTTTGGCCTAACGGAAAGCAGCCTGTATAACGGCCGCCAGGATGTCGTTGCCTCCACCCAAGCCGCGATTGAATACTTCACCTTCCTGCGCGATGAATTCTCCGGCGACTGGCTACTCGCATTAGCGGCTTACAACTGCGGCGAAGGCACTGTCGCCCGTGCTGTGCAACGCAACCGTTCCCGCGGCTTGCCTGAAGATTTCTGGCATCTGGATCTGCCCAAGGGCACCCAGGAGTACGTGCCCAAGCTGCTGGCCTTGAGGGATATTGTCGCCACGCCCGGTCACTACGGCATCAAGCTACCTAACCTGGACGCCGGATCGCAGATTGCCTTGGTCGATACACCCGACCAGATCAACCTCAGACAGGCCGCCAATATTGCCGGTATTTCCATGGACGATATTCGTCGGCTCAATCCTGGCCTGAAGCCGCGCGCCACCGCTCCCAATGGACAACTGGTGATCCCCGCGGATGCCGCGGAAAAATTCGCGGCGGGGCTCGCCAATCTGGATGATAACGAGAGCAGCAGCACGCTAGCGCAGGCAGCGCCCGAAGCGCTGCGCACCGCCACTAAAGTTAAAGTCCAGACTGTTTCCGGACAAACGTATAAAGTACGTTCCGGTGACACCCTCTGGACCGTATCCCGCAAACACAAACTCTCATCGCAACAGCTGGCGGACCTGAATGGCCTGCCCACCGATGTGAAACTACGCGTCGGCCAGACCCTTCAGATCGCCGCCGCGAACACGACGGTAACGGCCGACACGTCCCACTCCTCTAGCCCTCGCCAGACCCTGCAATATACTGTGCGTAGCGGCGACTCGCTGCTGCAGATCTCCCGTCGCTACCGCGTGAAGGTCGCCGATCTTCGCTCATGGAACGACCTGAAGAACGACCAGTATCTGCAGCCCGGCCAGAAGCTCACGCTGCACCTCGACACCCGCCTGCGCGCCGACGGTAGCGATAGCTGATCGCCATACCCGCTTACGCCGCCCCCCGCACACCCTTCGCCGCTCCCCGCCATTGATGCCATAATAGCGACGCCCGCAACAGGGCTATCGTTGTCTACACACGGTTTTGAGGACCGCAATGGCCAATCCCGCTGTTGAATGGCAGACCGACGCCGGTTTGTCTGCGACCGACATAGAACACTTCCAGCGCGATGGCTACCTCATCCTGCGCGGATTTACTGCGCCGGTCATCGGTCGCAGCGCTGCGCAGCGTCGCCGAAGAACATTTGCGCCGCGAGATCCCCCGCTCGAATACGAGGCCGATTTGCATTATCCCGGCGCGCCGTCTTCGCGCATTGCCGAAGGTGGGCGCACCGTGCGCCGTTTGCTGCAAGCACAAGGACGTCATCCCGCGTTCACCGCATGGCTCAATCAACCGGCTTTGCTGACGCGTCTGCATCAGTTGCTCGGGGCCGATGTGCTCATGCCGCTGGCGCACCACAACTGCATCATGACCAAACAGCCGCGCTTTAGCAGCGATACAAGCTGGCATCAGGATATTCGTTATTGGGCATTCGAACGCGCAGATTTGATCAACGTTTGGCTGGCCCTGGGGCCGGAACGAAAAGACAACGGCTGTCTGCAGCTGATACCGGGATCACATCGACTGACGTACACAACCGCGCAATTCGACAGTGCGCAATTCTTTCGTCAGGACGCAGCGGACAATCAAGCCCTGCTGACGCAGGCGATCGATGCCGAACTCGATGCCGGCGATGTCCTGCTGTTTCACTGCCGCACCTTGCATGCGGCAACGCGCAATTTTTCCGAACAGACCAAATTCTCGGCCGTATTCACCTTCCGTGCCGGAGACAATCATCCGCTGCCGGGAACACGTTCGGCATCGCTGCCGGAACTGCGACTGCCTTGACGAGATCAGTGCTTAACTCAAGCCGACCGTCATAGCGAGCACCGCGAAGCAATCACCCAACAATGCGCCGAATACCTCAAGACAGCTTGTCAACTTCCCCCACGCAATAACGAACGATCAGCGCGCGTAAACCGCCATCGCCGCGCCCACCGCCACACCCGACTGGATCGGTGCTTTCATATCGCTGAGCACAGCGTCCAACGCACCCAGACAGAACAGCACATTACGCTGATTAGATGCACAACCCATCAGACCAATGCGCCAGATCTTACCGGCCATCGCGCCGAGACCGGCGCCGATTTCCAAACTGTACTCGTTGAGTAAACGTGTACGCACCTGCGCCTCATCGACACCATCGGGCACAGCAATGGCATTCATTTGCGGTAGTCGTGCTTCGGGTTTGACAACAAACGACAGCCCCATCGCTTCGATACCGGCACGCAGACACTCCTGATTGCGCTGATGACGCGCCCAGGAATTTTCAATGCCTTCCTCCTGCAAAATCACCAAGGCCTCATGCAAGCCATACAGCGCATTGATCGGCGCCGTATGGTGATAGGTACGCTTGCCGCCACCCGCCCAATAACCCAATACCAGCGTAAGATCCAGAAACCAACTCTGCACCTTGGTCGTGCGGCCTTGACGCGCTCCAGCGCGCGTTCGCTGAACGTGATCGGCGACAGGCCAGGCACGCAAGACAGGCATTTCTGCGTGCCGGAATACACCGCATCGAGCCCCCAATCATCGACCAACAGCGGCGTGCCACCCAGTGAAGTCACCGTATCGGCAATCGTCAGACAGCCATGACGCTGCGCCAATTCGGCCAGCATCTTGGCATCTGACTGAGCACCGGTCGAAGTTTCGGCGTGCACGAAACGCCAATATTTTTGCATCCGCATGCGCCTTGAGTGCGTCCTCTACTTTTTGCGGATCGACCGGCGTGCCCCAGGCATCTTCGACCATCACCGCCGTGCCACCGCAACGTTCGACGTTTTCCTTCATGCGCCCGCCGAACACGCCATTCTGACAGACTAATACCTTATCGCCCTGCTCGACCAGATTCACGAACGCGGTTTCCATACCCGCCGAGCCCGGCGCCGACACCGGCATAGTCAACGCATTCTGCGTTTGGAAGGCATAGCGCAGCAGATCCTTTAACTCTTCCATCATAGCCACGAATACTGGATCGAGATGACCGATGGTCGGGCGGCCCATGGCTTCAAGCACACGCGGATAGACGTCCGAGGGACCCGGACCCATCAGGGTTCGTTGCGGGGGATGGAAGGATGTAACGTGCATACGTTTGCCTCAGCGTGGATCGGGCACCGCACCCGGGGTCGAGTGAGTTTATCAACATTGATCAACAGCATACAGTCTAAACCTAACCGGGCATGCAGTTCATGGCCATCGCCCTCAGAATTGCGCCGAAGGGTGGCTATGACCCATATCAAGTCGATCTGGCTGCCAGTGTGCTATCAACTATCTATTGAAATTGTTTAACCAAATATGAGGTATCGGTCATGGCACACATCGTCGTATTGGGCGCTGGCATCGGCGGCATGCCTGGGGCTTATGAATTACGTGAAGTCCTGGATAAAGAGCATGCGATTACCGTGGTCAATGCCAGCGAGTCCTTCCAATTCACCCCGTCCAATCCCTGGCTTGCGGTCGGCTGGCGCACCCGCGAGACCATCACGCTGCCACTTGAACCGGTGCTGAAAAAACATGGCATCAACTTCATCGCCGGCTGGGTGGAGAAGATCGACGCGACCGCGAACAAGCTGATCCTCAAGAATGGTCAGGAAGTCGGCTACGATTATCTGCTCATCGCCACCGGGCCACGGCTGGCCTTCGATGAAGTCCCTGGCTCCGGCCCGGCGGGTGGTTTCACCCAATCGGTGTGCACCGTCGACCACGCCGAGAAATCCTATGCCGATTTCCAAAAACTGCTCACCGACCCCGGCCCGGTCGTGGTCGGCGCTGTGCAGTTTGCCAGTTGTTTCGGACCGGCTTACGAATATGCCTCGATCCTCGACACGGCGCTGTGCAAACACAATATCCGCAATAAGGTCCCAATGACCTTCGTCACCAGCGAACCCTATATCGGCCATCTGGGCCTGGGCGGCGTCGGCGATTCCCGCGGTCTGCTCGAACACGAATTCCGCAATCGGCACATCAAGTGGATCACGAACGCCAAAGTAACCAAGGTCGAAGCCGGAAAAATGTTCGTCGATGAACACAACGAAAGCGGCGAAGTCATCAAGCAACACGAACTACCCTTCAAACACGCCATGCTGCTACCCGGTTTCAAAGGTGTCGATCCGGTCGCGGGCGTGGAAGGTCTGTGCAACCCGCGCGGCTTCGTCATCGTCGACGAACATCAGCGCAGCCCAAAATATCCCAAACATCTATTCCGCCGGCGTGTGCATCGCCATCCCGCCGGTCGAAGCGACGCCAGTACCCACCGGCGCGCCCAAAACCGGCTACATGATCGAGTCGATGGTCACCGCCATCGTGCGCAACATCAAGGCGGAACTCACCGGTTATCCGGTGGCCTCGAAGGCAACGTGGAATGCTTTCTGCCTCGCCGATCTCGGCGACACCGGCGCGGCCTTCATCGCACTGCCGCAGATTCCTCCGCGCAATGTCACTTGGTTCAAAAAAGGGAAATGGGTGCATTACGCGAAGATTGCCTTCGAGAAATACTTCATGCACAAGATGCGCACCGGTGTGTCGGAGCCGATCTTCGAAAAATGGGCGTTAAAAATGATCGGTGTCGTACGACTCAAGAAAGACTGAACGTTATGCGCGGACCTCGACTCGGACGCGACAACGCGCCGAGTCTGTACTCGCGGCGCGTCGTCTGCGGCCGGGCGCTGGCGCCTTCCTATCTGCGCTGTGCAGCAATTCTATACATTTCAATTAACCGCCGCACATCGTTATCCGCGCGATGCCACTGCAGACCCTTCAAGCGCGCCACAGCGACCGCGCGTAACTGCTCACGCCAACCAACCCGATAAGTCATCGTGCGTGGTGCCGCCGCGTACAACAACTCATCGAAGTCCCCCAAGACAAACTCCGACGCACACCCGGCCGACTGGAGCAGTTGCTCCAACCACAGTTGATCGTAGGGCAGACCGTCGACGTACACGACAGCACCGTTCAATTGTTCATTCATGCGTTCGACAATCCACCGCGCGGCCTTACCGGACTCCACCAGTTGCGGCCACTGAATACCGTGAATACGCTCTGCTGC
Organism: uncultured Gammaproteobacteria bacterium; assembly: GCA_963696465.1. Taxonomy (GTDB): domain Bacteria; phylum Pseudomonadota; class Gammaproteobacteria; order Thiohalobacterales; family Thiohalobacteraceae; genus JAHJQQ01. Next base: position 137,964 of record CAVOKC010000006.1, on the reverse strand, counting down.
CGCTTCCCAGCCTTCTTCGTGAGACCACAATTCATCCGGCTGGATCAACCAGCACTCCATGTCCGCGTCACAACTGCCCCAGGCCACTTCGATCGGAAAACCGCACGCGCCCAAACCACTTGCCTCGAAATCCAGAAAATACGGCGGCTTTACTGCGCTCATGTGACAGACAGAGCGTTCAAGCGTCGGGGTGTGCTCGCGACGCGGTGTCTACCACCGCGTCACGATACAACAGACAACTGACACTGTGCCCGTCGCCGAGGTCATAGGTCTGCGGATAGTCATGCTGACATTCGGTCTGCGCACGCGGACAACGCGGGTGGAAGTGGCAGCCGGACGGACGCGACAGTGGCGAAGGTATATCGCCGGAGACCACCAGTGGCCGATGCATGCCACCCACACGCGGCACGGCGGACAGCAACGCTTGTGTATAGGGATGACGCGGGTATGCCAACACTTGCGGTGCCGGCCCACGCTCTACGATGCGCCCCAGATACATCACCGCCACCTCATCGGCCAGGTAACTCACCACCGCCAGATCATGCGTAATGAATAAATACGCCAAACCACGCTCATGTTGTAGCCGCTTAAACACGTTGAGTATTTGCGCCTGTACCGACACATCCAGCGCGCTGGTCGGCTCGTCGCACACCAGCAGTTTCGGCTCGACCGCCAAGGCGCGTGCGATGCACAGACGCTGCCGCTGGCCGCCGGAGAATTGATGCGGATACAGATCCAGATGTTCTTCACGCAGACCGACCTGGTCCATCAACGCCACTGCGCGCGCGCGACGGTCCTGAAGTCCCGTGCCGATGGCCTGCACCTCCATTGCCTCCAGAAACACATCGCGGATACGCATGCGCGGATTGAGCGAGGCATACGGGTCTTGAAACACCATTTGAAATCCGCACCGCGCCCGACGGAGCGCCTCGCCCTGCAACAGGCCAAGATCCTCGCCGGCGAAATGGATGCTTCCTGATGTATATCGTTGCAACTGCATGACCGCCTTGGCCATCGTGGTTTTGCCGCAGCCGGATTCGCCGACCAGCGCCAAGGTGCGCCCCGACTGCAACTCGAACGACACATCATCGACGGCACGCAACACCTGCGCACGGCGACCGAAGCCGCGGCTGATGGAGAAATCCACACGCACAGCGCGCACCGTTAACAGCGTTTCGGCAGTCCCTGTACACACTGGTAACATCTCTGCCGCGCTCTCCAGCGCTTCAGGTGTCATACCGCGATCCGCAAGAAAGCACAACGCACCCCATTCCGTGGCGCCATACCACGCCGGTGTTTCCAGCGTGCAGCGCGGCATAACCCGATCACAACGCGCCGCAAATCGACAACCAATTACAGGCGGAACCGCCGTCTGCCCCGGGATGGCCACCAGCATCTGCCCGCGTTGTTCCAGATCCGGTTTGGCGCGGAACAGCATTTGTGTATAAGGATGTGTCGGCGTTTTGAAAAATGCCTCGCGCGGCGCCTGCTCGACGATCTGTCCCGCGTACATGACGGCAATCCGATCGGCCATTTGTGCGGCGACACCGAGATCGTGGGTAATCAGCAATAAAGCCATGCCACGTTCGCGTTGCAAGGTGGCAAGCAATTGCAGGATTTGCGCTTGGATAGTGACATCGAGTGCCGTGGTCGGTTCGTCGGCGATCAGCATGTCGGGATCACCGGCGAGCGCCATCGCGATCATGACCCGTTGCTTCATGCCACCGGAGAGTTGGTGCGGGTAATCACCTAAACGGTCGGCGGCCGCGCCAATGCCGACGGCATCGAGCAGCTCAACGCAACGGGTCCTGAGCGCACGCCCATGCAAGCCTTGATGCAAGCGCACCGCCTCGCCGATCTGGTAGCCGATCGACAGGACCGGATTCAACGAGGTCATGGGTTCCTGGAACACCATGGCAAGATGCCGGCCACGCAGCGCGCGGCGCGCTTTGGGATCGAGCGTTTGCAGCTCACGGCCGGCGTATTCGATACGCCCTCCGGCGAGCGTCACGCCCTTGGGCAGCAGATCCAGCAACGCCAGCGCGCTGAGTGATTTGCCACTGCCGGATTCGCCCAACAACGCCAGCGTCTCACCGCGCGCGATGCAGAAACTCACCCCATCGACGGGATACGCTGTGCCGATACGCAGACGCAAGTCGGTAACTGTGAGCAATACCTCGCCGGCAGGCGACTCAATTGGAGAGTGAATGACTGCTGACATGATCAGTAAACAGTGAGGCACGCAGCAGCGTCTGGGTGTAGCTATCCTGCGGCTGATTAAACAGCTTTTGGTACTGCCCGTTTCAATGACGCGACCACCGCGCATCACCACAATGCGATGCGCCATGGCGCGGATCACCCGCAGGTCATGGGTAGATGAACAGATAGCTCATGCCATAACGGCGCTGCAGATCCAGCAACAGTTCGAGCACCTGTTTCTGCACCGAAACATCAAGCGCGCTGGTCGGCTCGTCGAGCAGGATCAATTTCGGCTCCAGCACCACCACCCGTGCGATCGCGATACGTTGGCGCTGGCCGCCGGAGAACTCATGCGGATAGCGCCACAGCATGTCTTCACTCGAGACCGACTTCGTCCAGCACCTGTAGAATCGCTCGCGTGGCTGCTGCTCGGCGTTCTAGTTCCGGAAAGTGGATCTCAAACCTTCGCCGTAGATCTGCTCAACTGTCAGGCGCGGCGACAGTGACGAATACGGATCCTGGAATACGACCTGAAAATCGCGCCGCAGCGGCCGCAACTGGCGCTCCGCCTTGCCGTCGAGCTGGTTGCCGTCGAATTCGATGCGCCCACTGCAATCCTGCAGGCGCAGCAGGCACATGCCGAGCGTCGATTTGCCCGAACCGGATTCGCCCACGATGCCCACGGTCTCGCCCGCGCGCAGCGTGCATGCTGACGTCGTCCACTGCTTTTACTTCGCCGATCTGACGTCGGAAGAAGCCGGACTTGATCGGGAAATGACAACGCAATTGCGCCCCTGCAGCAAGCAACGGTTGCGACTCGATCGCGCTGCACATCCTCTGCCGGTCAGCAGGCGCTGCGGTTGCGCATTCAGCAATTGCCGTGTGTAGGCATGCTGCGGTGTAGAAAATACCTCGCCACGCCACCCTGCTCCACCATCTGGCCCTTTTGCATGACACAGACACGGTCGGCGAAGCGCCGCACCAGGTTGAGGTCATGGGTGATCAGCAGCACCGCCATGCTGAACTCTTTCTGCAGGTCCTCCAGCAGCTCCAGGATCTGCGCCTGAATGGTGACATCCAGTGCCGTGGTCGGTTCGTCGGCGATCAGTAATTTCGGGCTGAACAGGCCAGGGCCATGGCGATCATCACGCGCTGGCGCTGCCCACCGGACAGCATGTGCGGGAAGGCATCGAAGCGTTTGTCGCGGTTCGGGTATGCCGGTGCGATCGAGCAATTCGATCATGCGCGCTCGCGCGCGGTTCGCGACTCATACCTTCATGAATCATCAGTGGTTCGATCAATTGCTCGCCGATGGGATAGACCGGATTGAGCGAGGTCATCGGCTCCTGAAAGATCATGGCGATCTCACGGCCGCGAACAGCGCGAATCTCCGGCTCATCCAATGCCAGCAGATTTCGCGCCCCTGGAATTTTATCGTTCCCGGTTGGGATAACGCGTCTGCTGCGTGTCATGCAGTCGCAGGATAGACAAGGCCGTGACCGATTTGCCGGAACCGGACTCGCCCACCAACGCCAATTTTTCACCGGCCACTATATGGAATTCCACGCCCTCGACGACGCGGTTAAAATTGCCGTGTGGATCGCGAAAGGCGACGGCAAGGTCGTGGACAGAGAGCAGGATATCGGACATTCGCGCTCAGCCACGGCGGGTATCCATTGCCTCGCGCAAGGCCTCGCCGATAAAAATGAGCAGCACCAGCGTGCCGACCAGCACCATGAAAGTCGTCAGCGACAGCCACCAGGCATCGATATTGTCCTTACCCTGGGCCAGCAGTTCACCCAGGCTGGGCGTGGACGGCGGCACGCCAAGCCGAGGAAATCCAGGCTGGTCAGCGCCAGGATCGCGCCCGACATGCGGAACGGCAGAAAAGTGATCACCGGCGTCATGCTATTGGGCAGCAGATGTCGGAACATGATGGCGAGGTTGGACACGCCCATCGCGCGTGCCGCCTTGACGTATTCCATGTTGCGGCCCGCGCAGGAACTCGGCGCGCACATAATCGGCCAACCCCATCCAGCCGAACAACGACAGCAGGATGAGCAGCAGCAGGATGCTGGGCTCGAAAATGCGAGGCAAAAATGATCAGCAGATACAGTTCCGGCATGGAACCCCAGATTTCGATGAAGCGCTGCGCACACAGATCGAGCCGGCCGCCGAAATAGCCCTGCAGTGCGCCGGCCGTCACGCCCAGCAGAGTGCCGATCGCGGTCAACGCAAAAGCGAACAGCACCGATAGACGGAATCCATAGATCAGCCGCGCCAGCACGTCGCGGCCACGGTCGTCGGTGCCGAGCAGATTCTCCGCCGAGGGTGGCGCCGGGTTCGGCTGTCTGGGTGAAATAGTTGATGGTGTTGTAGCTGTAGGGATTGGGCGGATACAGGACCCAGTTGCCATCCGTGTTCAGTAATTTTTTCACATATGGATCGGTGTAATCCGTCTCGGTTTCAAAGTCGCCGCCGAAGGCGGTCTCCGGATAGACCTCAACAAGGGAAATAATATTCACCCTGGTACTGCACGATCAGTGGGCTGTCATTGGACAGCAGTTCCGCGCACACAGACTCAAGACCAACAATACGGTAAAAATCCACAGACTGTAGTAACCGCGCCGGTTGGCGCGAAACGCCGCCAGCGCGGGCTGCCGGAGAGATCGGCTTCTGCGCTGCCATCGTCTGTGCATGAGTTTTATCTCACCGCGCCGAATCGAACTGAATACGCGGATCCACCAGCACATAGCTGAGGTCGGAGAGCAGCTTGGCAATCAGGCCGATGCAAGGTAAACAGATACAGCGTACCGAGCACCACCGGATAGTCGCGCTTCATTACCGATTCGTAGGACAACAGACCCATGCCGTCGAGGGAAAAGATGGTCTCGATCAGCAGGCTGCCGGTGAAAAAGGCGCCGATGAAAGCCGCCGGGAAACCTGTCACCAGCGGGATCATGGCATTGCGGAAGACATGCTTGTAGAGCACGCGGTTTTCCGTCAGCCCCTTGGCGCGCGCAGTGAGCACATACTGCTTGCGGATCTCCTCGATAAAGACTGTTCTTGGTCAGCATGGTCATGACCGCGAAACTGCCCACCACCGAGGCAATCACCGGCAGCACCATGTGCCAAAGATAATCGGTGACTTTTGCCAGACCAGCTCAACTGGCTCCAGTTGTCGGACACCAGCCCGCGCAGCGGGAACACATCCCAGAAACTGCCGCCGCCGAACAACACCAACAGCAGAATTCCCAGCACGAAACCGGGGATCGCATAGCCGATCAGAATAACCGTGCTGGTGATCATATCGAAGGTTGAGCCATCACGCACCGCCTTGGCGACGCCCAGCGGAATACAGATGAGATAGACGATGAAAAAACGTCCACAGACCCAGGACTGATCGAGACCGGCAATTTGGAGATGATCAGGTCGATTACCGATTCGCCGTGATAATAACTGTCGCCGAAATCGAACACCGCATAGTTGGCCATCATATTCAGAAAGCGCTCAGGCGCAGGCTTGTCGAAGCCGTACAACGCCTTGAGTTGTTCGAGTCGCTCCGTATCGAGCCCGGCATCGCCGCGGTACATGCGGTGCGCACCCGCGGCGGCCTCACCCTGCACAGCGGTACCCTGCAATTGCTGGATCAACTGCTCCACCGGCCCACCCGGCACGAACTGGGTGACGATGAACGTCACCAGCATCACCCCGAACAGGGTCGGGATCATCAGCAATAGGCGTTTGAGGATATAGGCAGCCATATGCGCTTATTTCGCCTCCACCGGGACCGTTGCAGGATCACGCCACCAGGACTGCAATACCCAGCTCTCGGCATCGTAATACAGCGGTAGCGTTTTAGGATGGCCGAACTTGTCCCAGTAAGCCACCCGGTGGGTGGCGATATACCAGTTCGGTACGACATATTCGCCATATAGCAGTACGCGATCCAGGCGCGGGCCGCCGCAATCAAACCCTTGCGGTCAGGTGCATACACCAGTTTTTCCACCAGCGCATCGACGACCGGATCTTTGATGCCGGCCGAATTGTTCGAGCCATCCTGATCGGCGGTCGATGAGTGCCACATGTTCAACTGTTCGTTGCCGGGCGATTGCGATTGCGGGAACGAGGCAACCATCATGTCGAAATTGAAACTGCGGCTGCGCTGCACATACAGGCTGACATCGACGGTGCGGTATTTGAGCTCGATACCGAGCTTGCGCAGATTATGCGCGTACGGCGCGAGGATGCGTTCGAAGCCTTTCTGCGCCAGCAGGAACTCGAACATCGAAGGGCTCGCCGGCGGCATTGCGCAGGCGCCGTCGCGCACTGACCAACCCGCCTCTTTCAGCAGTGCCTGGGCTGCGCGTAGATTTTCGCGCAGCGCATCCGGTTCGCTGGTGTCGGCCGGTCGCCAGACCGGGTAAATATTTCCGGCGCCAGCTGCTCGCGGAACGGTTCCAGTAACGCCAGCTCGTCTTCCTCGGGCAGACCACGTGCGGCCAATTCGCTGTTACTGAAATAGCTGTCGCAGCGCGTGTACTGGTCATAAAACAGATTGCGGTTCGACCAGTCGAAATCGAAGGCCAGGGAAATGCGCGGCGTACGCGCCGATCCTTGAATTTGTCACGCCGGGTATTCATGACGAAACCCTGCATGCCGGCGTTGTTGCGATGCTCCAGTTCTTCCTTGACGATACGACCATCGGTGAACTGTCGGCCCGACATAATCGCGCGCCCACTGTTTGGAGTTGCTCACCAGTGCGAAATCGAATTCGCCGGCCTTGAGCGCTTCCAGATGGACGGTCTCGTCCGAATAATATTTGTAAGTGATACGTTCGAAATTGAACATGCCGCGCCGGGTATTGCGCCCATGCCCCCAGTAGTTCGGATCACGGATATAGGTGATGTCTTTACCGAGTCGATACTTATCGATTGTGTACGGGCCGCTGCCGATGGGCGGTGTACGCGTCAGCTTGTCGAACGCCTCGCCCTCGCCCCACTTATGCGAGAACACCTGCATCTGCGCGGCGATCAGATGCAGTTCGGGATTGCGCTTGACGAACTCGAAGCGCACCGTACGCTCATCGACCACCACCGCCTGCTGGATATCCGCCCAGTAAAAACGGAACTGCGGATGACCCTTGTCGCTTTTGAGCGTATCGAAGGTGACTTTTACATCTTCGGCCAGCACCGGATCGCCGTTAGAGAAATGTGCGCGCGGATCAAGGCGGAAGGTGACTGAAAGCCCGTCTTCGGCCAGTTGAATATCTTCGGCGAGGTGCGCATACAGGCTGTAGGGTTCGTCGGCGCTTTGCACCATCAGCGGTTCGAGCACCAGGGCGCCAAGGCCATCGACGGAGACACCTTTGAGGATAAACGGATTGAAGCTGTCGAAATTGCCGAAGCCGGAGAGGATAAGTTCACCACCTTGCGGTGCATTCGGATCGACATAGTCGAAGTGTTCGAAATCGACCGGATATTTCGGCGTATAGCCCAGGGCCACGGACGGCGCGGCCTGCACGCCATTGGGCGCGATCGCGAACATCAACAGGGCAATGAGAATACGCAATACAGGCACGCAGATTCCTTGCTGTTCTGCCGGCGCCCGTTACCAGGCGAGAGACCGGGCGATTGTTCTGTGTCACAGACCGGCGTGACCGGCCGGCGCCAAACTCCCAACGTCCTGGAGATTGGACCGGGGCCATTATATAGTAAGCGCGGCCAGTGATACGCTTCTGGTGATATGCACATGGTGAATCGCAAATGAGGAATACGTTATGGGCTTTCTGACTGGGAAACGCGCGCTGATCGTCGGACTCGCCAGCACTCGCTCCATCGCCTGGGGCATTGCCCAGGCCATGCATCGCGAAGGTGCCGAACTGGCCTTCACTTATCAGAATGAAAAGCTCCAGGAGCGGGTACAGAAAATGGCCGCGGAATGCGGCTCGGATATCACCCTGCCCTGCGACGTCGCCAGCGACGAGCAGATCGATGCGGTGTTCAGTGATCTGGCCAAGCATTGGGACGGCTTGGATATCATCGTGCATTCCGTGGCCTTCGCACCGAAGGAGGCACTGGAAGGCGAATACCTCGCCAGCGTGACCCGCGAGAATTTCCGCGTGGCCCACGACATCAGCTCCTACAGCTTTGCGGCGCTGGCCAAGGCCGGCCGCAGCATGATGCAGGGGCGCGCCGGTGCGCTGCTGACCTTGAGCTATCTGGGCGCTGAGAAGGCCCTGCCGAATTACAACGTGATGGGCGTGGCCAAGGCCAGCCTGGAGGCCAATGTGCGCTATATGGCCTACAGCCTCGGCCCAGAGAATGTGCGCGTGAACGCCATTTCAGCCGGCCCGATCCGTACGCTGGCGGCCTCGGGCATCAGCAATTTCCGCAAGCTGCTGGATTTCGCCGAAAAGACCGCACCGCTACGGCGCAATGTCAGCATCGAAGACGTCGGTAATGTCGCGGCTTTCCTGTGTTCGGATCTTGCGGCGGGCATAACGGGCGAAGTGACGTATGTGGATGCAGGTTACAACATCGTCGGCGGATCGCCATTCGCGGAGTGATTTCTCAGGAATCGTGACAATGCAGGGTGCAATGTGCGAAACGAATTGCAGCGGATGTGTACGCGATAAAACATCCGGCGCAATTCATTGCACCCTACGCGCTAGCCCGTAATACGTCCTGCTCGCCTTCGCTGCGCGCAACGATCACCGCGCAGCAGCTATCGCTGTAGACATTCACCGCAGTGCGGCACATATCTAGCGGGCGGTCGATGGCCAGAATAAGGCCGACCGCTTCCAGAGGCAGACCGACCGCCGAGAGAATGATCGCAATCGCAACCAGACTCGCCGCAGGGATGCCAGCCACGCCGACCGAGGTCAGCAACGCCAGCAGCACCACGGTGAATTGTTGGCCTGTACTCAGATCGACACCATAGGCCTGGGCAATGAACAGCGCCGCCGCGCATTCGTATAAGCCTGTGCCATCCATGTTGATACTGCCACCCAGCGGAATCACGAAGCTGGTGGTCCGATGCGACACACCGGCGCGCCGCTCCACACACTCCAAGGTCACAGGCAGCGTCGCCGATGATGAGGCCGTGGAAAACGCGGTCAACAAAGCCGGCGCCATAGCTTGGTAGTGACGCAAGGGATTTACCCGCGCGACGAACAGTAGTAACGCTGGCAGCACAATCAGGAAGTGCACCGCCAATCCGGCCAACACCGTCAGGAAAAACGCCAGCAAAGGTTCTATGGCGCGCAGGCCGGTGGTTGCCACCACCTTGGCGACCAGGGCGAACACGCCCAGCGGCGCGAACTTCATCACCCATTCGGTGATCAGCACCATGATCTCGAATACGCCCTTCCAGAAACCCTGCACATAACCGGCATACGGTTCGGCAATACGGGTCGCGAAATAGCCGAACAGCAGACTGAATACAATCAGCCCCAGCATCTCACCCTGCGCGGCTGCAGCAACGATGTTGGGCGGCACCAGGCGCAGGAACACGGCGGCCAATTCACTGCTGTCGTGCGCCTCGGCGCTGGCGGCGATCTGTGCAGTATCGCCCGTTAAACCAATGTGATCACGCGCCGGCGCGCCGTCGATGTAGCCGGGTTCGATCCAATTAACCAGCGTGAGTCCGATCAATATTGCGATCAGACTGGTACTGACGTAATAGAGGAACGTCTTAAAGCCGAGCCGGCCGAAATCGCGGGAGTTCCCGACGGCGGCGATACCGCTGATAACGGAAGAGAGAATAAGTGGAACGATGACCAGCTTCAGAGCGTTCATAAACAACGACCCAAAGAAATCGAAGATCTGCACGAAACGCACGCCGAACAGGCTGGCGTCCGCACCGGTGAAACTACCCGCGAGGACCGCCAGCAGCAGGGCGATCAATATCTGCCAATGTAGTTTGAGACGCAGCATGTTCTAGCCGCGCCGGCCGATTAATCCAAACGTTCCGGATCTTGTTTGATCTCGGCCTTGGCTTTGAGTTGTTGCAACAAGGCCGCAGATTCAAGCGAACCGTAGAGCTGCTCCAAGTTCTGTTGGAAGGTTGCCTTTGCAGCGGCGTCGAGGCCGCTTACGTTACCGTCGCGGACCTCTGACACCTGCATCAACACATAATCGCCATTGGCCAAGCTTGTTCCCGCACTGGCGATCGCCTTATCGGCCACACGCGGTATGCGAAACGTTTCGGCCAATATTTGTCGATCATGTTTGCTGTCGGCGCGACTGATGAAGCCGGCATCTTGGACTTCAACTTTGATGTCGGCGGCGATGCTCTCCAGTGTTGCACCGCTATTGAGCTGTTTGAGCCAATCCGCACCCTGTTTGGATACCATATCGCGCATCGCCTGCTGACGCAGATTGTTTTGGATAGTCTCGCGTACGGTATCCAACGCAAGCTGCGACTCAGCTTTACGTTCCAAAACGCGTGCCACCACGACATGATTCGGGGCGATCTCGATAACACCACTGTTATTGCCGCCGGTCAGCACATCTTCAGCGAGCACAGCCTCCATCACCTGCGGGTGGCCGCCGATACCTTCACCACCGGTCGTGGGCATAAAACCCGTTTCCTGCACCGTGAGTCCGAGTTGTTCGGCCGCGGTTGCCAGGGTGTCCGGATGTTCGAAGGTGATTTTCCCCAGCGTCTCCGAACGTTCGAAGAACAGTGTCTCGGCCTGTTTGCGCAGAACGTCTTCGACAATCTGTTCGCGGGCCTCGGCCAAATCCGGAATCTTGGCCGCCTGTATTTCCGTCACCTGAATGATGTGGAATCCAAATGGACTGCGCACCGGATCACTGATGGTATCTTTGGCAAGACTGAAGGTCGCTTCATCGAATTCCGGCACCATCATGCCCTTGCCGAACAACCCGAGATCGCCGCCCTCTGCCGCCGAGCCAGGATCTTGGGAAAATTCCTTTGCCAACTTGGCAAAGTCTTCGCCCGCACGCAGACGTTTCACCAGATCCTCGGCCTGTTTCTGGGCGCTGGCTACTGCATCCTTGGATGCACCCTCTTCTGCCTTGATAAGGATATGTCGCGCACGACGCTGTTCGGCGATCGTAAGACGTTCTTTCTCGCTTGCATACATCTGTTCAATTTCGGCATCAGTTGCAGTCAGGCCTTTGGTCAGCGAATCCAGCGACAGTTCCAGATATTGCAGCTTGACCTGTTCGGGTTCCATGAAGCGTGCTTTATTACTTTCGTAGAAAGCAGTTACATCTTCAGCTTTGACTTCAACCTTGTCTTGATAGCGGGCGACTGGGACGCGCAAATAGCGCAGCTTGCGTTCCTGCCCCTGCAGTCGCATACCTTGTTCGACGTTCTGACGCGCTACCACAGCAGTGCCGGATAATCCGCCGAGATATTGATTGATGAGTAAGCTGCGTCGGTACTGTTGTTCGAAACTTTGCGTGTTCAAGCCCTGCTGCGATAGGAGCTGCTGATACTTCTCCTGGGAAAATTTACCGTCTTCCTGGAAATCGGGGATCGCGTGAATTTGCGCTGCCAGCAGACCATCACTGATCGCGAAACCGGCTTTTGTCGCCGCCTGCACCAGAAGTTCTTCTTCCACCAGGCGATTGAGAACAGCGGATTTGAATTCAGCCGTGTTGACCAGGCCGGAGTCGAACTGCTCGCCAAGCATGTTGCGCATGCGTTGTACTTGCTGCTGCTTGGCAAACCGATATTCCGGAACAGTAATCTCAACGTCGTTAACCATCGCCGCAAAGATGCGCGCATCGTTCTTGAGATAACTGTCGACGCCCCAAAGCGCAAACACGATGATGATGAGACCGACAATTATCTTGGCGATCCAGCCTGTCACACGATCATGAATGGCCTGCAGCATGGTGAGCTTCCTAGCGATATCGTTATTTTGGGGGCTATACCAGGGCCAGCGCCCTGGACGTCGAGTTGGCGACTGTACAAAGTAAAAGGGCGCCCATCAAGGGCGCCCTTCAGTAGTATGGCGGAGTGGACGGGACTCGAACCCGCGACCCCCGGCGTGACAGGCCGGTATTCTAACCAACTGAACTACCACTCCACATGATAACCGCTGGTGGGTGCTGAGGGGATCGAACCCCCGACATTCGCCTTGTAAGGGCGACGCTCTACCAGCTGAGCTAAGCACCCCGAACAGCGCGCTAGTTTACGGCATCCTTTAGCGCTTTGCCAGCTTTGAAAGCGGGCGCTTTGGTGGCCTTGATATCGATTGCCTCACCTGTCGAGGATTGCGGCCGGTACGTGCTGCGCGCTCACGCACTTCGAAGGTACCAAAGCCAACCAGGGCCACTTGCTCACCCTTCTTAAGCGCCTCGGTAATACCGCTAATCAGCGCGTCGACGGCACGTGTCGCTGTAGCCTTGTTCAAGTCGGCAGCCGCGGCAACCGCGTCAATCAAATCAGCCTTATTCATAAATCAATGCTCCTTCCCCGCAATAGGAAATAGGTGGGATGCTGCGAAATTCTTAATCTTAGGATATCGGAGATCTGGACACCCGCAGAGCGGGAAACCAAAAATTAACTCGTGCTGGACTTCGGGATTTCTAATTTCGAGAAAAAATATCCGGACAGGCACGCGGCACTTTATACCAAGGCGCATGAATCGCTGTCAACTTGAGATACACACATAAAAATGCGACGCCGCATAAACGGCGTCGCAGTCACGATCACAAGGTTTTGTCAATGCGCGTGTACAGACGAACGCTTGCGCTTGCTTTTTGACTCGCCCTTTTTCGCGGCTGGTTCGGCATTTTCCTCACCTTCACCCGTATCCGCGACAATCGGCGTCGGCATATGTTGCAGCGCCACTTGCAGGACTTCATCAATCCATTTCACCGGCAGTATTTCAAGGTGATCCTTGATGTTTTTCGGGATGTCCGCCAGGTCCTTCTGATTTTCCTGAGGAATTAACACGGTTGTGATCCCGCCGCGATGGGCCGCAAGCAGTTTTTCCTTCAGACCACCGATGGGTAACACTTCGCCACGCAAGGTGATTTCACCGGTCATTGCCACATCCGCGCGCACCGGTATCTTGGTGAGTGCCGAGACCAATGCTGTGCACATCCCCACACCGGCACTCGGGCCGTCCTTGGGTGTTGCGCCTTCTGGCACATGCACATGGATATCATATTTCTGATAAAAGTCCTGATCGATTCCAAGCACATCGGAACGACTCCGTACCACGGTCGTCGCCGCTTGTATGGATTCCTGCATCACCTCACCCAGTTGCCCGGTGTGTATCATGCGACCTTTGCCCGGCACGATTGCTGCCTCGATGGTCAACAACTCACCACCCACTTCAGTCCAAGCCAAACCCGTCACTTGACCGACCTGATCACGCTCCTCGGCACGGCCATAGCGGAAACGACGTACGCCAAGATATTTATCCAGATTCTTGGGCGTCACACTGATCTTGCGATCTTCCTTCTTGAGCAGTAATTCCTTGACCACCTTACGACAGATCTTGGCGATTTCACGCTCCAGATTACGCACGCCTGCTTCACGCGTGTAGTAACGCACGATATCACGCAGTGCTGTGTCACCCACGGCCAGCTCGTCCTTACGCAGACCGTTGTTCTTGATCTGTTTGGACAACAGGTAGCGCTTGGCAATGTTGATTTTTTCATCCTCGGTGTAACCCGGAATGCGAATGACTTCCATGCGATCGAGCAGCGGGCCGGGAATATTCAAGGAATTAGCCGTTGCCACAAACATCACATCGGACAAATCGAAGTCAACCTCAAGGTAGTGGTCGCTGAAAGTGTTGTTCTGCTCCGGATCAAGCACTTCGAGCAACGCCGATGACGGATCGCCGCGGAAATCCATCGACATCTTGTCGATCTCGTCCAGCAAGAACAGCGGATTGCGGACGCCAACCTTGGAGAGATTCTGCACCATCTTGCCCGGCAAAGAACCGATGTAAGTACGACGGTGACCGCGGATTTCAGCCTCATCACGCACGCCGCCCAGCGACATACGCACAAATTTGCGGTTGGTCGCGCGCGCAATCGAACGCCCCAACGAAGTCTTACCCACGCCCGGAGGTCCTACCAGGCATAAGATCGGACCTTTGAGCTTACGCACGCGCTGCTGCACAGCAAGATACTCAAGGATGCGTTCCTTGACCTTATCCAGGCCGTAGTGATCTTCTTCCAACACCTGCTCAGCAAGCGCCAGATCATGACGGATCTTGGTGCGTTTTTTCCATGGCACATTGACCAGCCAATCGATGTAGTTGCGCACGACGGTCGCCTCGGCGGACATCGGCGACATCATCTTTAATTTATTCAGCTCGGTACGGGCTTTTTCCAAGGCCTCCTTGGTCATGCCCGCTTTTTCGATTTTATGCTGGAGTTCTTCGATTTCGTTTGGCGCGTCTTCCAGCTCGCCGAGTTCCTTCTGGATGGCCTTCATCTGCTCATTCAGATAGTACTCACGCTGACTCTTTTCCATCTGCTGTTTGACGCGGCCACGAATGCGTTTCTCGATCTGGAGAATATCGATCTCGCCTTCGATCAACCCCATCAGGTGTTCCAGGCGACCACGCACCGAATCGATTTCGAGAATATGCTGCTTCTCGTCGATCTTCAGCGACATGTGCGCAGCGATGGTGTCGGCCAGACGACCGGCATCTTCGATACCCGACAGTGAGGTCAGGATTTCCGGAGGGACTTTTTTGTTGAGCTTCACATACTGATCGAACAGCGCCAGCAGCGAGCGCATCAGCACTTCAACCTCACGATCATCGCCCGTCGCCTGCGGTTCGGCGGATTCGATCTCTGCGGAGAAAAATTCTTCGGTATCGTGAAAACGTTTAATTCGAGCGCGCTCAGCACCCTCCACCAACACCTTGACGGTGCCGTCGGGAAGTTTGAGCAATTGGAGGATACTGGACAGCGTGCCGATGCTGTGGATATCTTCGACCTGAGGATCGTCCACATCGGCACTGCGCTGCGCGACCAGCAGGATGCGTTTATCACCCTGCATGGCCGTATCAAGGGCGCGGATGGATTTTTCACGCCCCACAAAAAGGGGAATGACCATATGCGGATAGACCACCACGTCACGCAGCGGCAGCACCGGAATCGTCGCATTCGTATGCTCAGTCATCGTGGCTCTCTTGTCCTCGTGCTCCATTCGGGAGTCCCTCTTGGGAAATGCGCTTGCTTCGGATTCATTTGCTCATGAATCAATTCAGCTCACACGCTTCGTTGTATGTATGGGCACCGGGCGGCTGATTCAATAGCTGATACAGTCGACCGCTCACTCTAATAAGCAGGCAATTTTTGCGCCAGATATGCGAATTAACAGGGGATGGAAAAAAACACACCCGGCCGTGCAGGCCGGGCTTGGCTCAGTCGGACACGGCTCGCTGTTCTGTGTTCTCAAATACCATGTAAGGCTTTGATTCACCGGTTATCACTGATTCATCAACAACCACCTTGCTGACGCTGTCCATGGAGGGCAGGTCGTACATGGTGTCCAGCAGAACATGTTCGAGAATCGTACGCAGACCACGAGCGCCAGTTTTCCGTTCCATGGCCTTGCGTGCCACGGCCCGTAATGCGTCATCACGGAATTCGATCTCGCAGCCTTCCATCTCGAACAGCTTGCCGTACTGCTTGGTAATGGCATTGCGCGGTTCAGTGAGGATCTGCACCAGTGCTGCTTCATCGAGCTCTTCCAGCGTGGCGACCACCGGCAGACGCCCGACAAATTCGGGGATCAGGCCGAAGCGGATCAGATCCTCAGGTTCGACATCGTGCAGAATCTGGCCAACGTTGCGGGCTCATCCTTGCTCTTCACTTCCGCCGAAGAAACCGATACCGCCCTTTTCGGAGCGGCTACGGATAATCTTTTCGAGACCCGAGAAGGCGCCGCCGCAGACGAATAAAATGTTGCTGGTGTCGACCTGCAGAAATTCCTGTTGCGGATGCTTGCGCCCACCCTGCGGCGGCACCGAAGCGATGGTGCCTTCAATCAGCTTGAGCAGCGCCTGCTGCACGCCCTCACCCGACACATCGCGGGTAATGGAGGGGTTATCTGATTTACGCGAAATCTTGTCGATTTCGTCAATATAGACGATACCGGTTTGGGCCTTTTCGACGTCGTAATCGCATTTCTGCAGAAGTTTCTGGATGATGTTCTCGACATCCTCACCCACATAACCCGCCTCGGTCAGCGTCGTCGCATCAGCGATGGTGAAAGGTACATTCAACAGCCGCGCCAAGGTTTCGGCGAGTAATGTCTTGCCGGAACCGGTCGGGCCAATCAGCAGAATATTGCTCTTGGAAAGCTCGATCTCATCCTTGCGGCTACGCGCATCAAGACGCTTGTAGTGGTTGTACACCGCCACCGCCAGCACTTTCTTGGCGCGTTCCTGGCCGATCACATACTCGTCCAGAACCTGTTTTATCTCCTGCGGCTTGGGCAATTTGCTGCCACCCGCCGTGGCTTTTTCCTGCATTTCTTCGCGAATGATATCGTTACACAGTTCGACGCATTCATCGCAGACGAAGACGGAAGGTCCAGCGATCAGCTTACGCACTTCATGCTGGCTCTTACCGCAGAACGAACAATAAAGAAGCTTGCCGTCGTCTCCCTTGCCGTTACGATCATTACTCATAGCCCACCCTCTTTCAGCTCAGGCACAGATCGGCCGTCATGTTGAGTCTTAATCGTTTCGAAGGACAGAAACCTGTCCTCAGAACGACTCGCGCTTAACCTTGTGCTCATTCAACTACGGTTCTAGCCTAATAACAAGCAATCCCCGTGCCCATCTGGGGAATCTTTCAGGGCAAATCAGGCCTTAGCAGGCTCACTCGTGCGCTGGTTCAGCACTTTATCCACCAGACCGTAGGAGCAGGCTTGGTCCGCACCCATGAAATTATCACGGTCGGTATCCTTCTCAATCCGCTCCATCGCCTGCCCGGTATGTTTCGAGAGAATGGTGTTCAGACGTTCGCGAACCAGCATGATTTCCTTGGCATGGATATCGATGTCCGACGCCTGCCCCTGAAACCCACCCAACGGCTGATGAATCATCATCCGCGAGTGCGGCAGACAATAGCGTTTGCCCTTGGCTCCACCGGTTAACAATACTGCGCCCATGCTCGCCGCTTGGCCGATGCACATCGTACTGATGTCCGGCTTGATAAACTGCATGGTGTCGTAGATCGCCAAGCCAGCGCTCACCGAACCACCTGGTGAATTAATGTACAGATGAATGTCCTTGTCCGGATTCTCCGACTCCAGAAACAACAACTGGGCGACAATGACATTCGCCATGTAGTCTTCGACTGGCCCCACCACAAACACCACACGTTCCTTGAGCAGGCGTGAATAGATGTCATAGGCGCGTTCACCGCGCGCAGTCTGTTCAATGACCATTGGCACCAGATTCAGTGCTTGGGCATGTTGTGCTCCAGGCTTACCGTAGATAGCGGACATGGGTATTGATCCTTTAGGCATTCAACGTCTTACGAATTTCAGTCAACTCATCGAAGCTACAAGTCTTTTCTTCCACCTGTGCCTGACTGAGAATCCATTCCATAACCTGCTCTTCGAGCACCAACGACTGCGCACTGCCCAGCGCCTCGCGATTTTCATAGTACCACTTGACGACTTCTTCCGGGTTCTCGTAGCTGGCGGAGAGCGTTTCTACGGTTCGGCGTACGCGTTCCGGATCGACTTGAATGCCATTGCGCTTGATGATTTCGCCAATGATCAGGCCCAGGGCCACGCGACGGTTCGCACGCGCTTCAAACAGATTCCGCGGCAGTTTGACGCTTTGTCGATTACCGCCGAGCTGCTCGTGTGCCTCGTTGGCCAAACGATCGATCTCATCGTCAAGCAACGCCTTGGGCACTTCTATCGCGTTCTTTTCGAGGAGATGATTGAAGGCGCGTTCCTTGGTCACGGCCTGGATCATCTGATCAAGCTCGCGGCGCATGTTCTTGGACACTTCGTCGCGCAGTGCGGCCGCACTGTCCACGCCCAGCGATTTGGCGAACTCGTCGGTGATTTCTGGAAGCTTCAATCCGCTGACTTGCATCACCTTGACCTTGAACTGCACCGGTTTACCGGCCACATCAACGCTGTGATAGGTATCCGGGAAACGTAGGTCCATAGTAATCTCATCACCGGCCTTGGCACCGATCAGCTTCTCCTCGAAGCCGTCAATCAAGCGCTTGCCGCCGATCTCGACCGCCATGCCCGTGCCACTGCCACCGGCAAATTCCGCGCCTTCGACAGTACCTTTGAAATCAACCGTCACTTGATCGCCCGCTTGCGCGGCACGCTCGACCGGTTCCCAGTTGGCGCGCTGCTGGCGCAGTTTTGCCAGCATAGTGTCGACATCACTGTCGCTGATCGTCGCCACCGGCTTTTCGATCACCGCGCCGCTCAGCGAGGCCGGCTCGAATTCGGGATACACTTCGAACACAGCAACATATTCCAGTGCCCGACCCATCTCGACGGTGCGTGGCTCCAGTTTAGGTTCGCCGGCCGGACGCAGATTCTGTTGCGACAGCGCCTCTTGCAGCGTGCGACTCATCACATCGCCCGCGACTTCAAGATGAACCTGCCGCCCATAGCGCTGTTGCACAACCTTAAGCGGCACTTTGCCGGGGCGGAAACCGGACACCCGCGCCGTGCGCGACAGAGATTTGAGCCGGCTTTCGACTTCCAGATCGATCCCATCCGCAGGTACTTGCACGGTCATGCGCCGACCCAGGGTACCCGTTGCTTCTACAGAAACTTGCATGCGTTCACCTCTACAGGGAGACGGCCGATCATCACGTTGAGATTCGCGGCAGCCACCAACCAAACCTAAAGTTATGTTTGAAAATATATCGCTCCGACACGCTCTGCGCTGCCGAAGCTCCGACTACAATATGGTGCGAACGGAGAGACTCGAACTCTCGCAGGTTACCCTACTGGAACCTAAATCCAGCGCGTCTACCAATTCCGCCACGTTCGCAAATTGCGCCCCCGCACCCCTCGCAAGCGACGAAACCGCCGGCATTATAGCGCCATGACACGGCCAGGCGTAGCCCCAAGCGACTGGAACTCCGAGATAATTTCGGCGGGATTTTGGTGTGCAGCGCGAGGAAATATGGTGGGCCGTGTAGGACTCGAACCTACAACCAATTGATTAAGAGTCAACTGCTCTACCAATTGAGCTAACGGCCCATAAACGGGCGGCCATTGAACCAGAAAATAACTCTGGATTCAACGACTCAGACCGACAAACATCGGTCGGAATATGGGGTGGACGATGGGACTCGAACCCACGACGACCGGAATCACAATCCGGGGCTCTACCAACTGAGCTACGCCCACCATTGCACTGCTGCGAAACCCCGCCGGGTATGGCGCGCCCGGCAGGACTTGAACCTGCGACCCTCGGCTTAGAAGGCCGATGCTCTATCCAGCTGAGCTACGGGCGCGGATCACTCGCTCTGGCTCGAATCAGACCATCGATGCTTTCAGCCTCGACGTTCGCCGCAGCAACTACGGCATTCTCATCCGGACCGCTCTATTGTGTCGGGAAAACGAATCCACGACCGTACCAACTGCGGCGGCCCAATTCACACCTTGGACAACCTGACTCCAATGGTCGGGGTAGAGGGATTCGAACCCCCGACATCCTGCTCCCAAAGCAGGCGCGCTACCAGGCTGCGCTACACCCCGCGTTTACACCCGCACCCTGTTCTTGGCTTGGGTCTGGGCAAGGGCGCAGATGATACGCGCACCGCCCTCGAAGGGTCAACGCCGCAGCTGCAGCCAAGCGCCTTGAGGCCGTGGGCGACGACGTGCGAGAATCGCCGACTTTCCGGGCCAGCGCCACAACTTCGGGATATCCCAGTGACAGCACGACTGATTGATGGCAAGGCGATCGCCGCCGGTATCCGCAGCGAGATCAAAACACAGGTCGATAAGCGGCTGGCACGCGGATTGCGCGCGCCTGGCCTGGCGGTAATTCTGGTCGGCGACGACCCGGCCTCTGAGGTCTATGTCCGCAACAAGCGCAAAGGCTGCGAAGAGGCCGGCGTCCGCTCCTACGCCCACGACCTTCCCGCCGCAACCAGCCAAGCCGACTTGCTTGCCTTGATCGACAGCCTGAATGCAGATCCCGGCATCGATGGCATTCTTGTGCAACTGCCACTGCCGGCACACATCGATGCTGAGACCGTAGTGGAAAAGATCCGACCGGATAAAGATATCGATGGCTTTCATCCCTACAACATCGGCCGCCTCGCGGTACGCATGCCCTTGCTGCGTTCGTGCACACCGTTCGGCGTAATCACCTTGCTCAAGCACACCGGTGAAACGTTCTATGGTCGAGAGGCGGTGGTGGTTGGCGCGTCCAATCATGTCGGACGACCCATGGGGCTGGAACTGCTACTCGCCGGTTGCACCGTCACGACCTGCCACCGCTTCACCACCGATCTGGACCGTCATGTGAACCGGGCCGACATCCTGGTGGTCGCGGCGGGCAAACCTGGGCTGGTCAAAGGCGAATGGATCAAACCGGGGTCAACGGTCATCGATGTCGGCATCAATCGCACCGCAGACGGCCGTCTCGTGGGTGATATCGAATTCGAAGTAGCCAGGCAACGCGCCGCCTGGATCACGCCCGTCCCGGGTGGCGTTGGCCCCATGACGGTTGCGACATTATTGCAAAACACCTTGTTGGCCGCAGAGCATTTCCACGACTGAACCTCAAACGCCGACACATACCCTCGGGGCGTCGCCAGACACAGGCTCCAACAACGCCAGAAATGGCTGCGGTTTGGCAATCCCATAACCCTGCGCGTAATCGACACCCAACTCACGCAGCACGGCCAGTATTTCCTGATTTTCCACGAATTCGGCGATGGTCCGGATCTGCATCACATGCCCAACATTGTTGATGGACTCGACCATCGCACGATCGATCGCGTCGGTGGCGATGTCACGCACGAAACTACCGTCGATCTTCAGGTAGTCGACTTCTAGATTCTTCAGATAAGCGAACGAACTCAGACCGCTGCCGAAATCGTCCAACGCGAATTTACAGCCGCGAGCGCGAGCGTCTTGATGAAGCGCGATGCCCGCCGCAGATTGGCGATGGCGGCGGTTTCAGTGATTTCGAAGCAGATTCGGTCACCCGGAATGTCCGCCGCCGCAATTTCTTCGGACACAGCCTGGAGAAATTCTTCATCGCCCAAGAACGGCCCGAGACGTTTATCGTCCAGATGGCATTCTGTCAGCGCACTCGACGCGCGCCCGACATTGCGCAGCACATTCTCCACCACCCACCGGTCGATCATCGGCATGAGATTGTAACGTTCCGCCGCGGGGATAAACGCCATCGGCGGCACCTCCTGACCATCTTCGCCCAAGATGCGCAGCAATATTTCGTAGTGCGGCGTCAACAAGGAATTCGGATCGACCGGTATGATCGGCTGGCAATACAGAATGAAACGATTTTCAGCCATCGCCTTGTGGATACGCGATACCCAGCGCATTTCACCCTGACGCTGCTGCAGCTCGCGATCATTGGGCACATACACATGCACGCGATTACGCCCGCCTTCCTTGGCCGCATAACAGGCCACATCGGCGGCACTCTGCACTTCGGCCAGATTCTGCGTCTGTCCATTGATGGACACCACACCGACACTGACGCCCGTCTCGAAACTGTGCTCGTCACAAACAAAGCGGAAATCGCGCACACTGCGACGCACATCCTCCGCAATCACGCGCGCCTGATCCAACGTGCAACAGCGCAGTAAGATACCGAACTCGTCACCGCCCAGGCGCGACAGGATATCCGCCTCGCGCACCTTGCTCTGTAGAAGATGGGCTAGCTGCTTGAGCAGCTCATCTCCGGCGATATGACCACACGTATCATTGACTATCTTGAACTGATCGAGATCCAGATAACACAGCGCGTGCTCACGGCATTCATCGCGCGCCGACACCAGGGCATCTTTGAGTTGTTCTTCGAAAGCACGGCGATTTAATAACCCGGTCAGCGCATCATGCGTGGCCTGATAGGACAACTGCCGAGCCAATTTGCGAGCATGCCCGACGTCGTGAAACACCATCACCGCACCGATGATCCGCCCTGCACGGTCGCGGATCGGCGCCGCCGAATCCGCAATCGCGATTTCCTCGCCGTCGTCGCGCAACAGCATGGTATGGTCTGCGAGTTCGAGAATTTCACCGCACTTCAGGCACAGCTCTACGGGATTGGCTACCGGCTGACGGGAATTCTCGTTGACCAGCCGCATCACAGCCGACAACGACTTACCTTGCACATCCGCCAGTGTCCAACCTGTCAGACGTTCGGCAACCGGGTTGAGGTATTCGATGCAACAGGACTCGTCAGTCGTTATGACCGCATCGCCAATTGAATAAAGCGTGACTTCTGCGCGTTCTTTCTCCTGATAAAGTGCGGCCTCCGATTCACGCACCCGATCGAGCGCATCACGCAGCTCATCCTGCTGCTGTAAAAGATAATTCAGCGCCTTGTTGAAGAACTTGCCCAGAAAACCGAATTCGTCATGGCGTCGCTCATCAAAGCGGGCATCCGTCGCACCACTGGAAAAACTTTCCGCCGTATTCACCATACTGAGAAACGGACCCGTCAAAACACGTTGCAATATCCATTGCAGAATGAGCCCGAAAAACAGGAATAAGGCACCCATGGTCACCAAGAGTTCTTTGCGCTTGGCATCCATCAACGCTTGCAGGCTTTCATGGTAAAACAGGACGCGCTCGAGGCCATGAGCGTTACTGCCCAGAGCGTGATTCAGGACGGCCGTATCCGCGTATCCCTCACCATCAGGCGTTTCACCCAGGTGATACAGGCCGTCACGGGTACGCAAAATTACCCCGCTGAATTCATGCTCGGCGAGCAAAGCGCGAAATTGATTACCCAACTTATCCAGTTCTATCCCCGGATTGCGATCGAGGTGATCAAGCGCCTCCACAATGAAGCGATCCGCGTTCAGTGCGACTCGCCCCATCACCTGATCGTCCAGACCGCGCAGCTGAATCAGCGAAAAGACCATCCCGACCAGCATCATCCCCCAAAAAACAATGCCGGTAATTTTGAGCGGCAGACGACCGCGCAGGCATGCTCGGGTACCGCTCTCGGACTGACCCAGAATCATCGGAAACCCACGAGTTTGAGGCTGATGAGCACCGGGCATACGCCACTCAACCCGGCGCCGAAAATCGCGAACCCCATAAACCAGGGAAAGAACCACAGCTGTTCATTGAAGATGAACAAGGTCACCACTAGCATCAAGGCAACCGCCAAGCGCCAGGCGCGCTCGGCGTCAAAAGGAATCTGCGCGTACTGAAGCGTCGGCATCAACTCACTGCTATCACCAAACTCGGGGCGACCACTGTGGCGCAGGCGCGTGACCAACAAGGGGATGCGATAATTACTGACCCCTTCCAATACCAAGATGCCTATCAGCACGGAAATTGCCGCGTGGATATCGAAATAGAGGAACACCAGCAACAGTGCCCCCACGATTAAGCGGAAGAATCGTTCAGTCATATAGCAGCCCCGGCAGGGTCGCTCGCGATCCATCGCTAGAACCCTCTGCAAGATACGTTAACTTTTTGATTTTATGGGCTACCCTGCCACTTTTTTATTATCGGCAGAGGCGCGCAAATCTTGACGGGAATCACAAATTAGGCACGTCGCCAAGTTGTGCCTTGGGCACCATCTTCCAGAATAACGCCTTGGTCTTTCAACACGTCGCGGAGGCGGTCGGATTCGGCCCAGTCCTTGGCCACCCGCGCCGCGCGCCGTGCATCGATCAAGCCTTGAATCTCGGCATCGCTCAGTCCTGTCGCACCGGCACTGCCCTGCATGAAGGCGTCCGGATTGTCCTGCAACAAACCCAGGACCTCGCCCAGCTCCCGCAGCGTGGCCGCATAATCACTGGCCGACTCACCCTGCTCGCGGGCGCGATTCAAGGCACTGGCGAGATCGAACAGAACCGCCAGCGCCTCGGGCGTATTGAAGTCGTCATCCATCGCGACCTGGAAGCGCGTGGCATAGCTGTCCAAGCGCTGCCCCGGTGCGGTATCGACGCCGCGCAATGCCGTATACAAGCGCGTCAACGCACCGCGCGCCTGGTTAAGATTGTCTTCGGTGTAATTCAGCGGGCTGCGGTAATGGCTGCCCAGGATGAAGAAGCGGATCACCTCCGGCTGGTAGCGCGCCAAAACCTCGCGCACGGTGAAGAAGTTGCCCAGTGACTTGGACATCTTTTCCTCATCAACCTGGACGAAACCATTATGTATCCAGTAATTGACGAATTTGTGCCCGGTCGCACCCTCGCTCTGAGCGATCTCGTTTTCATGGTGCGGGAATTTCAGATCCATGCCGCCGCCGTGAATATCGAAGTGCTCGCCCAGGCAGCAGTTCGACATCGCCGAGCATTCGATATGCCAACCCGGACGGCCGCGTCCCCAGGGCGAATCCCAGGCCGGCTCGCCGGGCTTGGCGGCCTTCCACAGCACGAAATCCAGCGGATCGTCCTTGCCCTCGTCGACATCGACCCGCGCGCCGGCGCGCAACTCATCCGGTTGTTCGCCGGACAATTTGCCATACGCGGCAAAACTGCTGACGTCGTAATACACATCGCCGTTGGCAGCGGCATAGGCATGCCCGCGCGCAATCAAGGTCTCAACCATGCGAATGATGTCGGCCATGGCAGCGGTCGCACGCGGCTCCTGATCCGGCGGCAGCACACCCAATGCGTCACTGTCTTCATGCATCGCCTGAATGAAGCGCTCGGTGAGCGCCGTGAAGTCTTCACCATTTTCCTGCGCACGCTTGATGATCTTATCGTCGATATCGGTGATGTTGCGCACGTAGGTCAGGTGGTAGTCGGTCGCACGCAAGTAACGCGCGATCACATCGAATACCACCATCACCCGCGCATGGCCGATGTGGCAGTAGTCATACACGGTCATGCCGCAGACATACATGCGCACCTTGCCGGGTTCGATGGGTTGAAACGGCTCCTTGCGGCGGGTAAGACTGTTATGGATATGCAGCATACGAATAAGTCCTAGACAGAGAGTTCACAGCAATGTTGTGCCGCTTGCAGCCGCTCACGCAGGCGTGACTCGCCAAGCAGTACGGCGATGCGCGCCAGTTCAGGGCCGTTGCGCCAGATACCGCCACATTCCGCATCGCTGAGCTGACCGCTCAAGGCCGCACGTAGCGGCATGAATAATTCCTTGCCCTTGCGACCCGTGGCCGTGCCCAGTTGTTTGGTGAAGGTTTTGAAGTCTGTGCTCGCCGCGGCGGCGTCCGCCTGTGCGGTACGGAAGAATTCTGCGCCCGCCTGCACGATCACCTGGCGCGCGTCGGGATCAAAAGCATCTGCCGGTGCATACAGACTGCCCGCCCATAGATAGGCATCCAGCGGCATGACGATGTTGTCGCGTACGGTGTGCACGAAATTCATCGCCTCGGCCTCCGGCACCCACGTCTGGATATGCTGCCCACCTTGGTACGTGCGCGCGCACATCCACGCCCAGAGCTCGGTATCACTGCAACGGGCGACCGCCTCTCTCTGCCAATGCAGCAACTGCGCGGGATCGTGGCGCGCCGGCGCACGTCCCAGCCGGCCCAGGTCAAAATGCGCCGCAAGTTCCGACAGATCCATGAACACATCGGATTCGTAAGTATGGCCCACGCGTGCCAGATGATTGATCAACGCCAGCGGCAGAATGCCCTCCTCACTCAACTCGCGAATACTGCGGCTGCCATGACGCTTGGATAGTGGACTGCCATCGTCACCGACGATCAGCGCGATATGTCCGTACTGCGGCGCCGGCATGTCTAAGGCCTCCAACAGCAACAACTGCCGCGGCGTATTCGCCAGATGATCTTCGCCACGCAGCACTTGAGTAACACCCATCAGCGCATCGTCTACAGCATTGCTGAAGAAAAATGCCGCGCTGCCATCACTGCGACGAATGACGAAATCGCCGATGTCGTCGCTACGAAAACTCTGGTGACCACGCACATAATCTGCGAAGGTGATTTCATGTCCGTCCGGCACCCGAAAGCGTAAGGTCGGCACGATGCCTTGCGCACGCTTCGCCTCGCGTTGCTCCGGCGTCAGCCGTGCGCAGGTGCCGGGGTAACGCGGCGGCCGACCGGAGGCCTGCTGCACCTTACGCGCGATACTTAATTCCTGCTGAGAACAGAAACACGGGTAGGCATGATCGCCGTCTTCCAGCGCCTGGAAATAGCGCGCATAGATGGCCGCGCGCTCGGATTGCAGATACGGCGCTGCCGCGCCACCGACTTCGGGACCTTCCTGCCAATCCAGGCCCAACCAATGCAGATCGGCCTGCAAAGCGGCGGTGTACTCGGCGCGACTGCGCTCGGCATCGGTGTCCTCGATACGCAGCACGAAGCAACCGTCATGGCCGCGCGCATAGAGCGCGTTGAACAACGCCGTACGCAGATTGCCGAGGTGCAATGCGCCGGTCGGGCTGGGCGCGAAACGGGTTTTGATAGGGGCTTGGTTCATAGCACGGCCATGGTAACGGAAAGCCCTCATTGGAACAAAGCTACCGATAGGCGCTGGCAGACATCGGGATAAGGTACTGCCGCACGCGCACCGTGAGTTTTCCGGCCGGCTGCTATATCATGGCGCCTCCGAAAATCGAGGAGCAGTAACCCATGCCCAGCCTGCGTCGATTGATCTTGAGCTTCGTGCTTGCTTGCGCCTTTGCCAGCAATGCATCCGCGAGCCCGACCCCAACAGGAGCTACTACCGTGACCGTACAGATGCAAACCAATAAGGGCCTGATCGTCCTGGAACTGAATGCTGCCAAGGCGCCCATCACCGTTGCCAACTTTCTTGAATACGCCCGCGCTGGCTTCTACGACGGCACGATTTTCCATCGCGTCATCCCCAACTTTATGATTCAAGGTGGCGGCTTCGTGCCGGGCATGGATCAAAAAGAGACCCGCGGCATGATCAAGAACGAAGCGGACAACGGCCTAAAGAACGACCTTGGCACGATCGCCATGGCCCGCACCCCGAATCCGGATTCGGCCACCGCACAGTTCTTCATCAACACCAAGGACAACGGCTTCCTCAACTACAGCGCACCGACTGCGCAGGGTTGGGGTTATTGCGTGTTCGGTAAAGTCGTCGAAGGCTTGGATGTGGTACGTGCCATCGAGAAAGTCGCCACCGGAAATCGCGGCGGACACGGCGATGTACCCGTCGAAGACGTGATTATCGAAAAAGTCACCGTCACTGAATAAGCGCCCGCAGACTGTCTAGCGCGCCGGGGCGTAGGCTCCGGCGCCTCCCCCATGAAGACCACGCTTTTTATTTCCGATCTGCACCTGGACGCCCGCCGTCCGGCGATCACGGATTTGTTCCTGGCGTTTCTCGCCGGACTCGATGCCTCCGCTTGTGCGGGTGTGTATATCCTTGGCGATTTGTTCGAGGCCTGGATCGGCGACGACAGTGATGACGCGCATGATCTGCGTGTGCAAACAGCCTTACGCGCCACCACAGATCGCGGCATTCCGATCTTTGTCATGCACGGCAACCGGGATTTTTTACTCGGCGACGCCTTTGCAAAAACCACCGGCTGTACCCTGCTCGCCGACCCCACGTTGATCGAACTCAACGGTGCGCCAACCTTATTGATGCACGGCGACACGCTATGCACGGACGATGTTGAATACCAGCAATTTCGTAGCATGGTGCGCAACCCAACCTGGCAACAACAACTCCTCAACAAACCCATCGCAGAACGCCGCGCCATCGCCGCCAATATGCGCGAGACCAGCCGCCAACGCGCCGGTGAGAAGAGCGCCGAAATTATGGATGTAAATGCAGATGCGGTCGAAGCAATACTGCGTGAATATCAGTTGCCGCGCCTGATTCACGGCCATACACATCGTCCAGCCGTGCATAATTTAATCATTGATGGCATAACTACGCAGCGCATCGTACTCGGTGACTGGTACGAACAAGGCAGTGTGTTGCATTGTGATGATGACGGCATACAGTTGAAAGCACTGCCGCTCGCCAAGACGAGAGCGCCCGTAGCGACCTGAAGGCGAGGCGTTTGCGCCGAGGGGCCGTCCTGGGGCATTGCCCGCTCCTACAAGGGTAGCTTCGTGCATGACGGTAACGGTCGGCCATGTATGCCCAGCTATTAACAACCGCCATCTCAACTCAAACGCCACAGCTACATGGCTTCTAAATCTTCCATCTCCTGCGCACTGAATCCCGCCTGTAAGCGTGCCTCTGTATAAAACGGCCCTTTGATTCGCTTAGCCACATGCTCACGAACTAAGATCGCGAAACGTGGCGTCGGGTTCGAGGCCACGTTGTGCGCAGGCATAGTGAAACCAGCGCGTGCCAATAGCGACATGACCGATCTCGTCACGCAGAATGATATCCAGAATCGCCACGCTGTCCGCATCGCCCGCCTCACGCAGGCGCTCCATCATGCCGGGCGTCACATCCAGACCGCGCGCCTCCAATACGCGCGGCACCAGCGCCATGCGCACCAGCACATCCTCACGCGTCTGCAGCGCCATCGACCAGAGCCCATTGTGCGCGGGGAAATCACCGTAGCCGTAACCCAGGTCACGGAGTCGGTCGCGGAGCAAGCCGAAGTGATAAGCCTCCTCGTGCGCGACCTTAGCCCAATCGCGGTAATAGTCTTCGGGCATGTCCGTGAAACGACACACCGCATCCCAGGCGAGGTTGATGGCGTTGAACTCGATATGCGCGAGTGCGTGCAGCAAGGCCGCGCGACCGTCCACGCTGTGCAAACGCCGCCGCGGCAAGTCGCGGGGCGAGACTAATTCCGGTTGTGGTGGTCGTCCGGGGGCATCCAAGGAAACGCCATGGAAAGCAGGCTCGATAACTAACTGCCCCGCCACCAACAAGGACCAAGCCTCCTGCGTACGCGAACATTTGCGCTCGGGATCTGGCTCGGCGAGACAGGTGTGCGCTGCGGTGTAGAGGTTCGTGGTCATAACATTCACATCAGTTTATTTATGCGTTGTGCGAGTTTTTATTTGACGCAACACTTCAAACATCCGCCAGCTTCAAACCAATCACCACATCAGTGACGTTGGTGCCGGTCGGCCCCGTGTCGAGCAGATCACCAGCGGCCTCAAGGAAGTGGCCGGCATCGGCGCGCTGAAGAGCGGTAGCTGCATCAAGGCCTTCCGAACTACCACGCTCCAATGTCCGTCCATCGACACACGCCCCGGCGACATCACCCGGTCCATCGCTGCCATCGGTACCGGCCGCGAGCAGATAGACGCCGTCCTGTCCTGCCAGTACCTGGGCCGCCGCCAAGGCCAACTGCTGACAGCGACCACCCTGTCCCGGATAATCCGGAAGACACACCGTGGTCTCGCCGCCCCACAGGTACACGCCAGGCGCGCCGGCGAGCAAGGCGGCGGCAATCCGCTGCCCCGCAACCATCGCATCCCCGCACAATCGCTCATGGTTGTAATAGACGCGATAACCATGTGCGGTGGCCACAGTAGCTGCAGCGTCCAGCGCCTCATCAAGTCGCGCGACGATCTCGGTGTCGATCTGTGCTGTTGGCTGATCGACCAACGCCCCATCGCCTTGATTCACCAGTGCGAGCAGCCACGCTGGCAAAGGCTCTGGCAGTGATCCAGGCGCGCTCGCATGGAGCAGGCCAGAACCTATGACAGCCGGATCATCACCAGGCACATCGGAGATGAGCAGCACTCGCGCTGGCCTTATACCAAGATATGCACACAAGCGCCCACCTTTGATGCGCGACAGGCGGCGGCGAATTGCATTCATCTGCCCAATGGGTAAACCGCTAGCCAATAGCCACTGGTTTGCACGCTGAACCTCCGTCATGCTCACACCTTCAGGTAAGACCTCGACCAGACTGGAGGCACCGCCGGAAATTAGAAACAGCCATGTGATATCCGCGGGCGCCGCTGCCATAAAATCCAACAGCCGCTGTCCCGCTGCCAGACTGGAATCATCCGGCACCGGATGCGACGCCTGCAGAGCCTCGGTGCGCGGAAATTCCCGCCCTTGAACATGTCCGTGCTTAGTGATCAACAAGGCGCGTTCCAAGCGTTCGCCCAGTGATTCGAAAGCACCCGCCAGCATAGCGCTTGCCGCCTTGCCCAGAGCAACCGCCCAGATGCGCCCAGCCAGCGGCCGGACTGCAAGCTGGTCAGCCACGCATCGCGCGCCATTCACGGCCGTTAACGCGGCCTGATAGATCTCCAGCAGAACCCCGTGCGGCACGCCTGGATGCATAATTAATATCTCAGTAATTTAGGGTGTTACCGGCATAAAGCCAGCTTAACTCCGAAGCAGCGCGTGGCCTGTCGTCCACCCCTAAACTCTATCTACTTTGACAGCGGCGAATTTTCTGGCGCATGCTGCGGTTAACGTTAGCTTGGTCTCAGGGGGGTGTCATGAGCGCTCAAAAACATCTTCTGGAAATCTACGAGCCTTACGGTTACGAAGGTCCCAATCCCATGCGCGTCCATGGTACCTGCGTATTACGCGGGCCGAACGGTGCTGCGTGTTACCTGCTCAGCATCGAAGGTACGCTGGAGTTGGAAGAAATTGCCGTGGCGCAACTGCTGGTCATGCCCCGCTATAACGGCGACAAGATCGAACGCGCCGAGCAAAGCTCTTGTACCGTATGCATCGCACGCGTCCTGCCGGGCGTTACCCTCTGCGAGAACATCCCCTTCACCTACAACGATGTCGCCCACTGGGGCGTGGGTAAAATCACGCCAATGAACGGGCGTAATTGAATAACCCGCGGGATACGGGCGCAAGCACCGATATCCCGCGTTTAACCCAGCCCACGCGCCAGGTCAGCGCGAATATCGTCGATATCTTCCAGCCCCACCGCAACGCGAATCAAACCGTCAGTGATACCGGCATCGGCGCGCTGCTCCGGCGTTAAACGCCCGTGCGTGGTGGTTGCCGGATGCGTAATCGTGGTTTTCACATCACCCAGATTCGCCGTGATCGACACCATGCGTGTGGCATCGATCACTCGCCACGCCGCCTCTTGCCCGCCACGCACTTCGAAACTCAAGATGCCACCGAAGTCGCGTTGCTGCGCCGCGGCCAAGGCATGCTGCGGATGCGAAGCCAAGCCCGGAAAATAAACGCGCGTTATCGCTGGATGTGACTCCAACCACGTCGCCAGGGCGAGCGCGTTGGCGCTATGTGCACGCATGCGCAGCGAGAGTGTTTCCAAACCCTTGAGAAACACCCAGGCATTGAACGGACTCATTGTCGGTCCGCAGGTGCGCAGAAAACCGTAGACCTCTTTGCCAACGCGTTCCGCATCGCCGACCACCGCACCACCGATGCAACGACCTTGACCGTCGAGGTATTTGGTCGCCGAGTGGATGACGATGTCGGCACCCAAAGCCAAAGGCAGCTGCAACGCCGGCGTGCAGAAACAATTGTCAACCACCAACAGGCAATCGTGCGCATGTGCAAGTTCGGCGAGCGCGCGGATATCACCCAACTCGGTGAGCGGATTCGAGGGGGTTTCGATAAACAGCATGCGCGTGTTCGGTCGGATCGCCGCTTTCCAGGCCTCCAGATCGGCCAACGGCACATAGCTGGTTTCGATGCCGCAGCGCGCCAGATAGGTGCTGAACAACACCGTCGTGGTACCGAACACCGCGCGCGACGACAGCAGATGATCACCCTGCTTCAGCAAACCCAAGCACGTTGCCAGAATCGCCGCCATGCCGGACGCCGTCGCTACGCAGGCTGCACCGCCTTCAAGAGCGGCCAAGCGCTGCTCGAACGTGCGTACCGTCGGGTTGGTAAAACGCGAATAGATATTGCCGGGTTGCGCGCCGGAGAAACGCGCCGCCGCCTCGGCCGCGCTGGCGAACACATAGCTGGAGGTGGGGAAGATAGGTTCGGAGTGTTCACCCTCCGCGGTACGCACTTGGCCAGCGCGAATCGCCAAGGTGTCGAAGCCGTAGTCGTATAACTCATCATCCATCGTCGCATCCTCGCCCGTCACAGCATCAATCTATAGGCACAAAAAAACCCACTTTCAGCGCATGCGAAAGCAGGTTGCCCTCGCTTTAGCTGCATTTATTGAGCGCCCGCAAGCTGAGTCAAGTCGGCGCTATGGTGTTAAATTAGGTCTATCGACCGGGGCTGTCAAGCCCGCCTCTAGCAATGTAGCCCGGATGTAATCCGGGATAGAGCGGCAGAACTGCTCCCGGATTACATCCGGGCCACTTCTGTGCTGCGCTCGCGAAGCAGCGTTAGATCAAGCGTTGTTGTACATCTCCAGCACCTCATCCGACTCCGCGTCGCGGCGTTCCTGCTTGGCATTGTCGCTGCGTTGGTTCTGTATGTGATCCAGATAATCCCGATTGACGTCGCCGGTCACATACTCGCCAGTGAACACCGCACAGTCAAAGACATTCAAGTTTATTGTTGCCCTTGCGCACTGCGCTGATCAAGTCATCCAGATCCTGAAAGATCAAGCGATCGGCGCCGATTTCCGTAGCGATTTCTGCTTCGGTGCGGCCATGCGCCACCAGCTCTTCGACACTTGGCATATCGATGCCATAGACATTCGGGTAACGCACCGGCGGCGCAGCGGAGGCGAAATAGACTTTGGCAGCTCCCGCATCACGCGCCATTTGAATAATTTGCAGCGAGGTCGTACCGCGGACGATGGAATCATCGATCAACAATACATTACGGCCGCGGAACTCAAGGTCAATGGCATTGAGTTTCTGCCGCACGGATTTCTTGCGCTGCTGCTGGCCGGGCATGATGAAAGTACGGCCGATATAACGATTCTTGATGAAACCCTCGCGGTATTTCACGCCCAAGGAATTCGCCAGCTGTAAGGCTGAAGTCCGACTGGTGTCCGGAATCGGGATGACCACATCGATGTCGTGGTCCGGCCATTCGCGCTGAATCTTGGCCGCCAGCTTCTCGCCCATGCGCAAGCGCGCCTTGTGCACCGAAACATTGTCGATAATGGAATCCGGCCGCGCTAAATACACATATTCGAAGATGCAGGTTGCGTACTGCGGTGCCACGGCGCATTGGCGCGTGAACAACTCACCCTCAAGGGTGATGTAGATAGCCTCGCCGGGCTCAACATCGCGTACTAATTCAAAACCCAGCACGTCCAAGGCCACACTCTCAGAGGCAACCATGTATTCCGGACCGGCGGCAGTGTCGCGTTTACCGAACACCAGCGGACGAATGCCATAAGGATCGCGGAAAGCGACAATGCCGTAACCGATCACCATGGTCACCGCAGCATAAGCACCTTTGCAGCGCCGGTGCACGCCGGCGACGGCATCGAAGATATGCCCCTCGTTAATGCGCAACGTACCTTGGCGCGCAAGCTCATGCGCAAACACGTTTAGCAGAATTTCAGAATCAGAATTGGTGTTGATATGCCGCAGGTCGTCACGAAACAATTCTTGCTTGAGCTGATCGGTATTGGTGAGATTGCCGTTGTGCGCCAAGCTGATGCCGAACGGTGAATTCACGTAGAACGGTTGTGCCTCGGCACTGGACTCGCAGCCCGCGGTCGGATAACGCACATGGCCAATGCCAATATTACCCAGCAATCCCAGCATATGCCGCGTGTGGAACACGTCACGCACCAGACCATTATCTTTGCGCAAATACAGACGCTGGCCGTCGCAGGTGATAATCCCTGCCGCATCCTGGCCGCGGTGCTGCAGTACTGTCAGCCCGTCGTACAGGGCCTGATTGACGCGATTGCGCGCTACGATGCCGATGATTCCACACATGGGGATTTCTACCTCAACTTGCTGTCACCCGGCACCGCCAGGTCATCGAACCGCACATTGTCCGCCACTCCTGCGGGGAGAAAATCCGTCAACCACAGCGCCACGCGCTCGAACTGCGGAATAAGCTGCGACGCCTGCCACCAGGGATCACGCGGCAAGGCCGTCAACCCTGCCAGTAAGACCAGGATCGCGACGAGAATGATGCCACGCGCCGCGCCGAACACGGTGCCCAGCAAGCGATCGGTACCACCCAAGCCGGTTTTTTTCACCAGTTGCCCGGCGAGAAAACCCACCAATGCGCCGAGGATCAACACAATCAAAAACAAACCGGTCATACCCGCTACCGCACGTGCCGAAGGCAGCTCAATCCACGGCGTGAGCATATCGGCTAAGGGCGCATAAAACGTCATTGCCACCAGGACTGCAACAATCCAGGTGGCCAACGATATCGCCTCTTTGATAAATCCGCGCCAGAGGCTGATAAGCAAAGAAAGACCGATCAAGCCAAGAATGAAATAATCCGCCCAGTTCACACTGCCCGCCGTTGACTGCGATTCAATTCCGGGCGCGCGATGTTTGTCTGACAAACATCACGCGCTTGAGCGCGCATTGTAGCAAAGACAAACGTTCGTCGTGACGCTCCGGCAATCCCCATGTGATTTAAGGATAGCGCGTGACGATGCCTTTGATCTGCACCTGCTGCTCCAGGCGGTTACGCATATTTTCGGCGTTGCTGCGCTCCAATTCGGGTCCCACCCGCACGCGGTACAACACGCCCTGCGGCATTTTGATCTCCTCGACAAACGCGGTGTAACCTAATCCGCGCAGCTTTTCCTGGAGCGCCATGGCATTCGACTTGCTCGCCAGACTCGCCAGCTGCACGACCCAGCCCGACAGCGCTTTACTGGGCGCCGGAGCGGGCGTTGCCACGGGCGCGGGCGCCGGGGCCGTCGGTACCGCGGCAGGTGTGGGTGCCGCCGGTGTCGGGGTCACAACGGGAGCCGCGGCAGGCGCCGTCGGCACCGGCACCGCAGGCTGCGGAGCCGTCACGGCCTCTTCGGCGACGCCGGGGATCGGCGCTGTCGGCACAGCATCCGTTAGCGACGGCATGGCCGGTTCGGCAGTACCGGCAACAGTCGCGTCGGCCGGTGCCGGTTGATCCAGCACCACCTGGGCCGGTTCGGTTTCCGGCGGCGGCTCGGGCAGCGTTAGCGGTTCTATTCTATCGTGAACAATCTGATCCGGCTGATCCGGCAGATTACCGCCGACCGGGCCCAGATCATTCTCGGATTTTTCGAGCATCATAGGCACAAAGATAACCGCCAGGGCAACCAAGACCACAGCACCGATGACACGTTGTTTGACCGCATTGTCCACGTGATTACCTCGCTCGAAGATTGCAGTACTCGAAGGACCGCATTATAGGCCGGGCGGCAGCAACTCCGCTATGGTGTGGAATGAACCGAAGACGACGATGCGATCTCCCGCGCGCGCATCCGCACAGGCAGCTGCGTAGGCCGCCGCCAGATCGGGATACAACCGCCGTTGCATTGACGCCAAACCCAGACGTGCTGCCAGTTCTTGTGCCGATTGTCCGCGTGCACCCGACAGACCGCCGAGATACCAGCACTGCACCTGCTCGGCGAGGGCCGCGGCCACACCCGCCGCATCTTTATCCGCCAACATGCCGCACACCGCCAGTGTACGGCCCGAGCATGGCCGTGCCGCGAGCGCCGCGGCGAGCGCGCTGGCCGCGTGCGGATTGTGCGCGACATCGAAGATCGTTTCGAACGGACCGGGCACGACCGTGAAACGCCCCGCCACGCGCGCGGCGCGCAGACCCGCCTGCAGCGCCTGTACGGTTACCGGCAACTGCGCACCCAATGCCTGTAACGCCATCACCACGCCAGCCGCGTTCTGTAGCTGAAAGGGCCCCGGCAAAGCCGGCAACGGCAAACCGTCCAGCCGCAGCTTCGGCCCCCACCAATCCCAGACCTCGCCCGTGCGCGCATAACCAAACTGTTCGCCCAAGCCATACCATATCGCACCGCAATCTTGCGCAACTGCACGCAACGACGCCGGCGGCTGCGGATCGGAACACACCGCCGGCCGACCGCCGCGGAAAATACCCGCCTTCTCGCGGCCGATGGATTCACGATCCGGACCCAACCATTCAACATGATCGATGCCGATACCGGTGACCAAGGCGCACTCGGCATCGACGATATTCACGGCATCGAGCCGCCCGCCCAGACCCACCTCGAGCACGGCGACATCCACGCCGGCGCGCTGCAGGATATCCAAAGCCGCGAGCGTGCCGAATTCGAAATATGACAGCGATATCTCGCCGCGCGCGGCATCGATGCGCGCAAAGCTGGCGACCAGCACATCGTCATCGACCGCTTGCCGATCAATGCGAATGCGCTCGTTGTAGCACCATAGATGCGGCGAGGTATATGCGCCCACACGCAGTCCCGCACAGGCGAGAATGGCCTCTAGCATCGCTACGCTGGAACCCTTACCGTTGGTGCCGGCCACGCTGATGACAACGTGTTTTGGCTCCAGCAATTCCAGGCGCGCTGCCACTTCACGGACACGCTCCAAACCCAAGTCGATCGCCTTGGGATGCAGCGTCTCCTGCCAGGCCAGCCAGTCGTTAAGCGTATTGAAGCGCATGTGCTTGTATCTGCAAGTTGTGTAATGGGTGCTTCTGATAATTCATATCTCGTCATTCCAGCGCATACCGGACAAAAGCGCTTGCGCGTTGAACGCCCGCAACGGCGGCCCGAAGGGCGAGCAAAGCAAGTAACCCAGGCTTATCGCCCGACATGGACACCGGCAGACACCGGCGTGACGAATCAATAGGGCTTCTCTAATGTCCTGGTTCGCATGCGACAAGATTGTTTCGCCACGCTCGTTCTAGCCGGTATGCGTTGCTCAATCGGCCGTAAACTGCAGTGCATATTGATACAAAGCGTTCTTGCGCGCGCCGGTGATTTCCGCCGCCAACGCGGCGGCGCGTTTGACCGGCAGCTCGACGAGCAAGAGTTTGAGCACGCGCTGCGCTTCGGCATCGAGTTCCGTATCCATAACCGCGACTGTACCCGCGATCAACAGCACGAATTCACCGCGCTGGCGGTTGGCATCCTCACTCAGCCAGATGTTCAATTCCGCCAGACTGCCCGACTGCACCTGCTCGAAGGTTTTGGTCAGTTCGCGCGCGATCACCGCCTCACGCTCGGCGCCGAGACACTCGGCCAAATCGGCGAGTGATTCCTCGATGCGATGACTCGACTCGTAGAACACCAACGTGCGTGTCTCGCCCGCCAGGGCGAGTAAATGCGCGCGCCGCGCCGCGGCCTTGGCCGGCAGAAAGCCCTCGAACACAAAACGGTCAGTGGGCAGACCGGCCACCGATAAGGCGGCGATTAACGCACAAGGGCCAGGGATCGGTACCACTTGGATACCGGCCTGGCGCGCGGCGCGCACGATGCGATAGCCAGGGTCGCTGATCAAGGGCGTGCCGGCATCGCTGATCAGGGCCAGATCGGCGCCGCCGCGCAGCCGCGCCAGCAGTGGCTCGACCTGCAGCTGTTCGTTGTGTTCATGCAGCGACAGCAGCGGCGTGGCGATGCCCAGGGTACGCAGCAAGGCGCCGCTGTGGCGGGTATCCTCAGCCAACACCTTATCGACAGCACCGAGCACGGACAAGGCGCGCGGGCTGATATCCCCACGATTGCCGATGGGTGTCGCGACCACATAGAGCACGCCCGGTCTGTCCACGTTCACCCTACCCCTTCGATTCGCCGACGAAAGCGTTACAATAGCCGTCAACCCTCCACAGTCCAAATCCCGTGACCAATATCCCCTACCGGTTCACCGCCCACATTCTGACCCTTGGCCTCGCGCTGGCAACGCTGTTGCTGCTGAATGCCTGCGCCGGCCCGTCCAAGCAAGCGGAAACGCCCGCCGTCACCGGCACCCCGTCGGACAGCGCCGAGCGTCGCCTGGCCAGCGGTGATTACCCGGGTGCGGCAAACTTGTTTTTGCAACAGGCCGGACAAGCGCAATCGCCGCAGCGCGAGGCCTTGCAGCTGAGCGCCGCTGAAGCGCTGCTGCGCGGCAAACAAGCGGAGAATGCGGCACGCATATTGGAAAAACTGCCGCCCTCCGGTAGCCCTGCGTACCAAACACGGTTGGCGCTCGCCCAAGCGCGCGTATTCCTCGCTCGCCAGCAGCCGCAGGCCGCCCTGCAACGACTCGCCGCAGTCAGCGACAGCGTGCCGCCCGAGCACATGGTCGATTTCCATCACGCCCGCATCGATGCCTACACCGCCGCCGGCAACCATCTGGAAAGCGCGCGCGAACGCGTCTGGCTGGATGGTCTACTGGATAAAGCTGCACAGCCGGACAACCATCAGAAAATCTGGGAATCGCTCTCCAAACTGCCGGATGCCGTACTGGCGAATATGCGCACTGCGCCACCGCCGGATGTCTTCAGCGGCTGGCTTGAACTGGTCGAAACCACCCGCGCGCTGCGCGCTACACCGCCGCAACTGGAGATTGCCCTGGCCATCTGGCGCGAACGCTATCCGGGGCATCCGGCCATACCGGACTTCCTCAATGCTTTGCAGGGGCGCGGTCAGACGTCACCGCCAGCCGATGGACAGATCGCCGTGCTGCTGCCCCTGAGCGGCGCACTTGCCGAGGCCGGCATGGCGGTGCGTGACGGACTGCTCACCGCCCATTTCCAGACAGCCGCCGCCGCTCAGCAGCGGCTGCGCTTTTACGATACCGGCTCGGGTAACGAGCGCATCTGGAGTCTTTATCAACGCGCCGTCAGCGAAGGTGCGCAACAGGTCATCGGTCCACTCAGCAAGGAAGCGGTCGCGGCCCTGGCCGGTGCGGGTGAACTCAGTGTCCCCGTGTTGGCACTGAACAATCTGCCCGACGATAAGCCGGCCCCAGCGCAACTCTATCAATTCGCGCTCGCACCCGAAGATGAAGCCGAGCAGGTTGCGACGCGCGCCTGGGAAGATGGCCAGCGGCGCGCGTTGGTTTTGATTCCCGAAAATGCCCTGGGTCAGCGCCTGCATAAGGCCTTCATGGAACACTGGCAAGCCCTTGGCGGTACGCTGCTCGATGTCCGGTCCTACGGCACCGACCAGAACAGTTACTCTGACATCGTGCGTGGCTTGCTCAAGCTCGATGCCAGTGAACAACGCCTTCAGGATCTGGCACGCCTGCTGGGACAGAAACCGGTTTTCATTCCGCGCCCACGCCATGATGCGGATTTCGTGTTCTTGGCCGGCCAGCCCGATCGGGCGCGCCTGCTGCGACCGCTGTTCAGTTTCCATCACGCCGAGAACTTGCCGATCTACGCCACCTCACAGGTCAATGCTGGCACCAGCACGACCAGTCTGGATCGTGACCTCAATGGCCTGCGACTCTGTGACATGCCCTGGATGTTACCCACGGGCCATCCCGGTGTGGCCCTGCGCGGCGAGATCGCGCGCCTGTGGCCCAACCGCGCTTTGCGTTATGCGCGTTTGTACGCCTTGGGCATCGACGCCTTACAGCTGATGCCCAATTTACAGGGCCTGCAAAACGGCAGCTTCGCACGGCATCCCGGCGTCACCGGCGACCTGTACATGGACAAAGATCGCCGCGTACACCGCGAGCTACAGTGGGCCCAGTTTCAAAACGGGCAGCTCGTCGCCTTGCCTGAAAACGCAACATTACCTGTAAACCCGCAAACCCCTAATCCTCAGGATGTCACGGATGAGTATCCTGCCAACAAAAACCCAGCGTGGAGCACACGCTGAAGACCTGGCCTGTCGGTTTTTGCTGGAGCACGGCTTACGCCTGCTCGCACGCAATTACCGCTGCCGTCGCGGTGAGATTGATCTGATCATGCAAGACCGGGGGAATCTGGTCTTTGTTGAGGTACGATATCGACGCCAATCCCGCTATGGCTCAGGATTGGAATCCGTCACGCCGCGCAAGCAACAACGCATCGTGCACTGCGCCACGCAGTTTCTACAGTGTCATCCACAGCGGGCGCAGCAGCCGGCACGCTTCGATGTGGTGGCCTTAAGACCGGACAGCGACGGCACTCGGATCGAATGGATCCGCAATGCCTTCGACGCCTTTTAATTCAACCGGAACTACACACGCAGCCGCCATGGATTTAATCGCCCGCATCACTAAGCACTTCAATGACAGCATCCACACCAAACAGCAGGCGCTGAATACCGTCGCGCCCGGAATTGCGCACGGTGCCGAGGCCATCACGCGGGCTTTGCTCAACGACCGCAAGATCCTCGCCTGCGGCAATGGCGGCTCTGCGGCCGATGCCCAACATTTCTCGTCGGAGTTACTCAATCGTTTCGAGATGGAACGGCCTGGCCTGCCCGCTATCGCGCTGACCACCGACAGTTCGACACTCACCTCGATCGCCAACGACTACCAATTCGAAGATATTTTTTCCAAACAGGTGCGCGCGCTGGGTCAGCCCGGCGATGTGTTGTTGGCGATTTCCACCAGCGGCAACTCAGCCAACATCGTCAACGCACTGCATGCCGCGCATGATCGGGACATGACGGTGATCACCTTGACTGGACGCGATGGCGGCTTGATGTCCGATCTACTTATCGACCAGGACGTTGAGATTCGCGTGCCCGCACAATCCACAGCACGTATCCAGGAAGTACATATCCTGATCATTCATTGTCTGTGCGATTTGATCGACCATCTGTTGCTGGGGCAGGTCGACGAATAATCAGCCCGTCATTGCGCGGCGCGTAGCAGGCGGTGAACTGAAGTAGCCCGGATGCAATCCGGGATGAGATGCACGCCTCCCGGATTACATCCGGGCTACATTTTCTACTTCACGACCTTCAGCGCTGGCCGACCACCGCCACGCGGCGCAGTATCCGGGCTGGCCGGAGGTGGGATATCTTCATCCTCGTTGAACATCATGCCGCGCCCGTTCTCCTTGGCGTAAATCGCCAGCACCGCCGCCATCGGGATATACACCAGCATCGGCGTACCACTGAAGCGCGCGCTGAATTCAACATGATCATTGGCAATATGCAGGTTGGTGATCGCCTGCGGATTGATGTTCAGCACGATCTTGCCGTTGTCGACATGCTGGCGCGGCACGTCAACACCCCCGACCTCCGCATTCACCAGCATATACGGTGTCAGCGCGTTATCGAGAATCCATTCGTTGATGGCGCGGATGAGATAAGGACGACTTGAATTCATGAAATATCAGAGAGGGCTGGCATTAAGCGTAGGTTTAAACGGAATGGCACTTACTTAAACCAGGAATGCTATTGCGAACCGCAAAGGCGCCAAGGCGCCAAGACATGACGAACGAGAGAAAAAACCCGTTGTTACGCTTTTTCAACAACGTTCCTTGGCGCCTTGGCGCCTTTGCGGTTCGGAAATATCTTGGCGACCTGGGTGTATTGGCATGGAATCGCTTAAGTAAGTGCCATTCGGCTCAAACGTTGTTTGGAGAATATTGTAGGAGCGGCAGTTACTCACACATCTCCCGCTCCGCCTCGGTGAGGCTGAGCTTGAAGGATTCGCGGCGGAAAATGCGTTCGGCATAATCCAGTACCGGCTTGGCCTGCTTGGGCAGTTCGATCTTGTAATACGGCAAGCGCCACAGCAGCGGCGCCACGTAGCAATCCATCAGACTGAATTCATCACTGAGGAAATACGGGAACGCCGCAAACACTTCAGCGCTGGATGCCAGACTGTCGCGCAACATCTTCTTGGCCTTGGCCGAATTTTTCTCGCCCTTGGATTCGATGTCCGTGAGCAAGCCGTACCAGTCTTTGTCGATGCGGTACATCGCCAAGCGCGACTTGGCCCGCGACACCGGATCGACTGGCATCAACGGCGGATGCGGAAAACGCTCATCCAGATATTCCATGATGACCCGCGAACCGTACAGCACCAACTCACGATCGACGAGTGTCGGCACCGTCTGGTAGGGGTTCAGATCGATCAGATCCTCGGGTTTGTTGTCCATGTCGATATTGACGACTTCGACGGTGATGCTCTTCTCAGCGAGCACAATTCGGGTGCGGTGGCTGTAGGGACACATGGCATCCGAAAACAGCGTCATGACCGAACGTCGGTTGGCAACTAGGGCCATAGATGGATCTCCCCGCACTTGATTCCTTTTAAGACAAGGACAGGCGATGCACCCCCGGAAAGCTTTGTTCCGTGATGCACCGCCTGTCTACATACGTTCAGTGAACGTCTTTCCAGTACTCTTTCTTCAACAGATAGGCTACAACCAGGAGTACCAACAGGAACAGGATCACCTTCACGCCCAGGGCCTTACGTTCCAACTGCACCGGTTCGCTGACGTAGGACAGGAAGCCTACCAGGTCACGCACCGTCTGATCGTACTCGACCGGCGTCAGCTTGCCCGGCTCGACAATCTCCAGGCGGTCGATAACGTCCTTCCCATGTTCGTCTTTCTTATACACCGCCTTTTGCACACCTTGCAGTTCCCATAGCACATGCGGCATACCAACACTCGGGAACACCACATTGTTCACGCCAAAGGGACGCGTCTCGTCGACATAGAACGAGCGCAAATAGGTATATAACCAGTCTACACCACGTGAACGCGCGGTCAGTGACAGATCCGGCGGCGCGGCACCGAACCAATTCTTGCCGTCGGCACGACTCATCGCCACGGTCATGGTGCTACCGACCTTATCGCTGGCGAACATCAGGTTTTCGATCACCTGATTATCGGTCAGACCGATATCGCGGGCCATGCGGTTGTAGCGCTGAAACTGTGCCGAGTGACAACTCAGACAGTAGTTCACGAACACTTTGGCACCACGCTGCAACGACTGTTGGTTGTGCAGATCGATGTCCGCCTTGTCCAGATGCACGCCACCACCCGCTGCAAGCGCCAAGCCTGGCAGCAACACCAACAGAAAGCTCAGAATTATCTTTCTCATTTGCTCGTCACCCTTTCCGGAACCGGCTTGCACTTATCCATCTTGGTGTAGATGGGCATCAGGAGGAAGAACGCCAGGTAATAGATCGTACCGATCTGCGCCATCAGCGTCTTACCCTCGCTGACCGGCTGCGTTCCGAGCCAGCCCAGTACCAGGAAGTCGACGACAAACAACGCCAAGGCGATCTTATAGATCGGCCCGCGATAGCGGATCGACTTGACCGGGCTGCGATCTAACCAGGGCAGGAAGAACAGGATCACCACCGCGGCGCCCATTGCAAGCACACCCCAGACCTGGGTACCGGCGAAACTCGGTACCGCGCGCAAGATTGCGTAGAACGGCGTGAAATACCACACCGGCGCGATGTGCAGCGGGGTCTTCAACGGATCGGCCGGCTCGAAATTCGGCGGCTCCAGGAAGAAGCCACCCCCGTCCGGAATGAAGAACACGATGACCGCGAAGAAGATCAGGAACACCACCACACCGACGATGTCTTTCACCGTGTAATACGGATGGAAGGGAATACCGTCCAGCGGGATGCCATTGGCATCTTTCTTCTTCTTGATGTCGACACCGTCGGGGTTGTTCGATCCGACTTCGTGCAGCGCCAGGATGTGCGCGGCGATCAGGCCGATCAACACCAGCGGCACCGCCGCGACGTGGAAGGCAAAGAAG
Source organism: uncultured Gammaproteobacteria bacterium (assembly GCA_963696465.1). Lineage (GTDB taxonomy): Bacteria > Pseudomonadota > Gammaproteobacteria > Thiohalobacterales > Thiohalobacteraceae > JAHJQQ01. Next base: position 94,203 of record CAVOKC010000006.1, on the reverse strand, counting down.
CGATTCAAGGTTGCGTCGGCGATCACGTAGTCACCGCGAATCCAGATCGACAGATCTTCACCGATGATCGGAATGGCCGCGAACAGGTTCACGATCACCTGCGCACCCCAGAACGACATCTGGCCCCAAGGCAGCAGATAACCGAAGAAGGCCTCAGCCATCAGCGCCAGGTAGATCATGCAACCGAAGATCCAGATCAGCTCACGCGGCTTCTGATACGAACCGTAGAGCATGGCGCGGAACATGTGCAGATACACCACCAGAAGAACGCCGAGGCGCCGGTGGAATGGATATAGCGGATCAGCCAACCCCACTCCACGTCACGCATGATGTACTCAACCGAGGCGAAGGCACGCTCCGCGTCAGGCTTGAAGTTCATGGTGAGGAAAATGCCGGAGACGAGCTGGATGACCAGCACCAGCAACGCCAGCGAGCCGAAGAAATACCAGAAGTTGAAGTTCTTCGGCGCGTAGTATTTGGCTAGGTGCTCATTCCACATGGAACTGAGCGGGAAGCGGTCATCGATCCAACCGAGGATACCGCCCTGCCACTTATCGGTTCTTTCAGCACCCATGGTTATGCAGCTCCTTGGTCGTCGCCGATCAGAATCACCGACTCACCGACATAGCGGTGCGGCGGAACGATCAGGTTGGTGGGGGCCGGGACACCGCTTTGTATACGCGGCCGGCCAAATCGAATTTCGAACCGTGACAGGGGCAGAAGAAACCGCCCTTCCAATCGGCACCCATGTCTTCCGGCGCCACTTCCGGCCTATACGTAGGCGAGCAACCCAGATGGGTGCAGATACCGACCAGCACCAGAATTTCAGGCTTGATGGAACGGTTGGCGTTCTTGGCGTAGTCGGGCTGCTGCGGCGCAGTCGACGTGGGATCAGCACGAGTACCATCCAGTCCCGCAGGGCTTCCAGCATTTCCGGCGTGCGCTTGACCACCCACACCGGCTTGCCGCGCCATTCCACATTGATCTTCTGTCCGGGCTCCAGCTTGCTGATATCCACTTCCACTGGCGCGCCTGCCGCACGAGCACGTTCGCTCGGCGCCATCGAAGCCAGAAAAGGGACTGCCACGTACACGGCACCTACAGCACCTACAACCGAGGTAGCTGCGGTCAGAAAGCGACGCCGACTGGTATCTACGCCATCAGTACTCATTAAGGCTCTCCAGGGTTGTCTGCTTTTCGAATGCGTAATTTCGGCCTGCAAAGGCGCGCCATTCTAAACCATTTGCGGCCTATCGGGGGGCTCACAGGCCATTTTGATGGCGCGGCGGCTCAACCAGCGGCGTAGCTTCCAACAACTGCCCGGGGAGGTCAAGCCAGGTATTGACCTTTCATTGACTTAGGCCGGATTGTCCAAGTCCAAGTGCAGGTGTTCCAGACCAAAACGCTCGGCCAAGTGTACGCCCAGCGCACACACGCCATAGCGCTCGGTCGCGTGATGGCCGGCGGCGAAATAGTGAATCCCACATTCGCGCGCCACATGCACAGTCGGTTCGGAGATTTCACCACTTATAAAGGCGTCCAGACCCAGGCCGGCCGCCGCTTCGATATACCCCTGGGCGGCACCGGTGCACCAGCCGATGCGCTCGATGGGATGATCACCGCCAGTGATGAACAGCGGATCACGACCCAAGGCCGTCGCGATACGCTTAGCCACCGCGGCAGCCGTCAGCACCTCTGGCAGCGTGGCATAGCAGGCGATGGCTGGACCGTGCGCTTCACCGAACCAGCCCTCGGCAGATAATCCGAGCCGCGTTCCCAGCTGTGCGTTGTTGCCAAGCTCAGGGTGCGCGTCCAGCGGCAGATGATACGCCAGCAAGCTCATGTCAGCGGCCAGCAGCTTTGACAGGCGGCGGCGCTTCATGCCGGTCACACAGGGGTCCTCGCCTTTCCAGAAATAGCCATGATGCACCAGCAGCGCATCCGCACCCGCCTCCACCGCGGCCTCGACCAGGGCCTGACTGGCGGTTACGCCGCTGACCAGTTTGCGCACCTGCGCACGGCCTTCGACCTGCAAGCCGTTCGGACAGTAGTCCTGGAAGGCCGCACTGTTCAGCAGTCCGTTCGTATAGCTGACAAGCTCGTTGAGGGTGATCATGGATTACGTTCGCCGGTTGGTTTCGATTATTGCTAGACTCGCTGCGCACGAACACGTGATGGACGCCTGCAGGCGCACAGTATCAACCGCTTCGACGAAGATGACAAAGTAACTCCACATGCGCATGAGCAAACTCATTCTATTTCTGGCACAGGCGACGGCAGTCGGCCTGGTCGCGGCCGCCGTACTGGTCTGGTTCATGCCGAGCCTGCAACGCGAACCCGCCACCGTGGTCGAGGTGCGCGAGCGTGTCGACAGCGGCACGCCCAGTGGCGGCTTGAGCGGTCCGGTCTCCTATGCCGATGCGGTCGCGCAGGCCGCGCCGGCGGTGGTCAACATCTACACCGCCAAGGTCATCACGCAACGCGCGCACCCGCTGATAAACGACCCGTTATTTCAATATTTCTTCGGCGAACAAGCCACCGGTGATCGACAACGCCTGCAGACCAGCCTGGGTTCCGGCGTGTTGCTCAGCACCCAAGGCCATGTCCTCACCAACAACCATGTCGTCACCGGCGCCGACCAGATTCAGGTCATGCTCGGTGATGGTCGCTCTCTCGAAGCGGCGATAGTGGGTGTCGATCCGGAAACCGATCTCGCGGTTTTGAAAATCGACCGCGGATAATCTGCCCAGCATCGTACTCGGCAACTCGGAACGGTTGCGAGTCGGTGATGTCGTGCTGGCCATCGGCAATCCCTTTGGTGTCGGCCAGACGGTGACACAAGGCATCGTCAGTGCGACCGGGCGCAATCAACTCGGCATCAACACCTTCGAGAATTTCATCCAGACCGACGCGGCGATCAATCCCGGCAATTCCGGCGGCGCGCTCATCAACGCGTACGGCGAACTGATAGGCATCAACACCGCCATCTTCAGCAAATCCGGTGGTTCACAAGGCATTGGCTTCGCCATTCCCATCAGCCTGGCCCGTGACGTCATGCAGCAGATCACCGAACACGGTGCCGTGGTGCGCGGATGGTTGGGCATCGAGGCTCAGGATCTCACCCCGGCCTTAGCGCAATCGTTCGGTCTGAAGATATCTCAAGGCGTGCTCATCGCCGGCGTGCAGCGTGACGGCCCGGCGGAACTAGCCGGCCTGCAACCGGGCGATATCATCACTGCCTTGAACAAACAACCGGTCAGCAATGCCCGCGAATCCATGAATCAGATTGCCGGCAATCCACCGGGCACCGAACTGCTTGTGCAGGGTCTGCGTAAGGGTCAGCCTTTCACTGCACAAGCGCGCATCGGCCAACGCCCCCCCGCAGCGCCCACCAGCCCGAACTGAACCCAGCAACGCACACCGACCGCATGGCAAAACGCACTGTCTACTCAATCATCGAATCGCCGACCCACCCGGATCTGGCAGACGTCTATGCGCGTGCCGGGCTCGACGAAATCCGTCTGACCTCGACGCGCAAGGCCATCGCACAATTAAAAGAACATGCACCGGATTACGTCGTCGCCGAATTCTTCTACGGCTATGGCAACAACTACGCCGGCGTGAACATCAGCAATCTGGATGTGTTTCTGTTCAGCCTGCAGAAGTACGCGCCGCACGCGCGCGTGATCGTGCTGGTGGATAAGAGCGAACGGCAGTACGTGGACAAACTCAACGACATTTTGCCGCTGCATGCGGTGTTTGTGCTGCCGGTGCAGCCCGAGCAGATGGCCGCTTCGCTGGCTAGCTGACACAGGCCACCATCCCTAAGGGGTGAACTTCGACGTCCATTGAAAGATGTTTATTCTTCCTATACTTGAGCCACGCAAAACCAGCGCCCCAGCCATAGTCCAACAATGACCTCACTTCACCGCACGTTGGGTATATATTCACGCAACACCTCCACCAACAATCTGAGGCACCCATGAAACGCAGTTACCTATTGTTCTCCGTCATCGCACTGCTGCTCGCCGGCTGCGCCGGCTTCGGCGTGCGCGAACCGCTGCGGGTGTCGGTCGCCGGCCTGGATCCGCTGCCGGGAGAAGGCATGGAGGCGCGCTTCGTCCTCAAGATGCGGGTGCAGAATCCCAACGAAACCGCACTGGACTTCGACGGCGTGGTAGTCAATCTCGAACTGGCGGGCAAGGATTTCGCCAGCGGTGTCAGCGACCAGCGCGGCAACGTGCCGCGCTACGGCGAGTCAATCATCGCGGTGCCGGTCACCGTGCCGGCGACGGCCATCCTCAAGCAGATGTTCAGCATCGCCACCACCGGCAAGCCCCCCAGCAAGTTCGACTATCGCCTGACTGGCCGCCTCGGTGGCATCGGCCTGGGCGGTGCGCGTTTCGAATCGGAGGGGGAGTTGTCGCTGCCTGAGAAATCGAAAAGCAATAAAGAGTGATGCAGGCAACGTAGGTTGGGGTGAGCGCAGCGAACCCCAACAGGACTCTCCCATACATATTCACCCTGTTTTGGTCGACGCAGCGTTGCCTGTACGGCCCATGCGCCATGAGTTTGAGTTTCCCTATCCGTGCAGTCTGAGTTTGCCATCCACCTTTGCCGTCGAGGTCTGCTGGGTAATCCTCGGCTTGTGTCCGTGGGTGGTCAGGCCCAGTGTTCCATTGGCCAGCGTGCCTGATTAGGCACTTTTGATCAGGATCAAATTACGTACCCGGCGGGATGTTAGAATTTAATCGTACGACACTTCTTGGAGACGATCTTGTTACGACTCATCGGAATCTCCCTGCTGGCGATTTTCTTGCTGGCCGCCTGCGCGCAAAGCTATCCGACCCTGCGCTATCGCGACATTGGCCTTCCCGCCGGCGCGCTGGAAGCGCACGGCATTGCGTTCATCACCCCATCGACGGTGACCGGACAGGAGGAGGAGAAGCAGGCGGTCGCGCTGACCTTCGCGGAGGTACTCAAACGCGAGCGCCCCGGGATGCGCATTGTCACGCTGGCGGAAACGCTGGGGGTGGTCAACCGTGCCGGCTTGGCGGACGACTACCGCGAGATGTACGCCGACTACCGAGACACCGGCCTGTTCAGGCGTGAGACGCTCGCCAAAGTGGGCGATCTGGTGGGCGCGCGCTACGTCGCCCAGCTCAAGCTGCAGGCGTTTCAGCAGGGCGACAAGGAGCGCTTCGGCATATTAGGCATCCGCATCCTCGAGACCAAGCTTGCCACCGTGCGCCTGTTTTTCCAGGTCTGGGACAGCGACAACGGCACCATCGCCTGGGAAGGCATCGAGGAGTTGCGCATGGCCAACGAGACGATCGCGGAGGAGCCGGTGACGCTGGCGCGCGTGATGGAGCGCGCCGCCCAGGACCTGATCAAGCGGCTGCCCTGATCTTGCCCGCGGCCGGTGCGCCCATGGGTACTGAGCGTTCTGTATCCCTTGCACGACTTGTTCGCGAGCCACCCGGCGCATCTTGGACCAGGCTTGGAACAGGCTGGGGCCAAGCGCTCGACGTCATCTACCGATGCATCAGTGATATTCGACCTCAACGCCCCATGCGCCGGTCATAAGCGCTTGCGATGCGATCGATGAGAGTTGGATCCCGGTCAATTTCCCGCGACGTTTTGAATCCCACGCGCACCGTGCCGTCGGCCTGCGTTTCCACGTTGGCAGTCACGACGATGCCGTTGCGGGTTCCCTGGACCACGCCAGCGGCGCGATCTTCGCGCGTGATGCTGAGCCCTTGGTCGGCGAACGCGCCGAGCACCGCCGTCCAGGAACGGTCGTAACTCGCGGGTTGCGCGGTGGTATAGGTGCCTGGGGCCGCCTGATAGTAGGTGCAGCCGCCGAGCAGCACGGGCAGCAACAGCAGCACGTACAGCCAGCAGGTTCGGGGGTGTCGGTGTGTCATGGCGGACCTCTGGTGAATAGCGCTCAAATGATTCATCACGGGATTGTTCACGCGCTTTGCGCGGCCGACAGTCTGCGACTTCGGCCCGCGCTCGGCAACATATCAATCCCCGCCGATTTCCAACTCACCGATGGTGCTCGTGCTACGTGTGGCGTCGACGACGTTTGTCGCCAAGTTCGCAACCACACCGCGTGTGTGCACGATCGTTGCCGCAGCAGGCGGCACCCGCACAGCATTGTAGAAAGTCACCGCATTAACCAAGGTGCCGCTCGCGTCCCGATACAACGAATTGGCACCCGTCGTCACGCCGAATCCTGCCAGTGTCAATTGCGTGGTTGGTACCTTGGCGTCGGCTGGACCCTTTACCACGACCAGTGGGTCCACCTCGGTGCGCTCGACGCGCGTGGCGATCAGGTTGCCGCCCGCGTCCTGGTACGCGTTGACTTCAAGCCGGTCGGACAGATTGAGCGCTGCCAGCGTGATGGTCACGGGCTGGTCCGCATTGGTGAGGCGGTCCCTCAATACTGTGTCGGCGTTAACCGTTAGTGTGCGCCCGAGCAGTGTGATCGTGCTCTGCACGGTGTCCATGGTCTGCATGCCCGCTTCCACGCGCACGTTGGTCTGCAGCCTGATGGTGACCCTGCTTGCGACCAGTACGCCGCTGCTGATTGTCCCTTCGGCTTCTACCTTCAGGCCGTCGCGGATGTCGGCGGCAGTGCCATTCTTGATGACGGCATTGGCAGCGTTGACCGCTTGGCCATTAACCATGAAGTTCGAGATCGATACGAAGTCGGACACATAGCCTTCGACCTCAAGCCCGTCACCATTCGGATAGCTGATGCGATCGCGATCACGGTCGCGTAGCTGGTCCGCGGTGAGGATGCCGTTGGCGAAGTTGTAGCCGCGGGCACCGACGGTCATGCCGTTGGCCAGACCGGCCGGGCGATTACCGGCGGCGATACCCGCGAAGTTCACCGTCAGGCCGTCAATCGTGCAGGTGCCCGCGACAGGATTGAGATTGCTCACCGTTCCATTCACTTCAAGCTCGCTGACGCCGTTCTGGAACACGCCCTGCCGTTCCATGCGGGTGGCCCGCATCTGGTTGTTGGCCGGGTCGTGCAAGCAGCTGACTGCGACTTGGTCGCCGATCGCAAAGCCGTTCATATCCCGCAGCGTGACGCCGTCGAACACGCTGTCGTCATCGACCTTCACGGTCTGGCCGAGCACCGTGACCGTGTTCTGCACCTGATTCATGGCCGTGATCGGGCCCTGCACGCAACCGTTGTACTGGATGCTGTTGGCCACGCCAGTACCGCCGGCATTGATTTGCCCGCGCACCTGCACGACCATGCCCACGCGCAGCTGATCGCGCGTCGCCGTTGCATCGTTCATGCGGACGCTGGCGGTGGAGTCGGCGAATCTGACGCCGTTGACGACCACGCTGCCAAAGCTGCTAATCGTGCCGATCACGGTTTGTGTGGTCGACGTCGAGCTGTCACTGTCACCGCCACCACCGCAGGCGGCAAGCAACGCTACGGCCACAACAACCGCGAGTGACTGCAAAGTATTTGCGCGCATGGCTTTCTCTCCTTGCGTTGCGTAACAGTCGATCAGTGTTCGTGCCCGCCCGTGATCATCATTATGAAGAGCCGATGGCAAAACGAGTCTGAGTGTCTACCGATTCAAAGCAAGTGCAGCCCACCAAATGCCGCTTGGTGGGCTGCACCGCACTGGGCATGATCTTCCGTCTATTCGGCGATTACCCGATGTCAATCCGGGACTGTCGCTGTGTTTCGAGGACGGTTGATCTCAACCCAAACCGGAAGCTCAGGCGCTCGAACGCGCCCCTACTTCCGCACTTTCGTCAGATAGATCCCGGCCCAGCCGGCCTCTTCGGTGCCCATGCTCGCGTTGATCACGAGTGTATTGCCGCGGAACCCGTCGCGCTCGATGCCCATTTCCGTGACCGGCAGCATCACCGCAGGCGTGGCCGGATTCTCGTCGTCGTCATATACGGCCTCCGGGTCGAGCAGCGTCCCGCTCATGCCCGTTTCAACCACGGCGACGATTCCGGACGTACCATGGCCCTTGCGGAGATAGATGCCATCTACCGGGTCGACATAGGCGCCGTTCGCGACGCTGCCCGTCCTCGCCTTGAAGGCGGTGTGGAAGGTCGGGTCACTCAGGCTGCCGTCGACCAGCCCGGACACGGCCACGAAGCTCGCGGAACGCCAGCGCGCCAGCTCGCCATCGTCATCACCCTCGCCCGTGCCCGGGACGCGGCCCGAGAAGTTCCAGTAGACGAAGTCGCTGAAGTTCGCCGGAGCCTTGGCTACCGTCCGGGTATTCCGGGTCCTGATGTCGTGGACGAAGATGCCCTGGTGTACCGGGACCTGTACGGCAAAGCCATTCGGATGCTGCTGGTTGCAGAAAATGATGCGGTCCGCGTTGCCCTCGGTCGGGCATTGCAGATTCAGGGTCGTGGTCTGCGTGCCCCAGGCGCCCCAGAAGGCAACGAAGCGACCGTCGAAGGAGACGCCCTCACCGAGACGGTTGAAGGTGGCTTTGCTTGGACTCGCCAGGAACCCGCTCGCCGATGCGGACGAGCTTCTTGAGCGGCGGCTTCGTCCGCCCGTCCAGCGGCGCCAGGTAGATACCGCCGAGGGTCGGGTTCTCCTCGTTGTCGAAACCGGCAAACACCGCTTTGCGATTGGCCGCGCTGGGCGGGGCGGTGGAGCCGAACACCGTGCTGGTGCCGGGGATGAGGGTGTCCGTATTGTTGGCGATCAACACCACGGGGTGGGTGCCGCCCGCGGGTGCGAGCACGCTCGTCCGAAGAGTAAATCGGCTCGTCCACGAGGTCACGGTAGTAGACGCCCGTCTTGCCGACGAGATTCACCGTGTAGTTACCCTTGAACACGACGGTAGCGCCATCGGTCACCGCAGGCGCGCCGGGGAAGACATCGAACGGGGTGCCGGGCGCCTCCGGAACCTCGAAGAAGGAAAACTCCGGGACGCCCCCGAGCTTGCTGGCGCCGGTGATCAGGCCTCCGAAGGGGTTGGTGTAGATGCCGGTGGTCCCGAGTTGTTCCAGTGTGTCGCCCGTGACGGGATCAAGTACCTTCCATACCGGCGGATGGTTGCCACGGGTGGCCACGGTGTCCGACCCGATGTCGATGCGCGGGAACGACGGCGGCTCGACGAACACGGTGTCGCGGTTGTTGGGCTCCGGCACCAGGGTGTCACGGTCGAGGATCTTGACGACCGGGCCCGCCGCAGCCATGTCGCGCGTGAACACCCCATGCACGGGTTCTCCCAGCCCTTGGCCGCCCCGGCTGCGCGCACGCATCACCACCACTTGTTGGCGTTCACCGAGGGCTGGTTGTAGCTGTTGAACCTGCGGCACGGTGGTGTCGTAGGCGTCGGCACGGTCGGATCGCACAGGTCGGTCGGGATGAAGTCGCCATTGTTCACCACCACTTGCCAGTCGAATGCGGCGGCCGGCGCGACGGCCCCCGCCAGCGTCGCTGTACCCAACGCCACGACCAGTATTCTCAAAGGATGAAGTTTCATGGGTTGCACTCCTCTCAAGCTCACGTGAAGGGATACCGGTGAGAGGGGCTCAGGTTTTTTTACCCCGTCCCAGCGAGATGTCAGCGGGAGGTACTGACTATTCGTGTCTGCGCATCCCGCGAAGGTGTGTATCTTGGATACGACTTCCGCGGCCCGGGGGCTTTGCGAATCCCCGTATTGCGCCCCCCTTGGCAGCAAGTCACTTCTCGTTATTGACCGGGGAAGGTCTGCCTGCCCTTCCCCGGCTTTACCTCACTACCCGGTCAGCCCGGGGCTTTGTGCCTGCTATTGTCAGATAGCATTGGTCGACAATCATTGTGTTCTCACCACTTTGGTGGTCTTTGTGACGACATTGTTGCCCGTGTTCACGTCGAACTCTGCTGTGGCAGTCGCCGTCCAGGTGATCGTAGTTGCATAGTTAATTCTGAAAGTTCTCAGTCCAGCTCTGACTTGTTCCCGGAGCGAGGTTGGTGAAGGTGTAGGTCCGCGGGAAGGTCGGGATGAGTCTCCCTGTCGCGTCTACGGCAGTTACCTTGACGGTGCCCGACGCAGCATCCGGACCCGCGTTCGCGACGGTCACGGTAAATTCCCTTTCCGTGCCAACCGCCATGCGCACCGGCACCTGCAACCCGGACTCCTGGCTGATCGAGACGTCATAATGGGTCTCACCAGAGGGTCCGCAGCTCAACGCGGTCGCGTAAACGCTCGGTATCGGCCAGCTGTGCAAGTAGTTGATGACCGCACGAGTGTCGTCGGCCGCCTGGGCGAAGCCGCCAATGCTCGACCCCATCCATGCAGGATTGCCCTTGAGTTCAGGCACTGCATCCAGTGATCGGGCCTTGGGCGATCCCGAACGTGGGTATCGTGGCATCCAACACACCCAAATACTCGGTCCAGCCTGCCTGAGGTGCGACGGCCGGGATATAGGCCGGCGCGGGCAGCGCCCCGAAGTTCGCTCCGCGGCTATAGGCAAAGTTTCCGCCCGTGGGCCCATAGTCGAGGAAACACTTCCGGACCAGTTGGACCACGCCCTGCACCTCTTCCTTGACCTGGATGCACTTCTTGGGCAACACGGTCGTCACGGTTTCGTCCGTGAGGCCGAGGATCTGATTGAGGTAGACCACCATGTCCAGGCTGACCTTGCCCCCCTTGTCGGAGGCCGCGCCGATGCCCACGGCGGCGATGTCGAGTACACTCGCAGGAAGTGTTATCGGGGCGCTTGCCTCGCCCAGATAGCCCGTCAGCATGAGTTGCTTGTAGATCGCCAGGTTCTGCAACGGCGAGTCGATGGCCGCCGACGTAACCACGCCATCGGTGACGGTGCTGGTCACCATCCGCCCGGCGGCATCCCGGGTGACGCAGTCGGCGGTGGACAGCCGGACAACGACGTCCTCCAACTGCTGCGCAAACACCGAGTCCGGCGCGCGCGCCACGTTGGTACGGCCGAATTCGATCTCCTGGGTGTACGTCTCATAACCGACTACAATGCCGCAGGTCGCGGGATCGACGGGAATCACGCATGACTCTGTCGCTGATGCCGGTGTACATCCCGGCAGTGTTCCAACGGGGGGCAGGGTTACGCCTGGAGCCGCCAGGGGCTGCTGACAAGCGTCCGCAGTGAGTATGGGAACGCCGTCGGCATCGCGAAGGAGGACGAACAGATCGCCGTAATCCGGGGATCCCCCACCGCCACCTCCACCACCGCCGTCACCTTCCGCGGCGTATGCGCCGCCACTTGCTACGCAAAACCCTATTAAACCTGCCCACGCCAATTGCTTCGGCTGGAATCTTGTTGCCGTTTTCATGACTGACCTCCTGCAATGAATTCTGGTTAATCTTCGTCAGTAGAGAAGCTACAACGACTGGTATAAAAACAGGCACTACACGAAACACTGTATGCCTCGGCGTCTACGCGGAACTCGTAGACAATTTTTTGACTCCCTTCATTTAAGGTTTAGCATGCTTGACGCTCTTGAAAGTGCTTCTGAAGAGCCGGGGCTTCTGTAGATGATGGTTGCTTGACGCCGATCAAGAATCACTCAGATATTACTGCTGACCTACACTCACTAGCGTCTGTCACGATCTAGAATTCAGGCCTGTGTAGAAGCCGATAGACAATTCCAAGGGCGCTCGTGCTGTGCGAGATTTCTCTGCGTCCGCTTACCGAAAGAGGACAGAAACGAATAGCACTTACTTAAGCTCAAATGTAGGGTGGGTCAGCGTAGTTTGCGTAAACCACCACGCGTTGCGAAACAACATGACGCGGTTGTTAGTGTGTGCCTACGGCACGCTTGGTGGGTTACGGCGCAAACAACACGCCTCTCCCACCCTACACTGATAAAAATCCGCTTAAGATCAGCGCCATTCAGGGCAGATACCGGTTTTGGTTAGATGGCTATTGCGTGAATTGAGCGGATTTGCGGGCCAACTTGCATCCAAATAGCGTCAAACGCCATTGCGGATTTCGAGCATCGATTTATTCCGGCACCAGCCAGTCCAGGCGCGTGAGTCCCGCGCCGGCCGGAGCGAGACATGCGTGCAACCACGGTAACACCGCCGCGATCTCATCCTGCAACGGCCAGGGCGGATTCACGATCAGCAGGCCGCTGCCGGTGAAGTGAGTACGATCGCTATCGTCTTCCACGCACAACTCGGCACGCAGAATTTTACGGATGCCGCTCGCTTGCACCAACGTATGGAAACGCTGCGCTAACGAGCGCGACATAATCGGATACCAGATCATATACACACCCGTCGGCCAACGCGCATGGGCCATTTTCAAACTCGTGGCTACGCGTTCGTATTCATCCTTGCGTTCATACGGTGGATCGATCAGCACCAAGCCGCGTTTTTCTTTCGGCGGCAAAAACGCCTTCAAGCCTTGGTAGGCATCCTGCAAATGCACGGCGACTTGTGCATCGCCGGCGAACAACTGTTTGAGTTGCGCGTGATCAGCCTTGTGCAGTTCGGACAGCACCAGCCGATCCTGCGGCCGCAGCAGCGCGCGGATCAGGCGCGGCGAGCCCGGATAATGCGTGATGTCGTTGGCGTCTGCATTCTCGGCGCGTACCAGCGCAAGGTAATCCTCGACCGCCGCCGGCATATCCGCACAGTTAGATAACCGCGAAACCCCGTTGGCGAATTCGCGGTTCTTCTGTGCCTCGTCTGCGCTCAGATCGTAACGCCCTACGCCCGCATGCGTATCCAGCACACAGAACGGCGTGTCCTTGCGCGCCAGCGCACGCAACAACTGCACCAGCAGCACATGCTTGAAGACATCGGCGAAATTGCCGGCATGATAGATGTGACGATAGCTAAGCATGGATCGGAGCTTATCGAAAATAAAACCAGGAGTGTGTAAGGCGCGATAGCGCAGTGTATTGCGCCGGATGTCTTCGGCTGCAGAAATACATTACTTAGCGTCCTTTGCGGTTAATGTTTTTTTGCGCGCAGCGACAACGATAGCACCATTAACATAGCCGCGATCACCACCGGCCAGTTACCCCACCGCACATACGGCGTGCTGCCGCCGCGTGGTTCGATATCCCCGCGTAAAACCAATGTCTCGAACTGCGGCCCACGTTCGCGGATGACGCCGTCCGGTCCGATGATCGCGGTGATGCCGGTGTTGGTCGCGCGCAGCAGATAGCGACCGGTTTCCAGGGCGCGCATGCGCGCCATTTCCAGATGCTGGTGCGGGGCGAGTGAATCACCAAACCAGGCATCGTTGCTGACGTTGACCAGGAACGCCGCCTGCGGCAGCTGCGTGATCATCTGTTCACCGAGGATGATTTCGTAACAGATCGACACGCCCACCGGATAGCCCGCCGCGCGGAGCAACGGCTGGTCCAATTTTCCGGCACTGAAATCCGCCACCGGCAGCGGCATCACCTGCAACAGCGTGCCGAGGATTTCGCGCAGCGGCAGATATTCACCGAACGGCACCAAGTGGTGTTTGTAATAGGCGCCCGCCTCGCGGCCGATACTGATGACGGCGTTGTAGTATTCCGAACGTTCACTGTCGAACACCGGAATACCCGTCAGCAGATCGGTGCCGACGCGACGCGCCTCTTCTGTCAACGGCGCGATAAAATTATTCGCCACTTCGTGTTGAAAGGCCGGGATGGCCGTCTCCGGCCAGATCACCAGATCGACGCGCCGTTGTTCCTGCGCCAACCACTCGCCGCGGGTGAGGTCGACGTATTTTTCCAGGGTCGCGGCTTCCTGAGCCGGATCCCATTTCTCTTCCTGCGGCACATTGCCCTGAATCAGGCTCACCTGCAGTGGCGCGCCGGCGACCTGCGTCCATTCGTAATGTTTGAGCTGCTCACCGCCCAGCCACAGCAACGTGAACAACATCGGCCCCAGCCAACGCGCACGGCCCGACGTGTTGAAAGTCCATGCCAGCAGACCCGCGCTCAGGGCTGTCAACCAACTCAGGCCGTACACACCCAGCAGCGGCGCATAGCCGGCCAAGGGGCTGTCGATCTGGGTGTAGCCGAGATTCAACCACGGGAACCCTGTGAACAACCAACTGCGCAACCATTCCGCGAGCGCCCACCCGGCCGGTAGCAATACCGTTAGCCAGACAGTACCCGACACACGACTGCGCGCGCCGGCATAGGCCAAGGCGGTCGTGAACAGACTCATATACGCGACCAGCAGCAACATGACGCCAATCGCCGCCGGCAGCGGCGAGTGACCGAACGTGTGGATGCTGATATAGACCCAACTGACACCGACACCGAACATGCCGAGGCCGAAGGAAAATCCCAGACGCGCCGCGACGGCGGGCGCCGCACCACGCAACAACAGAAACCACAGCGCCGGCGCAAACACCGCCAGCGGAAACAATCCGAACGGTGCAAAGGCGAGCGGAATACTCGTACCCAGCAGGAACGCAATGAGTAACGCCCAGCGGGACTGGTTCAGCGGTCGCCGGTCAGAGTTGAGCATGCAAGAATTCCGAACGCCCGCCCGCTGGGCCGGGCGGTTGAACAATGGCAAACGATGGCTTATCGCGCACTAATGGGCCGCGACAGTCGATTCATCGGGCGGCAGCAATACCTTCAGTGCCAGGATATGCACGCGTCGATTGTCGGCACGCAGCACTTTGAATTCGAAGTTTTCCAGCGTGACGCTCTCGCCACGTTTGGGCACATGCCCAAAGGCCTGGATGACCCTCCCGCCGATGGTATCGAATTCCTCGTCGCTGAAATTGGTGCCGAAGTATTCGTTGAAATCTTCGATGGGCGTCAGCGCCTTGAGGATATAGTCGTGTCATTACGTTTGCGGATAAAGGCGTCTTCGTCGATGTCGTGTTCGTCCTCGATCTCGCCAACGATCTGTTCCAAGACATCTTCGATGGTCACCATACCGGCCACACCACCGTATTCGTCGACCACAATGGCGAGGTGATTACGGCTGGCGCGAAAATCCTTGAGCAGCACATTCAGCCGCTTGCTTTCCGGGATGAATACCGCCGGGCGCATCACGTCGCGGATATCGAATGCGACACCCCCATCGAAACGGTAACGTAGCAAATCCTTGGCCAACAGAATGCCGACAACTTCGTCGCGATTATCACTGGTGACGGGAAACCGCGAATGCCCGGATTCGATGATGAACGGCAGGATCTCGTCGGGCGTCGTTCGCGGTTGACGACGGCCATTTGTGCCCGTGGAATCATGATATCGCGTACCTGCATCTCGCCGACTTGCAGCACGCTCTCGATCATACCGAGTGCATCGGCATCGAGCAGATCGCGGCGCTGCGCATCGCGCAGCAGGTCCACCAGTTGCTCTCTATCCTTGGGCTCGCGCAGCAGCGCCCGACTCAAACGGTCGACCCAGCTCTTATGCGGAAGGTTTTCACTACTAGGTCGGTCGTCGTTCATAGGTCTTCGTATAGTTCGTAAGGATTCGGATAACCCAAGCGGGCCAGGATTTCGGTTTCATGTGCTTCCATTGCCTGCGCCTCAACCGTCGTCAGATGATCGAAACCGCGCAGATGCAACACCCCGTGCACAATCATATGCGCCCAATGCGCCTGTGGCGACTTGCCCTGCTCATGCGCCTCGCGCTGCACCACATCGGCGCACAGCACCAGATCGCCCAGCAGCCGTGAACTCACACCGGGCGGCGCCTCGAAGGGAAACGACAAGACATTGGTCGGCCCCTGTTTGTGGCGGTATTCGGCATTCAGGGCCGCACTTTCCGGGGCATCGACAATCCGTACCGTGAGCTCGTGATTGCCGCCGATATCCGCCAGTGCCGCACGCGCCCAGCGACGCAATTGGGCATCTGCGGGCAGATCCACCGCGGTACTGGCGCGCTGCACATCAAACGCTAATCGTACACCGGGCTGCTGCGTTGGATTGCACGGCGGGGTCAGGCGCCACGATTATGGTCCTTTTCATAGCGGTCATAGGCCGTGACAATACGCTGCACCAACGGATGCCGTACCACATCATGGGCATTGAAGAAGGTAAAGCCCACGCCCTCGACATCTTTCAATACTTCGATCACATGTCGAAGTCCAGACTGCGTCGCCCGCGGCAAATCAACTTGAGTAACATCGCCGGTCACCACGGCGGTGGAGCCGAAGCCGATGCGCGTCAGGAACATCTTCATCTGTTCCAGCGTGGTGTTCTGCGCCTCGTCGAGGATGATAAAGGATTCATTAAGCGTGCGGCCACGCATGAACGCCAGCGGCGCAACTTCGATGGCATGCCGCTCGATCAACTTGGTTACACGTTCGAAGCCGAGCATTTCATATAATGCGTCGTACAGCGGCCGCAGATACGGATCGACTTTCTGCGCCATGTCACCCGGCAGAAATCCCAGACGCTCCCCCGCTTCCACCGCCGGCCGCACCAGGACAATCCGACTGACCTGCTCGCGCTCCAGGGCCTGCACGGCGGCAGCAACAGCCAAGTAGGTTTTACCGGTACCGGCCGGGCCAACGCCGAAATTCAGATCGTGCGCATTGATGCTGGCCAGATAGCGCTTCTGATTGGGACCGCGCCCGCGGATCTGGCCGTGACGCGTTTGTATGAGGACATCTGGCACATCTGGCACGACCACTTCCGTGGCCATCACGCCCTGCGCCGCTTCTGCATCGGCCTGCTGCAAATGCAAATGGACCTGCTCGGGCGTCACCGTGCCGGTATCGGAGTCCACGTAGAGCATCTCCAATACATGTCCTGCCATCTGCACAGCGCGATCGTCGCCGATCACTTGAAAACGGTTGCCGCGATTGTTGATCTCCACGCCGAGGCGTCGCTCGATGTGACGCAGATGCGCATCGAACTGTCCGCATAGACTGGCCAGCCGGCGGTTGTCGGCCGGTTCCAGAACGAGATCGAATGATGCAGGCTTAGCGTCCAAGGGTAAATTCAGGCAGACAGTTAGAGGGGATCAGGCCCAGTTGACGGCGCTGGCACAGGCAGTGTCTTCGGCCACACCCAGTAATTCACCGCGCAGGGAATTGGGGAACGCGGCCGTGATACGGACGTTGACGAATTTGCCCAGCACGGTGGCATCAGCGGCGAAATTCACCACGCGGTTATTGTCCGTACGACCCGCCATTTCCTGTTCATCTTTGCGCGACGGCCGCTCCACCAACACACGCTGCACCGTACCGATCATGGCTTGACTGTACTCCGCGGCAAACTCGGCGATACGCGCCTGTAAACGCGCCAACCGCGCCTTCTTCTCTTCCAGGCTGACGTCGTCGGGCAATGACGCCGCCGGCGTACCGGGGCGCGCGCTGTAGATAAAGCTGAAGGAATGATCGAAGCGCAGTTCTTCGATCAGCTGCATCGTCGCCTCGAAGTCCACCTCGGACTCGCCGGGGAAACCGATAATAAAATCCGAAGACAGGCTCAGATCCGGGCGCGCCGCGCGCAGGCGCCGGATGATCGCTTTGTATTCCAGCGCAGTATGCTTGCGTTTCATCAACGCCAGAATGCGGTCGGAACCACTTTGCACGGGCAGATGCAGATGACTGACCAACTGCGGCACCTCGGCATAGGCCTGAATCAGGCTGTCGCTCATTTCCAGCGGATGCGAGGTGGTGTAACGAATGCGATCGATGCCGTCGATGGCGGCGATGTAATGAATGAGCAGCGCAAGATCGGCGAAACCGCCATCGTGCATGGCACCGCGGTAGGCATTGACGTTCTGTCCCAACAAGGTGATCTCGCGCACGCCTTGTTCAGCAAGCGCCGCGACCTCGGCGAGAATATCGTCGAACGGCCGGCTGACTTCTTCGCCGCGCGTATACGGCACCACGCAAAATGTGCAGTACTTGCTACAGCCTTCCATGATGGAGACAAATGCGGTCGGGCCTTCCGCGCGCGGCGCCGGCAGCGCATCGAACTTTTCAATCTCGGGAAAGGAGACATCGACTACCGGGCGACGTTCACTGTGCAGCTCCCGCAACATGTCGGGCAAGCGATGCAATGTCTGCGGACCGAACACCAGATCCACATACGGCGCGCGTTCGCGCAGCGCGGCGCCTTCCTGACTGGCAACGCAGCCGCCAACGCCGATCACCAGAGTGGGTTTCGCCTCTTTCCACTCGCGCCAGATGCCGAGTAGCGAAAACACTTTTTCCTGCGCCTTCTCACGGATGGAACAGGTGTTGAGCAACAGGACGTCGGCCTCTTCGGCAATCTGCGTCGTCGTCAGGCCGTGCGAGGCCCCGAGCACATCGGCGATCTTTGCCGAGTCGTACTCGTTCATCTGGCAACCGAAGGTCTTGATGTAGAGTTTCTTCATCTGTGTTCGGGAGTCGGGGAAAACCATGTTCATCTTGAATCTTGAATCCTGAATCCCAATTCCCGAATCCTAAAAAAAAACCGAGTCAGCCTGTAAGCCGGGTTCTGTCGTGGACAGTCATTCATCTGGGATGCACGTCGCCGTACACCTCAAGCAACCTACCCGGGAGCAACGCGGGCCGCGCCAATGCTCCCCTATTTGGTCTTGCTCCGAGTGGGGTTTACCCTGCCACGTCTGTTACCAGACGCGCGGTGCGCTCTTACCGCACCATTTCACCCTTACCGGCACGCCGTACGAGACCGCTTAGGCGGTATATTTTCTGTGGCACTTGCCGTGGGCTCACGCCCCCCAGGCGTTACCTGGCACTCTGCCCTATGGAGCCCGGACTTTCCTCGAAGGCCCCGGAGAAATTCCCAGGCGCCCCCGCGACTGTCCAGCCGACTCGGGCGCGGAGTATAGCATGGCCGGTGTCACGCTCAGTCTGAGCCGCGTCTGCGATTGCCAGTGTGCCTAGCGTCCCGCGCTAGGACGACGGGATCGGTAGGTAAGCCGGCCCAGGACACGATTCAGTGGATTATCGCGATCGAGGAAAGACAGACACGGGCTGCGACGCATGCCCATCTCATCGCGCAAAGCACGCAAGCCCGCGCTGCCTTTATCCAGACGCTGACCGCGCCGCAGCGCATCACAGGCCTGTTTGCGATGCCCCAATTTCAGTTCGGCACGCACCAGATTTTCAAAGACCTCGCCGTTATGGGCTTCTTCCTGAGCCGCGCGCCGGCACAGATTGAGTCCGCTCACATCGTTGAGCAGTACTTCGGTCAAGCCGAGGTAAGACATATAGAGGTGGGCATACACATGGGCTGTCGGGGTCGACTGGTGCGCCGATTTGAAGCAGGTCAGGGCTGATTTCAAATCACCCTGACGGAAATAGCGCTGTCCCTGGACAAAATCCGGGTGTAACTGTACTTCTTCGTGCACTGTTGACCACGGATACTGAATCACCATGTCTCCTCCTGCCAGGGCTTTCCCCTGTTGACCATTACTCCGCCCATCCGTGGCGTTAGGTACACAATCATATCAGTGTCTCATAGTACCGGATCAAGCCATTCGTCGAGACGTCATGCGTTGCAGGAGTATTTGAGCGCTCCAACTCCGGCAGAATCGACCTGTGCCAGCTGCTTACCCAGCTCCACACCCCACTGGTCGAACGAATTGATATTCCAGATAATTCCCTGAACAAAGATCTTGTGCTCGTAGAGCGCAATCAGGCTTCCCAAGGTCCGTGGGGTAAGTTTGCGATACATAATGGAATTGCTCGGGCGGTTGCCCGGAAACAGTTTATGCGGCAACAGCCGTTCGAGTGCCTCACCCGACAGGCCCTGCGCCACTAATTCGGCACGCGCCTCGGCCACCGTCTTGCCGCGCATCAACGCCTCGCCCTGTGCGAAAAAATTCGCCAGCAAAATACGCTGATGCTCGCCGAGCGGGTTGTGACTTTCGGCCGCCGCCAGGAAATCCACTGGTATAAGCCGTGTGCCTTGGTGGATCAGTTGATAAAAAGCATGCTGTCCATTGGTGCCGGGCTCACCCCAAATCACCGGGCCGGTGGCGAAATCGACGGCTTGCCCCGCGCGCGTGACGCGCTTGCCGTTGCTTTCCATATCGGCTTGCTGCAAATAGGCCGGGAAGCGATGCAGGTATTGGTCGTACGGCAGAATGGCATGCGTCTCGGCGTCGAAGAAATTGATATACCAGACGCCGAGCAGCGCGAGTGTCACCGGCAGATTCTTGTCCAGCGGCGCGGTGCGGAAATGTTCGTCCATCGCGTGCGCACCGGCGAGCAATTCCTCGAACGCATCCATGCCGATGTACAGGGCAATCGACAGACCGATGGCCGACCATAGCGAATAACGCCCGCCAACCCAATCCCAGAACTCGAACATATTTGCCGTGTCGATGCCGAACGCACGCACCGCGTCGGCTATTGGTCGACAAGGCCACGAAATGTTTCGCGACCGCGCTCGCGTCACCGGCATCGGCCAACAACCACGCGCGCGCGGCCTGCGCATTGGTGAGGGTTTCCTGCGTGGTGAAGGTCTTGGATGCGACGATGAACAGCGTCGTGGCCGGGTCCAGGTGTTTGAGTGTTTCGACGATCTGGCTGCCATCGATATTGGATACAAAATGCACCCGCAGCGCCGCCGAACCATAGGGCCGCAGCGCCTCGGTGACCATCAGCGGGCCGAGATCCGACCCGCCGATACCGATGTTGACCACATCCCGGATGGGTTTGCCGCTGAAGCCTTTCCACGCGCCACTGCGCACCCGTTCGCAGAAGACGCGCATCTTAGCAAGAACCGCATTGACCGCCGGCATGACGTCTTCGCCGTCGACCTGAATAGCACGACCGGAGCGGTTGCGCAGCGCAATGTGCAATACCGCACGATCTTCACTGACGTTGATCTTCTCGCCGGCGAACATGCGTTCGGTCCACGCCGGCACGTCACGCTCGCGTGCCAGGTCCAGCAGCAACGCCTGTGTTTCCGCGAGTAATGCGGTTCTTGGAGTAGTCGAGCAGAATGTCTTCGAAGCGTAATGAGAAGCGCTCGAAGCGCTGCAGATCCTGCGCGAACCAGTCGCGCATGTGCTGCTCGTGGATCTCGTAGAAATGGTCCGTCAACGCCCGCCAGGCGTTGCATTGGGTCAGATCGGACATGTTGCTTCCCTGAAAGAAATCCAGATCTCTATTGTAACCACACAACAGCTATTCGTCCTCCTGTCTGCGTAGCCCGGATGAAGCGCAGTGCAATCCGGGATGAGGTGCTCCGACCGTCCCGGATTCCGGCCCCGAACAGAACCAGGCCTGCGTCCAGGCTACCGAATCCTGCTTATTCGTCTTCCAATGTATTCCGCCAGTAATGGTCCTCGCGATCGAACAGCCGGTTGGCTTCCTGCGGCCCCCAACTGCCGGCGGGATAGGGATGAATGAAATCCCGCTCGGTGGCCCAGACCTTGAGAATGGGATCGACCACGCGCCAGGCCCAACTGACCTCGTCGAAGCGCAGGAACAACGAGTGATCGCCGTCGATGACATCCAGTAGCAAGGCCTCATAGGCATCGATGCCATATTGCGCCACACCGCAGGTCGCGGCATCCAGGCGCTGCGTCTCGGCAAGCATCTCTAAGCCCGGTTGCTTGACCTGCAATTCCAGGCGCAGGCACTCGTTGGGCTGAATACCCATCAGCAACCAATTCGGCTTGAGTTGTTCGATCTGCGTCTCGCGGAACAACTGCTGCGGCGGATGCTTGAAGCGGATGCTGATCTGCGAGGTGCTCTGCGCCATGCGCTTGCCGGTGCGCAGATAGAACGGCACATTGCGCCAGCGCCAGTTGTCGATATAGACCTTGAGCGCCGCATAGGTCTCGGTGGTGCTCTGCGCCGGCACGCCCTTCTCATCGAGATAACCACCGACTTTCTCCTTGCCGATGCTGCCACGACCATACTGGGCACGAAAGGCATGCGCATGCACGGCGCTCTGCGGGATCGGCCGGATCGAGCGCAGCACTTTCACTTTTTCGTCGCGCAGACATTCGGCGTCGAGATTGGCCGGCGGTTCCATCGCCACCAGTGTCAGCATCTGCAACAAATGACTCTGTACCATATCGCGCAAGGCGCCGGCGTCGTCGTAATAGCCGGCGCGCTGTTCAATGCCAGCGGATTCGGCATGAATGATCTGCACATGATCGATGTAGTTGCGGTTCCACAGCGGTTCGAGCATGAGATTGGCGAAACGGAATACCAGGATGTTCTGGATCGTGCCCTTACCCAGATAGTGATCGATGCGGAATATCTGGTCTTCACGCCAGTGGCGATGCAGACTCTTATTGAGAATCTCGGCGCTTTCGAGGTCGTAGCCGAAGGGTTTTTCCAGCACCATGCGCCGCCAACCGTCGTCGTCGCGGTTCAGGCCCGCCGCCGCGAGCCCGTTGCTGACCACCGCGAATTCCGCCGGCGCCAGCGACATGTAGAAAGCAATATTGGACGGGTAGTCCGGGCCGTTCGAGCAACATCTGCAAGCGAGCGTAACTGGCGTCGTCGTTGATGTCGCCCTGAAAGAAAAACAGACGCTCACGAAAGCGCTTGAACACCTCGGCGTCAAGACCGGCGCGCGCACGCGGCGTCAACCAGTCCTCGACCGTCTTACGCCAGGCCTCATCATCCCAGTCGCGGCGCCCGACACCCAGCACGCGCATCCCCTCCGGCAGGCGCCCGGCCTGCTCCAGATGGTACAGCGCCGGCATGAGTTTCTTTTGCGACAGATTCCCGGTCGCGCCAAAGATCACATAGGTGCAGGGTTCTAGCATGGGATTAACGATTCCTTGTTAGCATTTGGGATTCGGGATTCGGGATTTGAGCATTAATGCTAAATGCCGCCCGAATACCTGAATCCCGGTCATTTCTTCGCCACAGCATGTCCGCCAAAGGCATTACGCATCATCGACAGCAAACGATTGGAATAACCGGCCTGATCCTGACTGGCGAAGCGCATCGCCAGGGACATGCTGATCACCGGCAACGCCTGACCTTGATCGATCGCTTCGATGGCGGTCCAGCGGCCTTCACCCGAGTCGGGCACGATCGGTTTGATATTTTCCAATGTCTGATCGGCCTTGAGCGCATCGGCGGTCAGATCCAATAACCAACTGCGCACCACCGAACCGTGTTTCCACAACTCGCCGATCTGCGCCAGATCGAGATTGAATTCCTGCTTGCCGCGTAACAGCGCGAAACCTTCGGCGATGGCCTGCATCATGCCGTACTCGATGCCATTGTGGACCATCTTGGTGAAATGCCCGGCGCCGACCGGTCCGACATGCGCCCAACCGTAATCATGCCCGGGCGCCAACACTTGCAGTGCCGGCGTCAGCAGTTTGATGGCCGCATCGCTGCCGCCGACCATCAGGCAATAGCCGTTTTCCAGACCCCATATGCCGCCGGAGGTGCCCGCATCAACGTACTCGATGCCAGCCTCCGCCAGCCATGCACCGCGCCGCTGGCTGTCGTGATAATTGGAATTACCCCCATCGACAACCAAGTCGCCTTGGCTCAACAGCCCGCGCAACTCGCCGAGCGTGTTCTCGGTCGTCTCGCCGGCCGGCAACATCACCCACACCACCCGCGGCGCGGACAATTTGGCTACCGCATCGGCGACGCTGTCGGCACTGACCATGCCTTCCTCGTGGGCCAGCGTAGCGACGATTTCGCGACTGCGGTTATAGCCGACGACTTCGATACCACCGCGTCGCAGTCTACGCACCATATTCGCGCCCATCTTGCCCAAGCCCACCATTGCCATGCGCATGTTCTGTCTCCTATAGTCCCTGAATGCAAAATTGGTGTTTAGTATAGACGTCGCCGGCTGTCGGCTTGACGTCATGGTTTTAAGCGGTCAGAGTCGCAACATCAAACCGACGCTTGAACTGCCAAGCGAGTCCATGCTGCAACGCCGCCGATCCACTGCCGCTGATCCACTGTCGCTGATCTACTGAAAGCAACCACATGAAAATATTATTCGCCAGCAGCGAGGCCCACCCGTTGATCAAAACCGGCGGGCTGGCCGATGTCTCCGGCGCACTGCCCAAGGCATTGCACGATCTTAAGCAAGATGTGCGCCTGATTTTGCCGGCCTATCAGGTGTTGCTAGCGCACGCCGGTCAACTCACCGAAGTCGCGCGACTCACGCTCACCGGCAGCGTCGAGCCCGTGCGCGTGCTTGAAGGCCGTTTGCCGGGTACCCACGTAGTGGTTTATCTGGTCGACGCACCGCGCTGCTTCGACCGCCCCGGCAACCCCTATCTCGGACCGGACGGAACGATTGGCCGGACAACGCCGCAACGCTTCGCCGCGTTCTGCCGCGCCATCGTCGAAGTCTGCCCAGGACCGCGCCGGCCTCGGCTGGCGCCCGGATATCGTGCATTGCAACGATTGGCAGACCGGCCTGGTGCCGGCACTATTAAGCCTTGAATCAACGCGGCCGGCGAGCGTTTTCACCGTGCACAACCTAGCGTATCAGGGGCTGTTCGACAAATCGCATTTCCAGACACTTGGGCTACCGTACATGTGGTGGTCAATGCAGGCGCTGGAATTCCATGGTCGCCTCTCGTTCATCAAAGCGGGGCTCGTTTACGCCGATGCGCTGACCACGGTGAGTCCGACCTATGCCGCGGAAATCCGCACGCCCGAGTTCGGTTGCGGATTGGATGGCCTGCTCACGCATCGCGCCGCACAGCTGACCGGCATCCTCAATGGCGCCGACGCCAGCGTGTGGAATCCGGCCAGCGACCCGCTGCTCGACACGCATTTCAGCCACGACAGGCTCAAGGGTAAAGACGCCAATAAACAGTCATTACAACGCGTCTTTGACCTGCCGACCGCCGCCCGCACACCCGTGTTCGCGACACATCGGCCGACTGGTGGAGCAGAAAGGCATCGATATGCTGCTCGATATCCTGCCCGAGCTGATGCAGCGCCCGCTGCAGCTGGTCATGCTCGGCAACGGACATGCGCATCTCGAAACTGCACTGCGCGCTCGCGCAAGCACGATACCGACAGCAATTGGGTTTGCACATCGGTTACGACGAGAACCTCGCGCACCGCATCGAGGCCGGCGCCGACATCTTCCTGATGCCGTCGCGCTTCGAGCCCTGCGGCTTGAATCAGATCTACAGCCTGCGTTACGGCACCCTGCCCATGGTGCGCCGCACCGGCGGTCTGGCCGACACCGTCGTCGACACAACACCGGCCGCGCTGGACGCGGGCACGGCCACCGGCTTCGTCTTTCGACAGCGCCAGTCCGCAGGCCTTGCTGGCCTGCATCGACCGGGCCCTGCGTCTGTATGCCCTGCGCACCGTCTGGACCCGCGTGGTCAAAAACGCCATGGGCCAGGATTTCAGCTGGACCGTAGCGCCCAGCATATATCAGGACCTGTATCAGTCGCTTATCCCATCTGCATAACAATATTCTCCAGCGGCTGCCAGACCCTGCTGCCTACGTTATAATCCCCGATCTTTGCGCCAGCCCGAGCGCCGTTGCCGCGATATTGTGAATCCATGACCCCTGCTGACGAACGACCCGCAACCCCATCACCCAGCCCCGCGACAAGGAATTGCGCGCCCGCGTGAGCCTGTTCGGCGACCTGCTGGGCAATGTGCTGAGCGCACAGGCAGGCGGCCAGGTGCTGTCAGCCGTGGAAGCGTTGCGCAAGGGGTTTATCCGCCTGCACGTCATACGACAATCCGCAAGCCCGCGCACGCCTGCTGCAAGCTCATCAACAAGTCTCGACCCGCAATTGTCACGCATGTGGTGCGCGCATTCAACATCTATTTCAGTCTGGTCAATATCGCCGAAGAGGCCTTCCAGCACCGCCTGCGGCGCCGTGAACTTTCGCACCGGCGGCCCGCTGTGGCTGGGTTCCTTCGACCACACCCTGCGCCATTCCGCGACGAGGGTATTACTACCGGGCAATTGCAGACGCTGCTCGATCGCACGCCCTATATCCCGGTGTTTACCGCACACCCCACCGAATCCAAGCGCCGCACCATCATGGAATCACTGCGTCGCATCTTCGTCACCAGCGAACAGCTCAACGTCAGCCACTCAGCAAGGAACAGCGTAACGAAATCACTCAGCGCCTCAGGATCAGATTCAATTGCTGTGGAAGACCGACGAGGTACGCGTCCACAGACCGCAGCGTGCGCGACGAGATACGCAACGGCCTGTTTTACTTCCAAGACTGCCTGTTCCATGCCGTACCGGCGATCTACCGCAATCTGGAAAAGGCCGTGCGCCGTGTCTATACCGGAAGGCGCATCGCAGACCCTGCCCGGGTTCCCAGCCTGCTGCGCTTTGGCTCCTGGATCGGTGGCGACCGCGATGGCAATCCCTTCGTCAGCCGGAGACCACCGAGCTCGCACTGTATATGCATATGCGTGAAGCGCTGGCCGACTATCTGCGCCATATCGATCAACTGCGGCATGTACTCACCACTCCGACATATTATCAAACCGGCTCGCAGCCTTCGGCGCAATCTGGCCAGTCCGACGGCGGGCGACCAGTCAGCGACCGCCTTCGGTGATCACCTGAACGCGCTTCAGCACGAACCTTACCGACGCAAGCTCTACATGATCCGCTGTCGTCTGCGAGCACAACCTGAACGCGGCCTGCGCGCAAATCGGAACGCCGGCAAGGCCGATCCGAACAGCACCGCACCGGGTTATCTCTCGGAGCACGAATTGCTGCAGCGACCTGTACCTGATCCGCGATTCGCTGATCAGTCATGGCGATGCCAACATCGCCAACGCCGAACTGCAGGATCTGATCCGTCTGGTGGAAACCTTTGGTTTCTTCTCTCGTGCATCTCGACCTGCGTCAGGAATCCGGCGCGCCATTCAGCGCCGCCGTGACGGAATTATTCACGCGTCTGCCGGGCCAGACCGATTACACCGCACTGTCCGAGGCGGAACGGCTGCGCACTGCTGGCCGACCGCCATCGCCGACCCGGTCTGCCCGCCACTCGAACATGCCGATCTGTCGCCATTGACGCGCGAGACACTGGACGTGTTCAACATGATCCGGCGAACTGCGCGAGCGAAATCAGCCCCGAATGCCTTCGGCACCTATGTCATCTCCATGACCCATGCCGCCAGTCATGTGCATGGAAGTCATGCTGCTGGCGCGGCTGGCGGACCTTGCCGGCGCATGCCGCACGGGCTGGTTCTGCCATATCCGCATCTGCGCCGCTGTTCGAGACCATCGAGGATCTGGCGCATGTCGAAGCAGGTGCTGACCGCCTTGCTCGACAACCCGACCTACAGCGCGCTGCTCAACGCCTCCGGCAATGTGCAGGAAGTCATGCTGGGCTACTCCGACTCCTGCAAGGACGGCGGCATTCTCGCCTCCGGCTGGAATCTCTACGAAGCGCAGAAAAAAATCCTCCGCCTCACCGATCAGCGACGGCATCGGCTGCCGCCTGTTCCACGGCCGCGGCGGCACCATCGGCCGCGGCGGCGGCCCGACCCATGAATCGATTCTGGCGCAACCGCCCGGCACCGTGCATGGCCAGATCAAGTTCACCGAACAGGGTGAAGTGCTGTCCTACAAATACAGCAACCGCGAAACCGCGCACTATGAACTCGCCATGGGTATCACCGGCCTGATGAAAGCCAGCCGCGGCGTGATGCAAAGAAACCGCACCGGACCGCAACGATTACCTCGGCATCATGGACGAGCTGACGCGCCACGGCGAATCGGTCTACCGCGAACTCACCGAACGGGCCGAAGGCTTTCTCGATTACTTCTACGAGGCGACGCCGGTCAGTGAGATCGGCCTGCTCAACATCGGCTCGCGGCCTTCGCACCGCGCAACCCAGGACCGTTCGAAATATCTCCGTGCGCGCCATACCCTGGGTATTCGGCTGGGCGCAGTCGCGTCATACCCTGCCCGCCTGGTTCGGCATCGGCAGCGCCATCGAAGCCTGGCGCGACAACGACCTGACACGGCTGGCCAAACTGCAGAACATGTACGAGAATGGCCGTTTTTCCGCTCATTGCTCAGCAATACACAGATGTCGCTGTTCAAAGGCGATATGGATATCGCGCGCGAGTATGCGCAGTTGCCTCGCAAAGACCCGGCAGCCGGCGAGCGCATCTACCGCATGATCCGCGCCGAATACCAGCGCACCGTCACGCAGGTGCTGAACGTCACCAATGCCAAGCGCCTGATCGAAGAGAACCCGCAACTGGCCCTGTCACTCGGGCGCCGCAATCCCTACCTGGACCCGCTCAACCACATTCAGATCACCCTGCTGCAGCGTTTCCGCGACCCTGAACTCAGCGAAGCCGAGCAGCACGTCTGGCTTGATCCGCTGCTGCGCAGCATCAATGCCATCGCGGCGGGCATGCGCAATACGGGTTGAGCGATGCGCCGGTGCACGACACTTGGCCCGACACTGACACGGCATTGTCCGGGCCGCAGCACATAATGTATTATTCTGCATACCTGTTATAACCGCATGACAGGTTCTTTTCGCAGCGCCGCTTCGCTGTCGGCCCAACACAGCAGCACCCGCGGCTTCGACACGGCCCCGAATCTCCATGTTCAAACATCTCACTGCCACTCTCGCCCGGCTGATCGGTCTCGATGCAAATAAGACCGGGCATGCTGAAAAACTGGTGTCGGCGCTCGGCGGCCTGTGCGGCATTTTGGCGGTGTCGTATCTCGCCCGGGAATTTCACGGCGAACAAGCCGCGGTATTGATTGTTGCCTCCATGGGTGCATCAGCGGTCCTATTGTTCGCCGTGCCGCACGGGCCGCTGTCGCAACCCTGGCCGGTGCTCGGTGGCCATCTCGTCTCCGCCGTCACCGGCGTCACCTGCGCGCGCTACATCCCTGACACACTTGTTGCCGGCGCGGTCGCCGTCGCACTGGCGATTGCGGCTATGCACTATCTGCGCTGCATCCATCCGCCCGGCGGCGCGACCGCGCTGACGGCGGTGATAGGCGGTGACAGAATCTATGCGCTCGGCTACGGCTATCTGCTTTCTCCGGTTTTGCTCAATGCCGTCGTCATCCTGGTCATCGCCGTGGTGTTCAATTTCGCCTTCCCATGGCGTCGTTATCCAACAACGCTGGCGAAATACCTCAGCGCACGACGCTCACCACAGGCACTGGCAATCGGTAGCGACGTGGGAACCGCGCCGCTGGAACGCGGCCATCTCGAAACCGCGTTGAAGACGTTGAACAGGACTCTCGATATCAGTGAAGAGGATCTGGAGGAAATTTACCGCCTGGCATACAAGAACCAGCAGAGCAGCCACCTGCGCCCAGAGGATATCGTGCTCGGCCGCTATTACAGCAACGACAGTCACGATACCCGCTGGCAGATCCGCCACGTCGTCGACATGCCGGTCGCCGAGTCCCCCGACGATCTGCTGATCTACAAGGTGGTCGCCGGCAGCGATCGCCGCAGTTCCGGAACCCTCAGCCGCGCCGACTTCGCGCGCTGGGCCCGCCATGAGGTGTTCCTCAACGAAAGCTCATGGCAACGTGCGGAATCCCCGCCAACGTCAGCCCCGCTGGGCTGACGAACCGTCCGCAGGAGGTGCTTATGCAAAAACGTCCAGACACCGAATTGACCCGCGAAGACTTCGCCAACGCGCTACTGGAAATGAATACGTTCATGGATGTGACCGTGGATGATCTTCTGGAACTCAACCAAATGGCGGCGAAATATGCGCATCTCCGCAAGACTGAAGCGCTGCGCATCGAGAACCTGATGACCCGCCGCGTCATCACGGTCGCGCCCGATACCTCGCTGGCCAAGGCCGCGCATCTGCTGGTGACGAACCACATCAGCGGCCTGCCAGTGGTCGATGCGCAACAGCGCCTCATAGGTATCATCACAGAAGCCGATTTTCTGCGCGCCATGGGCGTGCCCAGCCATCATCCCACCCATTCGCTATGGCAGACCTTGGAGGCAATCTTCACGCACGATGCGGAGATCCGCGAACCCACCGGCACCGTCGCTGACCTGATGGTAGAGAATGTCATCACGGTGAAGCCCGAACAGACGCTGCACGATGTAATCGAGATCATGAAGCATAACCGCATCAAACGCGTCGTGGTCTGCGACGACGCTGGGCTTGTGCAGGGTATGATCACGCGTTCGGATATGGTGCGGGTGTTCTTCGACCGGCTGCGCAAGCCGCAGCCGAGCGCAATATAAGTCGACCTGTCGTCGCCCGCTCTGCAAGAAGAAACCCGCGTAGACAAACCGGTTACACCGTATTATGAACAGCGCGGCAGTGATTTTACGGTGCGTTCACTGGCCGGGCGTTTCTAAACGCTCATGGACGCATTGCCCGAACCGGGCCGGTGAACACACATAGAAGGACTTACCACATGAAACTAATACGTACCCTGCTCCTCGGGCTCAGCGTATCCCTGGCATCCCTGGCCTGGGCTGAAACCACGCCGACCGATGTGGTACGCAGTACCGCGGATGCAGTCATCGAGCAACTGCGCATCAGCAAACCGCTCAGCGACGAGCAGGCCTACACGCTGGTCGAGAAGATGATTCTCCCGCATCTCGATTTCGCAACCTTTGCACGATTTACGCTGGGCAAGCACTGGCGCCAAGCCAGCCCGGAGCAACGCACGGCATTCACCGAAGGATTCCGCGATCTGCTCATGCGCACCTATGCCACGTCGCTGAACGCCTATTCCGGCGAGCGCATCGAGCACACCGGCCAGCGCGACGAGGGTGAAGGTCGGGTCTTGGTACAAACACAAATTATCCGCCCGCAAGGTCCGCCGGTCCTGGTGGATTTCCGACTGCAGCGTAACGGCGACACCTGGCTGGTCTACGACGTGGTCATCGAAGGCGTGAGTCTGATCATCAACTACCGCTCCAATTTCGGCGAGGAGATCAGCCGTAATGGACTGGATGCGTTGATTCAACACATGGCCGACCACAAGGCCAAGGCCATCTGTATCGGCGGCGCCGAGAAAGGCTGTCAATGAGCGGGGCTTTTTCTGCGTCGACGCGCTTGCGCCGCCGCAACAAGAACGGCAGTCAGGCCACCTGCACCGGGATATCGTGACCGGTACGCACCGATGTGATTGTGCGCGTCGAGGTACACCAGCGTCGGTTTGAAGTTCATGGCTTCCTGCTGGGTGAGGATGGCGTAGCAGCAGATGATGACGCGGTCGCCGGGAGACGCCTTGTGCGCCGCCGCACCGTTAACGGAGATGATGCCCGAGCCATCTTGAGCGCGAATGGCATAGGTCGTGAAGCGCTCGCCATTGGTCTTGTTGTAGATGTGTATCTGCTCGTATTCACGCATGCCGGCCGCGTCCAACAACTGGCCATCGATCGCACACGAGCCTTCGTACTCCAACTCGGAGTGAGTCACGCAGGCGTGGTGCAGCTTGGCCTTGAGCAGAGTCAGTTGCATGGTTTCGGTGGAGATGCTGCGGCTGTCGGGAGCTGAATTATCCCCGATCGGTGCGGGGGGCGCAATCCGCGGGAAATCCGCGCTCAGCTCAGGGAAACCAATCGGTTATCGATCAACCGCGTCGTTCCTAGCCAGCCTGCAGCCAGGATGATCAGCTGCGCATCGAACGGCGCAGGAGGTTGCAAGTCCAGCCGGCGGATACTGACGTAATCAGCCCGGAAACCCGCTTCTGCCAGCGTTCCACTGGCCATTTTCTCAAGCACCGCAAAATCGCGTTCACCCAAGCGCAGACGCTCAGCCATGACATCCAGCACCCTTGCCAAGCCCGGCGCCTGCGCACGTTCCTCGGTGGAGAGATAGCCATTGCGCGAACTCAAGGCCAGGCCATCCGGCTCGCGCACTGTGGGCACGCCGATGATGTCGATAGGCCAACCTAGATCGACCACCATGCGCCGGATAATCGCCAACTGCTGCCAATCCTTCTCGCCGAACACCGCCACATCCGGCTGCACCAAGTTGAACAGCCGCGCCACCACCGTGCTCACACCCTCAAAATGACCAGGCCGATGCTCGCCATCGAGAATCTCACCGAGTAGCGGTACATGCACGCGGGTTAACTGCTCCAACGGCTGCGGATACATGGTTGCGACATCGGGCATGAAAACCAGATCGGTATTGCACCTTCCAACGCCGCACAGTCCGCCGCTTGCGTGCGCGGGTAACGCACAAAATCCTCGTTAGGTCCGAACTGCAGGGGATTGACGAAGATGCTGGCAACCACGCGATCACAGTGTTCGCGCGCGACCTCGATCAGGCGTAGATGTCCGGCATGCAGATTTCCCATCGTCGGCACGAAACCTATGCGCAGACCCGCGGTACGCCAAGTGGCGATATGTTCGCGCAAGGACTCGATGCTGTCGCTTTGGAACATGGATGGGTGTCCGATAAGATTTTTGCCCACACCAGAGATCGCAGAGTACACAGAGATTTTTTGATTAAGGAACCTGATTTATCCTGAAAAAATCATTTCAGCCACGGAAACACACGGAAGACACTGAAACACAGTACATTCCTGGAGCGACTTTTAACCCCCTTGCGGGTGACGGCGGTGCCGGCGTGAAGCTTATGATCTTGTCCGTGTTTTCCCGTGTGATTCCGTGGCAAATGCGGTTTATAGGTTTATTCGTCATCCCGATGAAGGCCGTGATCCAGCGCCTTGAATGACATGGATTCCCGCCTTCGCGGGAATGACGGAGTATGAATTATTCAGAGTTTCCTTAAGAATGCCTTTGTGTATTCTGCGACCTCTGGTGTGACATAACGATCAGAAGCAATGCTCCGGCGCCGGGAAGCTACCGTCTTTCACCGACCGCACATAGGCCTGCACGGCAGCCTGGATACTGGTATGTCCGCTCATGAAATCACGGGAAAACTTCGGCCGTTTGCCTGGCGTGATGCCGAGCATATCCTGCAATACCAACACTTGCCCGTCGCAGTCGGGACCGGCGCCGATACCGATCACCGGCATCGTCACCGCCTGGGTAATCGCGCGCGCTAATGTCGCCGGTACACATTCCAGCACCAACAGCGCAGCACCCGCGGCTTCCAGGCCGCGCGCATCTTCCAACATGGCGTGGGCGGCCTCCTGCTCACGACCTTGTACGCGATAACCGCCCAATTGATGCACCGATTGTGGCAGCAATCCCAGATGCCCACACACCGGAATACCCTGCGCGGTCAGATCATGCACGATCTCGACCATACGCGCGCCGCCTTCCAGCTTGACCATCTGCGCGCCGCCCTCGCGCATCAGACATGCGGCGTTGGTCAGCGCGTCGTGCACCGTCGAATAAGTCATGAACGGCATATCCACCACGCGCAACGCACGGCTGGCACCGCGCGCGACACAGGCACCGTGATAGATCATTTCATCGAGCGTTACCGGCAGGGTCGACTCTTTACCCTGCACCACCATGCCCAAGGAATCACCGATGATGATAACGTCCACGCCGCCCTGATCAAGCAGATGGGCGCAGCTTGCATCATAGGCAGTCAGGCAAGCGATCTTGTCGCCGTCGCGCTTCATCCGCTCCAGTGTGGCGCGGGTCACTTTCGAGTCGAGGGTGTGGCTACTCATGGGCCAAGTCTACAGCGAAACCGGCATAGGATTGAAATAATGCCGTCCGGTTCGGGTGGTTTCAATCTGCCCGAGCAATTCCTGGTAGGCCGTATCGCTGTTGACCAGATCGACATGAGCGGCGTTAACGATCAACAGGGGCGCGGCATCATAATCGTGGAAAAATCGCGCATAACCTTGCGACAGCCGCTCCAGATAGGCGCTGTCGATATGCTGTTCGTAACCGATGCCGCGTTTGGCGATGCGGTTGAGTAATATGTCTACCGGCGCCTGCAGATAGATCACCAGATCCGGCACCGGCGCATCCAGGGTCAAGTGTGCGTACACCTGCTCATAGAGTTTGTATTCTTGTTCATCCAGCGTGAGCTGCGCGAACAACTGATCTTTCTCGATGAGAAAATCCGCCACCCGCACCGCTTGGAACATATCGCCCTGCCGCAGATCCTGCATTTGTCGCGCGCGCTGCAACAGAAAGAACAGTTGCGTGGACAAGGCCGCTTGCTTTGGATTGCGGTAGAAGCGTTCCAGAAATGGATTCTCGGCCGCGCCTTCGAGCAATAATTCACTGCCTAAGCTATCGGCCAATCGCCGCGCCAAGCTGGTTTTGCCGACGCCGATCGGGCCTTCTACGACGATAAATCCACGATTCGAGTCAGTCATGTTTGAAAGCCACGTTGTGTTTATTGTCGTTTGTGTGTGTGTTTGTTTCGGTCAGTCGTTCTAGCTCTGCAATAGCACACTGCATCACGAGTCCGCACAACGCGCCCAAGCCTGGAATCTCCAGCGTCGGCGCGATTTCCGCCAGCGGCTGCAACACAAAGTTGCGCTCGGCGATGCCCGGATGCGGCACCCGTAAACGCGGCGTATCGATCTGCGCGTCACCGTACAGCAGAATATCCAGATCCAGCGTGCGCGGCCCCCAACGCTCGCCACTGCGCACCCGCCCGTGCTGCGCCTCGATGTCCTGCAAGGCCTCTAACAAGGCTGTGGCGGACAGCTGCGTTTCCAATCGGGCAACCGCGTTGATATAGGCCGGCTGATCCGCTGGCACCCCGATCCTATCATCGGTGCGCTGCGATACAGCGACGAGACCGCACTCACACGCGTCGATGTCAGTGTGCCTAATTCATTCAGTGCCGTGCTTACCTGCTGGCGTGGATTTTCGAGATTACTGCCGAGGCCGATGAAGGCGCTGACCTCAGTCATTATTGCTATCCGAAGACCCGCCTTCATGACGATTGGCGCCGCTGCGGCGCCGACGCCGACGTTTCTTGCCGGGTTTCTTTTCCGTCGAGGCGGTCAGCAGGTGTTCACGTGCCTCATCGGATTCTGACTGAAACGCCGTCCACCAATCGCAAAGTGTCTGCTCGACCTCGCCGGACGCACCGCGCAACAGCAGAAAATCATAGGCGGCGCGGAAACGTGGATGCGTCACCAGACGCAATGGGCGCCGTCCGCTCATCTGTTCAAAGCGCGGTTGCAAGGCCCAGATCTCACGCATCGGCATACTGAAGCGTTTCGGCAACGCCGTATGACTGGCTTGGGCACTGGAGATCCACGCGCCGGCCTCCTGCAGTGCGGCGATATCGCCCAACTCCGCGGCAGTTGCTTGCCAACGTTGTTGCACTGGCGGCCACAGCAGTGCCGCGAATAAAAATGCCGGCGTGACCGGTTTGCCTTCGTCGATGCGGCGGTCGGTATTTTCCAAGGCCTTACTGATGAGAATCTGCGGATGTCCATCGACCTCATGAGTCAGCGCCTCCTCAGTCTCCGGGAACAACTGTGCGAAGAGTCCGTATTGCCGCAGCAGTTCGTACGTCGTTACCGCCTCACCGCTCATGAACAGCTTGAGCACTTCTTCATAGATACGCGCCGAGGAGATATCCAGCAGCAAATCGGCAAGGCGCGGAATCGCGGCCGCCGTCTGCGCTTCAAGACGGAATCCCAGTTTGGCGGCAAAGCGCGCCGCGCGCAGCATGCGCACCGGATCTTCACGGAAACGCACCTCCGGATCGCCGATCAGGCGCAACACGCCGGCGTTGAGATCGGCCATGCCGCCGACATAATCGCGCACCGAGAAATCCGCGATGTCGTAGTACAGCGCGTTGACGGTGAAGTCGCGCCGCCAGGCATCTTCTTCCACTGAGCCGTAGACGTTGTCGCGCAGGATGCGGCCCTCGTCACTCATGGCCTGATGCGTGTCTTCGTCCACATCGTCGCTATGACGGCCGCGGAACGTCGCGACTTCGATTACCTCGCGGCCGTAGACGATGTGCGCCAGTCGGAAGCGCCGTCCGATCAAGCGGCAGTTGCGGAACAACTGGCGGATCTGATCCGGATGCGCATCGGTGGCAATGTCAAAATCTTTGGGTTCACGCCCGAGCAACAGATCGCGTACCCCGCCGCCGACCAGGCAGGCCTGATGTCCGGCCTCTTTGAGACGATATAGAACCTTCAGCGCATTGGGACTGATATTGGCGCGGGTAATCGCGTGTTCGGAACGCGGGATAATGGTCGGCGCGATAGGCTTGATGGTGCTGTCTTCCTGCATGCGGAATTTCTGAATGAGGCCGTCGAGCTTACGTTTGCCGCCGTCCAGCCACGCGCTGATCGCCCCGTTCAGAGCCTGTAATCCGCGCATCTTGTCACGCCAACGTCTTCCATCCACCCGTTCGATCAACTTGTTCTGAGGCTCGTTAAGAAAGTCCTGGAAACGGCGGCGGCGTCGGCTTGTGCTCGCTCAAGGCGTGCGTATAATAGCACCGCGCCAGTTCGGGCGCAGTCCCTTCACGCTCCCTTCGTCTAGTGGCCTAGGACGCTGGCCTCTCACGTCGGTAACAGGGGTTCGAATCCCCTAGGGAGCGCCAAATACAGGGGGGCAGATATTGAATCTGTCCCCGTTACTTCAGTAACTCGCCGCTTCACGCAGTTCGTTCATCACCTCGTTGATCGAGGCCTCCTGGTTTTCCACCAGGCACACCAGATTACCAACGCTGCACACACTGACACCGACACCGCGCACGATCCACCCGCGCGGCGGCGTCCAGCCGCGCAACTGCGTGAACATCGAAAGCTGATCGGCGTTGGCCTGAACCATACGTTTGTATTCATGCGCGAAGTGCGCAAGGCCGGCCATGCCCGCCTCGTCCAGTATGCCGTAGCCCTCAACCAAGGAGCCGTCGTCGCGGAACAGGCAAATCACCTGTACGCCATCCAATGCCAGCAGACGTTTGTTCATGGCCGTTTACCCTGCCAGCGCCGCATAGGCCTGCTCGTAATCCACATGGTCATTGGCCATCACGACACCGCGGTTCTCGGTCGCCACAGCGGTCCATTCAAAGCCCAGCAGCGTGAAACCCTGGATCGGATAAAAACCTTGTGCGCCGGTCATTTTTTCCCAACCGCGCGCCTGCATGGTCGCAATGGCAATATTGGCCACACAGACATGGCACAGTAGATCCAGACTGTCGGCATTGAGTTTGCTGCCGGGCGCGATCTGATGCGCGCCCAGTTCGCCGCGATCGGAAAACTCAAACGCCGCCAGCGCACCCGGGAGTTTCATCAGTTGTTGCAGATTGGTCATTATTCGTCACTCCTGCTGGTGTATGGCTGAGGTTCTAAATCAGATCTTGCGGCGCATCGGCAAGCTGTTCGCGCAGCTTGCCCATCACCGTGTTCAGCGACGCTTGGTTGTTCAGGAAACAAAACACATTCGCCATCACACACACGGTGAATTGCGGACCGCGCACAATCCAGCCGCCGGCCGGTGCGACGCCACTGTCAGGATACGAACCACCCATGATGTCGGCCTGCATATGCACGCCCATGGTGGTGGCGCGGCACATGATGGAGGCCATGCGCGCCTGCTCCTCGCTGATCTGGCCTTTATAGGAAAAGCGATCGCCACGGTAGGCATATTCGCCCGCCGCAAACACACCTTGCATCGCGGCCAGCTGATCGATCAGCGACATACATCCTCCGGTCTGGCATTGTTGTTAGGGTCCGCCGCAAACACCCGCGCCGGTTGTGTGATTTAACACCGAAGTTTGACCTTTGTCACCGTTGCGCACGCGGGGCCTAATCTGTTACTAAAGCCGCCCTGGAGTCTTCATGCCACCCACACCCCCGTTACCCACTGTCAGCACCCTCCCGACCGCCCCGCTGTGGAAGCGTCTGGCCGCGCTGTTTTACGACGGCTTGCTGCTATTCGCCCTGCTGATGGTGGCGGTCGCCGTGGCCTTCGCCCTCAAGGGCGGCCGTATCGACGGGAGTGATATCTTCTTCCGGCTCTACTTGTTGCTGGTCAGCGGGCTGTTTTTCTGCGGCTTCTGGGTCGCGGCCGGCCAGACCCTGGGCATGAAAACCTGGCACTTGCGGGTGCAACGTCGAGACGGCCGGCCACTCGGCTGGTGGCAGGCGCTAGGACGGTTCTTGCTTGCCGTCCCCTCGGTCGGACTGGCCGGGATCGGTTTGTGGTGGATGCTGATCGACCGCGATGGCCTGGCCCTACATGATCGCCTATCGGGGTCGGTGGTCGTGGTTCTACCAAAAAGGACTCAATGAGTCGGTACGCCGGAAACTCTTCAGGACCAACTGCAGTGTTTTTCACTGCAATTGAACTGCCCCCTGCACACTCACACGCACGTCGCTGTCGCCACCTTCGAAGCTGGGCTCGGCAACCGACTCCATGCTCATCGCCTCAGCGCGCATCATCGGCATTGGCTGGATAGGCGCATCCTCGGTCATGATATTGATCTCGACGATGCGGTAACTGGGCGTGCCGATATTCTTGCGCACCTGTTCGGCGCGTTGTTTGAAACCATCGAGCGCTTGATCGATAAGCCGCTGCACAACCGCGGCGCGGGTCTTTGGCGCGACGCTGAAACTGACCGCGCTCAACTGTAACTGTTGTTGCAGCACGCCGATGAGTTTACCGATCTGACTGAAATCGCTGCCCTCCAGAATCAATTGCTGACTTGCTCGCCACCCGCTTAAGGCATTCTTGTTGTACACCGGCTGGGTCGAGTAGCCGCCGCTGCGCACGTCAATACCCTTTTGACCCTTACTCTGATCGAGCGCCCAGGCCATGGTCTTGTTGATACGGTCAGCCAGTTTTGCCGCGTCGTCATCTTCATCTTGTACGCTGAGCACAGCCTGCATGCGGTCATTGGCGACCGACTCACTGGCGGCGACCTGGAAGCGGATTTGATTGTACTGGAGATCACCCTCGGCCGCGGTTGCCGCGCCACAAAACCCACTCGCGATCACCAGTATTGCAATGCGTGCGCAACGTAGCATGGCTTAAGCTCCTGTGTTGAGATGCTGTGAGTGTAGCACCGTGCCAAGCCGATGCACGGGCTATGTTAAACTGGAAGTCCGTAATAACTCGATGCACAACTATGCCCGACGCGCACACTGCATCCGTGTCTGCCCTGCTCCTAGCCGGTGGCCAGGCCTCGCGCATGGGTGGCCACGACAAGGGCCTGCTCGATTGCGCCGGGCAACCGTTGATTGCCCATGTGCTGGCGCGCATCGCGCCGTGTGTCGCGGAGATACTTATCAGCGCCAACCGCCATCTCGACCGCTATCGCGCCTACGGTTATCCGGTATTCGATGATGCGCAGACCGATTACCCCGGCCCGCTCGCCGGCATCGCCCGCGGCTTGGAACACTGTACGACACCGTGGCTATGGGTCGTGCCCTGCGATGCACCGCAGGTCGATGCACAGTTGTTGGTGCGACTGATAGCCGCCTGCCGCGAGACGCAGCTTCCCGCCGCCGTACCGATCGAGGCGGGTCATGCACAACCGACGTTTGCCTTGTTGCGCAAAGATACGCTGGCAGGACTACACGCTTATTGGGATCGAGGCGGTCGCGGGGTGCACGAATGGCTGGTCACTGTGCCTGCGGCAAGGGTTGAATGCAGCGACCATCCGGAATGGTTTATTAATCTCAATACGCCCGAGGAACTGGTTGAGTATTTAGCGCGAGATTGATAGACACGTACCCCGTAGCCTGGGTGGAACGTAGTTAAACCCGGGATCGCCCACGCTTCGACCGGGGCTACCTGTGAAGGAAACCGCATGAACACTCTGTTGCACAATCCACCCGTGCTCGGCATCGCCGCCTGGAGCGGCGCGGGCAAGACCACGTTACTTATCCAACTGCTGCCGTTACTGCGTGCACAAGGCCTGCGCGTGGGCATGCTCAAACATGCACATCACGAATTCGACATCGATCATCCCGGCAAGGACAGCTTCGAACTGCGCAAAGCCGGTGCTGAACAAATGTTGATTGCCTCGAATCAACGCTGGGCCTTGATGGTGGAAGCGCCGGTGCCTGGGGATGTATCGCTGTGGGATATGCTCGCGCAACTGCAACGCTCGGCGCTGGATCTGATCCTGGTGGAAGGTTTTCGCCACGAGCGTTTCCCAAAGCTCGAATTGCATCGCGCGGCACTGGGCAAGCCATTGCTGTTTCCGGAGGACAGCGCCATTATTGCGCTGGCCAGCGACACGCCCATAACAACCGATCTGCCACGGTTGGATCTCAACAATCCTGCGGCCATCGCCGCCTTCATCGCGGACTTCTGCCGCAACGACACCGACCCCAGTGGATTTTGAAAATATGAACGACACAACTCGCGACCCCTGTGCTACGCCAAAAAGCCTGTTGAGCGTCGATGAGGCACGCAACCGCATCGCTGCGCTGATCACACCGATCAGCGGCACCGAACAACTGCCGATTCGCACCGCGCTCGGTCGCATATTGGCCACACCGGTGATCTCCACGATCAACGTGCCGCCTTATACCAATTCGGCAATGGATGGCTACGCGCTGCGCGGCGCCGATCTGCCGGGCAGTGGCGAGACACGCCTACGCGTGATCGGTCGCGCCATGGCGGGCGCACCGTTCAGCGGCCAGCTCAACGCCGGTGAAACAGTGCGCATTATGACCGGCGCGGCCATGCCCGATGGCGCGGACACGGTGCTCATGCAGGAAGTCGTGCAGGTCGATGGCGAAGACATCATCGTCAATACGGGTCACAAGCCCGGCGAGAACGTGCGTCAGGCCGGCGAAGACATGGCCGTGGGTTCGACGGTATTGGAGCCTGGCAAACAGTTGCTGCCCGCCGAGCTGGGTGTGCTCGCCTCGCTCGGCATCGCCGAGGTGCGCGTACAGCGCCGCTTACGCGTGGCATTCTTCTCCACCGGCGATGAATTGAAAAGTCTCGGCGAGCCTTTAGCGGCTGGACAGATCTATGACAGCAACCGCTACACGCTGCATGGCATGCTCACGCGCCTGGGCGTGGAACTGCTCGACCTCGGTGTGATCCGCGACGACCGCGACGCCATCCGCACGGCCTTTCACGAAGCCGCCGCAAATGCCGATGTGGTGATCACCTCTGGCGGCGTATCGGTCGGCGAGGCCGACTTCGTCAAGCAGACACTCGATGAATTGGGCCAAGTCGACTTCTGGAAGATCGCCATGAAGCCGGGCAAACCGCTGGCCTTCGGTAAACTCGGTACGGCTGTGTTTTTTGGTCTGCCGGGCAATCCGGTATCGGTGATGGCGACGTTCTATCAGTTCGTGCAACCGGCCTTGCAAAGGATGATGGGCATGCACACGCCGCTGAGTCTGACCGTGCGCGTGCCGTGCGCGGTGACGCTCAAGAAACAAGCCGGCCGTTTGGAATATCAACGTGGCATCCTGCACGCCGATGTGAGCGGCATACTGACAGTCACCACCAGCGGACGTCAGGGCTCGCATGTGCTGAGTTCCATGAGCAAATCCAATTGCTTCATCATCCTCAGTGCCGAATCCACGGGCGTGCCCGCGGGAGAATTGGTTGAGGTGCAACCATTTGCAGGACTGATCTAAGCGACGCGCCCTGGCGGCCTTGAATTGCTGGGGTGCCGCACCCATCTGTTGTGAACTGAACCCCGCCTACGGGCGGGTATCGACCACAATAAGAGCGACCAGCCGCCATGACCGACCACGACACCCTCGACGCCGAACTCTTCAACGAAGCCGCCACGGACAAGCCGCGTTCGGAACTGGCGTTACCTTCCGCCACACTTCCCAATACCCTGTACTTGTTGCCGGTTACTGAACGGCCGTTCTTTCCCGCACAGGCTGTGCCGGTACTGATGAACGACGAACCGTGGATGGAAACCGTCAGGGCCATCGGCGCGACCGACCACCATATGGTCGGCTTGGTCATGATAGAGAAGGCTGATGCCGATCTGGCCACGCCGGAAGACTTCGCGCAAATAGGCACGCTCGTGCGCATCAACAATCCGATGCGCAACTCCGGAAAAATCCAATTCATCGCCGAGGGTATGCGCCGCGTGCGCATCCTCGAATGGCTGTCGAAAAAACCGCCGTATCTGGTACGCGTCGACTATCCCGACGACGTCCTCGGCAATGACAACGAGCTGCGGGCGTATGCCATCGCCATCATCAACACACTCAAAGAACTCGTGCCGCTCAACCCGCTCTACAGCGAGGAGTTGAAGTTCTTTATCAACCGCTTCAACCCCAACGAACCGTCGGCACTCACCGATTTCGCCGCCAGCCTGACCACGGCACCGGGCCACGATCTTCAGGAAGTATTGGAGATATTCCCGGTGCTGGAGCGCATGAAACGGGTCTTGATCCTGATCCGCAAGGAACTGGAAGTCGCCAAGTTGCAGACGCAGATCCGCGAGACAGGTCGAAGAGAAAATGTCCGAGCAGCAGCGCGAATTTTTCCTGCGCGAACAGCTCAAGACCATCCAGACAAGAGCTGGGCATCGCCAAAGACGATCGCAGCGCCGATATCGAACGCTTCGAGCAGCGTCTGGAGTCGCTCACGCTGAACGACAGCGGCGCGTACGCGCATCGACGAGGAGATGCAGAAGCTATCCATGCTCGAATCCGGCTCGCCGGAATACGCCGTCACACGCAATTATCTGGACTGGCTGACGACACTGCCGTGGGGGAAACACTCCGAAGACAATCTCGACCTGAACCATGCGCGCACGGTACTGGATGCCGATCATGACGGACTGGAAGACGTCAAGGACCGCATCATCGAATTTCTCGCGGTAGGCAGCCTCAAAGGC
Source organism: uncultured Gammaproteobacteria bacterium (assembly GCA_963696465.1). Classification (GTDB taxonomy): domain Bacteria; phylum Pseudomonadota; class Gammaproteobacteria; order Thiohalobacterales; family Thiohalobacteraceae; genus JAHJQQ01. The sequence goes on along the minus strand of CAVOKC010000006.1, from coordinate 51,657 downwards.
GAGATCGCCGGCTCGATCCTGCTGCTGGTCGGCCCACCCGGCGTGGGCAAAACCTCCATCGGCCGCTCAGTGGCCGATGCGCTGGGGCGGAAGTTCTATCGCTTCAGTCTCGGCGGCATGCGCGACGAGGCGGAGATCAAGGGCCATCGCCGCACCTACATCGGCGCCATGCCCGGCAAGTTCATCCAGGCGCATCAAGGAAGCCGGCGTCGCCAATCCGGTGATCATGCTGGATGAGATCGACAAGATCGGCGCGTCCTATCAGGGCGATCCGGCCTCCGCCCTGCTGGAGGTGCTCGACCCCGAACAGAACAGTGAGTTCCTCGATCATTACCTGGACGTGCGCTTCGACCTCTCCAAAGTGCTGTTCGTCTGCACCGCCAACCAGCTCGACACCATTCCCGGCCCCTTGCTGGACCGCATGGAAATCCTCCGCTTGTCGGGCTATATCACCAGCGAGAAAATGGCTGATCGCGCAAGAATCATCTGTGGCCCAAGCTGCTCGAACGCCAGGGCATGAAGCGCAGTCAGCTGAAAATCACTGACAGCGCGATGCGCCAGATCATTGAAGGCTATGCGCGCGAAGCCGGCGTGCGTGGGCTGGAGAAACAGCTCGCGCGCATTATGCGCAAATCGGCGGTGAAATTCGTGCGCGGCGAAGCACAGAAAATAAACGTCGGGTACGCGCCAAGTAGAAGAGTTCCTGGGCAAGCCGCTGTTCCAACGCGAGAAGCCGTTCAGCGGCGTGGGTGTGATCACTGGCCTGGCCTGGACGGCGCTTGGGCGGTGTCACGCTCAACATCGAGGCCACGCGCGTGCACAGCATGCATCGCGGCTTCAAGCTGACCGGCCAGCTTGGGCGAGGTGATGAAGGAATCGGCGGAAATTGCCTACAGCTATGTCGCCAGCCATCTTAAAGAATATCACGGCGACCTGACCTTCTTCGATGACTCATTCGTGCATCTGCATGTTCCGGAAGGCGCCACGCCGAAAGATGGGCCGAGCGCCGGCATCACCATGGCAACGGCATTGTTGTCGCTGGCTCGCGGCGAGCGCATAAGCCGACCGCTGGCGATGACCGGTGAACTGACGCTCACCGGACAGGTGCTGCCGATCGGGGGCGTGCGCGAGAAAGTGATCGCGGCGCGGCGCACGCGGATATGGAACTGATCCTGCCAGAAGCCAACCGGCGTGATTACGAAGAACTGCCGGAACACATCCGCACCGGGATGCAGGTGCACTTCGCGAGCCATTTCCGCGAGGTCGCCGAGATCATCTTCGGTTAAACAACGCGGTTAAGCCTTGCCTTCTTCAGCGGCGATCTCTTTGCGGACCTGATCCATGTCCAGTTCTTTGGCACGTCCGATCAGATCCTCAAAGGCGCTGGCGGGCAGCATGCCCGGCTGAGAAAAGATGATGACGCGCTCGCGAAAAATCATCAGGGTGGGAATGGAGCGAATCTGAAAATATGCAGCCAGTTCCTGCTCGTCCTCGGTATTCACTTTGGCGAACACGATATCGCTGTATTTTTCCGAAGCGGCCTCATAGGTCGGCGCGAAACTGCGACAAGGACCACACCAGGGGGCCCAGAAATCCACGATCACGAAATCGTTCTGAGCAATGACATCCTGGAAATTATCTTTGGTTAATTCTACGGTGGCCACACGCGCTCTCCACAGCCGTTTCTAGGGGCGGCTATTATAACGGAACGAGTATGAAGTGTCTCAGGGGCCAGGCCAGTGACCCGCAGTCAGGTGGGCTCAGCGCCTTTTTGGGCTGGCGGCTGGGTCTCCGCATCGGTCTGGTAGGTCATATCAATTTCGACCCGGTTACGACCCAGGCGTTTAGCGCGATATAAGGCTTTGTCCACCCGCTCAACGAAGGCGGTTGAAGTCTCACCGGGTTTATACAAGGCGAGGCCGGCGGAAAATGTCGGTACAGAGACGACACTTCCATCGCTCTGCCAACGGGTTTCTGCGCAGCGCTGCTTGACTTTATTCAACGCTCGGAGTGCACCTTCCCGTTCCGTATTCGGTAGCAATACCGCAAATTCCTCGCCACCGTAACGCGCCACCAAGTCGTGATGCCTGAAGGTGGATAGAATATTCTTGGAATAGACACGCAGCACCTCATCACCACCCGCATGGCCATATTTGTCATTGACGTCTTTGAACTTGTCGAGGTCGATCAAGGCCAGTGACAAGGGGAATCCATAACGCTGCACGCGCGCGACTTCATCCTCCAGCCTCCTGAGGAAGGCGCGCCGATTGGGCAGGCCGGTGAGTTCGTCGGTCAGACTCAGCAAACGGACGCGTGTCAGCTCGTCTGTCAGCTGACGACTGTCCGACTCGATGACTTGGAGATAGTGATGCGTGCTGTCGAGCTTATCCGCGAGTTCATGATGGCCGGACATCAGCTTTTCAATTTCGCTGATGAGCGTCCAGCGCAAATTCTCCAGATCGGAGACTTCTCCAATCTGTCGCAACTCACTGAGCACCACTTCGAGCAATACTCCGAACTCTTGGTTCTGGGCGATGGTATCGAGCACCTGCTGCGCCAGACCCGCCTGCAGTTCCTGTATATCCCGCCGACGCGCATCCAACTGGCTTCTATATGCCGTGACCCGATGCACTTCGGCATCGCCGATATCCGCATCTGCCACAGCTGCGCGCTCTGTTTCACGCGTGATGGTTGGCTGGCCACCCAAACTTTCCAGTGGGTGACGCTCGATTGTAGGCCGCACCCATGCCCGAGCCTCACCACTTTCTTCTGGGCTATAGGTTGGCAGATCTTCGATAACGGGTGCGAGATCTTCTGCGGGCACCAATCTATTAACGGGTGGAGGCACAGCCGCCAGCTCTAACGACGAGGCATCCAGCGGGCTAATGCGTGCAGTGGCATGCGCCGTGTGCGCTGCATCCATGCCAACGGTATCACTGGCGGTGTCACTAGCCTCGGTTTCGATCCCGAAAGCCTGTAATAGCGGTCGGAATGCCTGGGCAAACACCGCCTGGTCCAGTTCTTGAAGATGAATAATTTGATCGTGATAGACATCGACATATTGCTGTAAAGCCTGCAAATCCGACACCGACAGCGGCGGCTGTAATCGGGTGCGCAGCATTTTTACCTGGATATTTAACGGCGAGCCGACATGGAGGTGACCCGCAAAGGCATCCAGCAAAGTCGCGGCGATGGCTGCATAGGCACGCTGAATGCCGTGATTGGAACTGACCAGTTCATCGAGCATACGCTCGATCTGATGGTAAATGACGCTGCCTGCCTGCGATTGACGCAAAGCATCGAGCAGACGCAGGACCTTACGGACCGCACCCGCATCCAGAGAATCATTATCCGCAGTATTGGTCATTAAAAAGATCCCCCCGCACACCACATCCATGTGTACAGGACGCGGGCGTAAATAACGCTCGCATAATGTGTCATTTATTAGTGCAATGCCGCGTCGGTAATGTCGTGCGTCCGACATGCGTCGATTTTTTCATCCACCCAACCCTTCTTTACCCGACTCCGCGTCGATATCCGACTCCGCGGATTGCCAGCTGGGGTTGGCGTGGCTTTATTTTTGTTCTTCCAACTTTAGGTTTTCCATCCCGGCTTCGGCATGGATGACCGTGACGCTAAGTTACCTTACTTAGCTAGAAAAGAACAAATATTGCTCAGCGCATAATCTGTCGACAGGTATTACGTTTATCTGGCCATGGCACGTAGACATACAGCACCTCCCATTATAAATTACTGCGAATAAGATGTTTAGTTTATGTTTTTAATGTAATTAATGGCGGATAGCAGAACGGCCAAAATAACTGGACGGACAGAGCCTCAACACCGATTGTAAGCATATCCTTACGCAACCCACTGATAAACAACCCGACAAAAAAATGGCCCCTGCCCCCGAGTGATGGCAAGCGATGCGTCAATATGGGCGTCTGTTACCGCCTTAGCAGGTAAACGCAGCTCACCGTCACAGGAAATTTGCGGAATACTGAGATTGAGTTTGCTGTAATTGGCCCAGGTATCAGACCGCAACAGGGGTCAACCCGTCGCGAGTTGAGACGCCATCATGTCCAGCGAGGAGCAGTCTTCAAACAATAGGGTAGCGGTTTCGACGACGGCATCCTCCTCTAGGCCAATGACCTCCAGTGACAAGGGCGGCAATAGCGCGTCCGGCGCGTCACCGATCTCACGCCCTTTGAGGACGTGATCAGCCACCATAACCAGATGCGGGTATAGGGCGTGGTCACTCGCGTAGGCCGGATTGTGATGTTCCAGCAGCGTGATGACGATCTCCTCCGGCATATGCCAGGACTGCATCAGCCAGGCACCAATCTGAGCATGCCCCATTTCCAACAAATCCTGCGCCTGCCCCATCCCCAGTACACATTTTTCCAGTGTCGTGACTGGCGACTCCGGATTCGCGGCGACCAGTTTATTGAGCAATTTGAATTCCGGTGGGAACAGATGCCCCAGGAGCAGGAAACCGAAGTTGTGCAGCAAACCCGCCAAATAAACCATACCCGGCGGCGGCCGGCTTGCCGGCGGCATGCGCTTGGCCAGTGCCTGTACCAAGGTAGCGGTGTAAACCGCGTGCCGCCAGAAGGCATGCAGACCGAGCGGACCATCACAGGGATTATGGAACGACTTACCGGTCGCCAAACCCAAGGCCATATTGAGCACCATGTCAAAACCCAGGACACGGGTGATGGCATCGTGTATCGAAGTTATGTTGCCGCGATAGGCATAGAACGGTGAGGCGGCATAGCGCACTACTTGTGCCGCAAGGCTGGGATCGAGTTCCACAATACCGGCGAGGTCGGTGACGGACGCATCGGGATTACCACGCAGCTCCAACACGCGCCGCGCCATGTCCGGCATCGGTGGCAGTTCGTAGATCTGTTCGATCCGCCGGCGAGCCTCGCCAGCAGGAATATGCTGTTCTTTACCTTGCTGCATGTTTGATTCATCCGGCATTGTGCTTGTTGCGCGTCATCCTGGCACCCATCCCTGCGCCTGAATCATCCAGCCACTCAGGCGCCCCTCCAGCCTAGCAAAACCGGTCCCGCACACCGAGCATCATAACCGCGCTTTCCTGTATCAGGCTGCGGATGCGCCGTCTTCACGCTAGCGGCATAGCACGTTGGCAGCTAAAGGCGTGCGTTCCGATTAACACCATCGATCACAGAGCGGCTCAATTCAACTGCACCCGCTGGCCCCAGGGTACTTTGGTCTTGCCCTTAACCAACCAGAGCACAGGATAGAACGGCTCTTGCGCGGGGAACTCACCTTCGGCATCGGTGAAGAACACCAGCAAATCCGGCTGCCGGTCACGCCTATGTACCCAATCGAACACGGGCGTGAAACGCGTGCCGCCACCGCCCTTTAGATCGACAGGCAGTTTGAATTCTTCCCAAGGCTCGAACTCCCAAGGACCACCTTCGGCGAGCTCGGCATCGCAGGCATGCAGGGTCACGCGCGCGCGTACCTGGCCCTTGATCGCATCGATCTCGGACAGGAATTCACGCATCTCCTCGGCCGACACGGAACCACTGGTATCCAAGGCGACAACGATATCCACTTGAGCACTGCGCAGGCTGGGAAAGATCGCCGCACCTTCGCGGCGTGAGGGGCGCGTATAGTTGTAATCGTCACGTGAAACGGCCGTCATGTATTTGGCCAGCAACATCCGCCACGGCAACTGCGGTTGCAGTAAATGATCGACCAGCCGCGCCAAACCACCGCCGAGTTTGCCGGCCTGCAAGGCCTGCTGCGCGGCACCCGCCAGGCGCTGCTGCCATTGTACCGAGAGTTGTTCCCGTTCGCTTTCACTCAAGGGCGGCGGTTGTGGTGCGCCGCCTTGATCGGGATCGATCTCGGCCTCGGGACGGTTGCCGCCCTGCGCATCGGGTTGTGGTGGCGTGTTGCCCTGTCCCGAACTGCGTTCGCTGCTGCTGTGTTCCTGATCGTAGATATGCTGGTCGAGGGTCTCGGTCTCCTCATCCATATCGGCAATCGCCGGATAGATCTCTTCAGCCGTCATACCCTCGAACTGATCCATGTAGAGGGCGCCGGGCGGCGGCTTCAATCCGTCGTTGACCAACAGCGGATTGATAGCGAGATCGCAGGCCAGATCCCAGCGGTGCCTGCTGCGATGCTCCCGACGCGCGAAATGCGACAGCGCACAATGCAGTGCCTCATGCGCCAGCATGAACTGTGTCTGCTCGAGCGTAAGTCCTTCGATATAGGCGGCGTTGTAGTAGAACGTGCGCGCGTCCGTGGCAGTGGTCTTACACCATTTCGGATCGGCGGCCAGCATTGGTAAGCGCAACACCAAGGCACCGAGAAACGGTTTATCCAGAATCAGGCGGGTACGGGCCGCGCTCAGTTTGGTATCGAGGTCGGTACTCATGGCATCATAGTAGTACGCGTTTACCGCTTACGCATCATAGAGCATGACGTCGGCCACCGCCTTCGCCCAGGTAGAAAACTGCGGCACAGCAAACAGCTCCTGACCGACGGCACGGTGCATATCCGAAATCAGCATGACTCCCATTTCGCGCTGCGGGAAGGTTCCCGCGTAGTCGATGATGTGTCCGAATACGCTATTGGCCTCGGCTGTCTTACGCGCGCGCAGCGCACGACCGACCAGGGCGCAGGCAACGGCATATTGCAGATCGATCTCACGCGGCACCGACACTGCTTCGCCGCGCACAATGGCATCGATATCCGGCAATTGATCCAGGTTCTCGACGAACGCGGCCAATTCGATACCGGCCGCCGGACCGACACAGGCCTGCAAGGTCGCGACCAACAAATTGGAATGCGTACCAAATTTCTGTAGCGCGCGGTGTGCGAACTCCCAGGATCGCGGCGACGGGAACGCCACAGGATTGTGTGCGGGATCGAAATCGAACAGCAGTTCCGGACGGAAGCGCAGGAACGCGATCAGTCGCTCGTCGATCCCATTGGCATAGGCCCAGGTGACCCAATCATCGAGATGCGTATCCAATTCGAAATGCGAGAAGCGGTTGGCCAACGGCGCCGGCATGGTGTAGGTCACACCACGGTCGCCCTGACGATTGCCGGCGGCGAAGATCGCCCAACCGTCCGGCACGCGGTATTCACCCAAGCGCCGATCCAGAATCAACTGATAGGCCGCCGCCGACACGCTCGGTGGCGCGGAGGTGATTTCATCCAGGAACAAAATGCCCGCCTCACCATGACGCTCGGCGTTCGGCAGGATGGCCGGCACCGCCCACTCGACAAAATCACCGACCCGAAATGGAATGCCGCGCAGATCGCTCGGTTCCATCTGCGACAGTCGTATATCAATCACGGCAGCATCATGGCGCGAGGCGATCTGCGCGATAATTTGCGACTTGCCGACACCCGGCGGACCCCACACCATCACGGGCGTGTGGTGTCCCTCGTGGGTGCTCAGAAACTCCCGATCCAGTACGCTCATCAACTGCGAAGGACGCATGCACTCTCCTCCAATACCCGCGGTCCGGGCCGTTCCGGACCTACATCACACTTCAGACCACGATGCGTCATCTGCCGCGCTCTGGCGTACGCCATCTTAGCATTTCCCGGCCGAAATGCATGGCGCTAAGCCGCTGAAATCCAGCACCAATACCCCGGAATTAGACCAATTAACACCACACCAGACACGCCCGCGTTGCGCGGCGGGCCACTTAATTAATCCGCCTCACAGTCGATAGCAGTGAAAGCCGAGCGACAGGCACTAACAATGCTGAGCCAGGAGCGGCAACGCAAGGCAGTAATCACAACGACAACGACAATCGAGGTTCATCATGGGGCACTGCCCACGCATTCTGGTTTGCGAACACGACGCCACGCTCAGCGCCTATCTGTCACGGACGCTCGCAACCGCCGGCTTCTGGGTCGACACCGTTCAGAGTGGCCGGCAGGCCTTGAAGAAGCTCGCGCTGCATTATTATCAAGCGATGACCGTACCGCTGTTGTTAGAAGATCAAGATGCACTGTCATTCACTCATGAGCTGCGCGTACTGGGCATGCAGTTACCCATCCTCGTGATCTCCGCGTGCACGCAGTTTACGGCGGCACCCCGTCCACCGCACAATCTGGAAATCGACCTGGAAGCGATCGATGATGAACCGCACCCTGAACCCGATTGGGTGCATAAAGCGGCCAATCAGGCACGCACGATCTTTGCGATCAAATCCGCCTGCCAGCGCAATCGCAACTTCCGCCCACGCGTTCTGCATATCGAAGCGGATCGCTTCAGTGCCGGCTTGGTCAAAGCGGCACTACGCGATAATGTGGAGCTTGCGCAAGCCGGTAGCGCCGCGGAACTCGACACTGCTTTGGATGTTCCCGGCTATGATTTCGCGCTGATGAACACGAATCTATGCGACATAACCCGCGAAGATGTGCTGCACCGGATTGCCGCACTCTGCCCGGAAACCCCGATGGTGTTACAAGGGTATTATCGTGATGCGCAAAACGACACCGACGTCGAAGGCGATGACGCGGCAAGCAATCTGATCATGACGCTGCGCACCCTCATGCTGCACGCCATGCAAGTACCATTACGCGCACAGGCCTAAGCCCACGCACATCGTCGGTTAAGGTTCCGACGATGAGCCGCGTTCAACGCCCCTTGAGCCTTTCCCACTGACGCCGCATACGCTTATCCGGCCGTCCACCCGGCTGTGGATCAGTGGCCGCCTGTAAGCGGCGAGCATCCATTAAGTCATGACGCGCTGCGATGCTCGATTCCCGTTCGCAATACAGCGCCTGTGCCCGCTCGGCTGAGCCACGCTGCAGCGATAACGCCTGCACCTCAACCACGAAGGTATACAGCCCTTTTTGAATACTCAGCTCATCGCCACAGCGCAATTGACGCGAGGGCTTTACGCGCTCGCCATTAACATGCACCTTACCGCCTTCCACAGCTTCCGTCGCCAGGACGCGCGTTTTGAAAAAACGCGCCGCCCACAGCCATTTATCGATGCGGAAACGCGTTTGATCCTGCGGATTTTGCATGATTCAAAACCTAAATCCGCTGCGGCAATGCAGCTCACCGCAGCGGACCAAGCATCTACTCACGATCGATTCGCGAGTTGCATCAGCAGACCATTCAGACGGCTGACAAATCCCGCGGCATCTTCGAGCTGCCCACCTTCAGCGAGCATGGCCTGGTCGAACAGCACGTGACTCCAGTCACTGAAGCGCTGCGAATCTGTTTCGTCTTCGAGGCGGCGGATCAACGCGTGCTGCGGATTGATTTCCAACACTGGCTGCGTGTTCGGCACCTCGTGTCCGGCTTGGCGCAACACGCGCTGCAGATGCACCGCCATATCATGTGCGCCTAACACCAGGCACGCAGGCGAATCGGTCAGGCGATGACTGAAGCGCACTTCTTTGACTTTATCGCCGAGTGCCGTCTGCATCCGTTCAAGCAATGGCTTGAGTTCGGTCTCCGCTTGTTTAAGCGCTTCCTGATCCTCAGTGGCACCCAATTTGCCGAGATCCAAATCTCCTTTGGCCACCGAGACCAGCGACTTGCCCGCGTATTCGGTGAGATGTGACATCAACCATTCGTCGACGCGATCCCAGAGCAGCAGCACCTCGATTCCCTGTTTGCGGAATACTTCCAAATGCGGACTCTTGCGCGCAGCCGCATGGGTGTCGGCGGTCACGTAATAGATCTTGTCCTGACCCTCGGCCATGCGCCCGAGGTAATCCTCCAGCGAAACCTTCTGCTCGACCGAGTCGTCATGGGTGGAGGCGAAACGCAGCAGCTTGGCAATGCGTTCGCGGTTGGCAAAATCCTCGCCCGGCCCCTCCTTGAGCACACGGCCGAATTCCTTCCAGAAGTCAGCGTAGCGTTGTGGCTCTTTGTCGGCGATTTCCTCGAGCAAGCCCAGCACTTTTTTTACCGAAGCGGAACGCAACGTATCGATGAGTTTGTTGTGCTGCAGAATTTCGCGCGAAACATTCAGCGGCAAATCATCTGAGTCGACCACGCCACGGACAAAACGCAGATATTGCGGCATCAGCTGTTCAGCATCGTCCATAATGAAGACACGGCGCACGTAGAGCTTGATACCATGACGGCTATCACGATCCCACAGATCGAAAGGCGCGCGCTTTGGCACATACAGCAACGAGGTGTAGGACTGCTTACCCTCAACGCGATTATGCGTCCACGTTAGTGGATCCTCGAAATCGTGGCCAACATGCTTGTAGAAGGCCTTGTATTCCTCATCACTGATGTCTTTCTTGGCGCGCGCCCACAGGGCCGAGGCGCTGTTGACCGTCTCGAACTCGCCGCCCTTGTCTTCAACCGGCATTTCAATGGGCAGAGAGATGTGATCGGAATATTTGCGGATGATGCTGCGCAGGCGGAAGGCATCGAGAAATTCGTCCTCACCCTCGCGCAGATGCAGAATAACCTGTGTGCCACGCGCTTCCACGTCGACAGTTTCCAGGGAATAGCTGCCCTGTCCATCGGATTCCCAGCGTACGCCGTGCTCATGACCAAGCCCGGCACGACGTGAAATCACTGTGACGGTGTCGGCGATGATAAACGCCGAATAGAAGCCCACGCCGAACTGGCCGATGAGCGTACTGTCCTTGGCTTGATCGCCGGTGAGCGATTCGAAAAACTGCCGGGTACCGGATCTGGCGATGGTGCCAAGATTATCCACGACCTCGCTGCGATTCATGCCGACGCCGTTGTCGCTGATGGTGATGGTGCGTTGTTCCCGGTCCACCCGCACACCAATTTTCAATGCGCTGTCGCTTTCATAGAGTGCGTCGTCGGACAAGGCCTCGAAACGCAGTTTGTCGCAGGCATCCGAGGCGTTCGAGATCAGTTCGCGCAGGAAAATTTCTTTGTTGGAATACAACGAGTGAATCATGAGGTTCAGCAGTTGCCGAACTTCGGTCTGAAACTCCAGGGTCTCCCTATGGGCCGCAACGGTCATTGCCAAGCTACTCCTGAAAATGAAAATGGAAAACGAAACGGCTGCGTACAGCCAAGCAAACGAGACATGGGGGCGGCGCTCGCCGGATTCAAGGAGACGGTATCACGCCCTCGTGCATCAGCAACCAAGTCTTGATAACCATGTCAGGCCCGCTGGTCGCGCCGCTATAGCCCCCCATACCCGATTGTGCGACCACGCGATGGCATGGGACGACGATAGGCAAGGGGTTGCGTCGGCATGCCTGCCCCACTGCGCGCGGGGCTGAGTCGATATGCTTGGCGAGCTGGCCATAGGTCCAGGTCTGGCCCGCGGGAATTTCCTGCAAGGCACGCCAGACTTTTTGCTGGAACGGCGTACCCGATGTTGCCAGGGGTAAATAGAGGGGCAGCGTTGGATTGGCAAAGTAACCCATCAATGCTGCGACGATGCGCCGCGCCGCATAGATTTGGCCCGGCCGGGAACGCCCACGTTGCCCCAGAAAATCCAGTGCGACGAGTTGTTCTAGGTCGTCCAAGCGGACACCGATTCGCCCGATTGGGCTGGTCATTATGGCCTGATAATCATCCCTCATGGAGGTCTACCTCGTGCGTTTCCCTACGACGATGTACCGCCAATGATGGCGGAGCCTGATGCGTAACGTACAACAAAAAAGGGCGCCATGTGAACATGACGCCCCTCGCTGGGCCTGACAAAAGCGGCATCGGCTGGGTTAGAGCCTACGCCACCCTGCTGCCGTTTAGAGTTTTTCCTTGATACGTGCGGACTTGCCCTGACGGTCGCGCAGGTAGTACAGCTTGGCGCGACGTACGTCACCACGGCGTTTCACTTCGATGCTGTCGATGGCCTGGCTGTAGGTCTGGAACACACGCTCTACGCCCTCGCCATGCGAGATCTTACGCACAGTGAACGCGGAGTTCAGGCCGCGGCTACGTATGGCGATGACAACACCTTCGAAGGCCTGGGTGCGCTCGCGGGTACCTTCCTTCACCTTCACGTTGACAACCACAGTGTCGCCGGGACCAAACGCCGGAACGGCACGACCCATTTGTTCCTTTTCCAACTCTTCGATGATGTTCATGTTGTTACCTCTAACTCACTCGTCGTTACTGTGGAGTGTCCTGTCGTTTATCGTCCCGCTCCTGAATGAATTCATCCAAGAGCAGCTGTTGTTCCTGCGTCAACTGCAAATGATCTAATAATTCCGGCCGCCGTTGCCATGTTCGCCCGAGCGACTGTTTGCTACGCCAGCGCACGATGTCGGCGTGATTACCACCCATCAACACCGGCGGCACATCCATACCATCGATGCTTTCAGGCCGCGTGAAATGCGGACAGTCGAGCAGACCTTGCGAGAAGGAGTCCTGTTCGGCTGAATCCTCATCGCCCAGCGCGCCCGGCTGTAATCGCGCCACGGCATCGATAACCACCATCGCCGCCAGTTCGCCGCCGCTCAGCACATAATCGCCAATCGACCATTCTTCATCGATCAGGTCGGCATGCAGGCGCTCGTCGATGCCCTCATAGCGCCCGGCAAGCAAAATCAATCCCGGCCCACTCGCCCAGATTCGCACCTGCTCTTGGGTCAGCAATCGCCCCTGTGGCGAAAGATACACCACCGGCACCTGCGGCGACTCGGCGCGGGCTGCGCGGATGACATCACGCAGCGGCTCATAGCGCATCACCATTCCCGGGCCACCCCCGTAGGGACGGTCATCCACCGTACGATGCCTATCGTGGGTGTAATCGCGCGGATTCCAGGTATGCAGCGCCAACAATTCACGTTGAACCGCACGTCCGGTCACTCCGCACTCGGCGACCTGGCGCACCAGATCGGGAAACAGGGTAACCACATCAATCCGCATTTCGAATCCCCACCGGCCCTGGCATCCGGATCAACCAGCGCCAATCAAGCCGTCAGAATTCGGGATCCCAATCGACCTCCATCACATGACGTTGGAGATCTATATTCTTGATTACATTTCCCCGTACGAAGGGCAACAACCGTTCGCGCTCACCCCGTACGACAACCACATCATTTGCACCCGTCTCGAACAGGTGGTCAACCACACCCAATTCGACACCGTCCAGCGTGACGACCTTCATTCCTTCAAGGTCTGCCCAGTAATATTCACCGGGTTCCGGCTCACCCATCTGCTCGCGCGTTACCGCGATGTCGCAACCGATCAGCGTAGCAGCCGCATCACGATCGTCATATCCGACAAGCTTAACGACGACACCTTTACCGTGACTGCGTCCAGACTCGACTTTGACCGTTTGCCATTGTCCGTCTTTGTTCACTTGCCACGGACTGTATTCGACGATGTTTTCACGCGACTCGGTATAGGAAAAAATCTTCAACCAACCACGCACGCCAAACAGCCCGCTGATACGCCCAACGATTACGCGGTCATCCGCCATCGTTCTATATCAGCGCAGCCGCGAAATCAGGCGCTCTGCTTACGTTCCTGCTTAACCAGGCCGGCGACGCGATCGGAAGGCTGCGCGCCCTGCGCAATCCAGTGATCAATGCGTGCGATATCGATCTGCACGCGCGTCTCGCCGCCTTTGGCGATTGGATTGAAATATCCGATGCGCTCAATGTATCGACCATCGCGCCGGTTGCGGCTATCAGTCACAACGATGTGATAGAAAGGGCGTCTCTTCGCACCACCGCGCGACAAACGAATCGTTACCATGTGAAACCATCCTCTGAACAACAGCCAAGGCCACCGCAGGGCGGCCACTGAGTAAACCGGGCATTCTACGGAAATTTGGAAAAAAGTGAAGTGCTTGGCCGGGTCCACAACAAAGAAAGCAACCACCGAACGGTGCGCTTCGTTATGGCCTCACCCTTCCTCGGGCCTCGCATGGACTGGGCTGAATTTTCTTTGGCTCTCGAAGCAACGGGTTTACACAGTCGAAATTCCTTACGAAATGCGAGACTCGTAATACAATCACTCTAACTGACCCTATATACCTGTATTTTATGATTATATGTATAAATAATCGGCTTACCCATCTGGGTAAGCATGTCGGCATAGTTTACGTGAACATCTGGCAAACGCCTTACCAACTCGTTAAGTATTTAGTCAATATACTGTTTTAATTGTTAAATATTTTCATTGGCACAGGCCTTGCTCTAGAACAACTCAAGCTCCAGGGAACGGTGCGGAAAACAACATATAGGATGGGGGAGAGACCCGGGGATAATAAAAACAACGGGTTAATAATAAGAATATACGGTAGAGCCAGCGGCACAAAAAAAAAGAAAACAACCATAACATTGTGAAGGCTAAGTAACTCAACGGCGGCACCCTAAAGGGTCCGCCGTTTTATTTGGGACGCAGCGACTGAATACTGGAACATCTCGTCAGGCCGAGCCTCGATACCAAGGCAGCGCATGAAACTTCCGGCAGGGACGTGTACGTGTAGCCGTCGTGATCACCTTACTGCGTCTGTCTGATCAGAGAAGACCACACGCGCGGCTGTCGACAGAGCAGACCGGCGGTGACGAAGCCTTGCTAAACGACCATACCGGTCATGAACAAGGCGATGAGTAACGCGATAAACCAGAGCAAATCCGCCAACGTCAGGTTCGCAGCTTTCATGTTGCCTCCCATCGCAGGACTTCGCCGCCCCGCTAAGGGGCACCCAGATATATTCAGGCAACATTCATTCCGACTGCACAACACATTGATTAACCAAGCGTGCGGTCCAGTGCATACGGATATTCGTAAATTGCACTGACAGCCACAGTCTCACTACATGCACGAGCAAGACGACGAAACGCTTTGATTCCGTACCAGTGAAGGTACGCAGCGGGAGAATTACATCACTCGCGCAGCGTCAGAAATTTCGACAGGGATGACACGTTCAGGAAACAGCCTCGACCACCGCAGGTGACAGGACCTCAACGGGCACGCGCGACGCTATCGCACATACGAGTTCGTACGCGATCGTCCCGGCACATCGGGCAATCTCTTCGACGGGCAGCTCGGCTCCCCACAACACCACGGAATCGCCAATATCCGCAGCCGGCTGATCGCGCAGATCAACAGACAGCATGTCCATCGATACACGCCCGATGATCTGGGTGCGCTTTCCGTTCACCAAGACCGGCGTACCGGTCGGCGCATGCCGTGGATAACCATCTCCATAACCCACAGCGACCACGCCAACATTCATGTCCTCCGGACACATCCAGGCCCCGCTGTAACCGATCGCCGCGCCACGCTCAAAACGGTTCACCGCGATCAACTTAGACTCTAATGTCATGACCGGCTGCAGCTCCTGCTCGACACCGGTATTACCCGCGAACGGCGAAATACCGTAGAGCATCAATCCGGGACGAACCCAATCGAATTGCGTCTCTGGCCAGCCCATTAAACCACCCGAGTTAGCCAGCGAACGCGGTCCCGAGAAAGTCTCGACCATAGACTGAAACTGCTCGCATTGCCGTTGAGTCTGCACACTGCGTCGATCATCAGCGTAACCCAGATGGGAAAACAGCCCGATCTCACTGACATTCGCGCACGCTTGCAAGCGGCGATACATCGCAACAACAACATCCGGCGAAAAACCGAGCCGATGCATGCCGGTATCGGCTTTGAGCCATACAGCGATCGGTTGTGGCAGTTGCGCATTTTCCAGTTGGCGTATCTGCCGCTCTGCATGGAGCACCGGCATCAACCGATAGTGGCTGACCGCGTCCAGTTCATCGCTGTCGAAGAAACCTTCCAACAGCGTGATCGGTTTTCGTATCCCGACCTCGCGCAGACCAACCGCCTCTTCCAGACAGGCAACACCGAAGCCGTCGGCGTCACGCAATGTTTGGGCAACCCGCACCAAGCCATGACCATAACCGTTGGCCTTGACCACCGCCATAATATGACTACGCGGTGCGAGTTGGCGTACTTTGAGAAGATTATGTTGCAGCGCACCGAGATCGATACGCGCACGAAGTGGTCGCGTCATTCATAGTCTCCGCCGCCATAGCCATCGGAGACGAAATTCTCGAAGCGGGTGTATTGGCCCAGGAAGGTCAGGCGCCTCATGCCGATCGGTCCATTACGCTGCTTGCCGATGATGATTTCTGCCGAGCCCTTGTCGGGACTGTCCTTGTCATAGACCTCATCGCGATAGATGAAGACGATCATGTCGGCATCCTGCTCGATAGCACCGGACTCGCGCAAATCGGACATCACCGGCCGTTTGTTCGGGCGTTGTTCCAGACTGCGATTGAGCTGCGACAATGCGACCACGGGTACATGCAACTCCTTAGCAAGCGCCTTCAGCCCGCGGGAGATTTCCGAAATTTCGGTGGCGCGGTTTTCGCGCGAACCGGGCACCTGCATTAACTGCAAGTAGTCGATGACGATCATGCCGAGATTGTGCTCGCGCTTCAGACGCCGGGCGCGGGCACGTAAATCTGTTGGCGACAAGGCCGGCGTATCGTCGATGAATAACGGTGCCTCGGCGAGAATGCTGACAGCCGATGTCAGTCGCGGCCAATCGTCGTCTTCAAGTTTACCGGTACGCACTTTGTGCTGATCGATGCGGCCGAGCGAGGACATCAGACGCATTGCCAACTGCTCGCCGGGCATTTCCATACTGAACACCGCCACCGGTACCTTATGGCGGATAGCGGCGTTCTCGGCGATGTTCATCGCGAAGCTGGTTTTACCCATGGACGGCCGGCCGGCGATGATCACCAAGTCTGACGGTTGCAGACCGGCGGTCATTTCGTCGAAGTCATTGAAGCCGGTCGCTACGCCGGTGATCGGGTTATCGAGTTGGAACAGATGATCGATGCGATCGACAGCCTGCGTCAGCAGATCCTTGATACGCACGAAGCCGCGCTTGCCGCGGCTGCCACGCTCGGCAATTTCAAACACCTGCGATTCCGCGAAATCCAGCAGTTCGCGCGACTCGCGCCCTTCCGGAAAATACGCGGCATTGGCGATGTCAGTGCCGACGCGCACCATCTGCCGCAGCACCGAATGCTCGCGCACGATATCGGCATAGGCACGGATATTCGCCGCACTCGGCGTGTCCTTGGCCAAGGCGCCGAGATAGGCCATACCACCGGCATCGTTGAGCAGGCGGTTTTTTTCCAGCTGCTCGGACAACGTCACCACATCGAAGGGCTGACTGGCTTCGGCCAAACCGGCAATAGCGCGGAAGATCAGGCGATGATCGCGACGGTAAAAATCATCTTCGGAGACACGGTCGGCAATCTGGTCCCACGCATCGTTATCCAACATGAGCCCGCCCAATACGGACTGCTCGGCTGGAATGGAATGCGGCGGAACCTTGAGCGACTCGGCACCGCCACCGTGCATTTCGGTGGACAGGACGGACTCAGGCATGCGTGCTCCAGAAGGAATTCATCAGAATTGCGAAACGTTGTACTGCGGGGAGCATACACAAATGCAACGGCAACCGACAAGCGCGGTTGCCGTCAACTTGGCATGATTTCGGGCAGCAGCCCGGAAGTGCTTATTCCGCGACGATAATCAGTTTGATCGAGGCGTTGACGTCAGTATGTAAATGCAGCGTGACGTCGAATGTGCCTAGCGCACGGAACGGGCCTTCCGGCAGTCGCACTTCGTGACGCTCGACCGGCTGGCCCGCTGCGGTCACAGCATGCGCGATATCGCCCGTGCCAACAGAACCAAACAATTTGCCTTCTTCACCGGCCTTGGCCGCCACCGTGACCGACAAACCTTCCAGGCCAGCCTTACGGACATTGGCCGCCGCCAACGCATCGGCCGCTGCCTTTTCCAGCTCGGCGCGACGCTCCTCGAAGCGAGCGATGTTGGCTGGTGTCGCCGCCGTGGCCTTACCCTTCGGGATCAGGAAATTACGACCATAACCGGAACGCACTTTCACCTTGTCGCCCAGGCCACCCAGATTATCAACCTTTTCCAACAGAATCACTTGCATGACTCATTACCTCATCATTGAAACTCGTAAATCGACACAGTCACCTGGATTCAGACACTCCGCCCAACGCGCGTGCGGAAATCGATCCAGGCATCCATCCATCCCAGTAATGCCAGCAGTGGCATCACCTGCAGCGCAGCCATAAGCAACACCACATACAAACCAATTAACCAGCCGCGGTGGGCGCGTCGGCTGTTTACGACTGCATGTACCAGCGCCAATCCCTGTAGCAGATACACAACCAGCAGAACCACCGCAGCATCAGCCAACAACTCGGCCACACTGCCGCTCGTGACGGTAGCAATCATGACTGTGGCAAAGCTCACTACAGCGAAGCCTTTGCCAAGTCGCAGGGAGCGGAACTCCGCCCCAAATCCCCCCGGGTTATACAAACCCGCTTGCCATGCACGCGCCAGCAATAAACTCATCAACGCACCGAACATCAATGCGGCCACACTCATTGCCGTCATCCAACGGGCCAGTGCCGGAAAATACTGCGCCGTATCCAATCCTTGCGCGGCGAACGCCGGGCCGAGCAGCTCATCCAGACGCGGTGCCCACCAGGCGGCGGGTTGCCCTAACCACGCATACGCAGCGATGATCAGCAGCAGCCCAAATGCAGCGGCACCCTGTAAACACAGCGCCAATGAGCGGCTGGATCTGAGCAACACACCCAACGCCCACGCCGGCAGCCACAACACCCAGGCGCCGACCACCATAGGTAACGCAAACCCACTGCTAACGGCACCCACAAGTGCGAGCGCCGCGCCGCCCGCCCCAGCCACACTCAAACCCTGCAGTGCGCCAAGGCGTAGCGTGACTAAGCCAATGACCGCGCCCCCTAGATAAACCAGGGGCGATGTCAGCGGCGGCAGCACCCATGCGCCAGCCGCGCTGAGTGTCGCTACCATGATGGCACGCCAGCGGGCACTCATCGCGAAGGCCGCCAAACCCTGCATCATCCGATCGGCCGCCTTAGTGCACCGACGAAATAACGTCGATGCGACTTCCAAACATCAATGCGAATCGCTGTACGGCAGCAAAGACAAGAAGCGCGCGCGCTTGATAGCCGTGGACAGCTGGCGCTGATAGCGCGCCTTGGTGCCGGTGATACGGCTGGGAACAATCTTGCCGGTCTCAGTAACATAGTTCTTCAGGGTCGCGAGATCTTTGTAATCGATCTCTTTGACGTTCTCAGCGGTGAAGCGGCAAAACTTCCGGCGGCGGAAAAAACGTGACATATCCAATTACCTCGTATTAACGATCTGCATCGTTCAAATATTCAATCGACTGTGCGTGCACTACCAAACGGTATTCAGCAGCGCGATAACTTGCGCGGGCCAAAAATCCTCGTACCCGGATTCGCTGTCCGATTTGTAACGCCGCGACCTGTGGTTGCAACGCTACACCGGTGGCTACCACTGCGAGCAGAAACTGCACCTCGCGGGGCAGATCAGCCTCTTCACACATCGACTTATGCTCGATGCTAAAGCGACTGATCGGTATTCCGGCCGGAGATGTACGCATCTCCGCTGGCTGCACTACCCGACCCTCGATGACCAGCACATTGGCCGGACTATCCAGCATGGGGCCTACACATCCCGTGCCGACACTCGGCACATAAACACTTCACTTAAGCGGCGTCGCTCGCGTCGTCGCCATCGCTGTCACCATCATCGTCGTCATCATCATCGGAACGACGTGTGTCATCGCGTTCGCGATCGTCACGCTTGATCAGCATGGAAGGCTCAGTGATTGCCTCGTCGCGCGCGATGACCAGATTGCGCAGGACGGCGTCGTTGAAGCGGAACGCGGAGGTCAGTTCGTTGAGCACGTCCTGATTGCACTCAATGTTCATCAGCACGTAATGTGCCTTGAGGATTTTCTGGATCGGATAGGACAGCTGACGGCGGCCCCAATCTTCCAAGCGATGGATCTGGCCGCCCGCCGCTTCGATGGTGGCGCGGTAGCGCTCGACCATGGCAGGAACTTGTTCGCTCTGGTCCGGGTGAACCAGGAACACGATTTCATAATGACGCATTGTATGCCCCTTATGGATGAAGCCTCCCGCATCCGGACCGTCCGGGCAGTGAGGCAAGGAGCCATGGAAAAGCCGGCTAGGGCACCCCCATGGGAGCCGCGCATTCTAATGGAGGCTTATGTTTGATGCAATTCTGGATAATGAGGGCTGCACCGAATGCCGCTGACTGAACCCAGAACCACCGTTAGGGGTGGCCGGAATGAGGTGACATACGGCCGTGGACCCGGATCCCAGCCCGGCCGGAATGACGGATAAGAGGACTGCCGCTTTGAATAAGAACCGTTCGGCTCGCGCTGAGCCCAATTAATTTTTCTTTCGTTGCCTGACTACTTCATAGAGCAATACGCCAGTGGCGACGGAGACATTCAGGCTTTCCACCGTCCCGGCCATGGGGATTTTCACCAACCCATCGCAATGTTCCCGGGTCAGGCGCCGCATACCGCCACCCTCCGCCCCCAGCACCAGGGCCACGTTACCCTTGAAATCAATGTCGTACAGAGTTTGATCGGCCTCACCCGCGGCACCGTAGATCCAAATACCGGCATCCTGCAGCGTACGCAGGGTGCGCGCAAGATTGGTCACGGCAAAGATCGGCAGACTCTCGGCGGCACCGCAGGCAACTTTGCGCACCACCGGCGTGATACCGGCAGATTTATCCTTGGGCAGAATCACCGCCTGCACACCAGCGGCATCGGCCGACCGCAGACAGGCACCCAGGTTATGCGGATCGGTCACGCCATCGAGCACCAATAACAAAACTGGCGGCTTGAGCGTGGTAAGAAAACCCTCGAGATCCTGCTCGGTGACCGCGGCGCCCGCGTGCAGTTCCAGCAGGATGCCTTGATGACGTGCATCCGGAGCCAATCGATCCAGCTCACGTCGCGGAACGCGCTCGACCCGCACGCCTTGCGCCTGCAATTCGCCAATCAGCGTTTCCAGCTTAGGATCGTGGCGACTGTCCTGCGCCCAGGCGCGCAGCACCTGCAGCTCACCCTGACGCAACACGGCGCGTACCGCATGCAGACCATAAACGCGCTGCGCCTCACTCATGCATCAACGCCACGAAGCAGGCGCTTCCTGCACCGGCGGCGGCTCGTAGGCGCGTTGCTCCTGACCTTGCACAATCGGCTTCACATACAGCTCTACGCGACGATTGAGCTGCCGACCCGCCTCGGTTGCGTTGGTATCGCGCGGTTCGGTTTCGCCACGCCCTTCCGAACGTAAACGATCACGCGCCACGCCGATACTCGCCAGATAATCGACCACGGCCAGCGCACGTTGCTCGGACAGACGCTGGTTATACGCATCGGAACCGACGCTATCGGTATGGCCGACGACGTGCACAATCGAGTTCGGGTAACGCTTGAGCACACCGGCGACCTTGTCCAAGGTGGGCCGGAACGACGCCTTGATATCGGCGCGTCCGAAATCGAAAGACACCTCATTCGAAATATCGATCTTCAGCGTTTCATCCTGCAGACGTTGGATCTCGATGTCGTTCTGACGCTGCTCCTCGGCCAACGCCGAGTCGAATTCCTGTTCTTGTTTATCCATGTAATTGCCGACCGCACCACCGGCCAATGCGCCGACGGCGGCGCCGACAAATCGTCCGGAATCATCGTCCAGCTGATGACCGAGGATGGCCCCGGCAACCGCACCGATGGCCGCACCGGTCTTGGTGCGTTTGTTGGGATCATCAGTGGCACAACCAGCCACGGCAAGCGCAACAGCGATTATGAGAATTTTTTTCGCATCGAAGGTTTTCATTCGGGTTTTGCTCCTGTTTTTGCTGCCGGTTTTTTACGACGCCGCGGCTTACGAGCCTTAGTATCCTTGGCCTTAGTATCCTTGGCCTTAGTGTCTTTTGCCTTAGTGTCCTTGGCTTTAGCACTGGCCACTGCGCGTCCGGATTTGACGTTCTCCGGCTCCACAAGTTCAAAATCCACTTTACGTTCGTCTAAATTCACCCGCACGACTTTCACGCGCACGCCATCGGTCAAGCGATACATGGTACCGCTGCGTTCGCCGCGCAGACGGTGACCGGCCGGATCGAAATGATAATAATCATTCTTGAGCGCGGTGACATGCACCAGACCTTCGACGATAGATCTCTTCCAGCTCGACGAAAATACCGAACGAGGTCACGCTGCTGATGGTGCCGTCGAATTCATCGCCGACCTTGTCCATCATGTACTCGCACTTGAGCCAACTGACCGCATCGCGGGTTGCCTCGTCGGCGCGCCGCTCGGTCGTCGAACAATGCTCGCCCAGCACCACCATGTCGGCCGCCGTATAACGGAAACCCGTGCCGGAGCCGTCTGAAACGTGTCCCAGTGCCCGTTTGCCGACCTTCCGGCCTTGAGCGACGCATGACGGATGGCACGGTGCACCATCAGATCGGGATAACGGCGGATCGGCGAGGTGAAGTGCAGCATAGGCCTCATGCGCCAGGCCGAAGTGACCGATATTGTCCGGGCTGTACACGCGCCTGCGACAACGAGCGCAGCATCACCGTCTGGATCAGATGCGCATCCGGCCGCGTACTGCACTTTGGCGAGCAATTCGGCGTAATGCAGGGCTGCGGCTTGTCACCGCCTTTCATGGATCAGACCCAATCTCACCGAGGAATTGCGCAGGTCGGCGAGCTTCTCCAGCGGCGGACCGCGATGCACGCGGATACAGCGCCGGCATCTTGTGCTTCTCCAGGTACCGCGCGGCGGCGACATTGGCGGCCACCATGCACTCTTCGATGAGCTTGTGCGCGTCATTGCGGATCACCGGCACGATCGATTCGATCTTGCGGTCCGCGCCGAACACGATGCGCGTTTCGGTGGTATCGAAGTCGATGGCGCCGCGCTTCTCGCGCGCCACGCGCAACACTTGGTAGAGCCGTGAGATCTTCCAGATGCGGCACCACGTCGCCGCAGTTTTTTACGCAACGCGACATCGCCATCGACCAACATCTTGGCGCCACGTCGTCATAGATGAGCCGCGCATGCCGAGCGCATCACCCCTTCGAGGAATCGCGAGCGCGTGATCTTGCCGTCGTTCGTCGAAACTCATCTCGCAGACCATGCACAAGCGGTCGACCTGTGGATTGATCGAACACAGGCCGTTGGAAAGAATCTCCGGCAACATCGGGATGACGCGCTCGGGAAAATACACGGAGGTGCCGCGGCCGCAACGCCTCGGTATCCAGCGCCGTGTCCGGCTCGACATAGTGCGAGACATCGGCAATCGCCACCAACAGACGCCAGCCTTTGGCTTTGCGTTCGCAGAACACAGCGTCGTCGAAATCGCGCGAGTCCACGCCGTCGATGGTCACCAGCGGTGTCTTGCGCAAATCCTGCGGTTCTGCTTGGATGCCTCGGCGACTTCCGGACAGCCTGGCGATTTCCGCTTGCACCGCTTGCGGCCAGTTCAACGGTAGATTGTGGGCTACGGATCGCGACGTCGATTTCCATGCCGGGCGCCATGTGATCGCCCAGCACCTCGACGACTCGGCCAATCGGGTGGGAATGGAAACGTCGGCTGCTCAATGATTTCCACGGTGACGATCTGACCCTGACTGCGCATTGCCCTGGCCTCGCCGGAACGACGATGTCATGGGTCATGCGCTTGTGTCAGGCACCACGAAGCCCACACCGTTCTCACAATAGAAACGCCCGACCACACGCTGCGTGTTGCGCTCCAGCACCTCAACAATCGCGCCTTCGGGACGGCCGCGCCGATCCATCCGGTGACGCGCGCCACGGCGCGGTCACCATTCATCACGACGCGCATCTGCCGTGGCGACAGGAACAGATCATCGCCACCCTCATCCGGCACCAGAAAGCCGAAGCCATCCGGATGGCCGATGATGCGGCCGCGTACCAGGTCCTGATGATTCGACCAGCACCATCCCTTCGCGGCGGTTGCGCACCAGCTGGCCATCGCGCACCATGGCGTTCAGGCGCCGGCGCAGGGCCTCGCAATCTTCTTCGTCGCTAAGTCGGAAAATCTCGGCGCAAGTTGCTCGTGATCAAGCGGCTCGCCCGCTCGCGATGGGTCTCCAGAATGAATTCACGACTGGGAATCGGATTCTCGTACTTGCTCGGCCTCGCGCTCGGCATGCGGGTCGCGGCGGTGCAGCCTTTGCTACGTTGCGGGGCTTACGGGTTTGCTGTCGCGTTTGTTTGTGAGAATTCCGATAGCCGAGCGCGCTAGTGAAATGGCGTTATCGGATGATTGGTGATGCCGGGAAAATCGCGATTCTGAGGCGCCATTGTGGTCCGTACCGCGCGGATTGACAACCCGTCACGCTCCCGGTACATTGCCGGTCTTTCTGACACAGGGCCCGTTCGCGGTCCTTGACCGGAAAATGCCGAGGTGGCGGAATTGGTAGACGCACTAGTTTCAGGTGCTAGCGGGGGAACCCGTGGAGGTTCGAGTCCTCTTCTCGGCACCAATCCAAATGTAACCCGCATTAAGCACAGCGCATATGCGGGGGACATCTTCCAGAGTTTGCATCCTCCATCCAGGCTTCTTCCGTATCAGGCTGACGCAATCCGGTAACATCGCTCCTGCGACTTCCCGGGTTTCGCTGCACTCAATCCCAGGCTACATTTATCAAACGGATGTCGCAGGATAATCGTATCTTTACGGTCCGCACCGGTCGAGATGATATCGACCGGGCACTTCCACGATCGTCTTCGATGCGCTTCAAATAGGCGCGTGCGTTAACCGGCAATTCGTCGTAATTGCGCACGCCAACCGTAGACTCCTTCCAACCCGGCATGTCTTCGTAAATCGGTTCGCAGGTCGCGAAAGCCTCGGCGCCGATCGGCGGTGTGAGGCGCTCCTCGTTGCCGCAGCGATAACCCACGCACAGACGCAGCGTGTCCAGACCATCGAGCACGTCGAGTTTGGTGATGCACAAGCCGGAGACGCTGTTGATCTGGTTGGCGCGGCGCAAGGCCACGGCATCGAACCAGCCGCAACGGCGTGCGACGGCCGGTCGTGGAACCGAACTCGTGACCGACGCTTGGCCAGATGCTCGCCCATTTCGTCGAACAGTTCGGTGGGGAACGGACCGGCGCCGACGCGCGTGGTGTAGGCCTTGGTGATGCCCAGGATGTAATCGAGATGCGCGGGGCCCACGCCGCTGCCGGTAGAGGCGCCGCCGGCGGTGGTGTTCGATGAGGTCACGAACGGATAAGTACCGTGATCGATGTCGAGCAGCGCGCCCTGCGCGCCCTCGAACAGCACGCTATTGCCGCGCGCGCGGTGCTGGTGCAGCAGTTCCGGCACGTCCGCCACCATGCGGCTGCAACTGCTCCGCGCATGCCAGCGTTTCATCCAGCATCTTCTGGAAATCCACCGGGTCGGCCTTGAAATAATTCTGCAAGGCGAAGTTGTGATAGTCCAGCACTTCACCGAGCTTGGCGGCAAAGCGTTCGCGGTGGAACAGATCGCCGAGGCGCAGGCCGCGGCGCGAAACCTTGTCTTCGTAGGCCGGACCGATGCCGCGACCGGTGGTGCCGATGGCGGCTTTGCCGCGCGCTTTCTCGCGGGCGAGATCGAGCGCCACGTGATAAGGCAGAATCAACGGGCAGGCCTCGCTGATCTTCAGGCGCGAACGCGCCGGCACGCCGTTGCTCTCCAGCATGGCCATCTCTTCGAACAGCGCGGTCGGCGACAGCACCACGCCGTTGCCGATCAGGCACTGGACATTGTCACGCAGGATGCCGGACGGGATCAGGTGCAGGACCGTCTTCTTGCCATCGATCACCAGGGTATGGCCGGCGTTATGGCCACCCTGGAAGCGCACCACGGCCGCGGCACGCTCGGTGAGCAGATCCACGATCTTGCCCTTGCCTTCATCGCCCCATTGGGCACCGATTACTACTACATTTTTACCCATTGTCTACTCGCTTCTATCCGGGATGGCCGTCGTGCCATCTCTATCGAAAAATATTTAGGATCGGTGGAGAGTGTTGTTTGCCGCAAGGCCGCAATCAGCGCACGAACCGATGGGTTGCGCTGCGCTCCACCAATCTAGCTTCAGCTGGGTCAGACGCCAAGCTTGACCACTTCCATTCTTTGCCACTGCGCGCCAATTCGCGGTCGCAACCCATCTCACGGGCATCACCCGTCTGTCCGGGCAGCGCGCGGATCACGCTGCTCGCCCGCCGCGCGCAAGGTCCGCACTTTTCCACGCCAAGGCGGATCTTCCGTACAGGGCGCGAACATCGCGCCGCGTGGCGCCGTTGCCTCACTGCTCTGCGACAGCGCCATCAGCGTGCGCAGATCAGCGGAAAATCCGGTCGCCGGGCGCGCCCGGCCAAACACCTCGGCCGATCTCATCGTAACGTCCACGCCTGCGCCGCGGCCTCTGACCATGCCCGGGCACGAAAGCCGCGAACACCAGGCCGGTCTGATAATGATAGCCGCGCAATTCCGCGAGATCAAAATGCAACGGCAGTCCCGGCCGGCGCGCCTGCACCTTCGCGGCGATGCGCCGCAGATTATCCAGTGCCGCGCACAATCGCGTCACCTGCCCGTCCAGAACGCCGGCGGGCCGCTCCAGACATTCCACACCGCCGTTAGCTAGCCAACGCGCCAGCCGCTCGCGCCACGGCGCCAGCGAATACCAAACGCGGCCAACAATGCTTCGATTTCCGGCCGGCCTTGCGTTGCAACACATCGAACAAATCGCTTCCTGCTCGGCAGTCCAACCCGCGCTATCGGCAACAGCGCGCGGTAGATGCCGACATGCCCCAGATCCACATGCACACCCTTCGACGCCGGTCGCGTCAGCGTTTCCAGCATCAGGCCGAGAATCTCCAGATCGCTCTCGATGCCCGCATGACCGAACAATTCGCACCCACTTGCAACGGACTGCGCGAGCCGGCGAAGCCATCCGGCCGGGTGTGCAACACCGTACCCAGATAACACAGCGTATCGGCTCTTCGCGCTGAGCCGTGGGCATCGATGCGCGCGGCCTGCGGCGTCATATCGGCGCGTATACCCATCATCCGACCGGTGAGTTGATCGGTGAGTTTGAACGTCTGCAGATCGAGATCGCGCCGGTCCCGGTCAACAACGATTCCAGGAACTCGACGATCGGCGGCATGATCAAGGCATAGCCGCAGCTACGATACAGCGTCCAGCAAACGCCGCCGCACCCACTCCAGGTGCGCAGCCTGTTCCGGCAGCATTTCCTCGATGCCTTCCGGCAACAACCAGTGATCGATCCCGCTCATGTTCGCCTTTCTTGTTCGTTGCTGGCTCAGCGCACCAGGTACAACAGTGCCACGCCACAGAGCATGCTGACCAAACCCATTATGCGCAGACTGCGATCATCCATCTGGCCGATGCCCTGCAATGTACGCCGCAGGGCGCCCGGATTGAGGAAGGGCAAGATACCCTCCACTACCAGCAACAACGCCAAGGCCGCGAGCAGATCATCGAACATGCCGCCACCCGCGACCTGCGCTTAATTCAGCACAACGCCTCAATTGCCGCCCTTGCCACCCTTGAAGTACTGGAAGAACTCGCTGTCGGGTTCAAGCACCAGCAGGTCCTTGCCGCCGAAGGCAGCGCGGTACGCGTTCAGGCTGCGATAGAACGCATAGAATTCCGCATTCTTCGTATACGCCTTGGCGTAAGTATCCGCCGCAATCGCATCACCTTCACCGCGCACCTGCTCGGCATCGCGATAGGCCTCGGCGATAATCACCTCACGCTGACGATCGGCATCGGCACGGATGCGTTCCGAGGCTTCGTAACCTCGGGAACGGAAATCCTTGGCCACGCGCGTGCGCTCTGCCTCCATGCGCCGATAAACCGCGCTGTTGACGTCGGGCGGCAAGTCGATGCGCTTGATGCGCACATCGATGATGGTGATACCCAGTTCCTTGGCCTGTTGGTTGGCATTCACAGCCAGCGCACTCATGATGCGGCTGCGTTCGCCGGAGATCACCTCATTGATGGTGCGCTTGCTGAATTCGCCGCGCATGCCATCTTTGATTATCTGATCCAGACGCTGGCGGGCCTGCGCCTCATCACCCAGCACCGCGGTATAGAAACGCGTCACGTCGTCGATACGCCATTTGACGAAAGAATCGACGATGACGTTTTTCTTCTCCGCCGTGAGGAAGCGTTCCGGCTCCACGTCCAGCGTCAGAAGCACGCGCGTCGAATTTGCGCACGTTGTTGATGATGGGAATCATGAAATGCAGACCTGGTTCGTAATCCGTGCGGACGATTTCACCCAAGCGGAACAGTACGACGCGCTCCCATTCATAGACTTTGAAGACGGAGAACGAAGCTACCAGCAATACGCCCACCGCCAGGACAATCAAACTCGGCATTCTATTCGAGGACATTAGCGTGGCTCCCGGCTGCTGCGCGTATCGCTGCGATTGTCGACGGCGCTCGGCGCTGTATCGGAAATAGCGCTGTTTCCGCTATCCATGAAACTACGCGGCTGCGCCGCAGCGGCGGCCGAGCGCCTTGCAGCATCTGATCCAGCGGCAAATAGAGCAGATTATTGCCCTTGGAGACATCGACCGTCACTTTGCTGCTACTGGTCAGTACGTCTTGCATGGTGTCCAGGTACAGACGCTTGCGCGTCACTTCCGGGGCCTTCTGTATTCGGTCAGCAGTTGTTCGAAACGGCTGGCCTCACCCTCGGCCTTGGCGATCACACTGAGCTTGTAACCATTGGCCTCTTCCATCTGCCGCGCTGCCGCGCCGCGGGCTTTGGGGATCACTTCGTTGGCATAGGCCTTGGCCTCGTTCTTCTGCCGTTCCTCGTCTTCGCGCGCCTTGATGGCGTCGACAAAAGAACCCTGCACCTCTTCCGGCGGCTGGGCATCCTGCAAGTTCACCGTCGTCACCAGCATGCCGATCTTGTATTGATCCAAGATGGTTTGGATCAACGCCTTGGCCTGAACCGCGACTTCACCGCGCCCCTCGGTCAACACGAAATCCATTTTGCTTTTGCCGATGATTTCGCGGATGGCACTCTCGGTCGCCTGCTTCAGCGTATCGTCAGGGTCGCGCACATTGAACAGATATTCGCGTGCATCTTTAACCTGGTACTGCACCGCAACACGGATATCGACGATGTTTTCGTCTTCGGTCAGCATCAGCGCCTCACGGGGCACCGGCTGCTGATTGCTGGTACCACTGCCGCCGGAACGGTAACCCACTTCAACGAAGCGCCGCTGTTCGACGTCGACCAGATCGACCTGTTCGATGGGATAAGGAATATGCCAGTGCGGACCAGGCATGGTCACCTGGCTGAATTTACCAAAGGTCAGCTCGACCCCGCGCTTGCCTTCGTCGACGATGTAGATGCCGCCGACCAACAGCCAGACGACAGCGGCGACGCCGACGATTGCTCCCAAGGAGCGCATGCTGCCGCCGCCGCCACCCACGCCCGCACCACCGCCACGACGGCCGCCGAACAGGCCGCCCATCTTGGCCTGCAGCTTGCGCACGATCTCATCCAGATCCGGCGGACCTTGGTCGCCACCACGTCCGCTCCAGGGATCTTTGCCGCCACCCGGTTCATTCCAAGCCATCGCATTTGCTCCGTCGTGGGCGATCCCAGGCTGCGACCGAAGCGGGTGCTCCAGCCGTCCTGCAATCACCACGCATTAGGGATTGTAATTTTGTTCCGGAATCCGTGCGTCGCACACGTCTTCGTTACCTTGTGTTTGCCGATCAGGCGCGTGTTCGTGTGCCAAGACGCATGATTTTATGGGGCTTGGGCCGCGCCCGCAAGGAAATCACCCTCCGGCGCAAGGAATAAGCGGCAATCGATGCCCTGACGCGCGCACTGGCGCTCCAGTTCGGCACGCGGCAAAGCCACCTCCAGCCAGCACGCACCGCCGTTCTCGTAGCGTTCCTGCCGTACGGCACCGCTGCGAAACAGCTCGGCACGCAACCGGCCGGCCGCCGCCGGCACGCGCAACCAGCCGCTCGCGACGGTCCCCTTGAGCCGTTCCCCGATCGCCTCACGCAGCAGCTCCAGGCCCGCGCCAGATTGCGCGGAGACCCACACCCGCGTCGGCTTTCCCTCAGCGTCGCGCTCCAGGCGCGGCGCTTCATCGAGACGATCCAGTTTGTTATAAACCAACAATTGCGGCACCTCGCCAGCCCCAACCTCCTGCAACACCTGGTTGACCTGTCCGATGCGCTCACTGCGTGATGGATCACTGGCGTCCACCACATGCAATAACAAGTCGGCACCGCGCGTCTCTTCCAAGGTCGCGCGGAAGGCCGCGACCAAATCGTGGGGCAGATGCCGCACAAAGCCGACTGTGTCCGCCAGAATCACCGCTCCGACCTCGGCGATGTCCAGCCGCCGCAGAGTCGGATCCAGGGTCGCGAACAACTGATCGGCGGCATACACGTCCGCGCCGGTCAGCGTATTGAACAACGTGGATTTGCCAGCGTTGGTATAACCGACCAGCGATGCCGTCGGCAGCTCGGCGCGATTACGTGCACGACGGCCTTGCGCGCGCTGGCGTTGCACCTTGTCCAGCCGCCGGTGCAGTTGCTTGATGCGCGCACCCAGCAGGCGTCGGTCAGTTTCCAGCTGCGTCTCACCAGGTCCGCGCAGACCGATACCACCCTTCTGCCGTTCCAAGTGGCTCCAGCCGCGCACCAGCCGCGTGGACAGGTGTTGCAACTGCGCCAACTCGACCTGCAGCTTGCCTTCAAAGGAACGGGCGCGCTGAGCGAAGATATCCAGGATCAAACCGGTGCGATCCAGCACCCGACATTGCAGGAGTTTTTCCAGATTACGTTCCTGGCTCGGTGACAGGCTGTGGTTGAACAACACCACTTCGATCTCATGCTCGACCACGGCTGCGTGAATCTCTTCCGCTTTACCGCTGCCGACGAAGTATTTGGGATCGGGGCTGGGACGCACAGCCGTCACCACCACGACCGGCTCGGCACCTGCCGAGGTCGCTAAATCGGAGAATTCCTGGAGATCTTCGGGTTCGCGCTCGCCGGGGAAATCGACGTGGACCAGAATGGCGCGTTCACCACTGCGGGGGCGTTCGAACAATCAACGTCCCCCGCAAAGGACATTCGGATCAGGCATTACCCGGTTCCGGACCGCTCGGCACTTCATCGGCGCCCGGGATGCGCACATTGCGCGCCGGCACCACCGTTGAAATGGCGTGTTTGTAGACCATCTGACTGACACTATTTTTCAACAGCACGACAAATTGATCGAAGGACTCGATCTGGCCTTGCAACTTGATTCCATTCACAAGATAGATCGATACAGGGACACGCTCCTTACGCAGCGCATTGAGGAAGGGTTCCTGTAGGGATTGTCCACGTGACATTTCGGTTCTCCTTCTTTTAATTATGTTCGCCCAAGGTACATTCCAATCGATACCGCATCAGAGCACGCCATTGAACGAATACCTAATTACACAACCCAGATGACGTTCCGCTTCTTTCAGCCTTAGCCGAAAGTGTAGCATAGTCAAATTCATAATTTATCCACAAGTTTATGTTCCCGTAGCAAATCACAAACCCGATCGAACAAATCTGGTGCGTCGGAATCCAGCCAGATTACCTCGGGATCACCCCGTAGCCAGGTCATTTGCCGCTTGGCATATTGGCGGGTGGCAATCACCGCACGCTCGCACATTTGGGCGTAACTCAATTCGCCCGCCAGATACTGCCAGACCTGGCGATAGCCTACCGCCCGGATGGCCGGGAGATGTAGACCCAGGTCACGGCGTCGGTACAGCTGCTCGACCTCAGCAATAAAACCCTGCTCGAGCATCTGCGCAAAACGCCGGCCGATGCGCTCATGCAGCACCTCACGGTCGGGCGGTGCCACGGCCAATTTGAGCAACGGCACGGGGCGCACATTCGGGTCACGCTCTGCGAAATGCGCGCTCATCGGGCGACCGCTGAGTTCATATACTTCCAGCGCCCGTAAAATGCGCTGCGGATCGTTGCAGTGGATGCGCGCCGCTTGCGCCGGATCAACCAGCGCAAGCTGCGCGTGCAAGGCCTCAAGACCTTGTTCCCGCCATTGCATTTCCAGACGCGCACGCACCTCGGCATTGGCGCTCGGCATCGGCGACAATCCCTGTTGCACCGCGCGGAAATACAGCATGGTTCCACCCACGAGCAACGGTAGACACCCAGCTGCGCGGATTTGTTCCATTTCGCGCAAACAATCGGCGCGGAAGCGTGCGGCGGAATAGGCCTCGGCCGGATCCAGGAAATCGATCAACCGGTGCGGCGCACTGCGCAGCGTCGCGGCATCCGGCTTGGCCGTGCCGATATCCATGCCGCGATACACCAACGCGGAATCCACACTGATAATTTCGAACGGGAAACGTTGCACGAGTTCAACAGCCAGACCGGTCTTGCCCGCCGCTGTCGGACCCATAATGCACAGCGCAGGAGCATCGAGCGTGGGCCTATCCACCGCGTCGTTCACTGGCCGCGCAGAAACAGGCGATCCAGTTCCTCCAGGCGCAACTGCACCCAGGTCGGTCGGCCGTGATTACATTGCCCGCTGCGTTCAGTCTGCTCCATATCGCGCAGCAGGGCATTCATCTCGGCGATACTCAACTGTCGGTTGGCGCGCACTGAACCGTGACAGGCCATCGTCGAGAGCACCGCGTTGTGCGCCTCCCGCAAGCGCGTGCTGATGCCGTGCTCGCTCATATCCGATAACACATCGCGCACCAGCGCGGCGACATCGGCGTTACGCAATAATGCCGGCACCTGCCGTACCACCAACTGCTCCGGCCCAAGTCGACCAATCTCCAAACCCAGTTCGGCGAACACATTAACCGCCTCTTCGGCCAGCGCCGCT
Source organism: uncultured Gammaproteobacteria bacterium (assembly GCA_963696465.1). Taxonomy (GTDB): domain Bacteria; phylum Pseudomonadota; class Gammaproteobacteria; order Thiohalobacterales; family Thiohalobacteraceae; genus JAHJQQ01. Next base: position 18,830 of record CAVOKC010000006.1, on the reverse strand, counting down.
TCACGCTCACTGACAGCGACCGTCACCGGCACCAACAGTGGTTGCGCGCGAATACCTTCACCTTCGGACGCGCGTTTAAGCCGCTCATAGGTAATACGCTCATGTGCGGCATGCATATCCACCAGCACCAGACCGGCGGCGTTCTGCGCCAGAATGAAAATGCCGTGCAATTGCGCCAATGCATAACCCAGGGGCGCATCGGATTCAGAGCGCATAAGCGGGGCTAGTGCAGCAGCGGAATCGACACGCGGATGCAAGGCCGCATAGGTTTCGATGTGCTCGGCGACGCGCAAGGGCATCGGCTGCTGTTGCGTGAAATCGCGACTGACCGTCGCAAACGCTGGCGCCGCCGACATGGCCGCAGCTTCAGCCACAGCTTCAGCCACACTGGGACGCACGTCGGCCAAGGCCTCATGCAGCGAGCGGAACAGAAAATCATGCACCAGACCGACTGTCGCGGAAACGCACCTCATGCTTGGCTGGATGCACGTTCACATCGACGGCGGTCGGATCGATGTCCAGATACAAGACGAAGGCCGGATGTCGGCCGTGAAACAGCACGTCTTGATAGGCCTGACGCACCGCATGCGCGATCAATTTATCGCGCACCATGCGGCCGTTGACGAAGAAATACTGCAAGTCAGCCTGACTGCGCGAGAAGGTCGGTTGCGCGATCCAACCCGACAGGCTCAAACCGGCGGCCGCGTGTTCGACAAACAGACTCTGCTCAATGAAGGGCTGGCCGCAAAGTTTGGCGATGCGTTGATCACGCTGCGCGCGCGTCTGCGCTGCCGGCAGACGCCATAAGGCACGTTGATTGTGATTGAGCGTGATATCGACACTGAAACGGCTCAGCGCGATACGTCGCACCACATCTTCGATATGTTTGAATTCGGTGGCCTCGGCACGCAGGAATTTGCGTCGCGCCGGGGTGTTGAAAAACAGATCGCGGATTTCCACGGTGGTGCCGTGCGGATGCGCCGCCGGTTCGGGCGTCATCATCCGCTCCGAGCCATCGCCGCTGACCCGCCAACCGGCGTCGGATTCCGCGGTACGCGAGGTCAAGGTGAGCCGCGACACCGAAGCGATACTGGGCAGCGCCTCACCACGGAAACCCAGACTGGCGACCTGTTCGAGATCTTCAAGGCTGGCGATTTTGCTGGTGGCATGCCGCGCCAGCGCCAACGCGAGTTCATCGCGGGCGAATTCCGATGCCGTCGTCGCGCACGCGCAGCAACGCGCTGCCACCTTGTTCGACATCGATATCCACGCGCCGCGCACCGGCATCCAGGCTGTTTTCCAGCACTTCCTTGATCACTGACGCAGGACGTTCGACCACCTCGCCGGCGGCGATTTGATTGACGAGTTGCGGGGGAAGCAGACGGATCGGCATGGCGGCAAGAATACCAGAGTCCGGCCAAGATACGGCCACGGCGCAGGCATTGCCTTGATCGTGCAGGAACTTGACGAAATCGGGAGTGCAGGCGCTGTTCGCGGCCATACACTAGGGCAGTCTCTCGGCGCAAACGCCTCACCTTCAGGCCACGCCTACAAACGCTGGATCAGCTGTCCGTGGTGGGGATACGCAGCACTGAACCGACCAGCAGGCGGTCATCGCTGAGGTTATTGGCCACACGCAGGCGCTCTAAGCTGACGGCGTAACGTTCGGCCAAACCGGAGAGGGTTTCGCCGCGTTTGATGACATGCTTCTTAGCGGATGCCGATTCTGTGTTTGTCTCACGACTTGCCACACGCGACTCGGACCCGATGTCGGAATCGCGATTGGCCATGACCGTGCCGGGCGGCGGATTGTCACGGAAATAGGCACGAATACCCTTCATGATCGCCGCGGCAAGGCGCTGCTGATGCCGGGCATCGCGCAGTAGCCGCTCTTCCGCAGGATTGGAAATAAACGCGGTCTCGACCAGAATCGAGGGCACATCGGGTGATTTCAAGACCATGAAACCGGCCTGCTGCACGCGCGATTTATGCACATTGCCGATCTGCTTGAGTTCTCCGAGCACGTTGTCGGCAACATTCATGCTCGCCTCGATACTGGCCGACTGCGAGAGATCCAGCAGCACCGACTTGAGCAGCTCGTCCTTGTCATTGAGGCTGACACCGCCGGCCAAGTCGGCCGCATTTTCCTGATCGGCCAGGATCCGCGCCATTTCTGAGGTCGCACCACGTTCGGACACGACAAACACGGACGAACCACGGGCGCGGTGATCGTCGAAGGCATCGGCATGAATGGAGACGAACAGATCGGCGTGCTGTTTGCGCGCCTTTTGCATACGGTCGCGCAAGCGAATGAAATAATCGCCATCGCGCACCAACACCGGACGCATGCCCGGCTCTTTCTCGACCAGCGCGGCCAGTTTGCGCGCGATGGCCAACACAACGTCTTTTTCATGCGTGCCGGAAGGTCCGCGCGCACCGACATCTTTTCCGCCATGACCGGCATCGATTGCAACAATCAAGGCCCGCTCACGTCCCGCTGCACGCGCTGATTTGACCGGCGCAGTCGTCGTTGCCGCCGGCGCACGCGTTTCGGTTTTTGTGAACGACGCATCGACGGCCGGTTGTTCAGCGCGCGGCTTGGCTACAGCAGTCGCCTGCACAGCCGATTCGACGGGCTTGGCGACGCGCTTAGCAACGCTGCTCGTCGATGTGGTGTTTTTTGTGGTGTTTTTTGCCGCCACGATTTTTGCTGTGACGGTCGGTGTTTGCGATGTCGCCACGACGGGCGCAGCCGCGGCAACAGTGCGCACGGGTGGTGTCTGTACAGCACGTGTGACTGTTAATGCAGGCACGACACCGCGCAGATCCACAACAATGCGGTGACCATTCGAACTATCGGGCTTGAGATAATAACTACGCGGTTTGACGTTGTTCTTGAGATCCAACACCACGCGCAAATCATGGCCGTCGCGGATACCCGTGCGCAATCCCTGAATGACTCCTTGATTGCCTTTTGCAATCACACCCGGCTGCATGCGTGCATTGCGCACATCGATGACAACCCGATCAGGCCCAGTCAAAGTAAGAAGTTGATGTTCGGCGGGGCCACTAAGTTCGAGCACCAAGCGCGTATTGTCCGGCGCGGTCCACAGTCGCACGCCCTGCACCGTAACCGGGCTAGCCCAAACGGCCCCAGCGAACCAGCACAGTAATCCGACAATCCAGCGACGCATGACCCGCCCCCTCCCGTACATGGGTATGGGTAGAGTCTAGTCACATGGCATAGGGAATTTCAAGTTTTTTCTTATTTATTCCGTTGGATAGGACGGCTATCTCATTCGATGCCCTAGTTGGCGACGGCATCTAGTTGTTGCACCGTGCGCTCCCCGGCTGGCGACAAGCCGATCAAGACGACCTGCCGGCCGCTGTCCCGGTACTCGATCTGGATTTCCAGATCCGCCGGCGGCAGCACGCCCAGCCCGCGTTCCGGCCATTCGATCAGTACCACACTGCTGCCATCGAGCAGGTCGCGCAGACCAATCCACTCCAGTTCTTCGGCATCGCCCAGGCGATACAGGTCCAAGTGATACACCCGCCGTTGCGGGAAATCATAGGGCTCGACCAGGGTATACGTAGGGCTGCGCACGTTGCCCTGGTGGCCGAGGCCACGCAAGAAGCCGCGTACCAAGGTGGTCTTGCCCGCACCGAGATCGCCGTGCAGGTGTACAACCAATCCGGCTTCGGCACTCACTCGAGCCAGACGCGCTCCCAACAGCTCCATGGCCTCGGCGTCGGCGATGTCGAACAGGCGCGTCAGCATGCTTGATTCACCCAGCGCCGCAACTCGGGCAACAGATCGCCGGCCAATAGGCCACGTTCTCCGTCGCGCTTGGCCAGGGCATCAGCGGCCAGTCCGTGCACGACAACCCCGGCCGCGGCGGCATCGAACAGTGCCATGCCCTGTGCGCACAGCCCGGCGATGATGCCGCTCAGCACATCACCCATACCGCCACCGGCCATGCCCGGGTTGCCGGCGCAGCTGATGCGGCAACGGCTGCCATCCGCAATCAGCGTCCCCGCGCCCTTGAGCACAACGACACCGCCATAACGCGTTTGGATGGCCTGTGCCGCGGCAAGTCGGTCTGCCTGGACCTCGGCCGTGGAACAGCCGAGCAGACGCGCGGCCTCGCCCGGATGCGGCGTCAATATCCAGTGTTCGCGTCGCTGCGGTTCCTGCGCGAGCAGGTTCAAGGCGTCCGCATCCACAATCATAGGCAAATCGCTGTCCCATACCGCCGCGAGCACTGTGCGCGACCAATCGCCTTGCCCCAAACCGGGACCGAGCGCCAGTACCGTCGCGCGTTCCAGCCGCGGTTGGAGCATGGCCGCATCATCAATGGCATGACACATCAATTCGGGGCGACCGATGTTGAGCGTCGCGGCATGCTGAGAATGAGTCGCTACCGACACCAACCCTGCGCCGACCCGCAACGCGGCCTCGGCAGCCAAGCGCGCGGCACCGCTCATACCCGGTTGCCCACCCACCACCAAGACATGGCCAAAATCACCTTTATGCGCAGTACGCGCCCGCGCGCCGGGTAAAGTCGCGCGCAGCCAGTTCACATCCAACTGCCAGACCGCGGGTTCGATGCCATCGAATGCGGCCGCGGGGATATCCAGGCCCGCCAACACCACCTGCCCCACGTGCTCGGCCGCGCGACCCAGGTACAAACCCAACTTTGGCGCAATGAACGTTACGGTCAGATCGGCGCGCACCGCCGCGCCCATCACCGCGCCGCTATCGGCGTGCAGACCACTCGGGATATCCAAGGCGAGAATGGGGGCAGTGGCCGCATTCATCACGGCAATGGCATCGGCCCAGGCATCGATGACCGGCCGCTCCAGCCCCGTACCCAACAGCGCATCGACGATCACCTCGGCATCGGCGCACACACGCGCATGTAAACGGCACCATCACCACACCGGCCGATTGCGCCTCGGCATAGGCGGTCTGCGCGTCGCCCTGTAATTTCGCAGGATCGCAGAGATAACCCACACGCACATCCAAACCGACCGTCTTCGCCAGGCGCGCCAACACATAGCCATCGCCGGCATTATTGCCCGCACCACAGACCACGCGGATGCGCTGCGCACGCGGCCACTGCGCACGTAGCTTGCGCAACGCTGCGGTGGCGGCGCGCGTCATCAGCGTATAACCGGGGATGCCCAGGTCAGCAATGGCGCGACGATCGATCTCACGCACCTGCGCGACGCTATAGATGGGCTGTTCTAACTCGGCTGTGTTCACTCGTGCTCGCTCATGCGGCTTGTGCCTGTACTTGTACCTAGGCGGGATGAGCGCAAAATAGCGCGAATCACCCGACCCCTTCCAGACACATTGTACACATGACCGACTGCCCCGATTACGCGGCCCTCGCCCAGCGCATCAAACACTGGGGCAAAGAGCAAGGCTTTGCCGCCGTCGGCATCGGCGGCACCGACTTGTCCGCCGACGAGATTCACTTTTTGAATTGGCTGGCCGCCGGGCGTCACGGTGAGATGGACTATATGGCGCGCCACGGTACGCGCCGCAGTCGCCCCGTGGATCTGGTGCCGGGTACTTTGCGTGTCATCAGCGTGCGCATGAATTATTGGCCGGAGCAATTACACAATGCCGAGGCCGTGCTCGCCGAACCCACACACGCCTATGTATCGCGCTACGCGCTCGGTCGCGATTATCACAAACTCCTGCGTCAACGCCTGCAACGCCTCGCCGATCGCATCACCCAAGAGATCGGCCCATTCGGTTACCGCGCCTTCACCGACAGCGCGCCGGTGCTGGAAAAAGCACTCGCGCAACAAGCCGGACTCGGCTGGATCGGCAAACACACCAACCTGATCGATCGGCACAGCGGCTCGTGGTTTTTTCTCGGTGAGTTGTATACGGATTTGCCGCTACCCATCGACACCACCGCCACCAATCACTGCGGCACCTGTCACGCCTGCATCGACGCCTGCCCGACCCGCGCCATCGTCGCGCCGTATGAATTGGACGCGCGGCTGTGCATCTCCTACCTCACGATTGAACTACAGGGCTGCGATCCCGGAACACTTGCGGCCTATGATCGGCAATCGCATCTATGGCTGCGACGACTGTCAGCTGGTCTGCCCGTGGAATCGTTTTGCGACGCGCACCAGCGAACCCGACTTCGCGCCACGGCACGCGCTGGATGCGGCAGCGCTAACGGAACTGTTTAGCTGGAGTGAAAACGAATTTCTTGATAACACCGTCGGCAGCGCAATTCGGCGCATTGGGCATGTGAATTGGCTGCGCAATATTGCGGTGGCGCTCGGCAATGCACCAACTTCACCGGAGATTATTGCGATATTGGAAGCGCGCCGCGACCATCCATCAGAGGTAGTTCGTGAACATGTGGGCTGGGCGTTGCAACAACAGGGTTAATCCTGCGCGTTATCACCGCAAGTAGATCAGATCGCTCAGACCGGCTTACGCCGCAGCATAATAGCCAGCAGATTGGCAATCCGATCACGCATCTCGCGCCGATCGACGATCATGTCGATGGCACCGTGATCAAGCAAGAATTCACTGCGTTGGAAGCCTTCCGGCAGTGTCTCGCGCACGGTTTGTTCGATGACGCGGGGGCCGGCAAAGCCGATCAGCGCATTCGGTTCGCCGATATTCACGTCGCCGAGCATGGCGAGACTCGCGGACACACCGCCCATGGTCGGATCGGTGAGCACCGAGATGAACGGCAGGCGCGCATCGGCGAGCTTCGCCAACGCGGCCGAGGTCTTGGCCATTTGCATCAGCGAGAACAGGGCCTCCTGCATGCGGGCACCGCCGCTCGCCGAGAAGCACACCAGCGGCAGATTTTTTTCCAGGCAGCGATTCACCGCGCGGACGAATCGCTCGCCGACCACCGCGCCCATGGAACCCGCCATAAAACTGAACTCGAAGGCACAGGCGACCAGTGCAACGCCTTTCACCTGGCCTTGCATGACGATCAATGCATCCTGTTCGCCGGTGGTCTTCTGTGCCTGCAGCAGGCGATCTTTGTATTTTTTGCTGTCCTTGAATTTCAACACATCGACGGGTTTGACCTCGTTGGCCAATTCTTCGCGGCCCTCGGCATCGAGAAAACCTTCCAAACGACGCCGTGCACCCACCCGCATGTGGTGCGAGCACTTGGGGCAGACTTCGAGATTGCGCTCCAGTTCGGTCCGATAGATCACGGCCGCACAGGCGTCGCACTTATTCCACAACCCTTCAGGCACCGTGCGTTTATTACCACCTTCGGTGCGGATGCGGCTGGGTAACAGCTTTTCAAACCAACTCATGGGTATTGTTCCGATGCTTTACACAGCGGTTGGGATTAGCGACTGGCGACGACACGCTGCTGCGCATCCATGGCTTGGCGCATCTCGGCCAGCACCTCTGTCAAGCTGGCGTTGATCTGTGCCGGTTGCGCGGCCAGCTCTGCAATGCGTTTGACCAGGGCGCTGCCGACAACCACGGCATCGGCCACGGCAGCGACATCCGCCGCCGATTGCGCATCGCGGATACCGAAGCCGACGCCGACCGGGATATTGGTCAGTGAACGAATCGTTTTAACTTTGCTCGCGACAGCACTGACATCCAGGCGGTTGGCGCCGGTCACGCCCTTGAACGACACGTAATACAGGAAGCCGCTGGCAACGGCGGCGATCTTGCGCACGCGCTCGTCACTGGTGCTGGGCGATACCAGGAAGATGGGATCGATGGCGACCTTCTTCAGTTCGCCCAACAAATCACCCGCCTCTTCCGGCGGCAGATCGACGGTGAGCAGACCGTCGACACCGGCATTTTTTGCGGCCTGTGCAAATGCCGCGTAACCCATCACCTCAACCGGGTTCAGATAACCCATCAGGATCACCGGCGTGTCTGGGTCCTGGGCGCGAAAATGTTTCACCATCTCGAGCACCTTGCGCAGACTGACATGATGCACAAGCGCTCGCTCGCAGGCAGCTTGAATCACCGGACCATCGGCCATCGGATCGGAGAATGGCACACCGATTTCGAGAAGATCGGCGCCGGCGGCAACCAGCGCATGCAGCAACGGAACCGTCACCTCGGGATTGGGATCGCCGGCGGTGACATAGGGAATGAGCGCCTTGCGTCCGGACTTGGCCAGCGCAGCGAAGCGTGCGGCAATGCGACTCATACCGTGATGCCCTCATGCGCCGCGACGGTGTGAATATCTTTATCGCCGCGTCCCGACAGATTGATGATGATGATCTGATCTTTGCGCATCGTCGGTGCCAGTTTCATCGCATAGGCGAGCGCATGACTGGACTCCAAGGCCGGGATGATGCCTTCGACGCGCGTGAGACTGTGAAATCCGTCCAGCGCCTCGGTATCGGTGACGGCGACATACTGCGCGCGGCCGGAGTCTTTCAACCACGCGTGTTCCGGACCGACACCGGGATAATCCAGCCCGGCCGAGATCGAATGCGTCTCGATGATCTGTCCATCGCGGTCTTCCATCAGATAAGTACGATTGCCGTGCAACACACCGGGCGTGCCCGCACACAGCGGTGCCGCATGATGGCCGCTGGCGATGCCGTCACCACCGCCTTCGACGCCGATCATTTTCACCTCGGCATCATTCAGGAAGGGATGAAACAGGCCAATGGCGTTGGAACCGCCACCGACGCAGGCCATCAGAGCATCCGGCAACCGACCGGCCTGATCGAGAATCTGCGTGCGCGCCTCGCGGCCGATAATGGCCTGGAAATCGCGCACCATCGCCGGATACGGATGCGGGCCGGCGACCGTACCGATGATATAAAAAGTGTTATCGATGTTGGTGACCCAATCGCGCATCGCTTCGTTGAGCGCATCTTTCAGCGTCTTCGAACCGGATTCGACGGCCACCACTTCGGCGCCGAGCAGGCGCATGCGATAGACGTTGCTGGACTGGCGCTTGATGTCTTCGGCGCCCATGTAGATGACGCACTCCATACCTAAGCGTGCCGCGACGGTGGCAGTGGCGACGCCGTGTTGACCGGCACCGGTCTCGCCGATCACGCGGGTTTTGCCCATGTGCCGCGCCAACAGACCCTGCCCCATGGTGTTGTTGATCTTGTGCGCACCGGTGTGATTGAGATCTTCGCGCTTGAGATAGATCTGCGCGCCGCCGAGCTTCGCGCTCCAGCGCTCGGCGTGATACAGCGGTGAGGGTCGGCCGACGTATTGCGCCAGATCGCGGTCGAGTTCGGCGATGAAGCCGGGGTCGTTGCGCAGCTGCTCATAGGCCACGCGCAATTCCTCGATGGGTTCCATCAAGGTCTCGGCGACGAAACGGCCGCCATAAGGACCGAAATGCCCGTTGGCATCCGGAAGATCGTTCCAACTGGCCGGCTTAAGCGCCGGATTCGTGGTCGCCACGTCGCACTCCTCGTATGAATTCCGCCATCTTGCTGGCGTCTTTAATGCCCTTACTCGCCTCAACGCCACTGCTCACATCCACCGCATACGGACGCACGGTGCGCACCGCCTCGGCGACATTATCCGGCGTTAATCCGCCGGCCAGGACAATCGGCTGCGGGCGTTCAGCAGGGACACGCGCCCAGTCGAAACTTTCGCCGCTGCCGCCCGGCAGCGCCGGGTGATACGCGTCCAGCAGAAATCCGCTCGCGCTCGGGTAGGCGCGCAGCACCGCACCCATATCCAAGTCCGGACGCATGCTCACCGCCTTGAGGTACGGAAGGCCGTAACGGTGGCAGTCTGCCTCGGTCTCGTCACCGTGAAACTGCAGCAGATCCAGCTGCACGGTTGCCAGTACCGCCTCAACCTCGATCGGCGCGGCGTTGACGAACAGACCGACTCGGGTCACGAACGGCGTCAAGGCCGCAACAATCGCTATAGCCCGTTCGGCCGTCACCGCCCGCGGGCTGGGGGCATAGAACACCAAGCCGATGGCATCCACGCCCAGGTGCGCCGCCACCACCCCATCCTCGGGGCGCGTAATGCCGCAGATTTTAACGCGCGTCCGCGTCGTTAGGCTACCTGCTATCACTGTGGATTTACCGTCGATTTGCTTCGATCAGGCTGGAAAGTGGCTATTGTGCATGGACCGGCCAGAGGCCGCCAGACAATCCCCCTTCCGTGTTGTACAGACCCGGCGCCCACAGCTACCCCGACACCCAATCCCGTGGGCTCAATCCCGATTAGTGACCGGCATCACAACTTTCCCGGCCCGGCCTGGAGACTCGTGCAGATCGCCCGCTACGCACATATTGATAGTGGAAAAGCCACGATCCCGAACGCCACAAGGTAAGGTCATGACCAGAAGGCTCATTCAAGGCACGGCAATAGGACTCATGGCGGCGGTCTCGATCACCGCGAATGCGGCCCTGCCCTCCGAGGGTGAATCGGCCTGCTCAGCGGGGGCGGAAAAGATCAAGGCCCCCTCCGCATGGCAGAAAGGCGCGGCTGGCCAGCGCATGGTCATTGCCGTGATCGATACCGGGGTCAATGCCTCACACCGCGACTTGGCCGGCCATGTCTTGACCGGTTACAACGCCCTGACCGGCGGCACGCTCACCAAAGACGATAACGGTCACGGTACGCACGTCGCCGGCATACTGGGCGCCTTAGCGAACGACACTGGCTTGGTCGGCGTCGCCTATAACGCCAAAATCCGGCCCGTTAAAATTTTCGATGCCAGCGGCAACGGCAATGCCACTTCACTCAGTGCAGGCATCCGCTATGCCATCAATAGCAAAGCCCAGATACTCAACATGAGTCTGGGTGCCGCAGGCCCTATCGTGGAAGCGGATATGCGCAGCGCCGCGGCAAACAATCGCCTTGTCGTCGCCGCGGCGGGTAACTCCGGCCAAGCGAATCCGGAATGGCCGGCACGCTATGCCAAACAAAGCTGGGCACGCGGACGGATCATCGCCGTCGGCGCCGTCGATGCGAACAACCGTATCGCCTCGTTTTCCAATCGCGCCGGTGACACCCAAAATTTCTACCTTGTCGCGCCCGGCACGACGGTGTTTTCGACCTATCGGAATGGGTATGCCTACATGAGCGGCACTTCGATGGCCACACCGTACGTTTCGGGTGCCGCCGCCGTGGTGTGGTCCAACTGGCCCTATCTGAATGCGACACAAGTCGCCAACACACTGTTCCAAACCGCAACCGATCTCGGCGCACCAGGCATCGATGCCGTCTACGGCCGCGGCCTCGTCAATCTCGAAAAGGCCTTGCAGCCGATCGGTACCACGGCGATCAAAACCACCAGCACTACTACCACGTCGACCAGCGGCACAACTTCAACCAAGGTCAGCAGCCTGAGTAGCTGGGTCGGCGGCGCGTCCTATGCGTCGAGCCTGTATGAATATGCACAGCGCGGCGACTTCACCGCCGCCGTGGTCGATGAACTCGGGCGTGATTTTCAACTGGATCTGGGCGGCCTGATGGCGGAACCGGCCGGCATGAGTCTGGAGAGCATGTTTGGCCAAATGGACCAACAGATGAGTTTGACCGAGCAGGTGCTGGCCGATGGCTCACGCCTCACCCTGGCACCGAGCAGTTATGCCTCGACAAGCAACTTCGCCTTTGACACAGCCACCACCACGATCATCCCCGGCGGTTTTGCTCTGAGCACACCACTCGCCAACGGCGATGCCTGGGGTGTCGGCAGCAACAGTTTCGGTGATCATTTCTTCGGCCTGGGCGCCGCGCGTTTCGCGAGCAGTCCTGCGTTCGATACACCGGCGCTCGCCAATCCGCTGTTCAGTTACGTCCCGCAGCACAGCCACCTCGGCTATGCGCTGAATCTCGATCACGGCATGAACCTGCGCATGGGCGTATTGACTGACGGTCTCAACAGTCTCTACGTCGCCACCGGCAACGAACATGAAGCCGGCTCAACCAATTTGTGGACCACCGAACTCAGCCACCAGACCGCATCGCGTTATCTCTCGGCCTCGGTCACACAATTGCGCGAAGACGACAGCCTGCTGGGTTCGCAGCAGGATGCGTTGTTCGGCCTCAACGCGACGGCCGTCACCACGGCCGTGAGTGCGCAAGGCGCCTGGCGCCTGGCACCCGGCCTCGCCTTCGCCGGTCGGTATACCGTCGGCTACACACCGGCCGTCACGGCGACGGGCGACAGTCTCGTTACTCACATCAGCGACGTGCGCACGGACTCATTCGCGTTGGGTCTTTCGCAAGCCGATGCGCTGCGCAAGGGCGACCGTCTGAGCCTGACTGTGTCGCAACCGTTGCGCACGAGCACCGGCACCATGAATTTCAACCTGCCCGTGGGCAACGACACCACGGGGCAGATGCAGTATGCGGCGCGAGCCTTCGATCTGAAGACCCGCGGACGTGAACTGCGCACCGAACTGAATTACGTCACCCCGCTCGGCCGCAACCAGGAACTCGGCGTTGTGCTGGCGCATCGCAATCAACCGGATCACGATGCCAATGCACCCGCTGACAATATGATTGCAGTACGCTGGGGGATGTCGGTTCAGAACTTATTTCAAAAAGTCGAAAAACTTTTTGCATGACGAGATACTGGACAGTCGAAGCCGAAGTCGAGTAGATGCCGGTAGCCACGGATTTGGCAGACATGAATGGCCGGAGCTATGTTAAGCGTGAAGTCACTGTGGCGGATTCTCAGTCGCAGGATGTAGCCGGTGCAAAAGGAATGAGCTGTCGCGTCTTCCCGAGGGTGCCAGGTGACTCGGATGCCCGCCTTGATTTACTGAGGGGCGCGACACTCTTGAATTAACGGTTTGTCGTCATTCTCACGCAAGCGGGAATCCAGTGTTTTCAGGTTGTTTTGGATACACGCCTGCGCGGGTATGACGGTGTAGGAACCACCCTTGCTCATTTTGAGACTTAAGTTCTAGTCAAAAGGTAAGGGGCTTTTAGTCCCGGCGAGATATTGTGCAGCGACCCATCGGAGTAATGGACTGACGTTTTCTGAAAGGATTTTCTGGAAAATAACGTGCAACGTATCGGCCCGCTCCGACGTCACCACTCTCGATCTTCTCTATCGAACTCCAGTTTTATTTCTTGACCGCCAACACACCATCACCATTCAACTCCGTGCTGAAACCGGCGAGCCGCAGGCGTTTCGACACTTCGTTGGGCACATCGCGGCCGCTGGTGAGTTTGTTCGGCGTGCCGGTGTAATGAAACAGCTTGCCCTTGCGTTTGAGTACCCGCGCCAGATGATCGTAGAAAACTTGCGAATACAATTCGCCGGCGATACCGAAACGCGGTGGGTCATGCAGAATGGCGTCGACCGACGCGTCGGGCAGCACGGCAATCTGCTCGGCGATATCGCCCTCGGTCACTCAAGCCACCGCCGACCTCTGGGGCGACCAGGGATTGAGGCTGCGCAACCACAACACGTCCGGATTCTTCTCGTAAGAAAGCACCTGCCTGGCCTCACCCTGCATACACCACGCCGCAAAATAGCCCAGACCGCCGCAGGTATCCAAGATCACCTTGCCGCGCGGTTGAATCAAACCGACTTTGCGCTCGGCATCCGCATAGGGCGAGACCTGCGCCGTGGGCAACATCTTGATGCCATCGATTTCAAACGTCGGCGGCCCCCACTCTGTCGGCACCAGTTTGATCAGCGAGGTCGTGTAACGCGCCACCGGCTGGAAGCTTCCGTCTACCCAGTAGTAAACGGTCCGGTCCTTACAAGTTTCCAGATACGGGAAACGTTGGCCGTGGAAGGTCCATCCCGCCGCGTCCACCTCGACCCACATCGTCGAACGATCCAGATCCAGCGAACACTCCAGCGTGGGCGCCCCAGTGCGCACGGCGGCGCGTAAGGCCTCGTGGACTTTCAGCGTCAATAACGGGCTCATCATTTTCTTCTCGGGGACTGAGGACTTAGGAGAGAGACTAGCAGTGAAGGCGACGGATTATCCCGGATCGAGGTCCTTGCGATCATTTTTTATTCCCCTTTTATAGTCTTGGCACGCTTTATTTTTTTCTGCCACACGGGATCACCAGCTGCTGGTTGATATCTGCGGCGCCGGCAGACCCGGCATTGCGCGGTTCAGATCGGCGCCTCCCAGCCATTCGTACAGCTGTGCCCAGGGCTCGATATCCTGCGCCGCGTCCCGCTGATCCAGCTCGTGCACACCCAATCCCAGTTCAGCGGCCCGGACATAATTCTGGGTGTCACGGATGCGCGCCACGACAGGGATGCCGAGTGTCTCCAGGAAACGTTCGAGTTTATGCATGGATTCGGTGCGCAGCTTGGTGCGGTTCGCGATGATGCCCAGTCGTTTGTTGAGCGCGCGCACCTTACCGAGCAGCAGCAGGTCGCGGATGAAATCGGCGGTTGAATGGATATCAATGGCCGAAGGCAGGACCGGCACCAGGATGATATCGGCTTTGGCGACCCTGCTCTCGAAGTCATAGCCGGAAAAACCCGCTGGCGTATCGACGATCACGAACTCCGTCCCCTCCGGAAGCCGCATCTGCCAACTGCGGGTCTGCCCCGGCGGCGGCGGGCGGAAGGCATCGACGCCATGCACCAACGCATTGTGGGTCGAACGCTCGCGCTGCCAGCGGCTGCTGGACCCCTGGGGGTCGAAATCGAACAGCGCCGTCGCGCGCCCCTGGGTAGCCAGATAGCTGGCCAAGTTGGTGGCCACTGTGGTTTTGCCACAGCCGCCCTTGGCGTTCATCACAATTACGCTTTGCACAACGGGTTGCTCCAATTTGACGACGTTCTCCCTCGCGAGGCGACAGAATGAGGGGATTCCACAGCGCATGCAAGCAGCGCCCAATAAACCCAGGGTTGGCTAGACCTTGTTGCCTGTCGAATTTTAAAATTTATGGCAGCAGTCTTGATCGCGAATAGTCCCTTGCGCATCCATTTTCTGAATCGGAACCCGTTTGACCCGATATAAATATTTATTTTACAGAAAACTGTCGCTGTCCACAGGACTTGATTTGTAGCTACTCTCCCACAAGGTGCCGGTCCGGCCTTCCAGACAATTGTGATAGCGCGTCTGTCGCCCTTTTTCTTTTTTTTTTTTTTTTTCGGCGCCAGCAGCAGATGGACGTGACTCGTCAGCAAGTAATATGAGTACACGCGTACGCCGTAGACCATCTTGAATTCCGCCAGCGTATCCAGATAACGCGCGTAGTCGCCAGGCGTCGCAAACACCACCTGTCGATTATGCCCGCGCTGCACGACATGATGCGGGTAGTTCTCCAGCAGAACCCTGCCCATCCGTGGCATGATCCAACTCCTTGTGATTCAGAAATCCCTGTAAATAAATCTGTTCCGGTTTTTTCGAACGGGGAGCACTTTTAAGATAGCTGCTTCCGCGAATATTCCAATCGTTTCTTTTCCGATGGTGTTAGATGTGGCTCCAACCGCTCCAATACCTTTAACAACAGCTTCGTAATCCCTTGCAGGCCACGCCACATCCACCGTTGATCTTGCATATCTAAGCTGAGATTCCAGTTCAAACTCGGCACTCTCCTTATTGCGCAGCTTCTCCACTTGCGCAAAAGATAATCATCACCGCCAAAAAAATCAGCGGTATGATCGAGCGTTAAGCGCGCTAGTCTTGCCAAAATACCTGGTAGCCGTGACTCGTTGCTAATCATTAATCCAGAAACAAATGTCGCGTCCTGAACACCGCGCAACCTCAGAATTTCCTCAAGCGAAAAAGGAGGCCCTGGATATTGAGTGTGTCGCCTCCCTATCTCAACGCCCAGTTCATAAGACCGACCGTTGTCAAAATTAACCTCCAGGAATACGTTGTCGTTTTCATATCGCAGACCCCTGGCTCACCAGATGCCACACAAACCAGACCAAATTGCTGGGCCACTGGATCGAATTGACGTCGCGCCTCTGTGGAGAAAAGCAAAGTCATTCTGATTCCCTCCATTAGTTACCCGGCGTGTGATAGGCACCCGTCGATGAATCGTATTTCCAACCACGGGACTCTAGAAGGTTACGCTCTCCCCGCAGGAACCCGCCGGTTGATATGCACATAACCCAGGGACAGACCACGCGTTCTACACGATCATTCATCGCCCCGCCTCACCCAAATCCCGGCAACCGCACCGTCTGCGGCACTGCGAAATGTTCCGGGTAACGTACCTGCACAAGATACAGCCCCGCGGCCGATGCGGTGATGCCGGCGATATTTCGATCGCGGGGCGCTTCGAGCACATTCTGCACCCACACTACCGGTTGATCACCGCGACCAACCGCCATCAGCGTGCCGGCGATATTGCGCACCATGTGATGCAGAAAAGCGTTGGCGGCGATGTCGAGATAGATGAATTCGCCGTGGCGATGAATTTCCAATGTGTAGACATCACGCTGTGGATTTTTCGCCTGACAGCCTTGCGCGCGGAACGAACTGAAGTCGTGCAGACCGACCAGACACCGCGCGGCTTCGGCCATGCGTGCCTCATCCAACGGGCGAAACTCACAACTCACACGTTCATGCAGCAGCGCGGGGCGAACTTGTCGATTGAGAATGATGTAGCGATATTGACGGCCGATGGCGGAGAAGCGCGCGTGGAAATCATCACTGACCGGCAGCGCCCAGGTTACGCAGACTTCGGTAGGCGATTTGCAGGTCGTTCCCAAGAGCCAGGCACGCGCGTCGCGTGATGACTCGGTATCAAAATGTACGACTTGCGCAGATTGCGCGCTAAAGGATATGACGTCCTGGTTGCGATGGACGGTGCCGCTGGCCTGGACCTGGCCAAAAAAAGGATCCCGGACCTGATCATCCTTGACGTCGAGCTGCCTGGCATCAATGGTTTCACGGTTTGCAGCCTGCTCAAGGCTCATCGAAACCTTCCGCACCATCCCCATTGTCATGCTGACCGCCCGCAAGGGCGAGGCGGACCGCGTCTTCGACGACCGTCATGGCCCCGACCTCTTCATCACCAAGCCTTTTGACTCGACTGAATTGTTGCAACAGATCGCTGGACTATTGCAACTCAAACCGCAGGCCGGGCCCTGAGCCTGAGACAGCGCCTGCCGCGACATTTTAAAACCATAGCTTGATCGGCAGGTACGGATGACAGCGGCCCCAAGAATCAAACAACACAAACGGCAACCCGAAAAGGTTGCATTTTCTTTTACCGACCCAACACCAAAAGCCGCGCAGATTTTGACCCTGGCCGGCCTGGTCCTGGCCGGGATCATCGTTTACGCCAACAGTTTCTCCGGGCAATTCGTCCTCGATGATTTCAAGATGATCGTTTATAACCCGCAGTTCCGCAGTCTTTGGCCGCCCTGGCATCTCTTCCAGGGGACGAACCGTCCGCTGATCAATTTGAGCTTCGCGTTCAAATTAGCCTTCGGGCAAAACAAACCCTTGGGGCTATCATGCTTTCAACCTGACGATCCATATCCTTTCGGCCTTGACCCTTTTCGGTATTATCCGTCGCACATTGCTGAGTCCGCAACTGGCTGAGCGTTATCGCCGCAGGGCTTTTTCCCTGGCCAGCGTCAGCGCCCTGATCTGGCTCGTCCATCCTTTGCAGACCGCCAGCGTCACTTATATTTTTCAGCGTTCGGAATCCGTGATGGGATTGTTTTATCTTTTGACCCTTCACAGCGTCATCAGGTATATCGAAACACCCCGGCCGCGATGGTTTGTCCGGGCGGTTCTGGCGTGTTTGTTGGGGATGGCCAGCAAGGCGGTGATGGTGACCGCGCCGATCGTCATCTTAATCTATGACCGGGCCTTTTTCGCCAATTCCTGGCAGGACATCTTTGGCAAAAGAGGGAAGCTTTATATTGCTTTGGCGCTGACCTGGATCCTGCTCGTCATCACCTTGACCGGCCCGCACCCCTTTCCCGACGAACTGTTGGTTTTGATTTGCCCAGCGTGACAACTCTTGAATATGTTTTGACCCAACCGGGCGTGATTTTATACTACCTGCGGCTGGCCCTATGGCCGCATCCGCTGGTCCTTGATTCGCTGCTGGTGGCCCGCGATCCTTTCCTCATTGTCATCTCGGTCGTCGCGGTTTTAGCCCTGGTGACGCTGACCTTGTGGTTATGGAGACGTGACCCCAAGAATCGCGTTCTTCGGTGTGGCGTTTTTCTGATCCTCGATGCCGACCTCAAGTTTCATCCCGATCGCGGACCTGATCTTCGAACACCGCATGTATCTGCCCTTGGCGCCCGTGGTCGTTTTGCTGGTCATCGCGGTGGATCATACCTGCGAAAAATTTCTGCCCGTCGGCCGCAACAAAATCATGGTCGTCACCCCGCTGTTGGCCGCCCTGATTCTTGTCTTTGGTGTTTTGACCGTCCGGCGAAACACGGATTATCATGACAACCTCCAGATATGGCGTCAGGTTTTGCGTTACCGGCCAATGAATCATCGGGCCCATTACAACTTGGGACTCAACGTCCTCGAGCAGGGTCAGGAGGAAGAAGCGATGTCACAGTTTCAGCAGGCGATCAAGCTCAAACCCGACTATGCCATGGCCCACAATAACCTGGGTAATTTGTTTTCTAGGAAAGGTGAAATGGATCAAGCCAAGAATCATTATGAAGCCGCGTTGCTGGCCGATCCGATGAATCCGGAAGCGCACAACAATTACGCGATCCTGCTCATGGATAAAGGACAATACGTGTGGGCGGAAAAACATCTGCGGGATTCAATCCGCGTCAAACCCGACGATCCGGAAGCCTTTAAGAATCTGGGCGACCTGTTCCTTTTGCAAGGCCAAAAAGAGCCGGCCCTGGCGGCTTATCAGCAGGCCTTGAAAATAAAACCGGATTATCCTCTGGCCCTGAAAGCCCTGGGTGATCTTTATTTTGAAA
>CAVOKC010000005.1:0-123655 GCA_963696465.1 uncultured Gammaproteobacteria bacterium | reverse complement strand
CGACCTCGGTGTGTTGGTGAGTCCGACCGCAACCGTGGAAGAGGCCTATCTATTGGCGCGTCTCGCTGAAGGTTTGGCCTGTGCAAACATCGATCATCGCCTGCGGCAGATAGATTTTTCCGATCAGCACAGTGCACCGTTGTATCCCTGGTTGGGCGGGCCGCTGGCCAACCTGGAAAGCCGCGATGCCGTGCTGCTGATCGGTGCCGATCCGCGCAAAGAAGTGCCGATTATTGCGCACCGTTTGCGTAAAGCTGTACTGGCCGGTGCGCGCGTGTTCGCAATTGATCCGCTGGCCTATGACTTTAATTTCACACTGGCCGATCAGATCACTGTGAAGCCCTCGCTGCTGGTCGCGGAACTCGCCGCGGTGACCGCCGCGGCGTTGAAGCTGCGTGGCGCGAGTGCGCCGGTTGAACTGCAAAGCTTAATGGCAACAGCGCAGATCAGTGCGCATCATGAGGCGATGGCGCAGGCTCTGTGTAACAGTACACAGGGCCAAGTGCTGTTTGGATTGGGCGCCGCTGCGCATCCCGCTGCCAGTGCATTACGTGCACTCGCCAGCCTGTTGGCAGAAACCGCGGCGCTACGTTTGGGTATCTTGTCCGACGGACCGAACGGCGCGGTGCGTGTCTGGCGGGTGTATTGCCGCAGCGTGCGGCCGCCGGTGCGGTGCGCGCGCAAGCGGGGTTGTCGGCCGCGGCGATGTTGGCATCTCCGCGTAAGGCCTACCTGTTGTTCGGCTGCGAACCGGATGCCGATTTCGCCGATCCCACTTTGACACAACAGGCATTGGCAGCAGCCGAGTTCGTCGTCAGCCTGACGGCCTTCGACTCCAAGCAGTTGCGCGAACAGGCGACGTTGTTGTTGCCGATCGCGCCGTTCAGCGAGACCTCGGGCACGTTCGTGAATTGCGAGGGCCGTTGGCAGAGTTTCGCTGGCGCAGTGCGACCGTTCGGGCGAGACGCGTCCAGGTTGGAAGGTGTTGCGGGTACTCGGCAACCTGCTGAACCTGAGCGGGTGCGACTATCAGAGTTCCGAAGCGGTGCGCGACGAGTTGCGCACACTGGTCGGTGAACGGCGACCCAGTCATGCGCGCGTGACGACCACGGTGACTGTACCCGCGGCAAACAGCGAATTGGAATATCTCGAACGTATAGGCGATGTGCCCTTGTATGCAACCGATGCGCTGGTGCGGCGTGCCGCGGCCTTGCAAGCGATGGCGGACAGCGCGGATGCCATGGTGCGCATCAACGCGGCTGAGGCGGCGCGCTTGGGTTTGAATGTACTGGCGCAGGTCACGCAGGGCGAGGCCGTGGCGGTATTGCCGGTGGTGATCGATGTGCGCGTGCCGGATGGTGCGGTGTCTATCGCGGCCGCGCGGCCGGGGAGCGCAACACTGGGCGCGGCCTTCGGTCATGTTGAAGTTAAACCAGCTTAACGATAACGAATAGTCACGGCGGACAAGCATGCTGGAAGTCATTCTCCAAGTCGTTCTGATACTGGTCAAGATTGTCGCGATCATGGTGCCGCTGATGCTTGCGGTCGCGTATTTGACCTTTGCCGAGCGCAAGATCATCGGTTACATGCAGGTGCGCATCGGGCCGAACCGCGTCGGGCCGAAGGGCTGGCTGCAACCGATTGCCGATGCCGTCAAGTTGGTGATGAAGGAAGTCATCGTCCCGAGTCACGCCAACCGTTTCCTGTTCGTGATCGCGCCGATCTTGTCGATCGCACCGGCGCTGGCGGCCTGGGCGGTGATCCCGTTCGACGACGGTATGGTGCTCGCCGATGTCAACGCCGGTCTGCTGTACATCCTGGCGTTGACCTCGGTCGGCGTCTACGGCGTGATCATTGCCGGCTGGGCGTCCAACTCGAAATACGCCTTCCTCGGCGCGATGCGCTCGGCGGCGCAGATCGTCTCCTATGAAATTGCCATGGGCTTCGCCCTGGTCGGTGTGTTGATGGCCGGCGGCAGTTTGAATCTCGGCGAGATCGTGCGCGCGCAGGAGGGCAGTCTGATCCACTGGTTCTGGCTGCCGTTGTTCCCGCTGTTCCTGATCTATTTCATCTCCGGCGTGGCCGAGACCAACCGTGCGCCGTTCGACGTCGCCGAAGGCGAATCGGAAATCGTCGCCGGCTTCCACGTGGATTATTCGGGCACCGCCTTCGCGGTGTTCTTCCTGGCGGAATACGCCAATATGATTTTGATCGCGGCGCTCACGGCGATGATGTTCGCCCGGCGGTTGGTTGTCGCCGTTCCAGGGAATACCGGGCCTGGAACCGTTGTTCGCCTGGGTGCCCGGCATATTCTGGTTGTTGGCGAAGATCGCCTTTTTCCTGTTTTTCTTTCTGTGGTTCCGTGCCACCTTCCCGCGCTATCGCTATGACCAGATCATGCGCCTGGGCTGGAAGGTGTTTTATACCGTTGACCATCGTCTGGATCGTGGTGGTGGGTGCGGCGATCATGGCGGGTATCGGCCCTTGGTTTGACTGACGGGTTCGATTAAGGGTAGGCAGCGAGCGATGAATGCATTGAAAAGTTATTTTAAAAGTCTGCTGCTCTGGGAACTGCTCCAGGGTATGCGCTTGACCGGGAAATACCTGTTCGCGCGCAAGATCACGATTCAGTATCCGGAAGAGAAGACCCCGCAGTCGCCGCGCTTTCGCGGCCTGCACGCACTGCGCCGCTATCCGAATGGCGAGGAACGTTGCATTGCCTGCAAGTTGTGCGAGGCGGTGTGTCCGGCGCTGGCGATCACCATCGAGGCGGCGCCGCGCGAAGACGGCACGCGGCGCACTACGCGCTATGATATCGACTTGTTCAAGTGCATCTACTGCGGTTTCTGCGAGGAATCCTGCCCGGTGGATTCCATCGTCGAGACGCGTATCTACGAATATCATTTTGAGAACCGTGGCGAGCAGATCATGACCAAGCAGAAACTGTTGGCCAACGGCGATAAGTACGAGGCGCAACTGGCCGCGGATCGCGCGGCCGATGCGGCGTATCGGTGAGTTTTATATGAACCGCCAAGACGCAAAATTTTTTGAACCGCCAAGGCGCCAAGGCGCCAAGAATGATTTTGCGTCAGCAGCTTTGGTACAGCGTACATGGCAGGGCCTTCACGCCGCTGGATGCGGTCCACTGAAAATCTTAAAACAGATTTTCTTGGCGTCTTGGCGCCTTGGCGGTTCAATAAAAGAATTTTCTGGCGCCCTTGGCGTCTTGGCGGTTCAGAATTACAGACGAGTGCCTGCTCCAATGACCTTTGAAAAATTTGTTTTTTGGGTGTTTGCGCTGATCCTGGTGTTCGCGGCGGTGCGGGTGATTACCGTGCGCAATCCGGTGCATGCCGCATTGCATCTGGTGCTGGCGTTTTTCTCCAGCGCCGGGCTGTGGATGCTCATGGAGGCGGAGTTCCTGGCTATTACGCTGGTGCTGGTCTACGTCGGTGCGGTGATGGTGTTGTTCCTGTTTGTGGTGATGATGCTCGATATTAATCTCGCGCCACTCAAGGAAGGCTTCATCCGCTATCTGCCGGTCGGGGCGACCGTTGCGGGACTGATCGTGCTTGAGATGGCGCTGGTCGTCGGGGCGAAGAACTTCGGCCTGGATCAGGTCGCCAGTCCGACGCCCAAGCCAGCGGGTTACAGCAACACCCAGGAACTGGGCAGCGTGTTGTACACCGATTACGTTTACCCCTTCGAGATCGCGGCAGTCATTTGCTGGTGGCGATTATCGCGGCTATCACGCTGACCCTGCGCCGTCGCGAGGGCACCAAACATCAGGATCCCGCCAAGCAGGTACTGGTCAAGCGCGGCGACCGTCTGCGGATCGTGAAGATGGACGCGGAGAAACGTGAATGATGCGCGCAGAACTGATGCCAAGAACAGCAAGGAAACAACGATGATCGCGCTGTCGGATTATCTGGTACTGGGGGCCATCCTGTTCGCGCTGAGCGTGGCGGGGATTTTCCTCAATCGCAAGAATGTCATCATCCTGTTGATGGCCATCGAACTGATGCTGCTGGCGGTGAACATGAACTTCATCGCCTTCTCGCATTTCCTCGGCGACAACGCCGGGCAGGTATTCGTGTTCTTCATCCTGACGGTGGCGGCGGCCGAGGCGGCCATCGGTCTGGCCATTCTGGTGGTGCTGTTCCGCAACAAGCGCACCATCAACGTCGACGACCTCGACAGCTTGAAGGGTGTAGGGCATGGAACTCATCTATCTCGCCATCCCGCTCGCGCCGCTGTTCGGCGCCATCCTTGCCGGCCTGTTCGGCAAACTGATCGGTCGATCGCGGCGCGCATTGGGTCACCATCCTCGGCGTGGCGACGTCGTTCGTGCTGTCGCTGCTGGTGTTCAATCACCATGTGCTCGACGGCGCCGCCAACTATAACGGCACGGTCTATACCTGGGCGCTGTCCGATGGCATTCAGTTCGAGATCGGTTTCCTGATCGACCGGCTCACGTATCTTGATGATGCTGGTGGTCACCTTCGTGTCCCTGATGGTGCATATCTACACGATCGGCTATATGCACGACGATCCCGGTTATCAGCGCTTCTTCTCCTACATCGCGCTGTTCACCTTCTCCATGCTGATGCTGGTGATGTCGAACAACTTCCTGCAACTGTTCTTCGGCTGGGAAGCGGTGGGTCTGGTGTCCTATCTGCTGATCGGTTTCTGGTACACGCGACCGACGGCGATCTTCGCCAATATGAAAGCCTTCCTGGTCAACCGCGTCGGCGACTTCGGTTTCCTGCTCGGCATCGCCGCCGTGCTGATGTATTTCAACAGTCTCGATTATGCTAGATGTTTTCACCGCCGCGCCGGCGATGGCCGGCAAGACCATCCAGGTGTTTCCCGGAACGGACTGGGCGCTGATGTCGCTGATCTGCATTCTGTTGTTCATCGGTGCCATGGGCAAATCCGCGCAGGTGCCGCTGCATGTCTGGTTGCCGGATTCCATGGAAGGCCCGACACCGATCTCGGCCTTGATCCATGCCGCCACCATGGTGACCGCCGGTATCTTCATGGTGGCGCGCATGTCGCCGCTGTTCGAACTGTCCGAGACGGCGTTGTCGCTTCGTGTTGGTGATCGGCGCAATCACGGCGTTGTTCATGGGCTTTCTCGGTATGGTCCAGAACGACATCAAGCGCGTGGTCGCCTACTCGACGCTGTCGCAACTTGGGCTATATGACAGTGGCCTTGGGCGCCTCGGCTTATGCCGCCGGCATCTTCCATCTCATGACGCACGCTTTTTTCAAGGCGCTGCTGTTCCTCGGCGCCGGTTCGGTGATCATCGCCATGCATCATGATCAGGACATCCGCAATATGGGCGGCCTGAGGAAATACATGCCGATCACGTATTGGACTGCGCTGGTCGGGCTCGCTGGCGCTGATCGGATTTCCGGGCTTCTCGGGCTTCTTCTCCAAGGACGCCATCATCGAGGCCGTACATGCTTCGCACACGCCGGTTCCGGTTTCGCCTATTTTGCCGTGTTGTCCGGGGTGTTCGTTACCGCGCTGTATTCGCTTCCGCATGTTCTTCCTGGTGTTTCATGGCAAGGAGCGCTTCCATATGCATCACGCCGCGCATGCGCATGATGAACAAGCTCACGATGCGCACGGCCATGGCGATACGCCGCACGAATCGCCGCGGTCATTACCGTGCCGCTGATTCTGCTGGCCATCCCCTCCGTGGTGGCATCGGTTCTACACGATGCATCGGTGTTGTTCGGCGATTATTTCGGCGCCGCGATTCATGTCCATCCCGCACACGACGTGCTGGCCCATATGGGCGAAGAACTTCATGGTCCTCGGTATTGATCCAGCACGGTCTGATGGAGCCGCCGTTCTGGCTGGCGATGGCCGGTCTGGTTACTGCGTGGTATTTCTACTGTTGAACCCAGGCGTTGGCCGACACGGCGTCGTAAACATTCGCGCGTCTGCTGCACCGGAGTGCTGATCAATAAATATTACGCGGACAAATTTAATCAGGCGGTGTTCGCCGGCGGCAGCGCGCGGCATCGGGCGGGTGTTCTGGTTAGCTTCGGCGATGCGCTGCTGATCGACGGACTGATCGTCAACGGTCGGCGCGCGGATGGTGGCGTTTCTCGCGGCATCGCGCGCAGGATACAGACCGGTTATTTGTATCACTACGCGTTTGCGATGATCCTCGGTCTGTTGGGGTTGTTGTTGCTGGTTTGTGCGCGAAATAGCAATGAACGGCCAAGGAAACCAAGGAATGCCAAGAAAATTAACCGAATGGCACAATTAGTTTTATGTAGGTGGAACTCGCTGCAGCAATTCCTGTAGGATCGCATGGGCTTTGTGCCGATTGCGTGGCAATGATCTTTTACGGTTGAGGAAAATATGTGAATGCCGTTGGACTACCGCTGCTCAGTCTGCTGATCTGGCTGCCGATCATCGGTGGCTTTGGGCTGCTCGCGGTCGGTGATCATGAACCTTGGGGACGCGCGTAGCATCGTCCTCTGCTGTTCTGCCTTGCTGACGCTGCGGCTTGAGCATTCCGCTGTATACCGGTTTCGATACCAGGACCGCCATATGCAGTTCGTCGAACTGACGAACTGGGTGCCGCCTTCAATATCTATTACCACCTCGGTATGGACGGCATCGCCTTGCCGCTGATACTGCTGACCACCTTCACCACCGTGCTGGTGGTGATCGCCGGTTGGGAAGTGATCAAATACAAGCCGGCGCAGTACATGGCGTCGTTCCTGATCATGGAAGGCCTGATGAACGGCGTGTTCGCGTCGCTCGACGCCATGCTGTTCTATGTGTTCTGGGAAGCCATGCTGGTGCCGATGTTCCTGATCATCGGTGTCTGGGGCGGGCCGCGACGGGTCTATGCCACCATCAAGTTCTTCCTTTATACCTTCCTCGGTTCGGTGTTCATGCTGGTCGCACTGATCTACATGTATTACCAGACCGACAGCTTCTCGATCCGGATTTCCAGGACCTGTCACTCGGCCTCAATGAGCAGATTGCTGATTTTCGTCGCTTTCCTGCTGGCGTTTTCGGTGAAGGTGCCGATGTGGCCGGTGCACACCTGGTTGCCGGACGCGCATGTCGAGGCGCCCACCGGCGGTTCGGTGGTGCTGGCGGCGATCATGCTGAAGATCGGCGCCTATGGCTTTCTGCGTTTCTGCCTGCCTATCACGCCCGATGCCAGTCATGAACTCGATTGGCTGATCATTGCCTTGTCGCTGATCGCGGTGGTCTATATCGGCTTCGTCGCGCTCGTCCAGGAAGACATGAAAAAGCTGATCGCCTATTCGTCCATCGCGCACATGGGCTTCGTCACGCTGGGGCTTTTTATCGTTTTCGGCATCGTTGAGAATACCGGCGGCAGCAGGGCACGTGCCTTGGTATGGAAGGCAGCATGGTGCAGATGATCTCGCACGGCTTCATCTCCGCCGCCATGTTCCTTTGCGTGGGTGTTCTATATGACCGGCTGCACAGCCGTCAGATCGAGGATTACGGCGGCGTGGTCAATACCATGCCGGTATTTGCCGCTTTCATGGTGCTGTTCGCCCTGGCCAATGCCGGCTTGCCGGGTACTTCGGGCTTCGTCGGTGAGTTCCTGGTGATCCTGGCCAGCTTCAAGGCCAATTTCTGGTACGCCTTCCTCGCCGCGACGACGCTGATACTGGGCGCGGCTTATACGCTGTGGATGGTCAAGCGCGTGATCTTCGGCGATGTCGCCAATGACAAAGTCGCGGCGTTGCAGGACATGAACGGTCGCGAGTTCATCGTGCTCGGCGCGCTGGCGGTAGTAGTCATACTCTTTGGTGTCTGGCCGGCGCCACTGACGGATGTGATGCACGCGACGGTCGGCGAATCTGTTGCAACAGATTTCAGTCTCGAAGTTGTAAAGTTAGTCCCCTCTCCCTCCGGGAGCGGGCCAGGGTGAGGGGTGACAATTAGAAAGTCGCCCTTGACCCCAACCCGCCCCCCGCATGTACCGGGAGAGGGGATACAGAGGAAGGATGATCCCATGGTTTTGTAATGCCCGATTTCATGCTCGCCGCTCCCGAGATCCTTGTGCTCGGCATGGCCTGTTCGATTCTGGTCGTCGATGTGTTCCTGGCCGAGCGCAACCGGGCGGTATCGTATTACCTGTCCCAATTGACCCGGTCGCCGCCGCTGTATTGACCATCAAACATGAGCGCCGAAACGTCGGTGTTGATGAACGGCACCTTCGTCATCGACCCTATGGCGACCTGTTGAATCTTTATCTACCTTGTTATCTCGGCGCGTTCCTGTATCGCGCGGCTATCTGCAGGACCGCGAGCTGTTCAAGGGCGAATACTACGTGCTGGGGCTGTTCGCCATGTTCGGCATGATGGTGATGGTCTCGGCGGCACAGTTGCTGACCATTTATCTTGGTCTGGAATTGCTGTCCCTGGCGCTGTATGCGCTGGTTGCTTTTGATCGCGACAGCGCGTGCCTCGGAAGCGGCGATGAAATATTTTGTCCTGGGCGCGCTGGCCTCGGGTATGCTGCTGTACGGTATGTCCATTTTGTATGGGGTGTCCGGTAGTCTGGATATCGCGTCCATCGGCACTCTACGTCAGTGCAGCGTTCGAACGATCTGGTGCTGATCTTCGCGCTGTGTTTCATCATCCTGGGTCTGGCCTTCAAATTGGGCGCCGTGCCCTTCCATATGTGGCTGCCGGATGTTTATCAGGGCGCCCCCACGGCGGTGACGCTGTATCATCGGCAGTGCGCCGAAGATCGCCGCGTTCGCCATGACCATGCGCCTGTTGTCCGAGGCCCTGGGTGGCCTGCATGCGGAGTGGAGCGGCATGCTGATCATTTTGGTGGTGTTGTCGTTGGCCTTGGTAATATCGTCGCTATCGCTCAGACCAATCTCAAACGCATGCTGGCGTATTCCACCATCTCGCATGTCGGTTTTTGCTGATTGGTTTGCTTCCGGTACGGCCGAAGGCTATTCGGCGGCGATGTTCTACACGTTGACCTATGCGGTGATGGCGCTCGGTGCCTTCGGCATGATGATCCTGCTGAGCCGCACGGGCTTCGAAGCCGAGACTCTTGACGACTTCAAAGGTCTCAACGAGCGCAATCCCTGGTTCGCGGGCATGATGTTGCTGCTGATGTTCTCCATGGCCGGAGTGCCGCCCACGGTTGGCTTCTACGCCAAGCTGGTGGTGTTGAGGCGGCATCGATGTCGAACTGGTTGGCTGGCCGTGGTCGCGGTGTTGTTTCTCCATCATTGGCGTTTTCTATTATTTGCGCGTGATCAAGCTGATGTATTTCGATGCGCCCGAAGACACGACGCCGCTGACCTGTCCCACCGACCTGCGCGTCACGCTGAGCGCCAATGCGCTGGCCGTGCTGTTACTGGGCATCTTCCCGGGTGGCCTGATGGCCTTGTGCGCCTCGGCGATCGCCTGAAAACGTTGCAGAGGTGATCGATGTCCTTGTCCCTGGCTGTTGCCATGTTGCTCATGGTGGCTGTGTTGGCCGCCAATCTCCCGTGGTTGAGTGAACGTCTGCTGTTCGTGTTCCCAGCACCGGGCGGTGAAAAATCCGCTTGGCTACGTCTGCTGGAATGGTTGGTCTTGTACTTTCTGGTCGGCGGCATCGCCCTTGGTCTGGAGCAGAAGAGCTTCGGCGAGCGGCACACTCAGGACTGGGAATTCTATGCCGTCACCCTGTGCCTGTTCCTCGTGTTCGCCTTGCCGGGATTCATTTATCGTTATGACCTTAAAGGCCATCTGGATAAGGCCAAACGTCGCCGTGCCTAGGTCTTTGAAAGTGACTGGCAGGACATAGGATTCAAGCGCTTACGCGTGCTATTAATATAATTTTTCAAAGGGTTGCCAAGACCTTCACCCCTCTGTAAACTTCGGCGCTCACCAATTGCGGGGTGGAGCAGTCTGGCAGCTCGTCGGGCTCATAACCCGAAGGTCCTAGGTTCGAATCCTAGCCCCGCTACCAATTTCAATGCAGCCCCAGTCGGGCTGGGCGATCTCGGCATCTAAAGCCCGGTGGCCTGGCAGTTTCGGACGCGGGTTTGCGGTCGCTCAGCAACTACTTTCTCGAACTCACTCAGAGGTGTTCGAGAGGGCAGTTGTACGCAGCTCCGGCAGGGCATGCTTACCCTCACAGTGCCGGGTTGTTCTACAACGGTTACTGTCTTCGCCAGCTCTACCTACTCGTAGCTTCTCCTACCGTATGACCTTATGCCTGGTCAGACAGCTTGTGACTCCGTTCCAGCGACCACCCAACCCCATGCAGACCACGCCGATCCCGCTGAGCTGCTTAGGTGCATGTGATATAAAAACGTTCGTTACTCTGTATCGACTACTTAGCTTTGCATTGGGTAGTTTGTGGATGTCGGATACTCTGGAATTAATCGCATAGTATTGCGGGTCTCCGATACACTCGAACCCACATCACGTATGAACCAAAACATTTTTGGGTATGCAATCGTAATGACTACTAACGCATTTTCAACTCTGGGCTTAGACGCGGCGCTGCTCGCTAATCTCGATTCCATGGGTTACCAAGCCATGACGCCGATTCAGGCGCAGGGTTTGCCTGTGGTCCTGCAAGGCACTGATCTGATTGCCCAGGCGGAGACAGGTAGCGGTAAGACGGCGGTGTTTGGCATTGGCCTGCTGACACGGCTGAATCCACGCGAATTTAATGTGCAGGGTTTGGTGCTGTGTCCGACGCGGGAACTCGCCGATCAGGTGAGTAAAGAGATACGCCGCCTGGCGACGTATATCCCCAACATTAAAGTACTCACGCTCTGCGGTGGTGTGCCCACTGGGCCGCAAGTTGGATCGTTGGAGCACGGTGCGCATATCATTGTCGGGACGCCAGGGCGGGTGTTAAAGCATCTACGCAAGGCCACGGTAAAGCTGGATCGAGTTAGCACTCTGGTGTTGGATGAGGCGGACCGTATGTTGGATATGGGATTTTACGATGACATTGCCGAGATCGTCGCGGCAACGCCCAGTCATCGGCAAACGCTGCTGTTCTCGGCGACCTATCCGGAGGCGATTGAAAACATCAGTGCCTCCATGCAAAAAAATCCGAGTCGGGTCGTCGTTGAAGCGACACATACGCAAAGCAAAATTACCCAAGTGTTTTATGAGGTCGGTGGACGTGGCGAGCGACTCTCGGGGCTGGTGACGTTATTGGGCCATTATCAGCCGACATCCTGCGTGATCTTCTGCAACACCAAACAGGAATGCCAATCGATTGCCGACACCTTGGACGCAAAGGGTTTTAGCGCTTTGGCGTTGCACGGTGACTTGGAACAGCGCGACCGTGATCAGGTCTTGGTGCGGTTTTCCAACAAGAGTTGTTCCATTTTGGTGGCGACCGATGTCGCGGCCCGTGGGCTCGACATCAAAGATCTGGAAGCTGTGTTCAATTATGAGCTGAGCTTCGACCCGGAGGTGCATGTGCATCGCGTTGGTCGTACCGGTCGGGCGGGAAAAGAAGGTCTGGCTTTGAGCCTGTATACCCCATCCGAATCGCATCGGGTGACAGCGATCGAGGATTATCAGAAAGGCCCGGTCAGTCTTGCGGCAATCACTGAATTGCACGTAAACCAGAAACACGAACTCAGACCGCCTATGGTTACGTTGTGCATCGATGGTGGGCGCAAATGCAAACTGCGCCCCGGAGATATTCTGGGTGCCTTGACCAATGCCTCTGGTATCGCCGGCGATCAGGTTGGTAAAATCGACATCTTCGACCAGCATGCTTATGTGGCTATCCAGCGTTCGATGGCGGACAAGGCACTCCAGCAACTCACCACGGGTAAGATGAAGGGGCGATTTTTTAAGGCGCGGAAAATCCAGTAATGCCCAGTTAGGAGCGGGCGTGGCTGCATCATGTCCACTCGAGGCTTTTCTGGCGATCACTTCGAAAACTTAAATCTATTCACGGTGCGTGTATGAAAATCTTAGTGCGCAATCTGGCTCGTGATACGACGGAAGAGGAACTTCTGGCCCTGTTCAAAGAATATGGGGATGTGCAGTACTGCAAAATCGTGATGGACAATAAGACCGGTATATCAAAAGGCTTTTGCTTTGTTGAGATGCCCCGCGCGGGAGAGGCTAAGGCAGCCATCAAATCGCTGAACGCAAAGCTTGTTGGGGGTAAAAATATTCGCGTAAAAAATGCAGAGATTAAGGGACCTGGCGTTGCGGAACATTAAGGATTCTAGTGAGTGATTCGATGGTGTGTGCGCTGAATTATTGATTGTAAGGGTGAGTCAAATGGCAAATTCGTTTGGAGATCAGTTTCTCAAGGCCGGTCTGGTGAACAAGACCCAGCTCAGCAAAGCGGAGAAGACGAAGGGCAAGCAGCAAAAACAGAAAAACAAGCAAAAAATCGAAGTGATCGATGAGGCAGCGGTGGCCGCTCGGCAGGCAGTGGCTGAGAAGGTAGCGCGCGATCGCGAGCTTAACCGTCAGCAAAAAATGGATGCCGAGAGTAAAGCCATCCACGCGCAGATCCGCCAATTGGTTGAATTGAATCGCTTGCCGTGTGAGGGTGGCGAGGTGGGTTATAACTTTCAAGATGGTACAACGATCAAGAAGCTTTATTTGTCCGAGGATGTTCATGGAAAGTTGGGGCGTGGCCTGCTTGCCATCGTTAGATATGACGAAGGCTATGCGGTAATTCCGGCGGTCGTGGCTGATAAAATCAGGCAGCGCGATGCATCCTGCATTATCAGTAATGCGATGGCTCAATCGGAGAATGATGGGGATGATGCCTACGCGGATTATAAGGTCCCCGATGATTTGATGTGGTAGCGAGTGCGTTGACACGAAACATGTCACGCCAGTGTGCGGAATCAATGCGCAATAATCATTTCTCTTGAGGGCATAAAAAAACGGCCGCAGACAACATCTGTGGCCGTTTTTTGTTGGGCGGGGAAAACCTACCCTAGGTTATCAACCACTACCAAGTGGTATCAGCTTGGGCAACCTGCATCCAGTCGGCGATGCCGCGGACATGGATCAGATTCTTGTCCAGGTCTTCCGCTTTGTAGCCGACGTTGCGTTGTTCCCACACCATGTCGCCTGAGGCGATGTCGAAGAGTTTGATGACGCCACCCATGCAGGCCACGGCGACACGGCGGCTGTCGGGTGAGATGTCGGTGACGCAACGCTTGCCTTCAGTGCGTGAGTCTGTGATGGCCAGTTCACGCTCGTTGCCGGTTTTGGTGTCGACCACGACGACCCGATCGGATTTGCCGTAGGAGCGTGGTAGACCGTCATCACCAAACACGATCAGGGATTTTTTCGGCTTGACCAACACGAAGTAGCTCAGGTCAGGGGCAACTTTCATGCTGGCGGTACGGCCCTTGTTGACGGCCGAATCTGGCTTCCAGGTAAATGCGGTTTCCTTGCCGCTGTCGATATCGTAGACATAATGCAGCGATACCAGCTTGTTGCCCTTGTCATTGAAGTACAACGAGCTGAACTGACGCGGCAGTTGGAACACGGCGTCTTTGTATTTCTCGATTTCGTGCTGGGCACCGGTATTGGTGTCGACGACAGCGAAGCGATCACGGCCGACGAAGGCTATACGTTCGCCGTTATCGGCGACGCCAGCGGCATAGATTCCGGAATCAACCTTGGGGAAACTCTTGGTGATCTTCAGCGTGCGTAGATCCATCACGTGCAGAGTGGAGTCGTACTGAGCGACCGGGATGTTCGGCTCAAAGGCCGACTTGCAGGTGTTGACCACCACGGCGGCATAACGACCATTCTCGGAGGCGACGACTGGACCGATATATTCATAAGCGGCATTGGTATCACCGCAGGTACGGGTTGCGGCGAGTTTGTGTTCCAGCGGAATACGATCGGTCTGCTTGGAGGCGAGGTCCATATAACCTCCAATGAAGCCGGGCAGCTGGACGTTACTGGCGCCATCAAGACGACCCAGCGAAGTAGGCAGCACCACTACTTTACCGTTCGGGTATGAGCCGGTCATGACGATGTCTTTGAAACTATCGATACCCCAGCGGCGCTTGCCAACGGAGCCGTATTCGGCGCCGAACATGTTGTCGAGATCGCCCTGTTCGCCGAACGCCTTGACCAGCGTGCCGCGTTCCACATCCCAGAGTTTGATGCCGCCGCTGTAGTCGAGTTGCGGGCTGTTGCCACCGGAACCACCGGTCACCAGGAATTTACCGTCTTCGGAAAACTGAACCGCATATATATCGTCATCAGCAGCATGGGCGCTTTGGGCGACGCCGTACCAGGCGCATGCGAAGGTCACGACAAATAGGGTCTTCAATACATTCATGGGTGCAGTTCTCTTGGTCCGAAATGTTGGGTTCAATGTCCAGCGCCCTTTCCTGGGCGCGAGAGCCTGCCAAACCCGGTTCCTGCGGATTCCCCGACTTAGGGGTATCGATTGGGTTCAGCGTCTAATAATGCGCCAATTCCTTGACATGCTCGTCTGATTCAGGTATCGGCGCTTGGGTTGGAAGCTTGAATTATGGGCTTGAACACACGTGCTAATTGCTGGAACAATGATCTTTATCTAGCAGATATCTATAGATAAGTGAGATTAACACCCAGGTGAATTAGCGATTTTGATCGTTCGGAATACAGCCTGAGATGGGGGTGAGGATGGCGTGAGCCGTGCGCTCGGTGAAGGGGTGTTTTCGGGCGTATTATTTTGGCGAATGGGTGCGTTCGCCCAGGACTAGAACGTGTTCAGCTCAGGGTCTGTTGAATAATGCGCCGCAGGGTATCGACGTCAAAGGGCTTGTCGAAGACGGCGGTTACACCGTTTTGCTCAAACGCGGCGAGACGGCTGCGGTCGGACGCGGAGGTGACCATCAGAATGGGTACGCCACCCTGGCTGCTTTCGTTACGGATGTAATCGATCAGTTCACCGCCGTCCATTTCTGGCATGTAGTAGTCGGTGATGATGAGATCAAAGTATTCCCGGTCGACCAGTTCACGCGCCTGGAGGCCGTTTTCTGCCTCA
This sequence comes from uncultured Gammaproteobacteria bacterium, assembly GCA_963696465.1. Taxonomy (GTDB): domain Bacteria; phylum Pseudomonadota; class Gammaproteobacteria; order Thiohalobacterales; family Thiohalobacteraceae; genus JAHJQQ01. Next base: position 108,627 of record CAVOKC010000005.1, on the reverse strand, counting down.
TGGATGTGCACGATGCCCATTTTCTCCAGGATCTGGCGCATGAAGCGCCGCGCGGTGTGCATATCGTCGACCAGCAGGACACGTATCTCGTCGGGTGCATGGTCGCCGAATTGGACTTGGTTGGGTTCGAGAAAATCCACGGTGGCGTAGAGCGACTTCTGTAATTGCTCGAGCGTAAAAGGTTTGGGCAGGATGGCGATCACGCCGGCCTGACGCAGTGGCTCCAGATAGCGGTAACTGGTCTCACTGGAGACCAGCATGAAGGGGATGTCGGCGAGCGCAGGCTCGTCGCGCATCTTCTGCACCAAGTCCGTACCCGTCATGCACGGCAGGTGCATCGCACTGATAACCAAATCGGGTGGAGTCGCGCGCATCCGCTGTAATGCCTCTTCGCCATCACCTACCACCTCAATCTGACGCACGCCAAGATCCTGCAACCATCCCGAAACGATGCGTTGTTGGGTGGTCGAAGGTTCGACGATCAACACGAACAACTGGCTGATCTGTATCGACTGCATGCGCTGCGTCTCCCGCGGTTACTTGTGTGCTCGATTGTGTGTCAGGTCGTCGACTACGCTGGGATCGGCGAGGGTCGAGGTGTCGCCAAGGCTGTCGACTTCGTTGTCGGCAATCTTGCGCAGGATGCGGCGCATGATTTTTCCGGAGCGTGTTTTGGGTAGCCCTGGTGCCCACTGGATAATGTCGGGTTTGGCGATGGCGCCAATTTCCTTGCGCACACAGGGCGACCAATTCCGCGCGCAGTTTTTCGGTCGGCTCCACACCCTGCATTGGCGTGACGTAGGCGTATATGCCCTGGCCTTTGATGTCGTGCGGATAGCCGACCACGGCCGCTTCGGCGATCGGCTTCATGCAGTACCAGTGCGCTTTCAATTTCGGCGGTGCCCATGCGGTGCCCCGATACGTTGAACACGTCATCGACACGCCCGGTGATCCGGTAATAACCATCCTCGTCGCGGCGGCGCCGTCGCCGGTGAAGTACATGCCGGGGTAAGTTTTGAAATAGGTGTCGATCATAGCGCTGGTGATCGCCATATACCGTGCGCATCTGGCCTGGCCAGGATCGACGTTATCACCAGATTGCCCGCGCCAGGCCCTTCCATCATTCGCCCTCGCCATCGACAATGGCCAGCACCACGCCAAAGAACGGCAGGGTGGCTGATCCCGGTTTGAGGCCGTCGCGCCGGGTAGCGGTGTGATCAGTTGGCCACCGGTTTCCGTCTGCCACCAGGTATCGACGATCGGGCAGCGGGCATCGCCGACCACGTTGTAATACCATTCCCATGCCTCGGGGTTGATCGGTTCTCCGACGGTGCCCAGCAGTCGCAGGCTGGCGCGCGAACTGCGTCTGACCGGCTCATCGCCTTCGCGCATCAGCGCGCGGATCGCAGTCGGCGCGGTGTAAAAAGTATTGACCTGGTGTTTATCGATCACCTCCCAGCAGCGGCCCGCGTCAGGATACGTCGGAATGCCCTCAAACATCGAGGCGATGGCGCCGTTGGCGAGCGGACCATAGAGGATATAAGTGTGGCCAGTGACCCAGCCGACATCGGCCGTGCACCAGAAAATTTCACCCTCGCGATAATCGAACACGTACTTATGGTCATCGCGGCGTGCAGCAGGTAGCCGCCGGTGGTATGCAGCACGCCCTTGGGTTTGCCGGTAGAGCCAGAGGTGTAGAGGATAAACAGCGGGTCTTCCGCATCCATTGATTCCGGCGCGCAGTCGGCCGGGCTGCGCCATCGTGTCGTGGTACCAGATGTCCCGTACCGTCGCCAGGCGATGTTGCCGCCGGTGCGCTTTACCACGAGACAGGTATGCACATTCGGGACAGGATGCCAGCGCCTTATCGCGTATTGGCTTTGAGCGGCACGTGCTTGCCGCCGCGCACACCTTCATCGGCGGTGATCAGCGCTGGCAGTCAGAATCCAGTATGCGATCCTTCAGCGCTTCGGGCGAAAATCCGCCGAACACGACTGAGTGCACCGCGCCGATACGGGCACAGGCCAGCATCGCATAGGCGGCTTCCGGAATCATCGGCATGTAAATGCAGACGCGGTCGCCTTTGCTTGACACCACGGCTTTTTAGAACGTTGGCCGAGTTTGCAGACTTCGTGCAGTTCGCGATAGGAGATCTTTTGCTGCGGTGGGATCGTCTCCTTCCCAGATCAGCGCGGTCTGGTCGCCGCGCGTGGCGAGGTGCCGGTCAATGCAGTTGGTAGTGACATTGAGTTTACCGCCTTCGAACCAGCGGATATAGGCTTTATTGAAATCCCACTCCAGAACTTTGTGCCAGGGTTTCGTCCAAGTCAGAAAGTCTGTGGCCTGTTGCGCCCAGAACCCTTCCGGGTCGTCCACTGATTGCCGATACAGCGCGGCATATTGCTGCGCATTGAGCAGCGTCTTCGCGCTAAATGCCGCGGGGACTGGATAGACCTTGTGCTCGGACATAATGTTGCTCCTCGTGAATTTTCTGACGTTCTTGTGTCGCGTTCTGCTTGTAGGGGCGGAAGATTACCGGAAGCTTGGCGTCGCGCCAATGTCCGAGGTCAAGCGCTGACGATGCGTTGGCGCAGCGGTGGCAGACGCTGCGGATCCCACGCGGCGGCAGCCTGCGCCCAGAGTGCTTCAAGTGGCAGGTGCTGTGCAGCCGGCGGTATCGATTGACCGAGAAACGCCAGTACCTCGCAGGCGAGTGCTTGTGTGTTATGTGTTTCGAGCTGGGGTGCATAAGTCTGCTTGCTGAGTTTTTCGCCGTTGGCAGTCACGGCAACTGGGATGTGCAAGTATCTGGGTGTGGTATAGCCAAGCAGTCGTTGCAGCAGGATTTGTCGTGGCGTCGAGAATAGGAGATCACTGCCGCGCACCACATGGGTGATCCCTTGTTCAGCATCGTCGATTACGACGGCCAATTGGTATGCGATCGGACCGTCGGCGCGTGTAATCACAAAATCGCCAACTTCGCTCGCCAGATTCTGTTCGAGATGTCCATGCAGCCTATCTTCATAATGGATAGGCTGGTCATGGACCCGCAGCCGCACGGCCCGTGCCGGCTGTCCACTGGTGATGCCGGCGCGGCAAGTACCTGGATAGATCGGCACCGCTTGGCCGGGCAGGGCGCTGTCGGCGATCTCGCGGCGGGAGCAGGCACAGGCGAAGGTATGCCCTAGCACGCGCAGTTGATCGGCGACATCCTGATAAACATCGAGTCGTTGACTCTGATACAGCACTGGCCCATCCCAATACAGCGCGAAGCCTTCCAGTGTGCGCAGAATAGAATCCGCGGCGCCGGGTGCCTCGCGGGGTTTGTCCAGATCCTCGATGCGTAGCAGCCAGCGCCCGCCGTGGTTACGCGCATCGAGATAACTTGCCACCGCCGTGACCATCGACCCGAAATGCAGAGGGCCGGTAGGTGAGGGGGCGAAACGACCGGTGTACATGTGTGCTCCGAAAACGACGTCTTGAATAGCCAACTCCGGAGACACACTGTAGCAAAAAAAAGAAAACCGGCCAGCGGCCGGTTCTCAAAACTACCTACGCAGCAGTGGATGGCATCAACCGCCCATCTGCTTCTCGCGAATTTCATCGAGTGTCTTGCAGTCGATGCACAGCGCGGCGGTTGGGCGTGCTTCGAGGCGGCGGATGCCGATCTCCACGCCGCAGGATTCGCAATAGCCGTATTCATCGCTATCGAGCTTGCCGATGGTCTCATCGATCTTCTTGATGAGCTTGCGCTCGCGGTCACGGGCACGCAGTTCCATGCTGAACTCGGATTCCTGCGTGGCGCGATCATTGGGATCGGGGAAGTTGGCGGCCTCATCTTGCATGTGATGCACGGTGCGGTCGACTTCTTCCATCAGCTCGCGTTTCCAGGCCCGTAGGATGCTACGGAAATGCTCCCGCTGGTCATCGTTCATGTAATCTTCGCCAGGGGCTTCGTGATAGGGCTCGATCCCCTCGACGATCGGACCAGACTTTGCGGTGGGCTTTTTCTTGGGTGCAGTCACAGGCTTCTTTGATACCAATTTGGATGCGGGTTTGGCTGCCGGTGCAGCCGGTTTTTTGCTGCTAACCGGTGCGGCAACCGTCTTTTGGGCAGCGGGTTTTACGGCGACGGCTTTCGGGGCGGCGGGTTTCTTCTCCGCTACCTTTTTCGTCGCGACGGTCTTCTTCGGTGCCACCTTAGTCACGGCGGCCGCCTTTTTCGGCACGGCCTTTTTGGCCGGCGCCTTCTTGGCGGCTGGCTTCTTGGCCGGTGCCGTTTTTGCGACCACCTTCTTCTTGGTCGCGGGTTTCTTGTTCGTAGCCATGCAAATCTCCTACAGGGACGGCGTATCCGCCGGTCCAAAATGGAGTTGTGGGGCCAGGATTCTGTGCCGTTACGGCACCTGGTCCCCGGAAGAAGCGGCTAAGTTTCGGGGTAGCCGGGTTTCGAGTCAAGCCCGGATATCGGCCGGTGGAAACCCCTGTTGACTGTCGCGTGTATGCTTGCCAAAGCTCGGCTAACCTATAGCGCCTTTTGCTACCGATACGATGGGTTGTGAACTTGTTATGACCGAATTGCGCGCATTATTGTTCGATGTGGATGGCACGTTGGCGGAAACCGAGGAAGTCCATCGCGTAGCCTTCAACACGGCGTTTGCCGAGGCCGGATTGGATTGGGCTTGGTCGGTGGATTTATATCGCGCGCTGCTGGCGGTTACCGGTGGCAAAGAGCGCATCCGTCACTATCTGGATAAATACCGCCCCGAGTATGTACGCCCCGACAATCTCGATGAACTGATCGCCGCTCTGCATCAGGCCAAGACGCGCATCTACACCGAAACGGTTGCCGACGGTGGCGTGCCACTGCGTCCGGGTGTTCGGCGCTTGCTAGAGCAGGCCCGTGCCGCGGGTTTACGGATGGGTATCGCGACGACGACGACACCCGAGAATGTCACCGCGTTGCTCAATGCCAGTCTGGCGCCCGAGGGCGAGGGTTGGTTCGAAGTGATCGCCGCCGGCAGCATGGTGCCGAAGAAAAAACCCGCGCCGGATATTTTTATCTATGCCATGGAGCAGATGGAGCTGAAACCCGAGGAATGTCTTGCCTTCGAAGATTCGGAAAACGGACTGATCGCCGCGCGCGCGGCTGGCCTGAAGACCTTGGTAACGGTCAGTGATTTCACCCAGGGACACGATTTCAGCGGTGCCGTGTTATTGCTCGATCACCTCGGCGAGCCCGATGCGCCGTTTCGCGTACTGGCCGGCGATGCGGGTGCTGCGCGTTACGTGGATGTCGATCTGCTCAAACGCCTACATGCGCGCTGAACAGTATCATCGTGACCATGTCTGACCGGCGCACACTGCCCATCGCAGCACGCATCGCGGATATCCAGCCGTTCCATGTGATGGCACTGCTGGCGCGGGCTCGCGAATTGGAAGCGGCCGGTCGATCCATCGTCCACATGGAAATCGGCGAACCGGATTTCCCGACTGCCGCGCCGATCGTTGCCGCCGGACAGGCGGCGTTGGCGGCCGGCTATACGCATTACACGCCGGCGGTGGGTTTGCCGGTCTTGCGTGCGGCCATCGCGGCACACTACCGCGTGCGCTACGGCGTCGAGATCGATCCGGCGCGCATTGTCGTCACGCCGGGTGCCTCGGGTGCTTTGCACTTGGTACTCGCCGCATTGATCGATCCCGGTCGCGAGGTCTTGATGAGTGACCCCGGTTATCCCTGCAACCGCACCTTCGTGCGCCTGTTGGAGGGACGCGCAGTGGGCGTGCCGACCGACGCGGTGCACGGCTATCAGCTTACGGCGGAACTGGCGCGTGATTATTGGACGGAACGCACGGCAGCGCTGCTGGTCGCCTCACCGGCAAATCCATCCGGCACGCTGTTAGCGCAGCAACAGCTTACGGATCTGCATGCGCTGGCGCGCGAACGCGGCGCGGCGTTGATTGTCGACGAAATCTATCACGGCCTCACCTATGATCTCGAAGCGGACACGGCTCTGGCCATTGCCGATGACATCTTCGTCATTAACAGTTTTTCCAAGTACTACGGTATGACCGGGTGGCGTTTGGGCTGGTTGGTCGCGCCAACATCGCATATTGCAGCACTCGATAAGTTGGCGCAGAACCTGTTTCTCGCCGCGCCCACGCTGGCACAACATGCCGCACTGGCGGCCTTCACGCCCGCGGCGCAGGCGGTCTTCGAGGAGCGGCGGCGTATATTCGCCGAGCGTCGCGATTATCTACTGCCGGCCTTGCGCGAACTCGGCTTCGAAATCCCGGTTGTGCCACAGGGCGCGTTTTATCTGTACGCCGGTTGCCGGCGTTTCACCGACGATAGCTTTGCCTTCTGTCGTGATCTGCTGGAACAGGCGGGTGTGGCGATAACGCCGGGCATCGACTTCGGTACTCATCGTGCCAACACGCATGTGCGCTTCGCCTATACAACGTCACTTGAACAGTTGCAGGAAGGTGTTGCGCGCTTGCGCGGGTATCTCGGAAAATTCCTATAGCCACGGAAGACACGGAAACACGGACATTATTGATGTATTTCGCGGTCTTCTCGCGGAGTACAGTCCGCATCGGCATTCATTTCATCACGACGCTCGCCGCTCTGGCGCACATTTATAGCGTCTGTGCTTTCCGTGTTTTCCGTGGCAAATCTTTTCTTTCGTGCCCTTTGCGTCCCTCAGCGCAGTTCCCGCACCCACAGCGCTGTCGCGCCGGCCACCGCCGCAGGCATGGCAAGGAAATTGACGATCGGGATCAGCATTAAGCCCAACACGGCCAGACCGAAACCTAAGCTCAGCATGCGTCGCTCGCGTAGGCGTGGGCGTTGCTCGCGGAATTTCAGGCCGTGATTGCCGAGCGGGTAATCGGCATATTCCAGTGTGAGCATCCAGGCACTGAACACCGTCCACAGGATCGGTGCGGCGAGATTGATGCCGGGAATAACGAACAACAGCAACAGTGGCAGGGAGCGCAGCGCGAAATAGCCGAGCTTCTGCACTTCCGACAACAGGCTCGGGACGATGTCTTTGACAAGCGCGCGCCAATTGCCGGTTTGTTCCAGCGCTTGACCGGTGAGGTGTTTTTCAACCGCCTCGGCGAGGATGCCATTGAACGGCGCGGCGATGAGGTTGGCTATCAGGGTGAAGCTGTAGACCAGAATCAACAGCACGCTGACGGCAAACAACGGCCACAGCAGATATTGCAGCCAATGCAGCCACTCCGGCAGGAAGCCGAGCAGATAGTCGAGTAGTCGTTCAAAACCACTGACGGCGGCGAACATCAGGCCGGTGAACAGCACGGTATTCACCAACAATGGCACCAATACAAAGCGTCGCAATCCGGCTACGCGGATCAGGCGCAGGCCCTCCAGCACATAGCCAAAGCCTTTGAGGATTTCGTTCATGTGGTTCTGGGCTCCCGTGATTGCGTTTGGATTCCTTGACGTGCCAGGAGTGCCGCACCATATGCCGCATCCTGGTGTTGCGCGAGACGCACGGGGATACCGAGCAACCGTGCGCGTATCTGCCGCCAGGGCGCATTGGCGGCACCACCGCCGCTGCTGATGACCTCGCTGGGGTAAGGCGCGCCGAGGCTGTGCAGCAATTCATAACCACGTTGTTCGATACCTGCGATGCCTTCCAGCAGACCTTGCAGAAACTGTATGGCATCGGCCGGACGTGGTTCCATGCGCGGTGCTAGCGTCGGGTCGTTGATCGGAAAACGTTCGCCACAACTTGGGAGCGGATAGTAATCGAGCCCGGTAGGCGTCTGTGGATGCAGTTGTGTCTCCAGTGCGCGCAACTGTGCATCGCTGAAGAATTGCCGTAACACTGCGCCACCGCTGTTGGAGGCGCCGCCGACCAACCAACGATCACCGAGACGATGACTGTAGACGCCGTACTCCGGCGCGAATACTGGGCGTTCGGCGAATATTTTCAATACCAGCGTGCTGCCCAAACTGGTGACAGCTTGGCCGATGCGATCCGCGCCGGTGGCGAGAAAGGCGGCGGTGCTGTCGGTGGTGCCGGCCAGGAGGTGTGCGTGCGGCATACCCCAACGCTGTGCCCAGGTCGTGTGCAACGCGCCGAGGTCGGTGCCGGGTGGGACCACGGACGGTAGCTGCGTGGCGTCTATGTCCAATTGGCCGATCCAGTCTGGCCAACAACGCTCAATCGGATCGTAGCCGAGTTTGAGCGCATTGTTTTCATCGCTGTGGCCGAAGCGTCCGAGCAGTCGGCCGCTCAGCCAATCGGCCTGATGCAGGAACCCATGCGCCGCGCGTGTCTGCGCTTGCGCCGAAAACCACAGCGCCTTGGACAGGCTGCTGCTTGCGCCGTGCGCGCCGCTCGCGCGCGGGGCGATGGCGGCGATGCGCGCGGCTTCGTCAACGGCGCGGCGATCGTTGTACATCAGTGCCGGCGCTAAGGGTTCGCCTTGCGCATTGCAGGCGAGCAGCGTGGACGAGGTAGCATCAAGGGCCATCGCCGTCACGGCGTGCAGGTCGCGGTGGGCCGCGAGTTCATCAAGGACGTGCGTGAGCGCCTGCCACCAGAGTTGCGGGTCTTGTTCGCAGTGGGCGCCATCATGCCGCGGCAGTGGAAGCGGGGTATGGACGCTATCGAGAAGTCGCGCGTCGGCGTCGATCAGGCAGGCGCGTACCCCGGAGGTGCCGACGTCGATACCGAGAAACTGTGAGGTCACGGCCAAGTGGGCCTGAGCGGAGTTACGGCAGTTCGACCTTGATGGCCGGCTGCCAGGTCGCGGCGCGGTGTTCGGCGACGACGGTGGTGTAGATGCCGCCGCGGACCATGAATTCGGCCGTCAGGCGCATGAAGCGCGGAGCGGTGGCGGCGACCAGATCGTCCAGGATGCGGTTGGTCACGTCCTCATGGAATGCGCCTTCGTCGCGGAACGACCAGATGTAGAGCTTGAGTGATTTCAGCTCCACGCACAGCGTCTCCGGAATGTATTCCAAATGCAGCGTGGCGAAGTCCGGCTGGCCGGTTTTCGGGCACAGGCAGGTGAACTCCGGCATACGGATGCGGATGGTGTAATCGCGACCCGGCTGCGGGTTGGCGAAGGTCTCGAGGTCTTTGCTGGGTTGGGTGCTCATGGCGCGCAAAGATACAGGAGGCGCACCCCCTGATACAAGGCGGGATACCCGCTCGGATACAAGCAAAAACAAGTCGTTTGCGGCGCCTCCTCCGGGCCGGCTGCGATCTCGCGTCCGGTGATTTGACGGGCGCTTATCGGGCGCATGCCGGGCAAGCGCTGGCGCAGAGCGAGGCGGGTCTGTCAATCCTTGTACATTACGGGTTGAGTCTTGTATTTTTCCGGCCCATGCGCCTGACTAAAATCAAACTGGCCGGCTTCAAATCGTTCGTCGACCCCACCACCATCCACATGCCGAGCAATCTGATCGGCATCGTCGGGCCGAACGGTTGCGGCAAATCCAACGTCATCGACGCCGTACGCTGGGTCATGGGCGAAAGCTCGGCCAAGCAGCTGCGCGGCGAGTCCATGGCCGACGTCATCTTCAACGGCTCCAGCGCCCGCAAACCGGTCGGTCATGCCACCATTGAACTGGTGTTCGACAACAGCGACGGCAGGCCTGGGCGGCCAGTACGCCAGCTACGCCGAAATTTCCATCAAGCGCCAGGTATCGCGTGACGGCCAGTCGGTGTACTTCCTCAACGGCACGCGCTGCCGCCGCCGTGACATCACCGACATCTTCCTCGGCACCGGCCTTGGTCCGCGCAGCTATGCCATCATCGAGCAGGGCATGATCTCGCGTCTGATCGAGGCCAAGCCCGGAAGAACTGCGCGTGTTCCTGGAAGAGGCCGCCGGCATCTCCAAATACAAAGAACGCCGCAAGGAAACCGAGAGCCGTATCCACAGCACACGCGAGAACATGGCGCGCCTCAACGATCTGCGCGATGAAATCGAGAAGCAGCTGGACGCATCTGCAGCGCCAAGCGCAAGGCCGCCGAGAAGTACAAAGAACTGAAACAGGAAGAGCGTCAGGTCAAGGCCGAACTGCTGGCGCTGCGCCTGCGCGCACTGGAAGAAGCCGGCGGCACGCCAGGAACGCGCCATCAGCGAGCGGAGACGCGCCTGGAAGGCGTGATCGCCGATCAGCGCGCGCATGGAGGCCGCCATCGAGAAGGCCCGCGACGCGCACACCGAAGCCAACGATGCCTTCAATGTTGTGCAGGGCCGCTTCTATGGCGTGGGCGCCGACATCGCCCGCCTCGAACAGAGCATCCAGCACGCCAAGGACACCCGCGCACGCCAGCAGCAGGATCTGGCCCAGGCCGAACAGGCCTCAACAGGATGTACAGCGCACATCGAGCATGACAGCAACGCACTCACCGAAATGGCACGAGACCCTGGACGAAACGCCCGGCATGGGCTACAGGCCCGCGTGGCCGAGAAGCGAGGCCACCGCCCGTCTGAACAGCGCCGAGCAGTCCATGCACGACTGGCAGTCCGCGTGGGAAGAATTCAACCAGCGCGCCGCCGAACCGACCCGCATCAGCGAAGTCGAGCGCGCGCGCATCGATCAGTTCGATCGTCACCTCGGCCAACTCGACCAGCGCCGCACGCGTCTGGAAGAAGAGCGCGCCACGCATCGCATCCAGCCAGCCTGTTCGACGAGATCGCCGCAGGTCGAGCAACCGGAAGCCACGGCCGCAGCAGGCCTTCCAGCAACTCAATTCTGGTGCAGGAATCCTGCCGAACAACTCACCGCACGCCGCGAACAGTACCAGCAGCATCACCCGTCGAACTACTAGCGCGCGCGGCCGAATAGCAGGACACGCACGGCCGTCTGGTTTCACTGCAGGCCTTGCAGCAGGCCGCATTGGGTCGCAATGCCGGCGCGGTCAGCGATTGGCTGAACGGTCAGGGACTCGGCGAGTGCGCCGCGCCTGGCGCAACAGGTCCGCATCGCGCCGGAATGGGAACGCGCCTCGAAACCGTGCTCGGCGATTATCTGGAAGCCGTGTGTGTGGATGGCATCGATGCCGTGGCGGGTGTGCTGAGCGGGTCTGCAGCACGGTTCGCTCTCGCTGTTCGATCGCTCGCGCCACCAGCCGCCGTCGCCGGCCACTGCACACCGCTGTCACCATGCTGTGCAAGTCGCAATCCTCGCTCGCTCGGTGCATTGCTCGGCGGCGTCTACTGCGCCGACAGCCTGATCAGGACGCGCTGAAACTGCGCGGCCAATTGGACGCGCACGAATCCGTCATCACCCGCGACGGCGTCTGGCTGGGTCGCAACTGGTTGCGCGTGGCGCGCGATGCGGATGAGACGCCAGGGCGTGCTGGCGCGGGAAAAAGAAATCGCCGAGTTGCAGGCGCAACTGATACATTGAGGCAGCGCGTCGGCGCACTGGAAGAACGAAGCACAGGGCCGCGCGCAATTGGTCGAGCTGGAGCAACAGCGCGATGCCATTCAACTCGAACTCAATATCGCGCACCGCCAGCATGCCGAATCACAAGCCCAGCTCGGCGCGCGGCGCACCCGTCTGGCACAGGCGAGGCGCGCGAGTCCGCGTGCGCCAGGAACTGCGAGGAAATCGGCGCGCAGATCAGCCACGATCAGGATGAACAGCGCACCGCGCACGAACGCCTGCAGCAGGCGCTCGACCTGATGGAGGCGAACACCCAGGAACGCGCGCCGCTCAATGCCCAGCGCGACGAACTGCGTCACGCGCCTCGATGAGGCACGCGAACAGGCCCGCAACTGCCGCAACAGCGCGCATGAACTGGCCTTGCGCATCGAATCGCAACGCGCGGCGCGTGCCGGTCCGGAACAGAACCTGAAACGTATGCAGGACAGCAGGTCGCCTTGAATGAACGCAGCGTGCATTTGCGCGCCGCCGTCGCCGACGCGCGAGTACCGCTCGCCGCACTCGCACAGGAACTGGAAACGCTGGCTCGCCAAGCGTATCGCAGGTCGAAGCCGAACTGACCACGGCGCCGTCACCATCGCGAGGAGATCGAAGAGGCGCTGCGTCGACCACGAGCAGGAACGTCACAATCACGAAACGTTTTCGCCCAGGAACTGCGCAGCGCGCTGGAGCAAGAACGGCTCGCCTGGCAGGAGATCAAGGTCCGCCGCCAGACGCTTGCTGGAACAACTCGCCGAGACCGAGATCGAGTTGCAGACTTTGCTGGCCGCACTGCCGCCGGAGGCGGATAGACCGCTCTGGCACGAAAATATGGAACGCATCGCCGCGCGCATTCAGCGCCTGGGTCCGATCAATCTCGCCGCCATCGACGAATTCGCCGAGCAAAGTCAGCGCAAGACCTATCTGGACGCGCAGAATGCCGATCTGACCGAGGCGCTGGAGACGCTGGAAAACGCCATCCGCAAAATCGATCGCGAGACCCGCACGCGTTTCCAGGAAACCTTCGACAAGGTCAATAACGGTTTGCAGTCGCATGTTCCCGCGCCTGTTCGGCGGCGGTCAGGCGCATCTGGAACTGATCGGCGAAGACCTGCTCGATACCGGTATCGCCATCATGGCGCGGCCGCCCGGCAAACGCATCAGCAATATTCACTCTGCTGTCCGGCGGCGAGAAGGCGCTGACCGCCGTGGCGCTGGTGTTCGCGATCTTCGAACTCAATCCCTCGCCGTTCTGCATGCTCGACGAGGTCGACGCGCCGCTCGACGACGCCAACGTCGGCCGCTTCTGCGCGCTGGTGCGCGAAATGTCCGAGCGCGTGCAGTTCATCTACATCACCCACAACAAGACCACCATGGAAATGGCCAACCAGCTCACCGGCGTGACCATGCATGAAGCGGGTGTGTCGCGGCTGGTGGCGGTGGATGTCGACGAGGCCGTGCAACTGGTCGCTCGTAAGGCGCAGAGCGAAGCGATATGGATCTATTGCGTTGGATATTTGCTGGGCGTCGGCATCCTGATCGTGATCGGGGTGTATGTCTGGAGTCAGCGTCGCGCGCAGGCCGACGAAGACCAGTTCGTGCGCACCGAACCGGGCGTCGGCCATGACGATGACAGCAACGATCCGTTATTTGCGCCGACACCGCGTGCCACCTTTATACCCCCGTTGACGACCAGCGGCGGCGAACCGGATCTGCAAGCAGTACACCGTGAGCTGTCTAGCCTGCAGGATCTGCTTAAGCACGAATCACATGACGCAAGCAACGCACTGCCGCGCTACAACGTAGAAGATGAGAGTGTGCCGGCACTGCTGCGCAACGCGCGGAAAATCCCCGGCATCGCCACCGGAAGAAAAACTGGTCGTGCTGTATCTGGTCGCACATCCCAACCAGGTTTTTACCGCCTCGCTCATCGGTGAGTCGCTGCGCGATCTCGATCTCGAATATGGTGATATGCATATCTATCATCGTTATCCCGACGAACCGGACACTACTGTGCCGATCTTCGGTGTTGCCAATCTGGTCGAGCCGGGCACGCTGGAGCCGGAGGCCTTGGCCGAGACCGGCACGCCGGGATTGACCCTGTTTCTGCAGTTGCCCGGTCCACTGCATCCCGTGCAGGCCTTCGACCTGTTCGTCACCACGGCCCAAAAACTCGCGACGCATCTCGACGGCGAATTGCGTGACAAAAACCGCAATATACTCAGCCGCCAGCTGCTGGAACACCTGCGCGACGATGTTCAGCAATACGAGCGTCGTCTGCGTCTGCCTCACGCATGACCGCGGCGGCCGCCGTCGCTCGACGACTCGCCGAACTGCGCAAGAAGATCGAGCATCACAACCATCTCTATTACGTCCTCGACGCCCCCGAGATTCCCGATGCGGAATACGATCGACTGCTGTACGAACTGCAGCAGTTGGAGGCGGAGCATCCCGAACTCATCACGCCCGATTCACCCAGCCAACGTGTCGGTGGCGCGGCGCTGGAGCGATTTGCCCCCGTGCAACATGCCGTGCCCATGTTGTCGATCCGTACCGAGACCGATACGACCGAAGGCGGCGCCATCGCCTTCGATGCACGCGTGCGTCGCGAACTGGAACTGCAGGCGGATGCGCCGCCGGTCGAATATGCCGCCGAACTCAAGTTCGATGGCTTGGCCATCAACTTGCGTTATGAACACGGCATTCTGGTGCAGGCCGCCACGCGTGGCGATGGCAGCGTTGGCGAAGATGTGACGCAGAACGTACGCACCGTCGGTCGGATTCCGCTGCGACTACAGGGCGTGACCGCGGCTGTGCTGGAAGTGCGTGGCGAGATCTACATGCGCCATGCCGATTTCGAACGTTTGAATGAACGCCAGCGTGTGGCCGGCGATAAGACCTTCGTCAATCCGCGTAACGCCGCAGCCGGTTCGATTCGGCAACTCGATCCGACGATTGCTGCACGCCGTCCCTTAAGTTTTTTTGTCTACGGGCTGGGCGCTGTGCAGGGTTGGGCGGTGCCGGCCACTCACGGTGCGGTGCTCGATGCCCTCGATGACATGGGTCTGCCAGTATGTGCAGAGCGCGCGGTGGTGTGTGGCGCCGATGGGTTGATTCAATTCCATCACGCCATCGCCGCCAAGCGCGACAGCCTGCCCTTCGACATCGACGGCGTGGTCTACAAGGTCAACAGCCTCGCGCTACAACAGCGGCTGGGCTTCATCACCCGCGAACCGCGCTGGGCGGTGGCGCATACGATACCCGGCCCAGGAACAACTCACCGTAGTGCGCGACATCGACATTCAAGTCGGCCGCACCGGCAAACTCACGCCCGTGGCCAAACTGGAGCCGGTGTTCGTCGGCGGCGTCACCGTGACCAATGCCACGTTGCATAATGAAGACGAAGTGCGGCGCAAAGACGTGCGCGTCGGCGACACGGTGATCGTGCGGCGTGCCGGCGATGTGATTCCGGAAGTGGTGGGCGTGGTGCTGGAACGCTCTCCGTCCGAGCGCGGCCAGCCTTTCGACCTCAACGAAAAACTCCAAGGTCACTGTCCGGAATGCGGCAGCGCCATTGTGCGTGAAGAAGGAGAAGCCGATTGGCGGTGCACGGCGGGTCTCTATTGCCCAGCCCAACGCAAAGAAGCTATCAAACACTTTGCATCACGCCGCGCCTTGGATATCGAAGGCCTGGGTGACAAACTGGTCGATCAATTGGTCGAACGCGGCTTGATCCGTGATGTCGCCGATCTCTATGCGATCAACCTCGAACAATTGGCGGGATTGGAGCGCATGGGCCAGAAGTCGGCCGAAAATCTGCTCGCTGCGCTGGACGCGAGTAAACAGACGACGTTGCCACGATTTCTTTATGCCCTGGGGATTCCCGACGTGGGCGAGGCCACGGCCGCTGCCCTGGCGACACACTTCGGCACACTTGAAACACTGATTCAAGCGGCACAAGAATATACTGCTGCACTGGACCTGGATGACGATCAGACCAGCGCAGCCCGCGCGCGCCGACTGAAGGCGCAGGCCCTGCAACACGTGACCGATGTCGGTCCCGAGGTTGCTGCACGCATCGCAGATTTCTTTCGTGAACCACATAACCGCGAGGTGGTACGCAAACTCATCAAGGCTGGGATTCGTTGGCCGGATATCGAGGTGGTGCCGCGCGCTGCGCAGCCACTCGCGGGTCAGACCTATGTCCTGACCGGTACGCTCGAAGCTATGCCCCGTGATGTGGCCAAAGCGCGTTTGGAGGCGCTGGGTGCCAAGGTCAGCAGCAGTGTCTCCAAGAAAACCACGGCCGTGATTGCTGGTGCCGATCCCGGTTCGAAACTCACCAAGGCCGAGTCCCTGGGGGTGACCGTGCTCGACGAGGCGGGGCTGCTCAAACTGTTGGGCGATTGAGCCTGCAGGCATGTACCGCTCCTACAGAACCCGTTCCCGTCTGAAACGGTCGCGACGCCGAACGATTTGCGGTACTTTAAAGTTGCTGGTCCGACAGCCGATCATTCACTACCCAACCGCCGATAGTTGATACTATACAGGTGTCTGCGGTGCACAGGACGGTTATGAATTCACACGATTACTCTCGAACTGGAACGCTCCCGCCGCGCTTTAGGGAACTTATGCAGGGCTGCCGCGAGATGGTGCGCAGTCATCTGGTGCCGTTGTTCCAGGAACTGCTGGAGAACGGCGACATTGCGCTGCTGGAGTTCGCCAGCAAGGCTGAAAGCAATGCCATGCAGAGCAAGTTCTTCGAGGCCATGCAGGATTTTAAACGCAAGCACGACGACATCGAACGGGCCTTTCATAAATCCGTCGACGCCGGCTTCCGGGATTTCATCGACGGTAACGTCAGCGCGAGGTCCGCAGCGCAAAATCCGGACGGCAAGACGATACCGAAATTAAGCTTGGTCGATAAGCTCGAAGTCGAAGCGGCCTTGCCGGTGCAGAATATGATCGCCAAGGCCAACGCCAATTACAGCGAGCATCTGTATGGTCTCAATCAACGGCTCGCTGTGATCAATGGTGGTTCCCGCGTGCCCGAGGCGGCTCTGCCCGGTGGGCCGGTGCTGGTGGCCGAGGCCGCGCGCAGTGCCTTCAATCTGCTGGACATGGACGGCAAGACCCGCATGGTGATCTATGCCGTGTTCGATCGTTATGTAATGCGCGAGCTTGCCGGGATTACGACGAATACAACCGGCGCCTGGTCGATGCCGGGGTTCTGCCAAACCTCAAATATGAAATCCGCAAGCAGCACGATCCCCGACGGGTGACGCCGGCAACAGGTCCGGCCCCGGGGCCGAAAGGCGCGGATACGACGAAGGCGGCTGGAACGGCTATGGCGCAGTCGGTCGGCGAGGAGGCCTTTCAGGCAATTCTCGAAATGATGGCGCGTGGTCGCGGTGGTAGTGGTACCTATGCGCCTGGAACCGTTGGATCAGCCTCGGGTGATGTGATCAGCGATGTCGTTGCGGCCACCTCGCGGGCGACCATTCTGGGCACTATCCATAATATCCAGCACGAATACAGCGATACCGAATCCTCCGCACGTTTCCACAGCGAGGTCATCGATAATATCGGTACTGACAAGGATCTGCTGGGGAAAATCAGAACGACGTTTGCGGAGGAACGGCAACGCCTGTACGGCGGCGTCGACCGCCGCAAAGTGGCTGGCGCGGATGCGGATCTCATCGATCTGGTCGGCATGTTGTTCGAATACATGCTACAGGACGAGCGCTTACCGAATGCCGCAAAGGCGCTGCTGAGCCGGCTGCATACACCCTTCCTCAAGGTGGCGATTCTCGATCGGCAATTATTTACAGAAAAAAATCATCCATGCCGGCGTCTTCTGGATGTGATGGTGGATGCCGGTTCTAAATGGGTGACGGAAGAAAATCTGGAGCGCGGCATCTTTCCCGGCATGCGCGCGGTGGTCGAACGCATCCTGCGTGACTTCAAAGATGATCTAAGCCTATTCGACGAACTGCTGGCCGATTTTTCAGCGCATCTGCGCGATGTCGAACAGAAGGCGCAGGTGATCGAACATCGCACGGTGGAGGCCGCCGACGGTCAAGCGCGGCTACAGATTGCGCGTAACCGGGCCAATAACGAAATCGGCGCTTGCCTGTACATGAGGCACTTGGCGGCGGATGCACAGGCCTTTATGCGACAGGTATGGGCGGAAAAACTCACGTTCATCCTGCTGCGTGAACACGATGCTGAAATGAGCCCTGCGTGGGTACTGGCTGCAAAGCTGGCCTGGGATCTGGCCTGGAGCATGGGGCTGCATACAGAGCAGGCCGAACGTGACCGTCTCCACGATGCCCTGCCTAAATTGCGCGCCGATCTGCGCGCGGGCCTGGATGAATTACAGGCCTATGGGCGCCACGACAATGACCGGATATTTGCGCAGATCTGCGACTGGCAGGATCTGGCGCTGGCCAAGCCCGTGCTTGTTCCGGATGTCGCGATGCCGGCACCGGATGTTCCGCCGATTCCCGCCCCAGCTTCTGAGGAGGAGGTGACGCTGTCGGATGAAATGCAGGAGATGGTCGATCTGTTGGGCGGATTGGATTTCGATACCTGGTTCGAGTTCGCCGCGACTGAAGATACCCGTCAGCGGCGTCTGAAACTGGCCTGGTATAGCAAGATTTCGTCGAACTACATGTTTGTCGATGCGATGGGCGTGAAGGTGGCGGAATTCAACTGGCTCGATCTCGCGCGCATGATGTGCTCCGGAGATGCACGCCTCCTGCCGATGCTAAATAAACCGTTCCTCGATCGGGCGCTGGAGACGATCCTGACCTGGGTGGGACGCACTAAAACGGAAACCATGGCCTGACCGCCGCAGCGTCGGTGCACAGTTCGACTGGGGAGATTTATGTCCGACAAACGTAAACAGATGCGCGTGGACGTGGCGGTTCGTCTGCCGGTGATCGACGTCAATACCGGCGTGCTGGTGGGCGACCTGGCAAATATTTCCACTGCAGGGTTCATGGTGTTGAGCCACGATCCGCGACCTGCCCACTTGGTCTTCCAATTAAGTATGTCACTCCCGAGAATCATTCACGGCGTGAAGACCCTGTATTTCGGCGCCGAGACTCTTTGGTGCAATGCCACCGACGACCAGGAACAGTTTTGGATCGGCTTTCAAGTCATCGATATTTCCCCGCGCGACCAGGAAGTCCTCGATCAGTTTCTAGCCTCCATGTAACTGCTGCGCGGTTCCGGCGCTTTACTCGGAGATAGCCAAATATAAGGTTCATCGCATTATCACAGTGCGCTCTGGCGGGATCTGCGGCATTGCCTCAGGCGGTAATAGTTTCTGCGTGCACCTTGCATGTGAGTACAGCATGCACCATCATAAGTAGTTCACTGGCTACCTCCGTAGGCCGCATCATTTTGAGATACGGCCAGATGGATCGGGGTCACAACACCATAGAGTCGCATTACGGCCAGAATCGTGGGTGAATTGCGGAGCGCTGGCATCACCACGATGCGGCTATCGGTGGCGGCGGCTGGGGCAGAGATCTCCTGTATATCTCACCCATCGCTCGAGTCGTAATGTTGTCACATGGCGTCGGCGGTGTTCTTAGCCGACACCACTATCGGCTTCCATCCTGTTGATATTTCACCGCTGGCCCCGGATATACACCGGTTAATACCCAGCAGCCTGGCGGATGTCGACGACTGCTGTCATTGGCAGGCGCGGGCTGAACTACTACAATGTGCCCTCCTTTTTTCGAGCAGGTACTCCCGTCATGCAAGTTGCCAAGCACAAGGTCGTGATCATCGACTACACACTCACCGACGACCAAGGTACCGTCATCGACAGTTCCAAAGGCGGCGAGCCGATGGCCTATATCCAGGGTATGAACAACATCATTCCCGGCTTGGAAAATGCGCTCGCCGGCAAACAGGCGGGCGATTCGCTGCAGGTTTCGGTCGCACCCGGTGAAGGCTATGGTGAGCGCAACGATGCCATGCAACAGGAAGTCCCGCGGGAAATGTTCGACGGTGCGGACGAGATCCAGGTCGGCATGCAATTCCACGCCAGCGATGGCGACAATATGCATGTGGTGACCGTGGTCGGTGTGACCGAAACGCATATCACAGTCGACGGCAATCATCCGCTGGCCGGTCAGACACTCAATTTCGACGTCACCATCGTCGATGTGCGCGACGCCTCAGAGGAAGAAATGGAGCATGGCCATGTCCATGGTCCGGGTGGACATAACCACTGATCCTTAGGTCAGAGGTCGGGAGTCGCCGGTAAAAGTATGATTTATTTTAGAAGTAAGTAAGGGTCATACACATCAAACGCGGGTTTACCCTCAATCTGCGCAAAGTCCACAGCGTCATAGTCTGGCAATACTGGCCAGGCTATGACCTGACCTAATGGTCAACCTCCAGTCGTGAGTTATCACATCCAGCGCCGATCCATGCATCGCGACGTTAGAACATATTTGTAGATGCCGTTGTTAGATGGTGCATTCAACCAGATAATTTTCTTCGTCCGGAAACATCTGGGTGTACCTCACCTGGAATCAAATCCCACTACTTAGTTTGTTTCATGTTGCATTGCCCTGCGTGGGCGCAATGATTGCCGCATTCTTTTCTACGACCAAACATCTGAATAGCAGCGGATCATCTTGAGCAAGATCAAGCGTGCTTGTTAGCAGTTATTACAATCGTCGATATTATGTAACACGAAATGATTCAACACTCTGATAGGCAATGGCTCGCATTGAGACACGAGTCACATAGTCTGCTGTCTTGCATTGGTAGGATTCGCGTCGAGTTGAGCCAATAGCAGATGCCAGTCATGCCGTATGTAATAAATGTTTCATCGGTTAATAAATCGAATGCTGTATACACCTTGCAAATTTTGCGCACGGTCCGTCGAATTGTCGCGCGAGTTGCATATCGATGCATCCTTGCTAGCGGTTTGGTCGCTGCGTCGAGTTCTTTCAGCCTCGCAGTTGCTGGGAGCGCACCACTGGTCCTCTACACGTTCAATGAGGGCAGTGGCAGTACGGTATACGACGTCAGCGGGACAGGACTCCCCCTTAATCTGACCATTGCCAACCCGGCAGCAGTGACTTGGTCTGCCTACGGCAGCTTGAAAATCAATTCCGCTACACTGATTTCCTCCGGCATCGCCGCCACCAAGGTGAATACTGCGCTCAAGGTCAGCAATGCGGTGACGATCGACGCCTGGGTTCAGCCGGCCAACACGACGCAGAATGGCCCAGCGCGCATTCTTACGCTGTCCAAGGAGCCCACCCTGCGCAACTTCACCCTTGGCCAAGAGCAGGCTAGCTACGACGTACGTCTGCGTACTACCAATACAGACACCAGTGGGAAGCCGGAAGTTTCCAGTGCTGCAGGTACGCTCAGTGCGAACCTGACGCATGTGGTTTACACCCGCAATGCCAGTGGCACTGTCACGCTGTATCTTAATGGCGTCAAGAAGCTACAGACCACCCGAGGCGGCGATTTCAGTAACTGGGATGGTACCTATCGGCTGGGGCTGGGCAATGAGCTGACCGGTGGTCGTCCCTGGTTAGGCAGCTTCCATCGGCTTGCCATCTACGATCGTGCATTCACTGCCACCGAGGTGAGTCAGGCCTATACGGCGGGTAGCAATGCGCCTGTCAGCACCACTACGAGCACGACTACGACTACGAACACCGCTGCGGCGACGAGTGTCGACACGGTACCGGTTGCGGTCAATGACAGTGCTAGCAGCACGGGTACGGCGGTTACAATCAGCCCGTTGGCAAATGACACTGGGTTGGCGAATACACCGGTTACCGTCTCGGTAATTTCTGTACCGTCACACGGCAAGGCCAGCGTTCAAACGGGTAATAAAATTCTATATACGCCCACCAGTGGATTCGCCGGCAGCGATAGCTTCACCTATCGAGTGAAGGATGCCGATGGTGATATAGCCACAGCAACGGTATCGATCAAAGTGACCTGCTCGACCTGCGCCAGCGTGACCAGCAAAAGCCTGAGCGTCTCCTGGAGTGCGAGTTCAGGTGGTGTCCTGGGTTATTATGTTTATTACGGCGCAACCTCCAGCACCGTAAGCACCTTTGCGTCTACTGTGCCGGGTACATCAACCACCTACACAACCTTGGCCAATGATCTGAACTTACAGACCGGGGCGCAAGTTTGCTTCCGAGTGAGGGCTTACAACACGGTTGGAGTGTCCGCATTCTCATCCGCAGTTTGCAAAATCGTCTGACGACCAATTAGCCGTCATGAAGGCGTGCGTTGTGCGGGAGAGAAATGAGGTGTGGCGTTTCAGCGCCGAGCTCGAGGGTAGGTCGAAGTGTCTGGTCATTCTCGATAGCATGGCAAAGGTCTGACGGTTGGTGGGCAGGGACGCCCGCCGCTAAAACGGCGTCTATTGAATTTCTGATCAGGCAGGCGTATCCAGCAGTTCGATCCAATGCAGCACCGGCACATCACTGCCGGTGGCAAGATGCAACTGACAACCTACGTTCGCCGTCGCGATCAATTCCGGTGTCTCAGCCTGTAACGCATTCAGCTTGTTGTCGCGCAACCGTATCGACAGTTCCGGCTGCAGCAGCGAATAGCTGCCCGCCGAGCCGCAGCACAAATGGCCGTCGTGCACGTCGGTGAGTTCGAAACCCAACTTCATCAGGATACTTTCCACCGCGCCAGTCAATTTCTGGCCGTGCTGCAAAGTGCAGGGCGCGTGGAAGGCGATGCGGCGTTTTTTGCCGGATACGCGCAAGGCGGAAAGATCCTCTGTCGCGAGTATTTCACTCAGATCGCGCGTCAAACTCGTGACCTTGGCGGCCTTCGCTGCATAGGTCGTGTCGTCCTTGAGCAACGCACCGTAATCCTTGACCATCACCCCGCAGCCACTCGCGGTCATGACGATGGCCTCGATGCCGCTGCTCGATAGACGGCCACCAGGCATCGATGTTGCGGCGCATGAAGTTCAAGGCTTCATCCTCGGCACTGAGATGATGGCTGAGTGCGCCGCAGCAACCTGCCGCGGGTGCAACGATGAGTGATATTCCCAGCCGATCGAGTACGCGTGCGGTAGCGGCATTGGTGTTGGGTGTTGTGTTGGATTGCGCGCAGCCGGCGAGCACCAGCATGCGTCGTGCATGCCGTGGCAACGGCCAGACGCCAGGCGCTTGCCGTGCAGGAATCTTGCGGCGCAGTGCGGCCGGCAATGCAGGTCGCAGTGCCTGACCAATGCGCAGCAGTACACCGAAGCGCGTGGCGTATGGAATGACCGCACGCAGCAAGCGACGAAAGCAGGCGCTCCAGCCAGGGACGGTTGATCTGCTGTTCGGCGATACCGCGACCGATGTCGGCCAGCCGTCCATACCGAACGCCCGAAGGGCAGGTGGTCTCGCAGGCGCGGCAGGTCAGGCAACGGTCGAGATGCAACTGCGTCTCGCGTGTGACCGGCTGACCTTCGAGCATCTGCTTGATGAGATAGATGCGTCCGCGCGGGCCGTCGAGTTCGTCTCCCAAGAGCTGATAGGTCGGGCAGGTCGCGGTGCAGAAACCGCAATGCACACAGCTGCGCAAGATGGCATCTGCCTCCTGGCCTTCGTTTGTTTTCAGGAACGCTGTCGTGAGCGAGGTCTGCATTCAAAACTCCGGGTACAGGCGGCCGGGATTGAAGATGCCGTGTGGATCGAATGATTTTTTCAGACGCTGATGCAGGGCGAGTAAGGGCGCCGGCAAGGGTTGAAAAACTTGGTGCGCAGCGGCTGTGCCGCGAAAGCGCATAGCATGACCGCCCGCTGCGCTGGCCGCAGCAAATATGTTCTCCGCGTGCTCTGTCGTCTTCAGCCAACGCAGGGCGCCGCCCCAGTCGATGAACTGCTTGCCGGTGACCGCGATCGTGCGCGTTGTCGAGGCAACGGAGAGGCGCCAGAGCTCGCCAGTGCCTTCGAAGAAGGCGCCGCGTTGCTCGCGCAGGCGTTCCCAGAATGTGGCCCCGTCGACTTCAATCTCGCCACCGAGGCGACGCCTTGCCGCGCTGACCGCCTGTTCGGCTCCCGACAGACGCACATGCAAGCGGTCGCCGTCATAACACAGGCCGGATAGCGGCAGTGGATCGCGTTGCCATTCGCTCATGCGCGTGATGGCGTCGTGGTGATCGAGTTCCAACGTGAGGGTTATTTCGCTGGCCGGACGGGGCAGGACTTTGAGTGAGACTTCGAGCAGTACCCCGAGCGTTCCATAGGCACCGCACATCAAGCGTGAGACGTCATAGCCGGCGACGTTCTTCATCACTTCGCCGCCGAAGCTCAATGGCTCGCCCATGCCGTTGATGATCTTTGTACCGAGCACGAAATCCCGCGCGCTCCCGCGGAACGGCCGCGCCGGTCCGGACAGGCCGCAGGCAAGTGTGCCGCCGAGTGTGGCATTCGCTGCGAAATGCGGCGGTTCGAAACCGAGTATCTGACCGCGGTCCGCCAGTGCGGCTTCAACTTCTATCAGCGGCGTACCGGCACGCGCGGTGATGACGAGTTCGGTGGGTTCGTAATGCACGATGCCTTGTAGTCCGCTGACATCGAGCGTCGTTCCTTTCGTGCGTCGACCAGAAAATCCTTGCTGCCGCCGCCGCGGATGACCAACGGCGTGGCCTGCGCGGCGGCCGCGCGCACCTGTTCAACGATTGTATCGGCTGCAGTTTTGTCAGACATGGGTTGTCTGAACCGCCAAGATACAAAGGAAAACTTTTTTCAACCGCCAAGGCGCAAAGACGCCAAGATGAATTCATTGATGTGTCATTCGGGCGCCTCGAGAGTCGCATACCCTGAACCATTCCGACAGATATACAACCGGCTTGTACGTTTCACACAATATTTACGAATTTCTTGGCGTCTTTGCGCCTTGGCGGTTCAACATAATTGCCGTCATGGCGGTAGAAGCCATCAGAACCGCTCCAAGTTCCGGATGCACCAGTTGACCGTGATGCACATGCATGGCGCCGAATTCGGCGCAGCGGTGCAGCGTCGGCACGGCCTTGCCGGGATTCAAGAGGCCGTCTGGATCGAAGGCGGCCTTCACGGCATGGAACTGCTGTAGCTCCGCCGAGGCGAACTGCACGCACATCTGGTTGATCTTTTCCATGCCCACGCCGTGTTCGCCGGTGATGGTGCCGCCGACCTCGACGCACAGTTCCAGAATCTTGCTGCCGAAGGCCTCGGTACGTTCCAGTTCGCCGGGCTTGTTGGCATCGTAGAGAATCAGCGGATGCAGATTGCCGTCGCCGGCGTGAAATACGTTCGCCACCGGCAGGCCATATTCCTGCGAGAGTTCGCCGATGCGTTTGAGTACCTGCGGCAGATGCCGGCGTGGGATGGTGCCGTCCATGCAGTAATAATCGGGCGACAGGCGGCCGACGGCGGGGAAGGCGGCCTTGCGGCCCTTCCAGAACAGCTGCCGCTCGGCATCGTCGCGCGCAGTGCGAACTTCGATAGCGCCGGCGGCGAGTAACAGTGCGCGCACCTGCGTGATGTGTTCTGAGACTTCCTCGTTGGTACCATCGACTTCGCAGAGCAGGATGGCCTCACAATCTGGGTAATCGGCGTGGACGAAATCCTCGGCGGCGCGGATGGCGAGGCGGTCCATCATTTCCAGACCGGCGGGAATCACGCCGGCGCCAATGATATCGCCCACGGCCCGACCGGCCTTTTCGATGTCATCAAAGGCGGCGAGTACGACTTGCGCGCGTTGCGGAATCGGCAGCAGGCGCACGGTGATTTCCGTCAGCACACCGAGCATGCCTTCAGAGCCGGTGATGAGTGCGAGCAGATCGTAACCGGCTGCATCCAATGCATCACTGCCGAGGGTGAGCGATTCACCGTCGATGGTGAGCATTTCCACCCGCAGGATGTTATGCACCGTCAATCCGTATTTCAGACAATGCACGCCACCGGAATTCTCCGCGACATTGCCGCCGATGGTGCAGGCGATCTGCGAAGAAGGGTCGGGCGCGTAATACAAACCCAGCGGCTTGGCAGCTTCGGAAATGGCGAGGTTGCGCACACCGGGTTGCACGCGGGCGCTGCGCTGCTCAGGATCGATCGACAAAATTTTATTAAAACGCGCGAGGCTGAGGACCAATCCATCGGCATGTGGCAGTGCACCGCCCGATAGACCGGTGCCGGCACCGCGCGCCACGACCGGTATCTTGCGTGCATGACAGAGTTTCAAAATGGCGCGTACCTGCTCGACGCTGTCGGGTAAGACTACCGCCAGTGGCACACACCGATAGGCGGACAGTCCGTCGCATTCATAGGGGCGCAGTGATTCATCGTTCGCCAGGATCGCATCGGCCGGCAAGATCGCAAGCAGCGCGGCGGCTAGGTCGCGTTGCGTCTGTGCGCGTTGGGTCGGGTTTATGTGATGCCGTGCCAATTCAGTCATGCCTGCGATTATCCGGATGTTGCCATGCCGCGACCAGCCACAACCACTGTCTATTGTGCGGTGATATCACCCATGCGAGCGATGTGGCCTGAATATAAGTTCGCGGCCAGGGCTGTTCCTACATCAAATTTTGCGATGCGAACTACATTTGATTCCGATGCTGTTGTATCGGCGCAGGCCCTGCAAGTCGCCGGAAGACGGTCGCCAACGCGCCATCGTCACCGACATTGCCGGGAAAGATCACCACCGGCAGATGCGGATACTGCGGGTGGTCCTCGGGGCAGAGTACCACCGAGCAGCCGGGCAGAATCTGGCCCAACACGCGTGCGGTGCGCAAGCTCAATCCCTGCGACAGCATATCGTTGGAGGTTATGCCGCCCTTACTGATCAGGAAACTGATATCGGCCGGCAGATGATGTACCACCTCCATCAGGAATGCGGAGACCATTTCACCGAAGGCGAGCCGCGTCTCCTCGATGTCGAAGCTAACTCGGTGCGGCTGGTGAAGATCACCGAGCTCAGATGCTGGGCGTGGGCGGTCTCGATGCGTTCGAGCACGTTGCCAAGCAGCGCCTTCGAATGATCCGGTAGACGCGTGACATCCACTTCGATTGGTGCGGTATCCGGTTCGGCCAGCAGTTGCTGCAATTGACGCGTGGTCTTGTTGACATGCGAGCCGACCACTACCGCGCCAGGTCGATCGCTGCGCACGCTGCGGCGCATGTCTTCGGCCGCAATCGGTTGCGGCGGCAAGGCGGCGAGCGCACTGATAATGCCCGCCGCGCTACGGCACAGGAAACGCTTGCCCTGTTGTGCAGCGGCCTTGAGATCCGCGGCGAAGGCGGACAGATCAGCATACGATTCGGCGTCGACCACACAGGCGACATTACCACGCAATGCCAACAGACGATCCAGGCAGCCGCTACGGATATCTGCAAGATTGAAGCGTTCGACCTGATCGGCGTGGATGCGGCCGCGCGTCTTTTCCTCGATGTAGTCCGGCAGAAAGGCGTGCTTATAGCCGAACACTGAGTCGCGGGCGAATTCGGTCTCGTTGACCGGAACCGGTTTGCCATCGACCAACAGGTAATGTATCCCGTCCCGCGTGATGCGTCCGCCCTCGATAAAGGCGGGGATCAGGAAATGCGCATCGAATGGCCCCAATTCCTCGGCGATCACATCGGTCTCGACCGGATAATGTCCACGCAGAGTCGAATCGGAGCGGCTGATTACAATCGGTTCGATGACGCGGCCGGAGCGCGCCAGATCATCCAATGTAACTTTGAGATTCTGACAAACCTCGCGGGTGATCGTCTCAGCCCGTTGTGCATCCATGCCACGCGTGTTGGTCAAGACGAAGAACAGCGGTGCCGCATCCAGCAACGCCTCACGCAGCGTGTCCACATCCCAACGGGTGAGCAGCAGGCAGCTGTGCACCGTCTGCGAACCGGTCGGATCATCGTCGAGCACTACGAGTTTGGTTTCGGTCATGGTCTATCTCATGCCTGTTGATTATTGAACCGCCAAGGACGCCAAGATTATTGAACCGCCAAGGGCGAAAAGATTATTGAACCGCCAAGGCGCAAAGGCGCCAAGAAAGACAAATGAAAATGTCAAAGCAACATTACATTAATTTCAATAAATCGTTCTTTGCGCCTTTGCGGTTCGAAAAGCCTTTCTCGGTGTCTTAGTATTGTAGGATGGGTGGAGCGCAGCGTAACCCATCGGTTGTCGCGATGGGTTGCGGCAAACAACGCCTCCACCCATCCTACGTCACTCGCTACCGTAGGATGGGTGGAGCGAGCGCAACCCATCGATCCGCTGTGATGGGTTGCGACAAAATACGCCTCCACCCATCCTACGTCGCTGTGCTCACCCAGGCTACAGGGTGTGGATTACAATCCCAACAACGCCCGCGCCCGTGCCTCGATGGCCGGTGCATCCACGCCGTTGAAGCTCATCAGTTCACTGGCGGCGGCGACGGTTTCGCCGCGCTGCCAGCACAGGGCGTCACGTTTGGCTCGAGCTGCGCAGCAACACCGGTTCGAGTGTCGCGCTCGGTCCGCCGCTGATGGCGAGCAGGGCATCGCCGCCGAAAAGTTCGTTGAAGCTCGCATCGTCCATGAACTGACCATCCGGTTCGCTGACACTGTTCCAGCTCACATCACTGGGACGGTACAAGCGACGCGGGTTGGCGATGCAGACGATGCGCACGCGGGCGCCGGCCTTTTCAAGTGCGTCGCGCGCCGTGAACGCGGGCAACAACACCATGTCGCCGGCCACGGCCAGCACGATCAGCGGGCCTTTGCCAGTGGCCGTTTCATACAGGCTCACCGCGCCGTCTTCGATGGCGATGCTCGCCTGCGTCAGTGTGGTCCGCACCGGCAGAGCGGTCTTCGAGGCGAAGATGGCAATCGACTTATTGTGGTGCCGAGCGCCCAGTCATACGCCACTTGGATCATATTGGCATCGCAGGGGAACAACGGGTAGTGATTGCCGTTGCGCATCATCGCCGCACAGTAGGATTCGATCTCGGGACGCTGATGCGTCCAGCCGTTGCGGCCTTGCTCCAACGCACCGGCGGTGAACATCACCACCTGCGAAGGCGTCTTGCGGCGCAGTTCGGCCATCGCCTGCGACACGGTCTGCACAATCGGCCAGCCGTTGATGGCGAAGCTCTCGTAGGACAGCCACAGCGAGCGGCCGCCGAACAATGCAATGGCGGCGGCCAGACCGGCGCAGGCATCTTCGTTGAGCGGCTCATACACCTGGCCGTTCGGCGACTGGTTGTAGAGCGGATCCGTCGTCGGATGGCGGATCTTCAGCGCATCGTTGATGTTCTTCATCGCCGACGCCTCGTTACCATCGGCATTACTCACCACGAACGCCGGATCACGTTGACCCACGGCGGCGACCACGGCGCCGAAAGCGGTCGCCGGCACTTGGTTTTCACCCAACGGGAAATCCTGCAGCGGCAATGTGCCGAGATCCGGCAAGGCGCGTTCACGCTCGGTCGCAACGGTTTTTCCGGCAGGGCCACCACCGGCGCGCGATAGATTCGTGCGCACCAGTTCCCAGGCTTCTGCGTTCAACGCACGGCGTTTCAGACCGCTGATGATGTGCTCGGCATCCAGCGTGTCGGCCGGATACAGGTTGTGTGCCTTGGCGCCGATGGCATGCACGCCGGCACCCTTGAGCTGCTTGATGATGAAGGCGGTGAGCGTGCCGGAGCGTGCCTGTTTGGCCGCGCGCGTCGATACCTTCGAGCACCGCGCCCTGGAAAGCGAGCCGCTGCGACATGCGAGAAGCGCGTGCTGTCGACATAGGCGCCGTCTTGATCGGCATCGTCGAATTCCTTTGCATCGATCAGGATCACGTCGTCGAAGCCGTGCGCCTTCCAATAGGCGGTCATCGCCTCGTTGGACATCAGCGACACCATGGAATGATGTTCCTGGCTGTAACCGTTCCACACCAGCACCGGCAGGAAGTTGGTCACCTGCGGGTAACGCGGTCTTGAAGTGCATGAACGACGACATGATGTAGGGCTCGCCCAGACCGCCATCACCAATGGTCACGGGGAAACAGCGTGCCGGGGTTGAGCAGCGCACCGCCCATGGCGAAGTGCTGGCCCTGACCCAACGGTCCGGCCGGCGCGAGCAGGCCGGGGATGGCGCCGGACAGATGGCCGAGCAGACCGTGGCGTTCGCGGAAGCGCGCGCGCAGATCGGACACGGTGTGGATGTCCATTGCCTCCAGCGAACGGTCGAGGAACATGGAGCTGTAAAAACCGGGGGCGTGATGACCCACCTCGGTGACGATGTGCTTATGGCCGAGCATCATCAGCGCGGCATGCGCCTCGGCGGACGAGGCATAACCACCCGGATGGCCGGAGGCTTTGCTGCCGCAGATCTGGAGGGTCAGATAACGCAGGGCATCGGCGGCCAATAAGGTCTGGAACACCGCGGCCGGGTCGGACGGATCGGCAATGCTGGTCTGGGTGGCGCCGATGACCGGTTTGGCGGCGAGCTGGTCGGAGCCCGGCCAGGGCTGGGCGAAGTATTGGATACCGTCGCGGAAATCGGTGGCGGACAGGTTCAGTTCGGCGGCGGTGCTCATGGTCGGACTCCTGGTCTTTGTAATCGGGCATGGCCAAGCGGGTATGGCCGGTCAGTGTTCAGTTGCAAACACAGTACGGCCCGGCGTAGGATTCCGCAATCCGCAATCGATTCCACGATACGAAATATGTCCAAGCAAGAAACCAGTTCCATCCAAGTCATAGATCGCCTGACCTCGCTCCTGGAGGCGCTCGCCCGCAACCGTGATCCGGTCAGCCTGAAAGTCCTGGCCGCCGAGACCGAACTGCATCCGTCGACCGCGTTCCGTATTTTCGCCGCTGCCATCGAAAATGGTTTGGTCGCGCGCGAGGGCAGCAATTACCGACTCGGCATCCGGCTTGCTGCAACTGGGCAGCCGTGTCGCCTCGCATCAGGATCTGCGCCGCGAGGCACGGCCGTTGATGGAGGCGCTGCGCGACCAGATCGGCGAGACCGTCAATCTCACCGTGCGTCAGGGCGATGAAGTGGTGTATCTCGATCGTGCCCTGCCCGAGCGCATGATGCGTGTCGAGCAGCGCATCGGCAGCCGTGCGCCGCTGCATGTAACGGCCGTCGGCAAGCTGATGCTGGGTGAGGGCAGTGAGGCGGCGTGTCGCGACTATGCGCAACGCACCCAACTGCCGGGCTACACGCGTTACAGTCTCACCGACGAGGAGCAACTGGTGCAACATGTCTCCGGCTGCATACGTGCGGGATTCGCCTACGATGATGAAGAGGCCGAGACCGGCGTGGGTTGTATCGGCGTGCTGGTGCATGACGATAGCGGTCAGATTGTCGCCGGTCTGTCGATATCCGCGCCGATAGAACGCCGGCGTGACGAGTGGATCGAATTGCTCAAAGCGACTGCGCGCGAATTGTCGGCGCGATTGGGATAATTGAGGAGCTGAAGATGGACCCTAGTTTCTGGCATGCCCGCTGGCAGGCGGACGAAATCGGTTTTCACCAGGCGGAAATCAATCCGCACCTGCAACACTACTGGTCGTTATTGCAGGCCGCGCTGGGCGGTTGTGTGTTCGTGCCGCTGTGCGGCAAGAGTCGTGACATGCTGTGGTTGGCCGGGCAGGGGCAGCGGGTGCTGGGGGTGGAACTCAGCCCGATTGCGGTCGCTGATTTTTTCGAGGAAAACGCGCTGGCCTTTTCAGCGCAGGCCGATGCCCGTTTTGTGCGGCGACAGGCCGACGAAATTACGCTGCTGGAAGGCGACTTCTTCGATCTGACCCAGGCAGATATGCAGGGCATCACCGCTGTCTACGACCGCGCCTCGCTGATCGCTTTGCCGCCGCCGATGCGCAAACGCTATGCGCAACAGATGGCCGCGTTGCTGCCCTCGGGCGTACCGGTCTTGCTGATCACGCTGGATTATCCGCCCCAGGAAATGGACGGCCCGCCGTTCGCGGTGAGTGCGGCCGAGGTGGAGGCGTTGTTCGCCGCCGATTTTCATATCGACCCGCTCGGTGGTCAGGACATCCTCATCGATAACCCACGCTTTCAGGCGCGTGGTCTGACCCGCCTGGATGAGCAGGTTTTTCGCCTGGTGCGCCGGTGATCACGGCGGCGCTCGCTTCTGGCTCAGCTCTTGCAGGTAACGCTTTGAATCTCAGCTACATCTATGTATCGGTATCGCGAACGGTACAGGGAATTGGGACATCGAGGGCATGACTATATCGGCAGCATTGCCCCGTAACCGTTTGAAATCAAATTGCGTTAAGGAGTAGCGGGTATGAATCGCGGCGGGTCAGCAGAGACAGTTCAGACGAGATGGCGGCACCTGTTCAGTGTTCTGGGCTGTGTCGGAATTCTGCTGTTGAGTGCCGGTACGGGGACGCCCTGGGCGTCGGAACCTGCGGCGGTCTCGTCGCCTGCAGTGGCGCCTGCAGTGGCGCCCGCCGCTCAGCCCGCGCCGGCGATGGCCGCCCTGTCAGCCCCACGCACCGAGGGTGTCGATGCTGTACTGGTGATCGACAGTTCCGGCAGCATGAAGGAAACCGATCCGCGCCGCTTACGGGTTCCCGCCGCCAAAATGTTCATCTCGCTGCTCAATGCCAAAGATCGTGTCGGCTTGATCAGTTTCAGCGACAACGGCTATCCGGTTCTGCATCTGACGCCGGCCGACAAGCAGCACCAGACGCAATTATTCGCCGCAGTTGAAAAAGTTTCTTCCAAGGGTGCTTACACCAATCTGCATGCGGCGCTGGCCAGCGGCCACGACATGCTCAAGCGCGAAGGCGACAGCCAGCGTCGGCGCATGGTGGTGTTGATGTCCGATGGCAAGATGGATACCGGTAACTTCGATCAAGACCAAGCGCTGCTGGAAAAAATACGCAAAGAAACCATCGATGCCCTGATCAAAGACGGCATCGAGGTCTACACCATCGCCTTTACTGAAGCCTCCGACATGCCTCTGATGCGTGAGGTCGCCGAACGCACCGCGGCCTTGTCGCGACTGGCGTCCAACGATCGCGAATTGCATGAAGTGTTCAGCCAGATTTTCGAATCCGCCAAACAGCCGGACATGCTGCCGATGGATGACGGCGCGTTCATGGTCGATTCTGCCATCGAGGAAGTGACTGTGGTCGCTTCCAAGGCGACGCCAGAGGTGGAAGTGAAACTGGAAATGCCCGATGGCCGCATGATCGAGGCGGTCAACGCGGGCAAAGCGGTACGTTGGTTCAAGTCCGAACAGTTCGACATGATCACCGTCGACAAGCCGCCGGCAGGTCAATGGCATCTGCGCTTCAGTGACAATCGCGGCGACAAAGCCTATGTGGTGACGCATCTCGGTCTGGACGCGCGCGTCGGTGAAGCTCCCTTGTATGCCAATACGGAACAGACCAGCGAGGCTTGGTTGCAGGACAAGGGTGAGGTCGTCACCAAGCCGGAAATCCTCGGCCAGACACAATTCAGTATGGAGATCACCCAACCCGACGGCGCGAAGCTCGAATTACCTTTGGCCGATCTGGGCAAGAGTGGTGACCGCGCCGCGGGTGATGGCGTATTTGCCAATGCAGCCAGCTTTGCACAACCGGGACAGCAACAGGTGCGGGTGATCGCCAAGAATGCAAACTTCCAGCGTGAGAAATCGCTGATCGTCGAGGTGGCCGTGCCGACGGTGGATACCACGCAACCGCCTGTGGAAGCGGCGCCAGTGGCCGCCGAGGAGCCCGCGCACGCAGCGGCGCCGCCCGCAGAAGAACCACCCAAGGAAGAACCACCCAAGGATGAAGCTGCCGCTGAAGAGGGGGCGCCGGCCGAGGACGAGGCCGAAGCGGGCATGAACATAGGTCTGATTATTTCGTTGTTCGTGCTGGTCAATCTGGTTGTGGGTGGCGCGGTCGGTGGTTTCATTTTCTGGCGTCGACGCAAGGCCGCTAAGGCCGCGGCGGCTGCCGCTGCTGAGGACGATGAGAAGTAACGGTCGCCCGCATGTACACACTTAATCTCTATGCACTGCTCGGTATCCTGGAAGTCATCACGGTCATCCTCGTGTGGGCGGGCGTGATGTCCTTCAAGTGGCGCAGTGCGAGTCGCGATGTCGCAGCGTTGCGTCAACAGCTGAAAGAGGCGCCGATAGTCTCCTCGCCCATCATCGCAGCGCCAATGAACACGCCGGGCGAGCCCAGCGCGCCGCCACCCGAGTACGCGGATTTTCTGCGTGAGCAGATCGAGCGTTCAAACCTGTTACTGGGCGAAGCTATTCCGGAGCAGGCGGAAGATGCGCTGGAGGCCGCGCAACACGAAGACGAGACCCGCATCCGGCAGATGTTGGCCGCGCGCCATCAATTTCTCCAATTGGAACTGGATGTGCAGAATGCGCCACAGGACGAGGATCGGCTGGTGCAACGGCAACGGCTGGTCAGCGGCATGCAGGCCTTACTCAACGGTCTGGGCTCGCAACCCATCGCGCCGCCTGGCGGAGACGAGCCCACCGACGACAGTTCAGCGGGTGAAACGGCGCCTCTAGGCCGCAATGAAATCGACAAGATGCAGGAACAGATCGGCTATCTGCGTAAAGTCATCGACAATCAGCATTCGGCCATGCGCGAACTGCGTGCTTTGTTGGATAAGCATGGCGAGGATTCGGACGAACTCCAGGAGGCATTGCGTAAACTGGGCGATGCCGAGGCGCAGGCAGTCGAGTTGAATCGTTGCCTGGAAGTCATCGAGCATGAGAACCACCGCCTCAAGGATGCACGTCATGGCGCCACCCACAAGGGCGGCGTGGTCAATCCGGATACGGATTTACTGCGCGACCTTGTGGGCGATCAGCAACGCACCATCGGTAAATTGCGCAATATGCTGCGCGCGATAACACCTGAAGGCGGCAAGGCCGGTGAGTTGGAGGAGGCGATCAATAAGATCCAGCGCTCTAACAACGAGCTCAATTCCTGCGTCATGGTGCTCGAAGACGAAAACAATATGTTGCGTGGCCAGGTCGAAACCTTGCGCGGGCGCCTCGCCGATCTCGAAGCGGATAGCCTGAATGCGAAACCGCACGCGGCGGAGGCTGCTTCGGGGTCTGTCGACGCTACCGATATCGACGCCATCCTGGAGACTGCCTCGCAGACTGCGCCTGAAGTGGTACCCGAAGTAATACCCGAACTGACACAGGTTGCGATGGAAGCTCCCGAAGAAGAACTCGAACCGATCACGGCCGTGGCTGCGTTGCCGGCCGAGGCGGATATCGATGTCGATGCACTGCTGGAATCCGCGGCCATCCAGGCGGCGCCCGAGTCGGTGTCAGCCGATGTGGACATCGATGACTTATTAGCGAGTTTTTCTCGGGATGCGGCGCCAGCACCGCCCGTCGCACCTGCACCCGCCGATAAGCTTGACCCGGCAGCGGACGATACCGATGCCTTGCTGGCAGAATTGTTTGGCGGCACCCCACCCGCATCCCGCTAGCCAGTTCTACCAGCGTACACGGCGCATTCCCCGACCCCGTAGCAAACAGGCATTCCTCACTAACCATTGTTTCTCACCGGCTGCGCGGTCAGTTATCCCGAAGGATCTGGATTCCGGGGTTTGAGACGCTGGGAAGTTCCGAGTTTCGCGCCGTCAAGGGTGGTCATAACCCCCCATCGCACATACAATCGCAGCACTTTTTCAGCACTTAGGGTCCACCTTGGCACAAGCACGCAAGAAAAACCTCAACGCCGCGCCGTTGCGGCACCATGTCAGTCGTGGCGTGCGTGAAGGCGCGCTGATTATCCTGAGCGCGATTGCAGTGTACCTACTGGTATCGCTACTGAGTTATCACGGCACTGATCCCGGTTGGTCACATACTGGGCCGCGTGGCACCGTGCAGAACATCGGCGGGGTGGCGGGTGCCTGGTTCGCCGATGTGTTCCTGTATCTGTTCGGTTTCCTCGCCGTGTTGTTTCCGATCATGGTCGGATACAGCGGCTGGCTGATTTTCCGCGGTCGCACGCAAGATGGTGATATCGACTACAACACCCTGGCGCTACGCTGGCTGGGTTTTCTGCTGACGCTGGGCGCCGGCTGCGGACTGGCCAGTCTGCATCTCAAACTCGGCTACGGCGTATTGCCCCTATCCGCCGGTGGCATTCTCGGTGATCTGATCGGCAACGACTTGATGCATCCGTTCAGCGACGTCGGCGGGACCTTGTTTCTGTTGGCGCTGTTCCTCGCGGGCATGACGCTGTTCACGGGCATGTCGTGGCTGGTGGTCATCGACCGCACCGGGCGTTGGACGCTGCGCTTTGTCAATTGGGCGCGCGACCGTATCGACGAGTTGCAGGATTACCTCGCCAGCCGGCAAATGCGCATGCAACGTCAGGAAGTCGTGCGCGAGGAGCAGAAGAAGGTCGAGAATCGGCCGCCGCCACGTATCGAACCGGTCATCAAAAAGGTCGAGCCCAGCGAGCGCATCGAGAAGGAGCGCCAAGTGCGCCTGTTCGATGGCGCCATCACATTCCGAACTGCCGCCGCTGTCGTTGCTCGATCCGGCGCGTCCCACTGTGGCGGTTATTCCGACTCCGCGCTGGAGGCGATGTCGCGTCTAGTGGAATTGAAGCTCGCCGACTTTGGTGTCGAGGTTGAAGTCGTCGCCGTCAGTCCTGGCCCGGTGATCACGCGCTTCGAATTGCAGCCGGGCTCGGGCGTGAAGGTCAGTCAGATCAGCAATCTCGCCAAAGATCTTGCCCGCGCCTTGTCGGCGATCAGCGTGCGTGTGGTCGATGTGATCCCGGGCAAATCGTTTGTCGGCCTGGAAATCCCCAATGAGAAACGCGAGATTGTTTCGCTTTCGGAAATCATCACCTCGCAGGATTATGAAGAGGCCGGTTCACCGCTGACGCTGGCGCTGGGTAAGGATATTTCCGGGCCAACCGACCGTCGTGGATCTGGGACGCATGCCGCATCTGCTGGTCGCGGGCACCACCGGCTCGGGTAAATCCGTGGCCGTGAATGCCATGATCCTGAGTCTGCTGTACAAGGCGCTGCCGGCAGATGTGCGGCTGATCATGATCGACCCGAAAATGCTCGAACTGTCGATTTACGAAGGCATTCCGCATCTGCTCACGCCGGTGGTCACCGATATGAAAGAGGCCGCCAACGCGCTTGCGCTGGTGTGTCGCCGAAATGGAACGGCGTTACAAACTTATGGCCGCGCTGGGCGTGCGCAACTCGCCAGCATAACCGCAAGATCAAGGATGCGCAGCAGAAGCCGGCGAGCCGATTACTCGATCCATTCTGTACAAGCCGGAAGACACTCGACCCCACAGCCGGCGCCGCCGTTGACGCATATGCCGTATATCGTGGTCATCATCGACGAGCTGGCCGACATGATGATGGTGGTCGGCAAGAAGGTCGAAGAGTTGATCGCACGGCTGGCGCAAAAGGCGCGTGCCTCGGGTATTCACCTGATTCTCGCCACGCAACGCCCGTCGGTGGACGTCATCACCGGACTGATCAAGGCGAATATTCCCACGCGCATCGCTTTTCAGGTGTCGAGCAAAATCGATTCGCGGACGATCCTCGATCAGATGGGCGCGGAGGCGCTGCTCGGTCATGGTGATATGTTGTATCTCGCACCGGGCACCGGCGTGCCGATGCGTATCCATGGTGCCTTTGTCGTCGGATCAGGAAGTGCATCGCGTCGTGGATCATCTGAAGGGCAATTCCGAGCCGGATTACCTCGATGAGATTCTGCAGGGCGATTCATCCGAGCGGCGATAGCTTCACCGAGATGGGCGGGGGCGGCGCGGACAGCGAATCCGATGCGCTTTACGACCAGGCCGTGCGCATTGTCACCGAGTCGCGACGCGCATCGATCTCCGGCGTGCAGCGGCGTCTGAAGATCGGCTACAACCGCGCCGCGCGCATGATCGAGACCATGGAAATGGCCGGCATCGTCGGCCCGCTGCAATCCAACGGCAGCCGCGAAGTAATGGCACCGCCGCCGCCGAAAGATTAAGCACTGTTTATCCTATAAACCGCATTTGCCACGGAATCACACGGAAAACACGGACAGGATCATAAGCTTCACGCAGGTACTTCCATTACCCGCAAGGTGGTGAATAGTCGCTCCATGAATGTACTGTGTTTCAGTGTCTTCCGTGTGTTTCCGTGGCTGAAATGATTTTATTAGGTTTATTGAACCGCGAAGCACGCCGGGGTGTCTTAACCGGCGGATACTGGATCAAACAAGAGGTTGCAGGACATGATGAACTTTGTGCGCGGGACCCGCGTGCTACGCAGCTTGGCCGGTTTGCTGCTGTACGGGTTGCTGTCGTCGGCCGTCGCCGTCGAATCCGAATCCACGCCGCTGGATCATTTCTTTATCGGCTTATCGACGTTTACCGCACGCTTCGATCAGACCATCACCGATGCGAAGGGCGTCGTCACGCAAAACGCCAGCGGCAAGGTCACCATCCAGCGCCCGGGCAAATTTCGCTGGGATTACACCACGCCCTACGAGCAATTGGTGTTGGGCGATGGTCAGCATCTGTGGACCTACGATGCCGATCTGGAACAGGCCACGATCAAGCCGCAAGGTGATGCATTGGCCGGTACACCGGCGTTGTTGTTGAGTGCGGGGGAGCAACCGCAAGCTTTGTTCGACGTGAAGGCTATCGCGTCGCGTGACGGCGAGGCTTGGTTCGAGCTGACGCCGAAATCCCAGGACGGACTCGCGGATACGCAATTCAGTCAACTGCGCCTGGGTTTCGCGAACGATGTGCTGGTGGCGATGGAGCTGGTCGATGGCTTCGATCAGACCACGCTGATCCGCTTCAGCAATTTGCGGCGCAACGGCCATGTCGAAACGGGTTTGTTCAACTTCACGCCAAAGGCCGGCGTCGATGTCATCGGTGAGATGCCGTGAATCCTTCGCCTGTCGGAACGGCCTGTAGATGTGAACAGTTCGGCAGAGGGTCCGTTCGCGGCCGCGGGCCGCTCCGACACGACCGTCGCTAGTCCTTTTTTCACGCATGCCCACATCCGTCACCGATCCGTACCGCCCCCTCGCTGACCGCCTGCGACCGCAGAATCTCGATGAGTTCGTCGGCCAGCAGCACCTGCTGGGCCCCGGCAAACCCTTGCGGCTCGCCATCGAGAACAGCCGTCTGCATTCGATGGTGTTGTGGGGACCGCCGGGCACCGGCAAGACCACGCTCGCGCGCTTGCTGGCGCACACCGCCGGGGCGGAATTCGCGACGCTGTCGGCCGTGCTCGCCGGGGTCAAGGATATTCGCGCGGCGGTCGATAAGGCGCGCACGCAGCGTAAGCCTATGGCCGCCAGACCATGCTGTTCGTCGACGAGGTGCATCGCTTCAACAAATCGCAGCAGGATGCGTTTCTGCCGCACGTCGAGGACGGCACGCTGATTTTCGTCGGCGCGACGACCGAGAATCCTTCGTTTGAATTGAACAACGCCTTGTTGTCGCGCGCCGTACCTATGTGCTGAAGGCGCTCGAAGACGCCGACCTGCTCGGCTTCATCGATCGCGCGCTGACAGACGCAGAACGCGGACTGGGCGCGCGGCATCGCAACTGGCCGAGGAGCTGCGGCACGTCTGCTCGCCAGGCCGCCGACGGCGACGCGCGCCGGCTACTCAATCTCCTGGAAATCGCCGCTGATCTGGCCGAGAAACGATGACGGGCGCGAAGTCATCACTGAATCCGTCATCAACGAGGTCATCGTCGGCGGTCTGCGCCGTTTCGATAAAGGCGGCGAGGCGTTCTACGATCAGATCTCCGCACTGCACAAATCCGTGCGCGGTTCGATCCCGGACGCGGCCTTGTACTGGTTGACGCGCATGCTCGATGGCGGCTGTGATCCGCTGTATATTGCGCGACGCATTGTGCGCATGGCCAGCGAGGACATCGGCAATGCCGACCCGCGCGCGCTGGCAACTGGTCGTGAATGCCTGGGATGTGCAGGAACGTCTCGGCAGCCCCGAAGGCGAGCTCGCCCTCGCGCAGGCCATCGTCTATCTCGCCTGTGCGCCCAAGAGCAACGCCGTGTATATGGCCTCAATCAGGCGCGCCGCGATGCGGCCGAATTCGGCTCGTTGGACGTGCCGCTGCATCTGCGCAACGCGCCGACCAAGCTGATGAAGGAACTGGGTTACGGCGAGCGCTACCGTTACGCCCACGATGAGCCGGAAGCTTATGCGGCCGGTGAACAGTATTTTCCGGATGAAATGCCAGAGCGACATTATTACCACCAGTGCCGCGCGGCCTGGAGATCAAGATCGCCGAGAAGCTCGCGCATCTGCGCGAACTGGATCGCAAGGCGGGGAAGAAATAACGCCCCGATTCCCCAGCCTGTAGCCCGGATGCAGCGCAGCGAAATCCGGGGCCGGCGAACCCGGATTCCGTTTCACTTCATCCGGGCTACGTTAAGCTTGGGAAGTGGCGCCGATACAGCCGGGATAGGCGGTGCGTTCCCGGGTTGCGAGTCCCACGGGGACGGGTTTCAAATCAGTCCCGGGGCAGTTTGATGTACCATTGCCGCCCAATGAACAACAACCGCTACAGGATCGCGTGAACCAACTCGTCGCCATCGCCGCCGGCGGCGCCCTCGGGGCGCTGCTGCGCTTCTGGGTTGCCACCGGCGTCGCCGCCTGGCTGGGTAAGGATTTTCCCTATGGCACCTTGCTCATCAATGTCACTGGCAGTCTGGCAATCGGGTTTCTGTATGTGCTGCTGCTGGAGCGCTTCGACGGCGGCGCGGTGTGGCGCGCGTTTCTGATGATCGGTGTGCTCGGCGCGTTCACGACTTTCTCCACCTTCTCGCTGGAGACGGTCAATCTGATCGAAGCGGGCGAGGGCATGAAGGCGCTCGTGAATGTGCTGCTGAGTGTAGTGTTGTGTGTCGGTGCAGCGGCTATCGGTATCGTGATCGGGAGACAGGTATGAACACCATCGATGTGCGCTGCGTGCGCGTGTATCTGACCGAGCACGATAAATATCAGCGGCTGATGGCGCGACTCCACGATGTCGAGAAGGTGCGCGGCGTCACCGTGTTCCGCGGCATCAGCGGCTTCGGCAAGGATGGCCACATACATTCGGCGCAGTTGATCGATATGGTCTGGATCTGCCCATGGTCATCGAGTTCTTCGACGAACCCGAGCGCGTCGAAGCGATCGTCGCGCATCTGCGCGACTGGTCCCACCTGGCATATTCTGAGTTGGCCGGCGCAGTTGGAGATATAGTTTCTGATGATATGAGCGTTCCCTCGCCCTTCGGGAGAGGGACAGGGTGAGGGGGCTGATGATATTCCCTCACCCCAACCCTCTCCCGAAAGGAGAGGGAGTAAATGTAATCAACAACCGAATTGGACTCTGAACCATGTTGGACCCGAAACGTTTACGCACGGAACTCGACCAAGTTGCCGCACAGCTGGCGCGACGTGGTTACACGCTCGATGTCGCGCGCATCCAGGCGCTCGAAGAGGAGCGCAAGGTTATTCAGGTGCGCACCCAGGAATTGCAGGCCGAACGCAACAGCCGTTCCAAGGCCATCGGTCAGGCCAAGGCCAAGGGCGAGGACGTCGCGCCACTGCTGGAGCAGGTCGCCGGTCTGGGTGAGGAGCTCGATGCGGCGAAGGCGCAACTGGATCAACTCCAGAGCGATCTCGATGCGGTGCTGATGGCGATCCCGAATATCCCGCACAGCACTGTGCCCGATGGCAAAAACGAAGACGATAATTTAGAGGTGCGGCGCTGGGGTGAACCGCGGGTGTTCGATTTCGAACCGAAGGATCATGTCGATATCGGTGAAGCGCTCGGTCAACTGGATTTCGAGACCGCGACCAAAATCACCGGCACGCGCTTCGCCGTGATGAGCGGGCCGTTGGCGCGCATGCACCGCGCGCTGATTCAGTTCATGCTCGACACCCATACCACGCTGCATGGCTACACCGAGACCTATGTGCCGTATCTGGTCAATGCCGATAGCTTGCGCGGCACCGGGCAGTTGCCGAAGTTCGAAGCCGAACTGTTCGCGCTCAAGGGTCGAACAGAGACGTATTACCTGATCCCCACCGCCGAAGTGCCGGTCACCAATATTTTGCGCGACGCGATCGTCGACGCCGACGACATGCCGCGCAAATTCGTCTGCCATACACCGTGCTTCCGCTCCGAGGCCGGTTCCTACGGCAAGGACACGCGCGGCATGATCCGTCAGCATCAATTCGAGAAAGTCGAACTGGTGCAGGCGGTGCGCCCGCAGGATTCGTATCAGCGTTGGAAGAACTCACCGGCCATGCCGAGGCGATTTTGCAGAAGCTCAATCTGCCGTATCGCGTCATGGCGCTGTGCAGCGGCGACATGGGCTTCTCCTCGGCCAAGACCTATGACCTCGAAGTCTGGCTGCCCGGCCAGCAGAAATACCGCGAGATTTCCTCGTGCAGCAACTTCGAGGATTTCCAGGCGCGGCGCATGCAGGCACGTTGGCGCAATCCCGAAACCGGCAAGCCGGAACTGCTGCATACGCTGAACGGTTCAGGGTTGGCCGTGGGCCGTACGCTGGTCGCGATTCTGGAAAACTACCAGCAGGCCGATGGCTCGGTGGTGGTGCCGGACGTGTTACGTGGGTATATGGGTGGCGTTGAGGTGGTGCGGTTGGCTTAGACAGACTGTTCACTCGCCAAACTAAAGAACGGATCATTTACCCTATAAAAATCTTTCCAGCCACGGAAGCACACGGAAGGCACTGAAACACAGTACATTCCTGGAGCGACTATTCACCACCTTGCAGGTGATGGAGGTACCTGCGCGAAGCTTATGGTCTTGTCCGTGTGATTCCGTGGCAAATGCGGTTTATAGGTTTACCGTTCATGCAAAACATCTATTGCCTGTTACGGCGCACGCTGTTGTGACGCTAGATGCTAGGGCGGCTTCGTGGCGGCAGGCGCGGCATCCGCAAGCGGCTTGGCCTTGAAGATACGCTTGATCACCACGTAGAACAGCGGGATGAAGAAGATGCCGAGCACGGTGCCGGCGATGGTGCCGCCGAGCACGCCGGTGCCGATGGCGTTCTGGCTGCCGGAGCCGGCGCCGGTGGCGAGCGCCATGGGCAATACGCCGAAACCAAAGGCGAGCGAGGTCATCAGAATCGGACGCAGCCGCATGCGCACCGCCTCCAGCGTCGCCGTGATCAGATCCTTGCCTTCCTTCTCCATGAGCACCTTGGCGAACTCCACGATCAGGATCGCGTTCTTCGACGACAGGCCGATGGTGGCGAGCAGGCCGACCTGGAAATACACATCGTTCGACAGGCCGCGGCCGCTCGCGGCGAGCACCGCGCCGAGCACCCCGAGCGGCACCACCAGCATGACCGCGAACGG
Source organism: uncultured Gammaproteobacteria bacterium (assembly GCA_963696465.1). Lineage (GTDB taxonomy): Bacteria > Pseudomonadota > Gammaproteobacteria > Thiohalobacterales > Thiohalobacteraceae > JAHJQQ01. The sequence goes on along the minus strand of CAVOKC010000005.1, from coordinate 65,831 downwards.
CACCGACCAGCTTTCGTACAACGCCGCCAGACACAGGAACACCACCAGCAGCGACAATGCATACAAGCCCGGCGCCTGGGTGCCGGAGCGGCGTTCCTCATACGAAGTGCCGGTCCATTCATAGCCGATGCCGGGTGGCAATTGCACCATGATCTCCTCGATCGGCCGTCATCGCATCGCCCGAGCTAGCCGGGCGCGGCCTGGCCCAGCGATCTCGATCGAGGGCTGGCCGTTGTAGCGTTCCAGGCGCGGCGAGCCGTAGGTCCAGCGCGCGGTGGTGAACGCCGACAATGGCACCATCTCGCCGCGTTCGTTGCGCACATACCATTTCGTGAGATCTTCCGGCTTCATGCGCGCTCGGCCTCGGCCTGCAGATAGACCTTCTTGATGCGGCCGCGGTCGATGAAGTCGTTGACGTAAGTGCCGCCCCAGGCAGTCGCCAGCGTGTTGTTGATGTCCGCCACCGAGACGCCGAGCGCGCCGGCCTTGGCGTAATCGATATCCAATTGGTATTCGGCGACATCGTCCTGACCGTTGGGGCGCACGCCGACCAGACGCGGGTCCTTCGCCGCGAGGCCGAGGAACTGGTTGCGCGCCGCGATCAGCGCGTCGTGGCCCAGGCCGGCGCGATCCTGTAGCTGCACGTTGAAGCCGCTCGACGTGCCGAGTTCGATCACCGCCGGCGGCACGAAGGCGAACACCATCGCTTCGCGGATCTGCTGGAACGCGCCCATCGCGCGCGTCGCGACGGCGTGGATCTCCTGTTCCGGTTCCGGACGTTCGCTCCAGTCCTTCATGCTGACGAAACCGAGACCCATGTTCTGGCCCTGGCCGCCGAAGCTGAAGCCGGCGATGGTGAAGATCGAACGCACGTTGTCCTTCTCCTTTTCCAGAAACTGATGCTCGACCTTCTTCAGTACCTCGACGGTGCGTTCCTGGGTGGCGCCGGACGGCAGCACGACCTGTGTGTACATCAGGCCCTGGTCTTCCTCCGGCAGGAAGGCAGTGGGCATGCGCAGAAACAGCAGCCGAGCACGCCGACGATCGCGGCATAGATCGCCAGGAAGCGCAGGCTGCGATTGAGGATCTTGCCCACGGCGGATTCGTAACGATTCGCTGCTGCGTTCGAACATGCGGTTGAACCAGCCGAAGAAGCCGCGAATCGCTGCCTCGCCGTGCCGTGGCCCTTCTCGACCGGCTTCAGCATGGTGGCGCACAAGGCCGGCGTGAAGATGATCGCCACCAGCACCGACAGCGCCATCGCCGAGACGATGGTGATCGAGAACTGCCGGTAGATGACGCCGGTGGAGCCGCCGAAGAAGGCCATCGGCACGAACACCGCCGACAGCACCAGGCCGATGCCGACCAGGGCGCCGGTGATCTGCGTCATGGATTTCTGGTCGCCTCCTTCGGCGACAGACCTTCTTCGCTCATGACGCGCTCGACATTCTCGACCACGACGATGGCATCATCGACCAGCAGACCGATGGCGAGCACCAGGCCGAACATGGTCAGCGTGTTGATGGAGAAGCCGAATGCCGCCATCACGCCGAAGGTGCCGAGCAGCACCACGGGCACGGCGATGGTCGGGATCATCGTCGCGCGGAAATTCTGCAGGAATAGATACATCACCAGGAATACCAGGATGACCGCCTCGACCAGCGTTTCCACCACGCTCAGGATGGAGAGCTTGACGAAGGGCGTGGTGTCGTAGGGAATCACCGCTTCGACGCCGGAAGGGAAATACGATTCCAGGCTGTCGATCTTGGCGCTTGCACCGCATCCGCTGTATCCAGCGCATTGGCGCCGGCGGCGAGCTTGATGCCGATGCCCGCGGCGGGCTGGCCGTTGAAGCGGCCGATGTTGCCGTAGCTCTCGGCGCCGATCTCGATGCGCGCGATATCTTTCAGGCGCACTTCGCCGCCCTGCGTGGAACTGCGCAGCAGGATCTGTTCGAACTGCTCGGCGGTCTCGAGGCGGTTCTGCACGGTGATGGACGCGGTGAAGCCCTGTCCCGGCATGGCGGGCGTGCCGCCGAGCTGGCCGGCCGACACCTGGGCGTTCTGATCGCGCAGCGCGTTTTGCACGTCGATCGGCGTGAGCCGGTAGTTGTCCAGCTTGGCCGGATCGACCCAGATGCGCATGGCGTACTGCGAACCGAACACCTGAATCTCGCCGACGCCGGTGACGCGCGCCAGCGGTTCCTGCACCGTGGAGACGAGGAAGTCGGCGAGGTCGGTGCGGCTGTGCGTGCCGTCCTTGGAGACGAAGCCGACCACCATGCAGGAATTGCGCGCCGACTTGGCCACCTGCACGCCTTGCTGTTGCACGGCGATGGGCAGCAGCGGCAAAGCCAGCTGCAATTTGTTCTGCGTCTGCACCTGCGCGATGTCGGGATCGGTGCCGGCGTCGAAGGTCAGCGTCACCGTGGCGCGGCCGTAAGAGTCGCTCGACGACTCATGTAAGCAGGTCGTCGAGGCCGGTCATCTTCTGTTCGATGATCTGGGTGACGGAATCCTGCACGGTCTTTGCCGACGCGCCCGGATAGTTGGCGTTGATGGCGATGGTCGGCGGCGCGATGGACGGGTATTGCGCGACCGGCAGCGACAGATCGACAAGCCGCCGGCGAGCATGATGACGATGGCGATGACCCAGGCGAAGATGGGGCGGTCGATGAAGAAGTGGGCCATGCTCTGCTACCTCACTTGGCCGCGGGCGCGGGCGACGATGCATTCGGTCCCGACGCATTCGATCCGGGCGCATTCGGCGCCGTGACCTGCGAAGCCATTTCTTGCGCCTGCACCTGCGTGCCGGGACGCGCGCGTTGCAGACCCTCGACGATGACGCGTTCGCCGGGCACAAGTCCCTCGGTCACTACCCACTTGTCGCCGAGCGATTGGGCTGTTTGCACGGTGCGCGCTTCGACCTTGTCTTCGGCGCCGATCACCATCACGACAGCATTGCCTTTCGGATCGCGGGTCAGCGCCGCGTGCGGCACCAGAATGGCGTTGTCCTGCACGCCTTGCGACAGGCGTGCGCGCACGTACATGCCAGGCAGCAGTTCGTTTTTCGGATTGGGGAAGACAGCGCGCAGGGTCACACTGCCGGTGGTCTCGTCCACTGTGACTTCGGAAAAAGCCAGCGTGCCGTCGGCAGAATATTCGCTGCCGTCTTCGAGCAGCAATTTCACCGGCAGCGTGTTGTCAGTGGTGCGTTGCATCTTGCCGGAGGCGAGATCGCGTCGCAGACGCAGCAGTTCGGCGCTGGACTGGGTGAGGTCTACATAAATTGGATCGAGTTGCTGCACGATGGCGAGCGTCGCTGCCTGATTCGCCGTCACCAGCGCGCCCGCCGTTACGGCGGAACGGCCGATGCGACCGGCGATGGGCGCTTTCACCTGGGTGAAATCCAGATCGATCTTCGCTTTTGCCAGCGTGGCCTGCGCTGCGGCGACATTGGCTTGTGCCTGCATGAGCGCAGCGACGGCATCATCGTTCGTTTGGGTGCTGATGACTTTGGTCTTCACCAGTTCGGCGTAGCGCTCGGCTTTGAGACGCACGGCATAGAGATCGGCCTCGGCGCGCGCGAGTCCGGCCTTGGCGCTGTCATAGCTTGCCTTATAAGGCGCGGGATCGATCTGATACAGCAGCTGATCGGCCTGCACCTCGCTGCCTTCGTCAAAGTTGCGCTGCAGTACGATGCCAGTGACCTGCGGCCGAACCTCGGCGATCAGGAAGGGCGTCGTGCGGCCGGGCAATTCAGTCACGTGCGCGACGCGCTCGGCCTGCACAGTAAGCACCGTGACGGTCGGTGCGGCTTGAGCTGCGCCACCCGGCGCGGGCGGTGGCTCGCCGCTGCATGCGGCCAGTAGAACGACGCCCGCCAATGCGCTGAATGGCGCGGAGCGAAGCAAGGGGTAGGCCTGCATGGTTGCCCTCTCGATATCAGAAATTCAGAAACGGCATTGGACGTGCCGGGACTCCGGACACACCGCGCAAATTCATAGCGCGATTCTAGAATGAACGTTCATTCAATGTTGGCTTTTTATCGTGCTTCATATGCCTGGAGGGGCTCTTCCGCATCGATCCGGAGACTTCTTACCTATGTCAGCCAAGCCTGTCCCTCCGACCGACAATCTCTGCTCGGATAAGCCGCGGGCCGAGGTGTGCCGTGAACTGATCCGTGTCGCCTTGGCGGGTGAGTCAGCCTGAGTCGGTCGCGGCTGGTCAGTTTGGATTCGCCTGGCTCTGCCATACTTGAATGGTGACAGTTGTAATGGCAACAGTTGCCAGTACAGCTCGGACGTTGTGTTGACGCACTGCGCGGCGTCTGCAAAAAATCAATAACGTCAGTTGATCGGACGCAGATCAGTCAGAAGGAATAAGAACCATGATCGGAGATCGGAACAAAAGCTGGATCGGTGTCGCCGACCAAGATCGCTGATCGGATCGCCGACATCCTCGTGGACGAGGACGATTTTGTTCTTGAGGCGCAGCTGCGGCAGTCACAGGCACACATGCAACAGGCCCAGAGCGCGGAGACCACCGCACGCAGTCAACTGGCACGCTTCGCACGACGCTGGGTCGCTGGCGTGAGCTTACGAGCTTCGAACAGTTCACCGTCTCGCCCGCGGAGCCCGGCCGCATGGCGCGCGTTGCCGGCCGGCATCTGGGCCTTGGGATTCGGCTCGCTGTTCATGGACATTTCTTCCGAGATGATCCACAGCCTCCTGCCGATTTTCATGGTCACGACGCTGGGCGTGTCGATGGTGACTGTCGGCGTCATCGAAGGTATCGCGGAGGCGACGGCAGCCATCTTGAAGGTGTTTTCGGGCACGCTGAGCGATTATCTCGGTAAGCGCAAATTCCTGATGATCCTCGGTTATGGCACTTGCAGCTTTCACCAAACCGATTTTCCCGCTGGCCACGTCGATAGGCTGGGTATTCACGGCACGTTTCGTCGATCGCATCGGCAAAGGCATCCGTGGCGCACCACGCGACGCCTTGGTGGCCGACATCACGCCAGCGCCCTTGCGCGGTGCCGCGTACGGGCTGCGCCAAGCGCTCGATTCCGTGGGCGCCTTGCTCGGTCCGCTGCTGGCGGTGGCCTTCATGATCTGGTTCGTCAACGACATCAGAGCGGTGATGTGGGTAGCCGTGGTGCCGGCGTTTATTGCCGTGGCGTTGCTCATGATCTATGTGCGCGAGCCGGAGCATGCGCAAGTGCCCGGGCACGTCAAAGCGCCGCTCACCTTCGTCGACATCAAGCGCCTGCCGCTGCGTTACTGGAAGGTCGTGGTGTTAGGCGCCGTCTTTACACTGGCCCGCTTCAGCGAGGCATTTTTGGTGCTGCGCGCCGATGACGTCGGTCTCGAGCTCGGCTACGTGCCGGTGGTCATGGTCGTGATGAACGTATTCTACGCCGCGGCTGCCTATCCGGCCGGCGCCGCGGCCGACCGCTTCCGCGAACGCACCTTGCTGTTGATCGGGCTCGCATTGCTCATCGCCGCCGATGTGGTGTTGGCCGTCGCCGCGGACGCACTGGCCGTGTTTGCCGGTGCGGCGCTGTGGGGATTGCACATGGCTTTTACCCAGGGACTTTTATCGAAACTCGTCGCGGATACGGTGCCGGCCCCGTTGCGCGGCACCGGGTTTGGTATCTTCAATCTTGTCAGTGGCGGCGCCCTGCTGCTGGCGAGTATGATTGCAGGTGCGCTATGGAGCGCCATCGGGCCCTCGGCCACGTTCTTGGCCGGTGCCGGCTTTGCCACCGTCGCCATCATCGGGCTCGTGATACTCCGTCGCCGCGCAGCCTAGCCGTTGTACGGGACGAATGGTTAATCTGATCGCATTTACTGAGCGGAGCGGAGGATCAGGTCATCAAGGGGAAACATCCTCTGATGTAAGTTACATGTGTGAAGAATATCCATAAAAACCCGATTGATGGTCTTGTCGTGGCCAGTGACTTTCGAATACCGATTCTTCATGTCCAATCTCCTTCTGCGTAGGATTGGACTCCAAATACAAGTGCTACTCAAGAAGGGGGGGCTTCGCGCTGCGCGCATGCAGTATGTCACCCAGGAAAATTTGATTTCGGTCAAAAATGGGTTTTATTGTCGAGTGTGACTCTGGCGAATAGCGCCGATTCGGCTAACTTTTCGAATAGGGGGCCACACATCTTCGGCCTGCCGAGGGGGTATTTATGACACTGAAAAAACTATTGCTGGTAGCGATAGTGGCAGGTGCCACAGCGCTTCCAATGGCCCAGACTCAGGCCAGCTGGTGGCCCGGCGACTGGTTCGATGATTGGGGTGATGATTGGGGTGATGATTGGGATGATGGCCCCGGCTGGTCATGGGCTATCCGGGCTACGGCTACGGATACCCCGGGTATGGCTATCCTGGCAATGGTTACCCGGGTTACGGCTACGGATACCCTGCATATGGCTATCCTGGCAATGGCTACCCGGGTTACGGGGGCGGTTACCCCTATGGTGGTTATCCTTCTTATTCGGGTTATCCCGGTGCTGGCTATCCAGGTGGTTGGGGGTACCCCGGCTATGGAGGGGGATGGTAGAGCGCATCCCGTAGCGGAGCTCTATCCAGGCCTGCCCGTCGGTAGACTCTCCGACGGGTGGGCCGTTTGCGTCGTGATTTAGCTGGAGCTGAGGCACAGATTCCGGTGTAACCTGGCGAAGTGTGTTTGGCTCCGCGGCTAAAGTTTCTACTTGAATCAACCGATTAATAACAACGAGCTGGCGGGAATACGCCGATTTCAGATGGGGCCGCAGCATCATAATCATGACGTCCGCTTTGTACATCAGTACCGGCATTGCGTTGTATGCTGCAGTGCAATCTCTCCTTCGGGCCACGCATGCGCCGGCCGCGCGTGCATCCGTAAACATTCTCTATGCCTTGCTGTGTTTGTCAGTGGCGGGTTTCGCCGCCAGTAAGGCGTGGTTGCAGTCGGTGCCACCCATGTTGATGCCGTTAATCGACAAGGCCGTGATTGCCTGTGGTCTCCTCAGTTGGTTCACCTTGCTCTGGCTCGTTACCTTGCTATTCCGACCGCAGCGATTGGGGCTGCTGATCGGACTGAGTGTGCCGTGGTGCGGTTTATTGCTGCTGAATCTCACATTGCCGGCCAGTCTGGTGCATTTCAATTTCACGCCGATGAGTATGCCGGCGGTGCCATCACCTGCGGGCATCGATTTGATTGGGCGTCTCAGCCAGGGCTGGTTGCTGGTACATGCGGTGATTGCGGTGAGCTGGGGTTATCTGCTCTGGTGCACCCGACAGGTCGCGCAGACTAGCCAACAACCAGTAGGCCTGACCGGTTGGTGGGTTGCGCTATTTCTGCTCGGCGCGGCGACGGGCATTGATCTGTTCATCAGTGCGGGGCTGCTGTCTGCCGCCTATCTCTCACCGTACACCTGGACCTTGCTGGTGATGCTGGCGGCAGGATTGCTGGGGGAGCCGACGGTGCGCGCAGCGCTGCCCGACAGCAGCGAAGCCATCGTCAAATCCGGGCAGTCCATTGCCGTATCAAACAGTGCTGCGCCCGGAGTGTCGAGTGTGGCAGCCACAGGGCAGGGATTCGACAGCCGTTCTTATCTGCCTGGAGCCACGCCTGGCGAGGCACTGCATTTACACTGGCATCTGGACCCAGTCGGACAGGATTCATCGGCTAGGGTGCAGGATTTCAGGGCGAGGAACGGCTTGAACCTGAGGCAGTAGTGGAATCGGTTCCTGCGGGGCAGTCCTGCTCAAATGGCCGCAAGCAAAGATGATTCGATACCTCATTCGCTGGAGATTGACCTCACCGAGATCGTGCAATTCACACGTATCGCGCTAAGGCGTATCGAACGCGGCAAGACCGATGCCGATAAATTCGCCACCCTGTTTCGCGCCATTCAACAGAAAGCGCAAGCTGCTCGTAGTGCGCTGGCCACGGTCGCTGCAGATGTAGACATTTATGAGCATGTTGCTAACGTGCTGATGCAGGCCGATACCGAATTGCAAGCCAACGGTATTCGGGTTGTACAACGTTTGGCCAAAGAATTGCCGGCCACGGATGTGGATCCGGTTGTCCTGGAGCAGATACTGCACGAGCTCTTACATGAAGCGATCGAGGCCACGCTGGAGGCTTCCCAGGATGTCCGTAAACCCATAGTACTGATCGGTTGTGCTACTCAGGATGGTGGCATCGAGTTGAGTATTACGGACGGGGGTGCAGAAGTCAGCCTGGCAGAGATTCAAGGTATCTTCGAATCGCTGCTTGCGGAGGGCAAAGCCACTGCCGAGGTGCCATTGATCATGGCCTCTGAATTGATTGCAGCTCAGGGTGGTCGGCTTTGGTGTGCACCCAACCCTGCAGGAGGTTCCATCCGATATCTGCGTTTGCCGGGTGTAGCGGTAACGATTCTAACGATATGGTGGGGAGTCTATCCCGGAAAGTTCAGAATGGCTTGCCGCAGCGGTGTCGAAAATGCGGGTCCGGATTGATCAGTTAGTTCTCTCCAGAATATCCGCGAGCAATATCCCGTCGCGCGGTTCCAACCGATGACTGGTCGGTGCGACCAGTACGTGCACGCGCCCGCGCAGCACGGGCACCTGATTCAGATCCTGGCTGAGAGCGGGTACCAGCTCGTCGCCATCACCGACTGGACCGCCACGGATCACAGAATAGTAGGTGATGTCGGGATGCGGCTGATGGTTGAGCCAATCGATGAGGCTGCCATAGGACACGGGTTGCAGATCGTAGAGCGCGCCGCGTGAGGCACGCAGATAGCGATAATCATCGCCACCGGCCACATGCTTGAGAAGATCGATTCCCGGTCCCGGGCAGAAAAACGGTTTGCTTCTCGACAATGTCCAACCCCTGGATGGCGCGTATCGTGCCCAGATTCGGGCTGCCCAGTGTAATCAGTACCTGCATCGGCGGTGTTTGCGGGTGAACCAGCGTCAGTCTCGCCACGATACCCCCTGCGGAGTGACCTGCCAGCGTGATGCGCTCATTCGGGTGGCGCTGACGAATCATCTGCAGTTCCGCTTGCAACTGCCTTGCCTGAAGCAGCAACGGCGCCTCTGCTGTCAGCTGCGCACGATAGACTTTGCGCTGTGTATTGCTGCCGTTGGTGGGAAGATACCTCGTGCCCTGTGGTCCCGCTACGACCACGCCAGCATCGACCCAGCCGCGCGTCGCCAGGTTTGCCAGCACGCCGCTGTGCAGCCAAGTATCGGCATTAGCCGACCAGCCATGCACGAGCACCAGTACATCGGCTTTGGCCGGTGACAATGCAAGCATGCCGAGCAACGTGCCTACGCGGAACAGATGGCGAATATTCATGCGGGTTACCTCTGGTCATCCACCGCCACGTTCTAAGTATCGTCATCCATGAACCAGGGCATCAAGCCCAGATGCTCGCGTGCTTGACGGTGGTCAAGCAGGGTGCATTTAATGGGTTACCAGTAGACGTTGCGGCACGCCATTTTATACCTTCTACACAAACAGCTGAGCGGTCGATCGCCAACCGCGTGGTACTTGCACCGCTGGTGACGTCGAATGTCCCATAGTAGCTCCGGCGTCTATGGCGGCAGCGTCGAAGAAACGATTGCCTACGTGGTGATGCCCGCAGCACTTCGTGGGGGCAGACACTCATGAAGACGCTCGCCCACCCGCAGGGAAGACCACATTTATACTAATGTAAAAATAAAATCCCCTGCTATACACAAGAGAGTACTTTTCGCTAACCCTGGTTCGATTTGATCAAGAGCAGAATTTCAGGGTTGTTCAATTATGAGCGGTCAAAAAAGAGATTGATTAGGAAATCCTTCGCCTCCGGTGGAGGTATCCTTCAGCCAAAGAGATCGGCACAACGGCGTTTCCGCATTGGAGTCGTACGCGGAGACAGGATCGGCGTCGGGAGTGTGGACGGATCGCCGCCCTGGAGGCGGCGGGGGGAGTTTTATGAATACCACAACGTATCGCTTGCAGCCCGGGCTGACAGTCGTCTTGGGGTTATTGTTGTTTCCCCTGTCATCGGTATGGGCCGCCGCACCGGCCCCGCCGCTCACCTGTAGTATCAGCGCCAATGCGACAACGATCTCAGTCGGCGGCAGATCACCTATACCGGCACCGCTGCCGGTGGGGTGAAGCCGTATCGCTTTGACTTTACTTTCCCCGGCGGCAGCCCGACGTCAAACACGCAATCGGGCAACTACCAGCGGAACCTCCGCCCCGGTGCCCGTGACCTACAGCGCGGCCGGCAGTTACACCACGAGCTTCAAGGTGACCGACAACACTCGCGTAGTCCCAAGACCTGCACGGCAACCGTTAACGTTACGGTGAATGCGATATCAACCGGCACGTCAATAAACTCGACGAGCCAGACCTTCTCCGGTGTCTTCGCCCCCGGAATTTTGCCTGGCAACTGTCCTCCGTGCCCGAGCAAGCCGCGCCGCGGCCAGCGAACTCACTCAACCCGGCACCGGGCACCGGCATGATCGGCTACCAACTCGTTGCCATCAACGACTTGGGGATGCACTGCGGCGACTACGACACCCGCATCTCGAGTATCTTGCCGCCATTCCAGGTGCTCCTGGCTCAGGTTATCCAAAAGGGGGCCAACCCGTCGATACTCAATTCGAATTCGGTGGACTCCTGTACTCGGCCGCGTCGAACCCCGAGGACCCGATCCTGAGTCAGACGAATCCCGATCCGTTCACCGGGGTAGTCAAAAACAACAGCACGGTGGTTGACATCTACAAGACCAATTTCTGGAACATCGTCCCGAAGGGTGCCTATGATCCGTTCTACCCGGCTTACGACCCCTTCAATCCGGCGCAGTCACTTACTCCACTTGCGGTCCGCCGTTCACGGTCACGGCTGACGAGAGTCTGCCGGTACCCAACGTCAAGGATCTTTTCATCGGTCCGGATGGGCTAGTGAACAGTGGCGACGAGTTTTATCGGCGGTCCAGCACAACATGCCTGGTATAACCAGCCCCTACAATGCCAACGTGCCCCAATCTGCCAACGAGTATTACGAGGTCAAGCCGTTCTTCGTGAACTTCCCATTTGGCTACGTGGCACAGAATCTCAAATGGTTCGAGGCGGCCGGTGTGCCCTATGCGGCCTGGGACAACAAAGGTCGCGAGAACGCCTACCCGCTGGTGCGGGTGCAGGCGAAAACGAAGACCGGCGGCACCCTTCTGGCGACGTTGGACACTGTGCTCCCCATTTCCGGCGAGGCGAGCTGTAAAAACTGTCACGCCGCGGCATTGGATGTCCCGGACAGCCCGACCAAGGGCGTGGCAACGGCTGGCCTGACAAGCGCTGGCCTGCCGGTGGTAAACCAGTTGGCGGACCCGGCTTCAGTCGACGTACCTGAGAACGTCAGCATCGAGTACGCGACTGACATCAATGTCCTGCGTCTGCATGACCTGAGGCACGGGTCGAAGTATGTCGGCCCCACAGGTCAGTCGACTGCGTGCGTGATCAGCTCGTCCAGCCCGAACGGCAACACCAACTGTCTCATTAACAAGGCGCTGGTTCAGGAAAAGCCGGTGGTCTGCCAGGTCTGTCACTACACCCCGGCCCTGGACTTGGCGCAATTAGGACCACTGGCCGGTCCTGTGGGCACCATCGCCAACGGCCGCAACCAGGTCGCACACCAAAGCAACTCCCGCGTGATGCACTGGCACCATGGCAACCTCGACACGAACGGGCGCTCACCAGGCGATACGGGATATAATGCAAACAGCTTGCTCTTCCCCGACATGCCGCTGCCGACCCAGGACGCGAACGGCATGGTCACCAACCAGGCCGCCCGTGTGGCAGCGCTCGATGCAACCTGTTATCAATGTCACCCGGGCAAGACCACCAAGTGCTTGCGCGGGGCCATGCGTACCGGAGAAATGCTCTGCAACGATTGCCACGGGAACATGAAGCACGTGGGTGACGACTTCACCAAGAATGTTTCTCCAACCAACCCGGGCGCATTCATCCTGGCTAACGACTTCTACACCAATCCCGCCACCCCGCGGGTGCCGTGGGCCAACGAGCCGGGTTGTGGTTCTTGCCACAGCGGCGACGCCGTGAGCAATTTGGCGAACACCGCGAACGTGGTGAAGAACACGAAGGATACTGCGGGCGTGAGCGACAACGTCCGCTTGCGAGTGGCTTTCCGCACCAACGACCCCAAGGCGACGCCTATCGTGCCGACCAACAAGCGCTTCGCGGAGCCTTCGGTCCCTGTCTCGTTCAATGGGTTCGCAAACCCGGGCGCGGGTAACCCGCAGCTCTACCGGGTGAGCACCGGCCACGGCGGTGTAATGTGCGAGGGTTGCCACGGCGCCACCCACGCGGAATGGCCAATGGGGAATCCGCGGGCCAACGACAACCGGACCGCCCAGCAGATTCAGGGCCACGACGGCAAGATTCAGGAATGCGACGCCTGCCACACCCGGGGCGCGAATGGGGAGCTCACGATGCCGCTCGGTTTGGGTGGGCCTCACGGTATGCATCCGGTCAACGACCACCGGTGGAACCTCAACCACAAGAACTCCACCGCTGGTCAATTCGCGGACTGCAAGATCTGCCACATGAACACGGCGACCGGCAAGCTGACCGGCAGCGTGCTGTCGAAGACCTCCGCCGTCCGTGTAGTGACCTGCAAGAACACGCAGGGCATCGCCCCCTACAACACCGACTGCGCCGACGGGACTGCCACTATCGCCGAGGGTACACCGGTGGGTTGCGGGTTCTGCCACAAGCAGAAATAAGGCCAAGTCATACCAACTGACGAAGGGCGGCTCCGCCGCCCTTCTTTTTTTCGTGAAAGGGGGATTACCCTTGCACAAAGCGGCTCAATTGTACGCGATAGCAATTCAATAGATAGAAAATTCAGATAGGAAATTCGGATTGGGGGCGGCGGGGATCGGTGCTTGCACCCGTCACCCCCATTGCCGCATACCTCAGGCCGTACCCATCACACTGAAGCTCTTGATGAACGGTCCTGCCATGCGTGGGTCTTTGACCATCGCGCCATAGTCGCCCACCTTGAATTTGAGTTTGCGCGAGGTGTAGGCCATGCCCAGACCCATCATGCCCGGCGGGTCACGCAGCCATTTGTTCCAGTGTTCCGGTGCTGCGCGCAGATCCCAGTTCAACTCCTGACCAGTATAGGGGCCGGCGTCGACCGCATGGCCGTTGTCCACTTTGAGCACGCCGCGCGGATTGGTCTCACCGTCAAAGCCGTAGCCGATTATGGAATTGAATCCGATCTTGCCGAGCGCGCCGGCGAGATCGGGGTCGGCATTCCATTTTGCCATGAAGCTTTTCATCCATTCTTCTGAAAATAGTTCTGCCATGGTCACATCCTCCAGCTATCAGGGTCCTATTTAAGTTATTAGGTCTCACGGCTACCCGGCCCCGGATGGGCAGTCCGTAGACTTTCTTCCTGTAGATCCAAAACGCTCTGCCGTTACAGGATTTATCCGCAACCAGTACGCGTATACCTTACGCAGGATTCCTGAATCATGTCCACAAGCTTAAATATAGCAGTGACTTCTGATATTGCCGCCGTGGCCGCAGGCCACGCCGTCCGTCTGCGCTTCTGGGCGCGGCGGCGCGACAACCGGGAACTGCTTCAATACGGCGAAGACCTTTGGTATTTGCACGGTAGATTTGGCGGTGTCTTCCCACGGGTGGAGCAGGCGCTCACCGGGCTTCGCTGTGGTGAGCGTGCAGTGGTCGCCCTCGAACCGGAGGATGGCTACGGAGTGCGTGATCCCGCTTTGGTCATCGTTCAGTCTAGGCATAGCCTTCCCGACGAAGAAGAACTCACACCGGGGTGCGTGCTGTTCGGCGAATTGTCTGACGGCCGTGAACACCCGTTTACGGTCGTACGCGTCGAGTCTGATCAGGTTCAGCTGGACGGGAATCATCCCTGGGCCGGATTACCGCTCGAGTTCACGTTCGAGGTGCTCGACATCCGCACGGCTACCTCTGGTGAGTGTGCAGCAGGCCGGCCTTTCGTCTGACAACCTGGTACATTGCATCGGCGCGATGCAAATTCGGACTACGACAATCCCAGGCGGTGCATACGCCGCCACAATGTCGTGCGGTCGATGCCCAGCATGCGCGCAGCCTCCGCGCGATTGCCATTAGCGGCCTCTAAAGCTTCCGAGATTTCCCAGCGCGGCTTTTGTTCAGGCTGCGAGAATGCGTTTTTGCGCAGATGATAATCATGGATATCTCCCGGCAGGCATTTTGATGATATCAGTCCGTCCTTCGCCAGGATCATGGCGTGCTCCACGGCATTGGCCAGCTCGCGAACGTTACCCGGCCAAGGATAGTTAAGCAGCATCGCCATGGCATCGGCGGAATATTTTAGCCCCGGATAACCGCGTTCGACGAAGCGCCGGTGCAGGTGCTGAATCAGTGCCGGGATGTCGTCCGGGCGTTCCCGCAGAGCCGGGACAGTGAGTGAGAACACGGCGAGCCGATAATACAGATCGGCACGGAAAGCACCGGCATCGACCAAATCACGCAGGTTACGGTTACTGGCAGCGATGATGCGCACATTGACGCGGGTGTTTTTATCCGAACCCACCATCTGAAAACATTTTTCTTCCAACGCCTTCAGCAGTTTCGGTTGTAGTTGCAACGGGATCTCGCTCACCTCGTCGAGAAACAAGGTGCCACCGTCAGCCGCCTGCAGTCGGCCGGGGCGATCGCTGACGGCGCCGGTGAAGGCGCCCTTCACATGCCCGAAGAGTTCAGATTCCAGGAGATTATCTGGAATGGCAGCGCAGTTGACTTCAATCAGTGGCGCATTTCCCCGGGCACTGCGCTCATGGATCATGCGTGCCAGCAAGGTCTTGCCCGTGCCAGATTCACCCTGCAACAGAACGGAAGCCATCGTCGGTGCGATCTGCTCAAGCGTCTCACGGATCTCAAGCATGCGCGGGGTTTCAGTGAACAGATCACTGGCAACAGTCTGCGGAGTCTCTAATGCAGGCCGATGCCTGACATCTGCATCAGAAACAAGCATGAGATGCATCGGCGTGGGGCTGTCCGGCAAGGTTACGGTGGTCATCTCTATGTTGACCAAGCGGGTAACGCCGTTGTTTTCGATGCGTTGCTTGACGAAATATCGGGGCTGGTTATCCGTCAGTTGCGCGGAATGCTTGGCGCAGCAAGTTCGAGTTGCATTCAGCAATGCGCCAGGTAGCTGCACGTTGGGATTGATTGCGAGCGGTTGTGCATCAGTGGGACGTGGAATTCCCAAGAGACAGCAGGCAGCAAGATTGATGTATAGGACGGAACCAAGATTGTCTGTGAGCACTACGCCGTCCCGTATGCGTGAGACAACAAGGCCCATTAGTAATGTCAGATGTGCTAACGCATCCATCAGCGACCCCTCCACCGCATATCCAGGATATGATTTTTATCATTCGATTGAATGGATCATAGTCAAGATTCTTGTCATGCGCTAGTTATAGTCTACGGTGTGGATTTAGTGGCAGGCGATGTCTTGCCGAAACAGCGCGCGCGCCAATGGGCGCTGGGCTTTTCGTATCCGTTGTGCTTGCCGTTCGCGAGCCGTCCAGCGATCCGGGGCCCAGGTGCTTGGCCTCTTTATCTTCGCCACGCATCTCGGAACTGGTGCGCACTATACCGCACGGTGGGTTGCAGTACGCCGGATGTGTGTGCCTGGCTGGTGCAGACACTAGATAATTATTCAGATAGATGAGGGCGGTGGTATCAGTACGGGCCACCCCGGGCCATACCATATCACGCAGAAATTTTTGAAATGGTTGGCAAATATGGTGGGCGCGACAGGGATTGAACCTGTGACCCCTCCCGTGTGAAGGGAGTGCTCTCCCGCTGAGCTACGCGCCCATATTTGCTTCTGATACTACTGCAGACCCCGCGGCCGGATATAGCCACTGTCGGGAGACGGCATTCTAGAGCTGCACCCGGGTTGGGTCAACGGCCGCAGTGCTTGGCGAATCCCTAAAGTACTTTATGTACTTTTAGGATGTACTTTAGGTTAGCAGCTACCAGAACGCTGGCAGTTACCTATCGCCCAGAACATGGCGGCTAAGGCGGCGACAGCGAAAAGAAAACCTAGCAAAGTTAATGTGTCGAAGAACATCATAATATATGTGACCCTGCTCAATTCTGTTGAACAGTATTTTAGTACATTAGAAATTACTAATCAATAGTTGTTTGCCATAAAAATATTATAACTAACTGATTATATTTAATTATGCTAACCCAAGTCGCTGCATCCGGCGCCAGAGCGTGCTGCGATCAATTCCCAAAGCACGTGCGGCTTCAGCGCGGTTGCCTTGGGCTTTGATCAGGGCATCCTCAATTTCGTGCCGTTGCTGTTCCAAATGGTCTTCGTCGGCGTGTGGGTAATTAGAGTAGTTTCGTACATCTGCGGGCAGGCAGAGCGGAGTGATGCGGCCATTCTTAGCAAGGATTAACCCGTGCTCGATGGCATTGGCAAGTTCTCGCACATTTCCGGGCCAAGGATAGTCCATCAGTAACCGCATGACGTCTTCGGAAAACTGTACATTGTCAGGATAGCCTCTGCTCACCAATCGGTCGAAGATGTGTCGTATCAGTAGGGGGATATCGCCGAGTCGCTCTCGCAATGCGGGCACGTAAACGGGAATGACGGCAAGGCGATAGTAAAGATCTGCACGAAATTCGCCAGCATCAACCATATCGCGCAGATTCCGATTTGTGGCGGCGATGATGCGAATATCCACTTGAATATTCTTGTCCGACCCTACCATTTGGAAACACTGTTCCTCTAATGCTTTGAGAAGCTTTGGCTGTAGGTGCAAAGGAATCTCGCTGATTTCGTCGAGAAAAAGAGTTCCACCATTCGCAGCCTGTAATCGGCCTGCCCGGTCGCTGATCGCCCCGGTGAAAGCCCCCTTCACATGACCGAATAATTCCGACTCCAGGAGCGTTTCAGGGATCGCCGCACAGTTAACCTCGACCAGTGGACCATTACTGCAGCTACTTTTGCTATGGATCATGCGCGCGAATAGCGTTTTTCCGGTTCCTGATTCGCCTTGCAGAACAATGGGCGCTCGCGTCGGCGCAACCTGTTCGATTGTGTCGGTGATTTCGTACATTTGCGGTGCCTGTGTAATTAGCCCGCTGTTCATATTGTCGTGAAAAACGGCTTCCAGCTTGCGCCTTTCGGAGATATCCGAGAGTACGATTAATCTGACTTTATTAGTGCTTCCAGGTAGCAAGAGTGTTCTGGTTTTGAATTGAACAAAGCGAGTTATGCCATCGCAGGTAACACGCTGTTCGAAATCCAGTGCATCAATCGACGGCCGTGCTGCGGCATCTTTATCACCAGCATCAATAGCTGCACGCAGAATCGACTTTGGTAAATTGACGCCGGTATTCTGCTTGATTTCATGTACTGACGTGAGAGTGCTGAGTCCGAGTAGTCGGCAGGCGGCCTGATTGTTATACAGAATCGCGCCACGACTGTCGGTAAGAATAACGCCTTCATGGATATGCGATACAACGGCATCTATGAGTGGAGTCAGCTGTGCAAGTGTGTCCATGAGTACCTCGAAGCTCAAGCAAGCAAGATAGGTGCTGGCGTAATTATTGACGGTGCACAGAAATATTTCGCCAACGTGCCAGTGCGAGGTGCACTACGTAAAGCAATCTGTTGAATTTATGCTTGGCGCCAGCCTGGATGGCTTCACCTCGCCCGCAAAGCTCGCTGAGTTTCTTTTCGGCGGGTGCTACGCAGCATGTACCCAAGATTGAATCATGCATGTTTACGCTGCATCCGTAGTGAGCGCTCATTATGTCGCGGCGTTGCAACTGATGCACCTGTTGCATAGGCAGTGCAACGCAATGCCCAAATGTTAAACCTACGCATAATCATAAAGCTAATACAGAAACATCGTGTGGATTAGTGTTGCATGACAATGCCTTGACGATGATAAAAACATATGAATAACAGTCAGTTATAGCCTGGCATGGAGACTGCAATTGAAATTAGCAAATTATGCGTTCTCTTGACAGAACGCACATAACGAATCAGCCGTACGTGGGGAGCACTCTAGGTGGCATGCATACCAGTCGTAGATACCGCTCAATCCCGCTCAAGCATTGCAGCGGTGTCGTGTGCGCTACAACTCAGGCATCGTCAAATTACGTTTTTCTCTGTGTACGCAATCCGTCTAGCTTTTTAAGCACGATGAAGGCATGGCTGTACACCTGCATCAGCCTGTTTGCGGTGAGGTGATCAGATCCGATTTTTTTCTGGGCCGGCTGGGTTACCTAGTTGATCCAGTCAGATTAGGAAGAGTGCGTAGAAATGAATAAAACGACACAAATAATTCTGGCTGGGATCGCAGCTGTGTTTTGTACCTCAAGTCAGGCACAGCCGAGTATCAGCGCGCCCGCTGCAGCAGTAAATACGTCGGCTGTCATTGTTGTACAGCCAGCGCAGACCGGTGCTTCGGTAACAATTGGTGGTTCGGTGGTTGCCTATAAGCAAGTGACGCTAACGGCGCAGATAGCCGGACGGATCGAATTCATAGCCGGTACCGAAGGGGATCGCTTCAAGGCCCAGGATATTCTGGTGGCCATTGATGACGACGATCTGCTGGCGCAGCGTCGGGCGGCGTTGGCGCAACTTGGCAATGCACAGGCGGAGATCGGCAATGCGCAGATGCAGTACTCGCGCGAACTCATCTCGCCCCAGGGAAAAAGCCTGTATCGCTCCGGTGGTATGGGCATGCCATCCATGTTCGATCAGATGTTCACTCAGCCATTCTCGAATGCGATGCCGGGCAACGCTGGCGGTGATCGCTATGTAGATCGCCAAGCGGATCTTTACAGTTACGGTTCGCGACTGAGTCAGGCCCAGAGTGGCGAACTTACCGCACGTTCACAGATTGATCAGATTGATGCACGGTTGCGCGACGCGCGGTCTTTCGCGCCCTTCGATGGCGTGATCGTCAAGAAGGTCATCGAGGTCGGTGACACGGTTCAGCCAGGCATGCAGTTGTTGGAGTATGCAGATACGACCTATCTACAAGTGCGTGTTGATGTGCCATCCAGGCTTATGCCGAGTCTCAGCAAGGGCATGCTGGTGCCGGCACGGCTTGATGTCGGCAATACTCGCGTAGAAGCTCGCGTGGCGCAGATCTTCCCTTCTGCGGATGAGGTTCGTCACACGGTCACCGTCAAATTCGATCTGCCTGAGGGGGTGCCAGGCGGGCCTGGCATGTACGCGGAAGTCATGTTGCCGGACAGTTCCGCACCCACAACCGTAGTGCCGGTTATTCCAGACTCCGCTGTCCTATGGCGCGGCGCATTACCCGCAGTCTATGTACTGGACGAAAATAATCAGCCGCAATTACGCCTGATCCGGTTGGGCGAATATGTCGCTGGCCAGCAGGTTTCAGTGCTCTCTGGTTTGATGGTAGGCGAGCGGATCTTTGCCCAGCCACCGTCCACAGCGTCCGGCTGGTCGAAGCAAAACCCTAATCAACAGACCGATTCGAACTGATTACTCAGGCGCTGCATCGACATGGCTGAAGACAACGGCAATAACACAGAGCAACCGCGGGAGCATGAACCCGTAGTTCAGGATTCGGTTCAGGAACCGGTCCAAACGCTGCACACTCACGTTGATGAACTACCGGACGATGTCGAAGAGTTGAAGCGCACGCGCTCACTTGGCATCGCCGGCAAGATTGCCTGTGTCTTTATCGACTCTCCAGTCACGCCACTGCTGTTTTTCGCGGCACTGGCCATTGGTCTGATGGGTCTCATCTTTACGCCGCGCCAGGAAGATCCGCAGATTTCAGTGCCGATGGTGGACATCTTCGTCCAGTACCCGGGCGCATCTTCAGAGCAGGTTGCAAGTCTGGTCACTGAGCCTCTCGAACGCATCATGAGCGGCATTCCCGGTGTTCGGCATGTGTACTCCATGACTGAACGTGGTCAGGCCATGGTGACAGTTCGCTTTATTGTGGGTGAACCGCTGGGTCCTTCGATTGTGAAGGTCCATGACAAACTGCAATCCAATCTGGACAAGATTCCGCCCGGCGTCTCGATGCCGCTGGTGAAACCAAAGGGTATTGACGATGTACCCGTGGTCACGCTGACTATGTGGTCAGAATCCGTTGATGATGCCGCATTGCGCACCCTGGGCGTGGATGTGCTGCAGCGTTTACAGGAAATCCCGAACACCGGTCAGGGTTTCGTGGTTGGCGGACGTGAAGAGCAGATTCGTGTCGAGATACAGCCGGAACGCCTTACCGGGTATGGCGTCACCCTGGATCAACTGGCACAAACAATCAGTTCGGCTAATTCCGAGATGCCAGTCGGGTCAGTCGAATCCAGTAACACCAGTTTTTCGGTGTACAGCGGCGCCTTTCTGCGCAACGCCCAGGATCTTTCCCGACTGGTAATCGGTAGCTACCAGGGAAGCCCCGTCTACCTGCGCGATGTGGCGTCGGTGTTTCACGGGCCTGCCGAACCCGAGCGCATGGTGACCTACTACTCCGGCCCGGCGGGCGACGAGCAGCTGAAGTATGCGTCACAGGGATTCCCCGCGGTAACGATCGCGCTGGCGAAGAAAGAGGGCTCTAACGGCGTTACTGTTGCCAATGACATTCTCGCCAAGCTGGAACAGCTCAAAGGCCATCTCATCCCTGACAATGTGCATGTCAGCGTCACCCGCGATTACGGCAAGACTGCTAATACAAAAGTCAACGAATTGCTGACGGCATTGTTCGAGGCGGCCGTTGCCGTGTCTATCCTGTGCATGATTGGACTGGGATTCCGTGCGGCCTTCGTGGTGATCACCGTGATCCCGGTGGTGATTCTGATCACCATTGCATCCGCCTGGGCGCTTGAATACACCATTGACCGCGTCAGTCTGTTCGCGCTGATCTTTTCCATCGGTATCTTGGTTGACGACGCGACGGTGGTGGTGGAAAACATCTTCCGTCGCTGGATGTTGGCAGGCAAAACCACACTGACTGTTGCAATCGATGCGGTGCGCGAGGTTGGCAATCCGACCATTCTTGCCACCTTGACCATTATCTCCGCACTGCTGCCGATGGGTTTTGTCAGTGGTTTGATGGGGCCGTATATGCGGCCTATACCGGTGCTCGGCGCATGCGCGATGTTTTTTTCGCTGGTCGCCGCTTTTATATTCACACCTTGGTTCACCATGCGAGTGCGGCCCGCCAACGTCGAGGCATTCCGAAAATCTGAAGAACGCGAGAAGGCCACACACAGAATAATCAGCCGCTACTACGACCCCATCATCAGACCACTGATTGAGCATCGGACGCTGGGTGTGATCTTTCTGGTCGGTGTCATTGCGCTCACGGCAGCCTCCTGCGTTCTGTTCTACACCAAAACCGTTGCGGTGAAGATGTTGCCGTTCGATAACAAGCCAGAATTCAATGTCCTCATCAATATGCCGGAAGGGACTGCGCTGCCGACCACGGCGAATGTTGCGCAAGTGCTCGCAGCACAATTGCAGACCATCCCTGAAGTGACTTCATTGCAGAGTTATGTCGGCACGGCCTCGCCGTACAATTTCAATGGTCTGGTGCGTCATTACTATTTACGTCAGCGGCCTTGGCATGCGGATATACAGGTAATGCTCACGGATAAGGATGATCGTGAGCGTAGCAGCCATGAGCTTTCGGTGGCCGCGCGCAAACTGCTCACGCCGTATGCCAAACAGCTTGGCGCCAAGATCCAGATTGTGGAAATGCCTCCGGGCCCGCCGGTATTGCAGACCGTTGCCGCCGAAATCTACGGCCCGGATGCAGCGACCCGACGCCAAGTGGCTCGCGATATGACCGCCATGTTCGAGCAGGTCGAAAATCTGGTCGATGTCGACAACTATATGGCAGACCCCTTCAGCTATTGGCGTTTCGAAATTGACATGGAGAAAGCCACTCGGCGTGGAATTAACGCAGACGCGATCAACCGCAATCTGTCCATGGCGATGGGAGGGCACAAGCTGGGTGACGTGAAGCGTGCTGCTCCCTTGGAGCCGACCTACATCGTTTTGCAGGCCCCGCTCGCCGTTCGCTCACAGCTGGGTCGTTTGTATAATCTGCCAATTGCGACCGCCGATGGTCAAACCATCCCTTTGGGTGAATTGGGTAATTTCGTCCAGGTACCGGAAGATCCTTACATCTTCCATGTCGACTTGCGGCCGATGGAATACGTTACCGGTGAGATGGAAGGCGTTCTTGGCGCCCCCATCTACGGTATGTATGGCGTTGAGGATCTCCTGGAAAACTACACCACGCCTGATGGCGTGAAGATAACCGGCATGCCTGCGGGGCTGATTGGTCCGCCGGACACCGATCAAAAGAGTGGCTTCGAATGGACCGGTGAATGGACCGTGACCTACGAAACCTTCCGCGACATGGGTCTTGCGTTCATGGCCGCGCTGGTACTGATCTACGGTCTGATCGTCCTCGAGTTCCGCAACTACACACTTGCGGGACTGATCATGGCGCCCATTCCGCTGACGCTGATCGGTATTATTCCCGGACATCTGATTATAGGTGCGCAATTCACCGCAACGTCGATGATTGGCTTCATCGCCATGGCCGGCATCATTGTGCGCAACTCGATTCTGCTCGTCGAATTCGTCAAGATCGAAGTCGAGGCCGGTACACCGATCCGCGAAGCTGCGATCAACGCGGGCCGCACACGTCTGCGTCCTATCCTGATCACCTCGCTTACCAACATCGCGGGTGCCTCGACCATTCTCTCTGACCCGATTTTCCAAGGCATGGCCGCGAGCGTGTTGTTCGGTACCGGTTTCGCCACGCTGTTCACAATGTTGGTGATTCCGCTTGGTTGCATCAGCGCGGAGAAACATTTCCATCCACATAAGTTCGCCGAGCTGCAGGAAGAAACGCCAAAGACGGCGATGAATTAACTGTCGTCATGAGGATGTAGTAAGTGCTTCAGGGTGCAGGGTGAATCGAGCAACTGTGCCTACGTGAGTTTAAACGGTAACCGCCGTCGAGTTGGAGGATAAACAATGGAACATGAATTCAAAACAACCCGTGCAATGCACAACCAGGCAGGCCGATTCGCATATAAACGTATCGGGTTGCTGATCGTATCGCTGCTCTGTGTCGGTACTGCTTCCGCTCAGGAAGTGGCACCGGCTCAGGCACCAACCGCCACGCCAGGCTGGGGGCAGCCGCCCGGTGGCAACACCTATGCTCCACAGCCGAACAGTGTGCCGCCACCGCCAGGTCCGTACGCACCTGCAGCGGTAGCTCCGGGTTATCCACCAGCCTATGGCCAGATGCCGCCGCCCAGTTTCCGTCCGGATTCCGAACTCGACGCTGGACGCATGCAACCACCCGCACCAGAACAATCGGCACCAGCCCAATCGGCAGGCACGCAGCCGCAAACGGGCAGTCCGGCACCGGCATGGACGCCGCCGTCTCCGTCGGACAGATACCAACGTCGGGGCGGTATCACCCGTGAGGATTTCATGAACGAGCAGGCCAAGCGGCGAGCCGAAATGGATAAGCGCATGCAGGAAGCACAGGCACGGCACGATCAGGCCTGGCAGCAACGTGGTTCCTCCGCGTGGCCAGATAACAAGGCAGAGCAGGATCAGCTGTACAAAGAATTGCAGGAACGCGAGGCGCAAATCCAGAAGGACATGGAACAGCGCAAAGCTGAACTGCAGAAAGAAATGCAGGCGCGTAATGAAGAGATGCGTATGCGTGATCAAGCCATGGAAGCAGAACGCCAACGTTACGCACCTCAGTACGGACAGCCGTATCCGCAGGCGCAGGCGCCGGCGCCGGTTATCACGGCACCGCCGGCCAATGACCAGCCTGCCTATACGCCGCCCGGTCCGCAATGGCATCCCAATCAGGGTGCGTATCCGCCGCCGGGTGGCTATGCCTATGGACCGCCGCCGGGTTATGGACCGCCGCCGGGCTACGGGCCGCCGCCGGGTTACGGACCGCCGCCGGGCTACGGACAATAGCCGGGGTGGATGCGCATGTCTGTGCCACTGACACAAACCCTGCAGTGCAATCGCAGTGTTGTGTGCGGCCGCTTAGCAGCGGTGGGCTTGGTGCTGATGATCAGTGGCTGCGGCGATGGCAATGGCGCCGCTCCGGCACAGGTGATAACGGGGCAACAGCAGCCAACGCTGCCAATAGGCACATACCCCATGCCGGGGTATGTGCAGGGCATCCAACAACAGGCACCTTGGGGTGCGCCACAGCAGCCGCAGATGTACCAGCAGCCGCAGGTGTACCAGCAGCCGCAGGTGTATCAGCAGCCACAGGTGTATCAGCAGCCGCAGGTGTATCAGCAGCCACAGACGTATCAGCAGCCCAGACGTATCAGCAGCCACAGACATATCAGCAACCACAGGTGTATTCGCAGCCACAGACATATCAGCAACCACAGGTGTATTCGCAAACAGCCCCGCAGTATGGCGCGGCGACACCGGTGCCAGCCCCGAGTCAGAGCGACAACCCTTGGCTCGTGCAGGAACGGCGAGATCATTACGCGAACAGTTGGGCTACCAGCCAACCTTTGGGTTCGGCTGCTCAAGGAGGTAACACGACGGCTGGGCGCTACCGCCCACTTGAGGGCGAAACGCGTGCCACTGCTACATCACCGCCCGTGGTGACACCGTATGACCAAGTTTACGGTAGCAGTCAGCGACCAGTACCGAATACGCCGTATTACGGCGGTGCTGTTGCCGGCGCGTATCCGGGCCAGTACCAGCCATACCCGGGCCAATACCCAAGCCAGTATCCGGGTGGTTGGCCAGGCGGCTTCGGTGGAGGGTATCCAGGCACCGGCGCGTGGCCGGGTGGTTGGGGAGGAATGCCGTTTGGTGCTTATCCGGGCGCGGCATGGCCGATCATCCGCTGAAAATGGCCTGAGGTTTAGTCATCGAGATGAAGGTGTAACAAGCGCTTCGAGGTTCGGCATGGATCGCGAAGGCGCATAGGAATCAGCCAACAGTGAGTGCTTTCCCTCCGCTCACTGTTACGAGGCACAACCGAGGGCGAAGGTGACACGATTGTTGTGTCGGTCAAATTCAATTAGATCAGAGGATCAAGCAATGACATCACTCAAAAAGACAATGTTGATAGCGGCCATCGCGAGCCTCACGGCGCTTCCACTCTCGTCTGTCCAGGCATGGGGATGGGGGGACGACGGTGACGGTTGGGGCGATAGTTACAACGATGGTTATGGTGACGGCAGCGGCGCTGGCGATATGTTCGGCGACGGTGATTTTAACATGGGCTTTAGCGGAAGCGGTCGCAGCAGCGGTCGTGGCTATGGTCGTGGCAATAATCGTTACTACGGTGATAACAGATACGGCGGTGGTCGTGGCTATGGCTACGGTCCCGGCTATTACGGTGGCCCGGGTTATGGTTACGGTGGTCCGGGTTATGGCTACGGTGGTCCGGGCCTGGCTACGGTGGTCCGGGCTATGGCTATGGTGCACCGCCCGCCTATGGTTATCCCGGTGGTGGCTATGGCTATGGTGCACCGCCCGCCTATGGTTATCCCGGTGGTGGCTATGGTGGGCAGCCTCCGCAAGCTGCGCCGCAGCAGGTGCCGCAGCAGGGTCCGGCTGGCAACCGGTAGTGACATCGAGCAGGGGCCCGCAGATAGGCTGCGGGTCTCGCTCGTTAATCTCAGCGTGTCGCTCAACAGGGGTTGGGCGACATCCGTAAGGCAGAGGTAATGGCGTATAAACGTTCCTCCGTTGGTCTGGCCATGGTGTTGTCGTTGATTGCAACGGCACCTCATGCGCAAGGGCCGGCGATGGAGTTTTCCGCCGAGACAGTGCAAACCTCGTTCTGACGAGCGGATGCGCATGGCGCATATGTATGTCGGTCACGAGCGTGTGCGCATGGAGTACCTGGTGGAAGGGCAGCCGGTGGCTGAGATTGTGGATTGGGGGCATGGACGCACAATCCTCCTGATACCACAACAGCGTGCGTATATCGAAAGCGGCGCGGCGGCGGAGCTGAACAAAGTACAGCGGCGTGCGGGTGAAGACACCAACCCATGTCTGGGTGCACGCGAACTGCATTGCCAACATCTCGGACAGCAAACAATGTCCGGCATCACGGTCGATAAATGGGAAATGACCGCACAGCGCGATGGCAAGACTGAACGCAGTCTGCACTGGATCGATCCGCAACGGCAGATGCCACTGCGACAACTCTGGCCTGACGGCAGCGTTACCGAATTACAACTGCGTGGCCAACCGTGGCTGAACGGGCGTCAAGTCGAGCACTGGGAGCAATCTATCGTGCAGCCTGACGGTAAAACACAACGGATCTTTCAGTGGTACGACCCACAGCTCCAGATTGCAATTCGCGAGGAGCTGACAGATGGAAGTTATCGAGAATTGCGAAATATCAAGATTGCAGTGCAGCCTGAAGGGCTCTTCGTCATACCCGCCGGATACCGGCGTATGGAGATCCCCGCACAATCACGCAGCGAGGCGATTGACAAAACAATCAAGACGCCAGCGCAGCATTAGTCACGTAATACATTGGAGACTGCCGACATGAAAATCGTACAAAGCATCCTCAGCAAGAGTCTGCTGATAGCCTTGGCAATACTGGCTGGCATCGGCTATTACTTCCGTGCTGAGCTATTTCCAAGCTGGTTTACTGCGTCGGCACCTGAACAGCAACCGGCGCAGATGCCACGACTCCAGGAAGAACGGCCGGTGACTGCGACGCCGGCGCCTCCCCCGGTTATGGCCGTGCCGGCACCTGTCACCGAGATGCCGGCAGCACCAGGGCCAGCGATGGCTCCAGTGAACCCATACCAGGAGTCATCTGAATCTTTCGTGCCGCCCGCGGCCGAGCCGAAGTTTAGACCTGAACCCGCGCCAGCGGCGCTCAGTCTCCCGCGCCAGCGGCCCCTCCGGCTATAGAGCCCCAATCGAACACCGATGTGGAGCGCAGTGCAGCGCCAGCTATGCAGAGCGTCGCCTCGTTGGATGCCGCGCGCGCCGCGTTCTGGGCACAGGATGTTCCGCGGTCAGAGCAACTCTATCAGCAACTTGCCAAAGATGATCCGTCTGCCGCGGAGCCACTCGGTGAACTTGGTAATCTCTACTACATGCAGGGGCGCTGGAACGAAGCGGCTGAAGCCTATGCGGGTGCGGTGGTGCGTCTCGCCAAGAGCGGGGACATTCCGCATGCGCGACATATGCTCATGATCCTGGACGGGTTGGATCCAGCGCGCGCACGGGCTATTTGGGAGTCCGGTGTCGTCGGCGGCGGATAAAGCCGGCGGAGCTTACGCGCACGGACGCACACAGTTCCAGAAATCTTATATAGAAGGTTGTATAAGACATGACGAAACCAACGTCCGTCGATGAGGATAAGGCACCTGCTGAAATATGCGGGCCAGCGGAAGAGGGGCGTGGTGGTGCTGATCAGTTTCAGGGCATGTCCGCTGTTATGGATAAATTCGCGCGCAGCTTTGAAGCGAGTGCGCGGCGTTGGGAGCTGGTCGTCTACCCGTTGCTGTTCGCCTTCGTGCTGCTGGCGGCTTATGGGTTCTATCTGATTTACCAGTTGACCGCCAGCGTCAGTCACATCACGGGTCGTATGGACGTGATAGCAGAGCGGATGGTGGTGATATCAGACGACATGCATCTGGTATCTGGAGATTTCAGTAACGTGACCAAGGATGTGCATCATATTTCGGGGAATATCGACAAGCTGAGCTTAGACATCGAAAAGGACACTGTGGCGATCATCGCCATGTCTGGGAGCATAGAGCGTATGACGCAGTCTATGGCAATGATGTCAGTGTCCGTCTACGAGATGCGCTACGACACGCGGTCGATGGGGCGAAATATCCAGAATTCGACTGGACCGATGCGCTTTATGAATGCCTTTGTGCCCCGGTAATCGCGCGGGATCACAGTGCCCGTGCGAGCGAGGGAGGAGATAACAAGATGGCTGTCCCAAACAAGAGTGTACGCAAACGCCTCACCAGCCTCGAACAGCACCTGCGAACTGAAAATCCGCTTCTGGTACAGGCGGTCGATGGGTTCCGCAAGTTGTCCAGCATCGGTTATGTGACCGGCCTGCTGGGGCGCGATGAATCCTACGCGACACAGGTAACCTGGTGGCCGCTGGTCTCCGTGCTGGGGACATTTTCCGCAGGCAAATCGACCTTCATCAATCACTATCTTGGGACACCGTTACAGGATACTGGTAATCAGGCCGTGGACGATAAGTTCACCGTGATCTGCTACAGCGGCGAACGCGAGTCCGAGGCGCGAGTGTTGCCTGGGCTGGCACTGGATTCTGATCCGCGATTTCCCTTTTATCGAACCAGCGATGAGCTGGAACGCGTGGCACCGGGTGAAGGCCGGCGCATCGACGCCTATCTGCAGCTCAAAACCTGCCATAGCGAACTACTCAAAGGGCGCATTCTGATTGATTCGCCTGGTTTCGACGCCGATGCGCAGCGCACGGCCACGCTGCGACTGACCAATCACATCATTGATCTTTCCGATCTGGTGTTGGTGTTCTTCGACGCGCGCCATCCCGAACCGGGGGCGATGAGCGATACGCTCGCGCATCTGGTCCGTAATACCATCGATCGGGCCGATAGCAGCAAGTTTCTCTATATCCTGAACCAGATCGACACCGCGGCGCGCGAGGACAATCCAGAAGAGGTGGTGGGTGCCTGGCAACGCGCATTGGCGCGTGAAGGTTTGACGGCGGGGCGCTTCTACTGCATCTACAGTCCCGATATTGAATTGCCAGCCAACAATGAAGCGCTGCGTCGACGCTTCGAATGGAAACGTGATCAGGATATGGAGGAAATCAGCAGCCGGATCGAGCAGGTCAGTGTCGAACGCGTCTATCGCATCATAGGTTCATTGCAGAAGCGCGCGCAGGAGATCATTGATGTGCATATCCCACGTGTGCGCGCAGTGGTGGCACGCTGGCGCAACCTGGTGTTGCAAACGGATGCGCTGTTGCTGGTGCTTCTGGCGGCAGCGATCATGGGTGGCACGATCTGGAAGCCGCAGCTGGCTGCAGCTGTTGTGGAGCGGCTGGGCAACTATCTGAGCACCGTCCAGGGAATCGGTCTGTTCACCGCCGTCGTGGTAGCTTTGCTGATTGGCGCACATTTCACAGTGCGCCATTGGGCGGCACGCCACCTGCAGAAGCGTTTTAGTAAAGAGTTACCCGAGGTCGAGGCGGTGCGAATGGGGCGCATCTTGCGTAAGAACACACGCTTCTGGCGCAGTATATTCGAAGTTGAGCCAACGGGGTGGGGGCAGCGTCATCAGCGACTATTGCATCAGATCATCGATGACGCCAAGCAGCATGTGCAGACACTCAACGATCATTACACTGACCCTGCCGGCAAACGACATGCTCCCGCGGAGACATCCAAGGCGGAAGACGTCCCCATTACCGGTGAAGTGATAAGAGGCGCGCGCTGAGTAAGTGGCGTGTGTCGTTGGAGTGAGTACGAGGAGTGTGGCCTGATGCGCTATATCCCGACTCGGTTGCTGTTAGTGCTGCTGATGTGTTGTTTGTGGCTCCCGCTACAGGCGGCGCCCTATTCTTACGCGCGACCACTCCCCAGTCCGTTGGATATGTTCGAAGCTGGCATGTATTGGCTGCGCGACTGGACCGGCCCGGAAAATCCAGAAGACCCGGCCAGTTTGTTCACGCTGATGGAGGAGCAGGCGTCGCGGTCATTTGATTTCGCCGGTATGGCCACGGTCATTGCCGGCCCCGAATACTGGGCCGGGGATATTTTGAAACGCAGCCATTTTCAGCGCGATCTGCGCGACTGGCTGTTCCTGCAGCTTGCACGTGAAGGGGGAATACTCAGCCGACGTCCGGTACGTTACTGGCCGGTCATGCCAAGGCGGATCGGGCCCTACAAGTATCTCGCCGGCATGGACGTGTGGCTCCAGGGCCGGGCGAGGTCACGTATTCTGTTCCATTTCGGCTGGACTTCGCGTGGCTGGCGCATCCAGGATGTAAGCCTCAACGGTCAGCGCGTGACGGAATATCTGCACGCCCATTGGCGTGACCAGCGAGGCGGGGGCGGATCCAAGGGATTCCCGCCGGCGTGGCCCTGACCGAACCCGGCTGAAAATCTGCCTGGACTGGCGGTTCAGTTTCCTCGGTGCTGTTTGGGTGCCTATCACAGGCTGTAATCGCCATGCCCTGCACGGTGTGCGCATTGGCTTGATGGACGCTCCGCCTTAACAGGCTGTTGACATTGGAAACAGCCAGACCCTGCAGGTCGCCAAGGCTTCCGTTACAATACGCCGCCTCGTGCCATCCTCAGGAATCCCGATCGCCATGACCGTCCGTACCCGTTTCGCCCCCAGCCCGACCGGCTATCTGCACATCGGTGGTGCGCGCACCGCACTGTTCTCCTGGCTGTATGCCCGCAAGCACGGCGGTCAGTTCATTCTACGCATTGAAGATACCGATCTGGAACGCTCCACCGAGGAATCGGTGAACGCCATTCTGGAGGGCATGACCTGGTTGGGGATGGAATACGACGAGGGTCCGTTTTACCAGACCAAACGCTTCGACCGATACGGCGTCATCGTTCAGCAGTTGATCGACACCGACCACGCTTACAAATGCTATTGCAGTAAGGAGCGTCTGGAAAAACTGCGTGAAGACCAGATGACCAATAAGGAGAAGCCGCGTTACGACGGACTTTGCCGCGACGGCGCCACGCCGCCCAGTGCCGACGCGCCCTATGTGATTCGCTTTCGCAATCCGCAGGATGGCGAAGTGGTGGTCGACGATCTGATTCGTGGTCGCGTGGTATTTCAGAATGCGGAACTCGATGACTTGATTATCGCCCGCAGCGACGGTTCGCCGACCTATAACCTGTCGGTGGTGGTGGACGATGCCGATATGGATATCACGCATGTGATTCGCGGCGATGACCATCTTAATAACACACCGCGCCAGATCAACATCCTGCGCGCACTCGGCGCGACACCGCCAAAGTATGCGCATGTGCCGATGATCCTCGGCTCGGATGGCAAGCGGCTGTCCAAGCGTCATGGCGCGGTCAGCGTCATGCAATATCGCGAGGAGGGTTTCCTGCCGGAAGCCCTGCTGAATTATCTGGTGCGACTGGGCTGGTCGCATGGCGATCAAGAAGTCTTTTCGATCGATCAGATGATCGAGCTGTTCGATGTGATGGATGTGAATAAATCCGCATCCAGTTTCAATCCCGAAAAACTGTTGTG
The DNA here is from genome assembly GCA_963696465.1 of uncultured Gammaproteobacteria bacterium. Classification (GTDB taxonomy): domain Bacteria; phylum Pseudomonadota; class Gammaproteobacteria; order Thiohalobacterales; family Thiohalobacteraceae; genus JAHJQQ01. The sequence goes on along the minus strand of CAVOKC010000005.1, from coordinate 34,485 downwards.
GCTGAATCAGCAATACATCAAAGAGAGCGCGCCTGTGCATGTGGCGCGGCATCTGAGTCACCACATCGGTCTGCTGGGTATCGATCCGGCGCAGGATCCGCCGCTGCATGAAGTCGTCAAGGCGCAGCAGGAACGCGCCAAAACCCTGGTCGAGATGGCGGCCAACAGCGTGTTTTTTTATCAGGACTTCGAGCAGTTCGACGAAAAGGCCGCGCAGAAGAATCTGAACGCGGCGGCCCGGCCGGCCTTGGCGCAGTTGCGCGAAGGTTTTGCCGCGCTGGTCGACTGGCAACCGGAACCGATCCACCAGGTAGTGATTGCGACAGCGGAAGGCCTGGGCGAAAAACTCGGCAAAGTCGCCCAGCCCCTGCGGGTGGCGATGTCGGGTGGCACGGTGTCTCCCCCCATCGATGTGACGGTCTATCTGATCGGTCGGGAACGCGCGCTGGCGCGGTTGGATAAGGCCCTGGCGTACATCGATGCGAGCCTATAAATCCCATTTATAAATTTAATTAAGCTCACTGCTGTCCCATAAACTCCCTCTCCCTCCGGGAGAGGGTTGGGGTGAGGGGGTCAAACGGCGTAACTTGCCAATTTCATTTATCCCCTCATCCTGTCCTTCTCCCGAAGGGAGAAGGGACGCTCCATTCAGCTGCGTCATGTCCGGGAAGCGCTTCATCGTTTGCAATGCGCCATAACATTGGGCTTTACGCTTTTTCAGAACAGGGTTTGTGGGACAGCAGTGAATTAAGCTGTAATCTCCCGATTTTGGTCTACGCTAGAGGTGGTGTAACGGGACAGGAGCTATCCGCCATGGACAACCTAAGCAGTTCCAGGACTGCCACCGGATCAACCCCGCAACGGCACGCTTGGCCGCTGATAGACTGGACGGGAACAGGTCAAAGCAAAGACGCCTGGGCCGCCGAACTCGTCGAGCAGTATTGTGCCTTGGGCTTGTCGCAGACCGAGGCAAGACGCGTTCTCCAAGCGGTATACGCGGACTTGGGTGCGGTGCTCGACGCTATCGATCCTCACGCCTTGGCGGCGGTGCCGATTCCGGATCAGGTATCGATGCTGTTACCGCGCTTTGATATCTCTCGTCTGGCGACCACGCTGGGCATCGACACGGCACAGGCGCAGAGTGCAGTGGCGATGTTGGTGCTGGAATTTGTCATGCATGCATATCCGCTGTTTTAGCCAATAAATCTCTGTCACATACTCAACTGAGGCGTGTGTCGGGCGTCAATTGCAATCAGTGCTGATATACATCAATCGTGTAGCCCGCGGGCTCAACGATGCTCAACTATACTTGTCATGCAAGGTTATTACTTTGCTGATCTTAAGAAGTAAGGAGGTATGTCATGTCCAAGCAAGAACGAACTGAAATGCAGAAGGGTGGTGGCAACGGTCCGACTCAACCTATGCACCGCTTGAGTCCGATCGAAGATATGGAGCGTCTGTTCGAGGGTTTCTTCGGCAACGAGTGGCCGCGTCCCATGCAATGGGAATGGCCGCGCCTGATGCGCATGCGCGCCCCGTTTGAGAGTCAGTTAGCTCGCGCCGACGTGGCGAGAATGCCGCATGTCGATATCGTTGACCGCGAAGCCGATATCCTGGTCCGTGCCGAATTAGCCGGTGTGGACAAGAAGGATCTTGATATCTCGGTAACGGACAATACCCTGACTATCAAGGGCAGCAGTCGAAAGGAAACCAAGAGCGAAGAGGGCGAGTACCACCGTTGTGAAATAGCCCAGGGTGCCTTCGCGCGGACTATGACTCTGCCGTGCGCAGTGGCCGGCGATAAGGCGAAGGCGACCTTCAAGGACGGGTTGCTCGAACTGGTGTTGCCAAAAGTGGAGCCGGCCAAACGCAGCGCGATCAAGGTCGAGTGACGATTCCGATCCATCGAACCCAGGGCGGTTTAGTCTGCCCTGGGTTCGTTGTTTGTGTAATCAACACGGTTTCCGCGGCAAGCATCATCCCTTGATACAGATCAGCGGTTCCAGTCGCGCGACTTTGCGCGCCAGGCCGGATTTTTCCGCGGCATCGACGACGACGTTCACATCCTTGTACGCGCCCGGCGCCTCTTCGGCGACACCGCGTTGCGACACGCAGCGGATCAGAATGCCGCGCGCGGCGAGTTCATCGACGGTTTGGCGGCCGTTCCAGCGGCGGGTGGCGGCATGCCGGCTCATCGCGCGTCCGGCGCCGTGACAGGCCGAGGCGAACGATTGCGGCTCACTGGTTGGTAACCCCGCCAGCACATACGAACACGTCCCCATCGATCCGCCGATTAACACCGGCTGTCCCACCTGCGCGAACTCAGCGGGCAGATCTTTATGTCCAGGACCGAATGCACGGGTGGCGCCTTTGCGGTGCACGAACAGGCGTTGTGGTTTTCCGTCGATCGCGTGCGTTTCTTCCTTGCAGGTATTGTGCGACACGTCGTAGAGCACGCGCAGGCGCGCATCAGGCAGGATGGCGGCGAAGACCTGGCGGGTGAGGTGGGTGAGGATCTGCCGGTTCGCCAGTGCACAGTTGATGCCGGCACGCATGGCGCCGAGATAGTCCTGCCCGAGGGATGATTTGAGCGGTGCGCAGGCCAGTTCACGGTCAGGCAAATGAATGCCGAAATCGGCTGCGGCCACGGCCATCAGTTTCAGATAATCCGTGCCGATCTGATGCCCGAGTCCGCGCGAGCCGCAGTGGATACTGACCACAACATCATCCAGATGCAGGCCGTAGGCCGCTGCGGCATCGGCGGCATACAGTTCGCTGACCACTTGTACTTCCAGATAATGATTCCCGGAGCCGAGTGTGCCCATCTCGTCGCGCTGACGTTGCTTGGCTTGGTGCGATACCGCGCTGGGTAGAGCGCCCTGCATGTGGCCGTGTTCTTCAGTGCGTTCCAGATCGACCATTTCACCGAAGCCGCGATTCACGGCCCAATGCGCGCCACCCTTGAGCATATCGTTCATCTCCTGCGCATTCAGGCGCAGGATGCCGGTGCTGCCGAGTCCGGCGGGGATGCGTGCGAACAATGTATCTGCGAGGTGTACTTTGACCGCATCGATATCCTTGCGTTGCAGGCCCGTGGTCAGTGTGCGCACGCCACAGGAGATATCGAAACCGACACCCCCGGCCGAGACCACGCCGCCGGCATCTGCATCGAAGGCGGCTACACCGCCAATGGGAAAGCCGTAGCCCCAGTGCGCATCGGGCATGGCATAGGCCGCCTTGACGATGCCGGGCAGGGTGGTGACATTGACCAGTTGTTCGTAGACCTTGTCGTCCATGCCGAGGATGAGATCTTCCGGCGCATACAGAATCGCCGGCACGCGCATGTTTCCGCTGGGCGGGATGTGCCATTCATCGGGGCTGTGTCGTTCGAGCCGTGCCGGGTCCATAGCGGCGCATCAGACATCGACGACGCATTGGGCCATCCAGAGATCCTCTTCGATGGCTTCGACATGCAATTCCGTTAAGGTCGCGCCTTTTACTTCTACTGCCGGTTGATGCCGTGCCTGGATCGATGGTTTCACCCCATGCGGTGGCGTGCAGATGGTGACCATTGATGCTCACGTCGAAGGCGCAGAACAACAGGTGGCGGGTGGCGATTTCGTAGATCAATGCATTCAACCAATCGACCAGCAACAATTCCAGATCGGGTGCGCGGCACTCGAGGGTGAGGGTTTCATGCGGTTCGATACAGCGTGGATCTGTGATGACCGCAATCAGCGCCAGTGCCGTTTGGTTGAAGGCCTCCTCCGGGCAGTGCCCATAGCCGCGCACGCCGATGTCCGCCTGATGCGCGAAGTGTTCCCACGAAGGCGCGTGCGGCGGCGTGCCGAGGGGTGCATTGCTGCTGCGGCCGTGCAGAGTGATGGATGTGTGTAAGGTCATAACGACAGATCTCCATGGACGTCCCTGGCCAGCCCGGTCATGGGCACGAACGCCACGGGCAATAGCTTGCGCTGGCTGATGGCACCGCTGGGCGCTTTGGAAAGCAGCACCAACTCCTGATCGAAACCGTTATTCAGCGGCACGATCAATCGCCCGCCCGGCTTGAGTTGTTCCAACAGCGGTGGTGGCACCCGGTCCGCGGCGGCCGTGATGATGATGGCATCGAACGGGGCCACCTCTGGCCAGCCGTTGTAGCCGTCGCCGATACGCATCTCGACGTTGTGAATGCCCAGGTGTTTAAGCCGGCTGGCTGCGCGTTTTGCCAATGTCGCGACGATTTCGATGCTGTAGACAAGCTTCGCCAGTCGGGCCAGGACCGCCGTTTGATAGCCTGAGCCAGTGCCGATTTCCAGCACCTGATGTTCGGGGGTGAGTGTCAGCAGTTCGGTCATGATGGCGACGATGTAGGGCTGCGAGATGGTTTGGTTTTCGCCGATCGGCAGCGGTCTGTTGTCATAGGCGGCATCCTGCAATGCATCCGGCACGAAGGCGTGGCGCGGCACATCGCGCAGCGCCTGTAGGACCGGTGCACTCAGCGCTTCGAGCCCGAGGAGGTGGCGCGTGTAGCGCACATCCTGCTCGATTTCTTGCAGCATTCGGTCGCACGCGCGCATACCTAGTCCGATCCCTCGTCACTGCCTTCAGCATAGACCAATTCCCGTATCGCCTCGGCTATGGACGTGCGGCGCTTATGATCTAGGGCAAGGAATGGCCTGTTAGAACAGGCATAGTAAGAGGCGGGTGGATGCATCGGCGTGGTATGCGCACCTGTGAATTCCCTTTCCAGTGAGCACAAGGATTGGATGATGAAGAAGCATACAGCCTTACCCGTCGATGCCCTGGCAACCCGCTGCGATGCGGCCACGCTCCCCTTTCAGAGCACCGACGAGCTGGCCGATTTTGCCGACATTCTCGGTCAACCGCGTGCCCTGGAGGCGTTGCGCTTCGGTCTGGCCGGGCGTCGCCCGGGTTATAACCTGTACGCCCTCGGCACCAGCGGAATCGGCAAACATACGGCAGTGATGCGCATGCTCGAACAGCGTGCCGCACTCGGCGAGGTGCCGCCGGATCTTTGCTACGTCGCCAATTTCGAAGAGCCTAGCCGTCCATACCTGTTGCGTATGCCCGCCGGGCGCGGTCTGCAGTTACGTCAGGACATGTTGCACCTGGTCGAGGAATTGGTTGGCTCATTGCCAGCGGCATTGGACAGCGACGAATTCAAAGCCCGCGTCCGTCAGATCGAACACACTTTCGAGCAGCGCCAAACCGAGGCGATCAATGCGTTGCGCGAAAAGTCCGTGGCGCAGCAGGTCAAACTGTACGAACAACCCGGTGAGTTCACCTTCGCGCCGCTGCGTGATGGACAAGTGCTGGATATGCAGGCCTTCAGCGCGTTGCCGGATGATGAAAAACAAGCCATCGAATCCAAAGTGGCGGTCTTGCAGGCGGAACTGACCGATATTCTGGATCAGCAGATTCCGCAGTGGCAGAAACAGCGTCGCGATGCTTTGCGCGCACTGCATCGTGATACAACACGCGCCGTCGTGCAGCAACTGCTGGCAAGTCTACGTGCCCAATATGCAGATCTGCCTGCCGTACATACTTATCTGGACAGTGTCGAACAGGCGGTCATCCACAATACGCGCGATTTTCTCCGGCGCGAGGGTGCCGACGCGCTGGCGGCCGGTGATCACGGCGCATTCCGCAACTACCAAGTCAACCTGCTGGTCGATCACAGCGCCACCCGCGGGGCGCCGGTGGTGTTCGAGGACAATCCTACCCACGCGGCATTGATAGGTCGCATTGAACATCAGGCGCAGTTCGGCGCCCTGGTCACGGACTTCAATTTGATTCGTTCGGGTGCGTTGCATCGCGCCAACGGTGGTTACCTGGTTATCGACGCGCGCAAGCTGCTGACCCAACCCTTCGCCTGGGAAGGTCTCAAACGCGCGCTGCTTGCCCGGGAATTGCGCATCGAATCGCTCGGCCAGGCCTACAGTCTGGTCAGTACCGTGTCGTTGGAGCCGGAGCCATTGGTGTTGGATGTGAAAATTGTTCTCGAAGGCGACCGTACGTTGTATTACCTGTTGCAATTCTATGATCCGGAGTTCGCCGAACTGTTCAAGGTCGCGGCCGATTTTGAAGAAGTCATTGAACGCAGCGATGACAATATGACGCATTTCGTGCAGTTGATCGCCACACTGGTGCGCCGCGAAGGTTTGCGTGCCTTCGATCGAACGGCCGTCGCTGCCATGATCGACTACAGTGCGCGGCTCGCGGCTGACACACACAAATTGTCTACGCGGATGCGCGATATTGTGGATGTCCTGCAAGAGGCCGATTTCTACGCAGGGGAGGCCGCGCAGGCGCAGGTGCGGGACGAGGATGTTCAGCACGCCATTGGCGCGCGCATCGAGCGCGCCGACCGGGTGCGGGAGCAATTACACGAAGAGATCCGGCGCGGCGTGCTCAATATCGCGACGGACGGTAAAGCGATCGGTCAGATCAATGGCCTTACGGCCCTGGAAGCAGGGACATTCAGTTTTGGTTTGCCTATACGCATCTCGGCGACCACGCGGTTGGGCGAAGGTGAAGTGGTCGACATCGAACGCGAGGTGGAGATGGGCGGGCCGATTCACTCCAAGGGCGTGTTTATTCTCGCCAGTTTTTTAGGTGCGCGGTATGCGCGGGCATTCCCGTTATCGCTGTCTGCCAGCTTGACCTTTGAACAGACCTATTCCGGCGTCGAGGGCGACAGTGCCTCGTTGGCGGAACTGTGTGCACTGCTCTCGTCGCTGGCCGAATTGCCGCTCGCTCAATCAATGGCTGTCACTGGATCGGTCGACCAACAGGGGCGGGTTCAAGCGGTGGGCGCTGTCAACGAGAAGATCGAGGGTTTCTTCGATGTGTGCGCGCAGCGCGGTCTCACGGGTCATCAGGGCGTTATTCTGCCGCAGGCGAATGTGCAGCATTTGATGTTGCGCAGAGATGTGGTGGACGCGGTGCGCGAAGGGCGTTTCCAGGTCTATGCGGTGGCGGATGTCGATGCGGCAATGGCGATACTGAGCGGCCATTCACCGGGGCGTGTGCGTGCGACGGGCGAGTTTCCGCCCAAGAGCATCAACGGTCGGGTGCAGCAGTGCCTGGCTGATTTTGCGCGCCTGCATATGGCCTTCGCCGGACCAGCTCCGGGTGACAATAAGGGTCCATCTTGAGGCGAGGAAATGGGCCTTGGGAGGTTGACAGTCAAAGTCCGCCTAGCGTAAAGTTCGCGCTCTCCGCGATTGGGGCTATAGCTCAGCTGGGAGAGCGCTTGCATGGCATGCAAGAGGTCGTCGGTTCGATCCCGACTAGCTCCACCAAATTGCATGGATTGATGGTTATGCACCGCTTCGGCCAACTCGCAGTCTACTTAGGTATTCTGCTGGTGGCAGTCGGACTCATCGGCGGGTTTGCCGCCATGTTCCGAGATGCGGATGATCTGGCCGTCAATCTTTTAGTGTTAGTGCCACTGGGTTTTCTGGCACTGCTTACGGGTGTTGTAGTTACGCAATTACACCGTCCGGGCAATCAACGTTAAGTCCTTCGTCCCCTTCGTCTAGAGGCCTAGGACACCGCCCTTTCACGGCGGCGACAGGGGTTCGACTCCCCTAGGGGACGCCATATTAATCTCAGTTAATTCTAGGTAACTGGGTTGCAACGTGAGCGTTTCATCATCGAGTACACGTCGATCGATGATGAAACGTAACACCGCCTTCTTGTTCTCCGCATTATTCCGACAACGTGCTGGCCGATCACTTGGCGGCGTTGTGTCTTTCCCCTCGCGTTCACTGTCCATAGGCACGTCCACAACGCACATGTCCTCGCTCTATGACAAGGCTATGGACATCAATCAGTGATTCAAGAATTGCTCGAATATTTCAAGTGGTAGCGCCCGGCTGAAAATGAACGCCGCCTTTGAGCCATCGAGTTGACGGCGATCATGTTTTGATGGGTTCTATAATCGGGCAAATTTGGACAGCTTGATTATACTGACTAGTAGGAAGCTCACATTAAACGGTGATGGAAAGCCGCCGCTGGGGGGTTGCGATGCGCGAACGTAGACATGCGGATAAGGTCATTGCTTTCGTGTTGGCGGGAGGGCAGGGCTCGCGCCTGCATCCGTTGACCGCAGAGCGTTGTAAGCCGGCGGTGCCGTTCGGCGCGCGCTATCGCATCGTGGACTTCGTGCTCAGCAATCTGATCAACTCCGGTATTCGTGCCATCTATCTGCTGGTGCAGTACAAGGCGCAATCGTTGATCGAGCATGTGCGTAAGGCGTGGGAGATATCGCCGCTGTTGCCGGATCAGTTTGTGACAGTGGTGCCGCCGCAGATGTATCCGGGCGCGGAGATGTTTCACGGAACCGCCGATGCCGTCCATCAGAGTTTGCGCCTGATCAAATCCTTCCGACCCGATCTGGTGGTGGTGTTCGGCGCCGATCACATCTATCGCATGGATGTCGACCAAATGGTCTTGTTCCATCGACAGCATCAGGCTGATGTGACGATTTCCGCACTGCCGGTTCCGGTCGGACTCGCCACGGGTTTCGGTGTGATCGCGGCGGACAGCGATGGCCGGGTGCAGGCGTTTCAGGAGAAACCCGCCCAGCCGACCGAGATGCCGGGGAGACCAGGCTTTGCCTATGCGTCCATGGGTAACTATGTCTTCAACGCCAGAGTCCTGGTGCAGGCGCTCCTCGAGGCGCATGAGGCGGGTGAGACCGATTTCGGCCAGCATGTCTTGCCGCGTCTGTTGCGCACGCACCGCCTGTATGCCTATAACTTCATGACCAACGAAATCCCCGGACTGAAGCCGCATGAAGAACGCGGCTACTGGCGTGATGTCGGCACCATCGATGCCTATTTCGACTGCAATCGGGATGTGCTCGGTGAGGAACCGCGCTTCGATGCCTTCAATCCACAGTGGCCGATCTTCTCAAGCAATTATCAGGGTCCGGTCGCGCGCATTCTCGGCGGCGATATCGACAATGCCTTGTTCGGCGCCGCCAGCATGGTTTGCCGTGGCGCACGGGTGCACAACAGCATCATCCGCCGCGAAGCCGTTGTGGAGACCGGCGCCGAGCTGGAAGACTGCATCGTAATGGATTACGCGCGCATCGGCGCTGGCTCGAAATTGCGCGGTGTCATCGTCGACCGGCACAACGCCATCAAACCCGGAACCTGTATCGGTTACGACCGCGACGAAGACGCGCGTCGCTATGGGGTTAGCCCCGGCGGCGTGGTGGTGATTCCGCGCGGCGATATCTGTTTTTATGCGCGCAACTCCCGGGGTCAGGGTCCTGGGTATATGGAATAGCCTGTCGGCCAAAATGTTTCCCCGATGTTCCATCTATGTTTCGTGAGTAATTGTCGTTTGATCGTGTAACTCGGTTAATGTCCTGGCCGACCGTCCGCTCATGCCCTCCGGCTTGCCGATACCGGTCCCAGCGCATACTGCAGGGGCGGCTCCTGCGTGCGTAGAAACCAGCGGTCGAGCACGATGTTCTGGACAAACCAGCGCTGGGTCATTAATTTTCCGGCCAGTCGTGATTTGATGTTTGCAGGGAGGAGATCCGACCCATCGTGACCATCGCGCGCGCCGAAGCGCGCCGTTAGATGGTCGGTATAGGCGTCGAGGGCCGCCCGCGAATAACGTCCGTCCGCCTGCAAGATCGTGGTGGCCGCCAAGAGGCCGGATTCAACGGCAGGGCGAATGCCTTCGCCGCTTTGAGTGCAGGCTAAACCGGCGGCATCGCCGATCAGCACCACGCCTTCACCGATCAGTTCACGTTGTGCATGTTGGTAAAGCAGATAGGCATGGCCTTTGAAATGCGGTTTGAGGTCTGCGGGCAGGCGTCCGCGCCTGGTGAGAAAATCGCAGGAAGGCAGCGACATGCTGTGCAAGACCTTGAGTATCTTCTCGCCCCAAACCGATGTTGATGAAATCGCCTTTGCGTATGCACCAGCCATAGCCTTTTAGATCCGCGCAGAAATACAGTTCGGGCACGCCAGCTTCGATCGCGTAGGCCGCCTGTTGCGAGGGCTCGATCTCGAATTCGCATTCCTGCGCGTTAACCGCGCGCTCGGTACGCCCGACGTCGGCACCCAGATGAATCGTGCAACCGGACAGAAATGACCGCCGGCGCCGACGATCATCGGTGTCTGTAAGGTGTCGTTTATCACCCAGCCTGATGGGTTGTGCGTCAGCTTCGCGACCGGCTCACCCAGTCGCAGCCGCGCGCCCGAGCGGCGCAGGAGGTAATCATCGAACTCACAGCGGCGGATGCCGTAACTGACGCTGTGTCCATAGCGGATATCCAGCACCGGGCCGTCCAGAAGTCCGACACGAAATCCGGTGATGGGTTGGAGTACATGCCGTTGACGGTAGGCTTCGATATCCAGTTCGAGCTCATCGATAAGCGCGGGCGTGATCCATCCCGCACAGACCTTGTCACGGGGAAATGCTTGCTTGTCGACGACGACGACGTCAAGGCCGGCCTTGCGCAGTGCCCAGGCACAACTGCTGCCGGCGGGGCCGCCGCCAACAATCACGACATCGCAGCGATCCATGTCCGGTCATGTCCTGTTGACGTACAGATGATCGCGTGTCCAGGCGATGTTGTTCTGACCGCTGCGCGTGAACACGATCTGGAAAAGTTGCAGCCAGCCAGTGGTGAAACCCGCCAACGCGCCCGCAAGATAGAGGCGCCAGGCCCTGACGAAGTCGTCATCGAAGCGATCACGCACTAGGTCTTGCTGGGCATCGAAGCGTGCCAGCCAATGCTCCAGCGTCTTTGCGTAATGCAGGCGCAGATTCTCCACATCCAGCACCGAGAATCCGCAGGGTTCGAAGATATCCATCATCTCACGCAGCGTGGGCGGGTATGAGCCCGGGAAGATGCGGCGCTCGATCCAGGCATTCATCGGATAGGCTTGATCGCGTGCGATGGAGTGGATCAAGCCCCGGCCTTGCAGGTTGAGGCAACGGTCGATCAGCCCACCCAGCGCCTGGTAGTGATCCCGTCCGACATGCTCCAGCATGCCTACCGAGACGAACGCGTCGCAGCGTCCGGTGATATTTCGATAGTCGTCCTCGATGTATTCGATCCGGCTAGTTAGACCTTCAGTCGCTGCACGTTCGCGCGCAAAGTGGACTTGTTCATGGGACAGATTGAATGCCCGCACTTTCACGCCGTAGTTTTTGGCCATGTGTCGCGCGAGTGCACCCCAGCCGCAGCCGGCTTCGATCACCGTCTCGCCAGGCTGCAGTTGCAGCTTGCGGCAGACATAATCCAGTTTCGCGCGCTGGGCTTGTTCAAGGCTCAGCGTCGGTGTCGGGAAATAGGCGCAGGTATAGACCATCTCCTCGTCCAGCCATAGCTGGAAGAAATCATTCCCTAAGTTGTAATGGTGATGGATGTTGTAGCGCGACCCGGTAGCCGTGTTGGGACCCGCACGATTTATCCATTGCCAGAACAGCTTGGCCACTGGATGCAGTTGGTCCGCCTTGGGTGCGGACCGGTATAAGGTTTCGAGAAAGCTGACCAGATCGCCTTCCACATCCAGGCTGCCTTGGGTGTAGGCATCGCCGAAGTACAGGTCGGGATTGCAGACCAGTCGCCACAGGGTCTGTCGGTCATGGATGTGCAGACGTTTGGTCAAGGCCGTGCTTGAATCCGGCAGCCTCTCACCGTTCCAGAGTACAAACTGAACGGCAGGCTTTCCCAGCAGCATGAGTAATTTTCGCAGTGCCCACCGTTCTATTCGTGAAGGCGACGCGCCACGTGATATTGATGGATCGGCGTGCTCCCAAGATGAAACACCGAGCACATCGGGCGGACTTCCATGCAGGGGGCTTTTATGGCGTGTCATGGCGATTCCCTTTTCGGCCAGCGTTTGGTCAGCTGACCTGTTTCTCCCAGCGAAATACACGCATTGGCATGATGCGGCCGATCATGCAGTGGAACTCCGGATTGACCTCGATGCTGAGCAACCGCGCCGTTGGCGCCATTGAACGCAAAATGGCCTGGGTCGTGCCGCCCGAGCCGGAGCCTAGTTCAACCAGGGTGCTGGCGGATTCGAGGTCGGAGGATTTGAGAAGACGCTGCTCAAGAAACCGGAAACTGGGAATCACCGAGCCGATCTGTAGGGGATGTTTGAGGAACTCCTGGAAGAAGGTCAGGCGGTCATGCGATGGAGGATGAAAAGGTCTTTCCTTTGACATCTGACACGCTCCCGCAGGCTGGCGATTCGTCTATTGAGCCACCCTCTACGAAAATTATAGCTCCTGTCCGGCAATTTGTCGGAAGCTGCTGGCAGCCGGTTGTTTTTCCGGCCAGACAGCGCGCGTCCGTGCGCTGGCTATACTTTAAGTGCGACTTGGATTTACCTCATGGATTTGCCACGATAGTTTGTTTTGATGTGGATCAAACATAAATTCGTCAGCCAGATCACACTGATCTAACGAGAGGAAGATAAGACCGGCGATGCTGATTGCAGCCATGTGATTCCAAGACGTCACCGGTCAGAAATCTTCTGATGGGTGTTTTGGTTAGCGCGCTTGCGCAGAGGAGTGTGTGCTATGACGACATGGGTCGTGGTCGCGGACAGCAGCCGCGGCAAGATTTACGTGCATGACAAGCACGGCAGCGAGTTACAGGAAAAGGTCGATATGGTACACCCCGGTGCGCGTCTGCGTGGGACGGAACTCACCTCCGATCGTTCCGGAAGACATAGCGGCGCGTTCGGTCAGGGCTCGCATATGTTCGATGTCCGGACCGAGGCCAAAGACCACGAGGCGGAGAACTTTGCCAGGGAGATCGCCGAACGCCTCGAGACCGGCCGCACCAGCGGTCAGTTTCAGAAACTGGTGCTGATGGCCCCGCCGGCATTTCTGGGCATGCTGCGCGAACAGCTCGGTGGCGAGGTGCGCAAGCTGGTCGTCGATGAAATCGCCAAGGATCTTGTCACACACTCCATCGATGAAGTTCGCGACAAACTGGGGCATGTGTTGTAAGCGGCACGGCTGGGGTATCGGATCAGGTAACTGCTTGGTCTGTCCATGACTTCGCTTCGCGATGTCGAGATTGGAGAGCACGGTATGACCGCCAAAGATATCCGCTTCGGTGACGAAGCCCGCCAGAGCATGGCCGAAGGTGCGCGGATTCTGGCGCGTGCTGTGAAGGCGACGTTAGGGCCGCGTGGCCGCAATGTTGTGATGCAAAAGGCCTACGGTCCACCGGCCATCAGCAAGGACGGGGTATCGGTCGCCAAGGAAATTGAGCTCGAAGATCCGTTTCAGAATATGGGCGCGCAGATGGTCCGCGAAGTGGCCGCGCACACCTCCGATATCGCCGGTGACGGCACTACCACCGCGACTGTTTTGGCCGAAGCGATCTTGACCGGAGGTATGAAAGCGGTCGTCGCGGGCATGAACCCCATGGACCTCAAACGCGGCATCGACAAGGCCGTGGACGTGGCGCTGCAGGCGCTGCAGAAGATCGCTGTCCCCTGCACCGACAACACGGCTATTGCACAAGTCGGTACCATTTCCGCGAACGGTGATGAAGAGGTGGGCCGTCTGATCGCCGATGCCATGGCCAAGGTCGGCAAGGAAGGTGTGATCACCGTGGAGGAGGGGTCCGGTCTGGTCAATGAACTGCAAGTGGTCGAGGGCATGCAATTCGATCGCGGCTATCTGTCGCCGTATTTCATCAACAAACCGGAGGACATGACCGCGGAACTGGATGACGCGCTGATTCTGGTGATCGATAAAAAGCTGTCCAATATTCGCGAGGTGTTGCCGCTGCTGGAGGCGGTCGCCAAATCCGGCAGCCCGCTGTTGCTGATTGCCGAAGAGGTGGACGGCGAGGCGCTGGCGACGCTGGTCGTGAACGCCATCCGCGGCATTATCAAATGCGTGGCAGTGAAGGCCCCCGGCTTCGGTGACCGGCGCAAGGCCATGCTGCAGGACATCGCTGTCGTCAGTGGGGCAACGCTGATCAGTGAGGAAATCGGCCTCACCTTGGAGAAGGCGACGCTGGAACAACTCGGCAAGGCGGCCAAGGTGATTGTCGACAAAGACCACACCACGATCGTCGGTGGTGCCGGTCGGCAAGACGACATCAAGGCGCGTATTCAGCAGATCCGCAAACAGATCGATGAGGCCAGCTCGGATTATGACAAGGATAAGTTACAGGAACGCTTGGCCAAACTGGCCGGCGGCGTGGCGGTACTCAAGGTCGGTGCGGCGACCGAGACCGCCATGAAGGAGAAAAAAGACCGCGTCGAGGATGCCATGTACGCCACGCGCGCCGCCGTCGAGGAGGGCGTGGTCGCCGGTGGCGGCGTCGCCCTGGTGCGCGCCCAGCAGGCACTGCTCAAAGAGAAACTCACCGGCGACAATCACGATCAGAGCATCGGCATCGGCATCGTGGTGCGCGCGATGGAACAGCCGCTGCGCGAGATCGTCGCCAATGCGGGCATGGAACCCTCCGTGATCCTGAACAAGGTAAAGGAAGGGGGTGGCAACTTCGGTTACAACGCCCAGACGGACGCCTTCGGCGACATGATGGAGATGGGCGTGCTGGACCCGACCAAGGTGGTGCGCGTCGCGCTGCAGAACGCGGCATCCATTGCCGGTTTGATGATCACCACCGAGGCGATGATCGCTGAACGGCCAAAACCGCAACTGCCTGCGACACCGGGTCCGGCCGAGTGGGAGGGCTGAGGTGAATGACTGAGTGTGTCATGCAATGACACGTCTCAAGCGATACCTGCGAACGGATGGCGAACTAAGATCTAGACTTAAAGCATAGGGATGTCGGTTTTTGTTCGAGTCTGACAAATGTATCAGGTACCGGTTAACGTTATGAGGATGCAACTATGCGCAGCACCGAACATCAATCATCGAGCGACAAATCCACAGCAGACCCGCGCCAGGCAAGCGGATCGCGGACACCCAATGCGGGAACCGAACAGCGTTGGCAGATGGTTGCCGAGGCCGCTTATTTCATCGCCGAGCACCGCGGCTTTAGCGGGGGCGATCCCGTTCAGGATTGGTTGGCCGCCGAGTCCGAGATCGATACCTTGTTCTACAGTACGCGTCCGGCCAGCGCCGAAGAGGCGTCGGCCTATGCGCATCTGCGTGATGAGGTTAGAAAGGCATTGTCCCAGATTCAGGATATTGTCGATGCGGACGCAGTAAAGGGCGCGTTCGAGCGGGGCGTGAACGAGGTCAAACGCGCGGAGAATTATTCCGCGGAGGTCTTGCACAAGGTCACCGCCACGCTGCGAGAAGACATGGCGCGCGCGGCCGAACGGATGGGTCCGGCCTGGGAGCATTTCAGCGAACGCAGTGCCGATACCTTCTCGGTGTGGGCAGATCGAAGCCGCAGTTTTCTCAGTCGCTCGGCCACGGCGGTACGTGAGTGGTTGCATCACGAACGTCGTGGGGCTGGGCACTAGAATTACTCCGAAAAGGCTCGTGTGCCTGCATTGAGGTGTAGTGATGTCGGTAGGCGAACTGTCTAGAAGGCCTTCTCGCCGTGGATGATGTGCTCGAATTGCTGACCGAACAGATGAATGGACTGACGGCGTTGGTCAAAATCGAACTGCTGCACGAACAGGGACGCGATAGCGGCCATTAAAATCATATCGCATCTCTTACGCCACTGCGCGTGGCGCATCAACCGGGGAGGCATAACCATGACCACTCACATTCATGTTCCACAGGTGGGCGCACCAGACCCAGAACTCAATAACTCGCCCTTCGCCGAGGAGACCGACGAGGAGTATGAAGTGTTGCGCCGCGAGGTGCCCGGCGAGCCGGTGTGTTACTTCAACAACCAAAGCTATCGCCATGACAGCTATGTGTGCAGTGGGAGTACGCTGATGCGCTGCGATTACGGCATCTGGGTGCGGATGGGCTCGTGCGACCCCGACAATCCCTGAGCATCTGTCGCGTTGTGATGGGGCGGTGACGTTCCCCATGACTATCATCGGCACTGATCTTCCGGCCTTTGCCGGAATGACGGATGGAAATTGATCGGGACATCTTAGGCAGAGATAGCGGCCACAGCGCAAGCCTAATTTGCCGAACTCGGCCGTGTATTTCAGCGGGCGCAGTACGCGTCAGAGGAAACACACCAGAATTCCGGGTGCAGGACTCTGAATACGCACCTTCGCCTGTGCGGCGGTGACTGGCTCGACCAAGTCCGCGAGTTGTTCGAGACCGCGGATTTCCGCGACCTTTTTGAGCAGCTCCGCCGTGCCACTCACATCGACCAATTCAGGTTCGCCCGGCGGGGCGTCCGGGTAGAGGTGTCGGAACAGCGCGAAGTGATAATCCTGAGGTAACTGCAACTCGAAATTCCTTCGCACTTGCACGAGTTCGCGCAGTTTGCCGAGCGTGGATTGGCCTTCCCAAATCAAGCGTGTGTTTGCTTTCTCAGTCATGGATGGTTCCTCTCAGTCAACCCGGGTGCTAATGGCCGATGGGTATCAGGTACAGTGGCGCGCAATCGGCGGGCGTGGCCAGCGTTTCGTGTACGGCCTGATCGTCGAAGGCGCCGACGATGGCGCTGTGCAGTTCGAGCGCTGTGGCCTGCAGTAAGACATTCTGCGCGACATGGCCTGCCTCCATGTGTACATAACGGACGCCGCGGTGGCCGTATTTGAAGGTGGTCCGGTCATAAATGGCGCTACAGACCAGAAGCACCGCGGCATCCCGGAACCAGGTTTGATTCAGCGCCGCGACCCCCAGTGCGGCGCGTAGATCACCACCATGTATCGCCAGCAACCGGTGCTGATGTGGGTCATAGCTATAGACGCCGCTGACTAATTCCTCTACATCGCCGGCGACGATGTGGATCTCCAGCGGATACAACGCTCCCGCCGACGGTGCAGCGCGAAGCCCATCATCCGAGGTGATCCCTTGTGCGGCCCACAGCAGCTGCCCCAAATGCGCGAGGCTCAGAGATCCTGAGCCATAGGCACGCACCGAACGTCGCTGTAGCAAGGCCTGTGTCAGCGACATGCCGCCCACGGTCAAAGGTGTGGATAGTTGGGTAATTTCTCGAGCCATTGATGTTTGCTCCTCTCAGTAAGAAGTCTAGCAACCGGTGGAAAACACGCATTCCTGCCAGTGTGCTACACCTGACAGAGGTCAAGAGGTGCGCGCGGATGATCGCAATCGATGGGACGATGGGCGAGGGCGGAGGCCAGGTGCTGCGCAGTGCGCTGACGCTGTCGCTGCTGACACGACAGGCTGTCCATTTGATGCGCATCCGTGCCAACCGCAGCAAACCCGGTTTGGGCTTCCAGCATCGCATGGCCGTGCACGCGGCGGCCCTCATCAGTCATGCGCGGGTCGAGGGCGACCGTCTCGGTTCGCAGAGCCTGCAGTTCGAACCCGGGGCCGTTGAATCGGGCGACTATCATTTCGACATCGGTACGGCTGGGGCCACAGCACTGGTGCTACAGACCGTGATGTTGCCCTTGGCCCTGGCTGCTGCACCCTCGCAACTCACCATCACCGGCGGTACCCATGTGCCCTGGAGCCCGTGTTTTCATTATCTGGACTGGCACTGGCGTGCGTTGCTGCGACGCTTAGGTCTGCAGTTCGACCTGGACATGCTCATGGCTGGATTTTATCCGCAGGGTGGCGGTGCTATACGCGCCACGTTGCCTGGTGGCGCACACATCAAAGCCCTGCAGCTGAGCGAGCGCGGCCGGCTGCAGCGGGTGCGCGGGCTGTCCGCCGTCGCCAATCTCGCCGAGGAGATCGGCGCACGCCAGCGCAACCGTACTATGCGTCAGTTGCGTGAGCTTAAATGTGACGTCGACATCGCCCTCGAGACCTTGCCGGCGCATTCTCGTGGCACGGTGCTGGTGTTGCTTGCCGAATTCGAATACAGCCAAGCTTGTTTCTTCGCACTTGGCGCGCGCGGCAAACGTGCCGAGCAGGTGGCTGACGAGGCGGTTGAAGAATTGTTGCGATTCCTCGCCACCGACGGCGCCGTGGATCGTTGGCTGACCGATCAGTTGCTGTTGCCGTTGGCGCTGGCCGATCAACCTTCGGTTTTGCGCACCAGCGAAGTGACCTCGCATCTGCTTACCAATGCCGAGGTGATCGAGAAATTCTTGCCGGTCAAGATCACCATCAATGGCCATCTTGGCCAGCCGGCCACGCTCCACGTTGTTCCTTGATATAACCAACGCAGGGCGCCAGCAGGTTGTTCGCAAGCCGCATGACATGGGTCATCGCATTATTTCCCTCGGCAAGATACTTTCATAATCAGTCGTAAGTGCGTGGAGGCAGTCATGCTTACACAACATCAGACCCATGAATTCAAGACACTCCTGGAGCGGCGTTACCGCGAGGTGCGCGAGATTATTCGTCAGGCGCTGATGCAATCGGACGAGCAGAGCTATATCGAACTCGCCGGCCAAGTACACGATATGGAAAATTCCTCGGTTGCGGATCTGCTGGTCGATGTGGCGTTGGCGGACATCGATCGACATGTCGAGGAGATTCGTGATATCGATGCCGCACTGATGCGGATCGCTGATAGCAGTTATGGTATCTGTACAGACTGTGACGAAGCGATTGACGTGAAGCGTCTAGAGGCCTACCCGACCGCGAAACGTTGCAGGCCCTGTCAGGAAAATTACGAAAATCGCAGTGGGGGTCCACGGCGTACTTCACTCTGAATGATCATTAATAGGTAACGGCAGGAACCGAATTCCCTACCAGAGCAGACAAACCGAATAGGCAGTTAACGTCGACGCCAAGGGAGTTTCGGCGGGAGGTCTAGAGGAGGTTCAATGCAGATCACACTCAGTGTCATCAAGGCAGACATCGGTTCGATTGGCGGTCACATCTGTCCATCGCATCGACTGTTGGAGGAAGTCCGTGCCGTGGTGGCAAATCGTGGCAAAGACCTGCTGATCGACAGTTATGTCAGTCATACCGGTGACGATATCGCTATCCTGATGACGCATACTCATGGGACCGGCGCTGGGGCGATACATCAACTGGCCTGGGATGCCTTTATTGCGGGAACTGCCGTGGCCAAGGCGCAGGGCCTGTACGGCGCCGGACAGGATCTGCTCAAGGATGCCTTTTCCGGTAATGTGCGCGGTATGGGGCCGGCGGTGGCCGAGCTCAATTTCGACGAGCGACCCAACGAGCCGTTCCTGTTTTTCGCCGCCGACAAGACCGACCCGGGCGCCTTCAATCTGCCGCTGTATCTGGCGTTTGCCGACCCGATGAACACGCCCGGACTGATCCTCGCGCCGACGATGACGCAGGGCTTCCGTTTCGTCATCATGGACGTGAATCATACCGAAGGCGATCGCATCATCGAACTCAACGCGCCGGAGGATCTGTACAGCATTGCTGCGCTGCTGCGCGATACCGAGCGCTATGTTGTCGAATCGGTGTGGTCGCGCAGCAGCGGCGAGCAGGCCGTCCGGCCTGCGACCTCGCGACTGCACAACATCGCCGGGAAATATACCGGCAAGGATGATCCGGTTATGTTGGTACGGGTGCAGAAGGATTTCCCCGCCACCGGCGAGATCCTTTCACCTTATGCGCTGGGCGCCTTCGTCGCGGGTGGCATGCGCGGATCGCACCAGATGCCGCTGATGCCGGTCACTCTCAATTCCGGTATCAGCTACTTCGATGGACCGCCGCTGGTGAGCTGCGCGGCGTTTTCGGTTGCATGAAGGCAAACTGACCGAGCCCGTCGATGCGTTTGCACATCCGTTCTGGGATGAGGTGCGCAACCGGGTCGCAGCGAAGGCGATCGACATGCGCCGTCAGGGTTTCTTCGGCGCGGCGATGTTGCCGATGTCCGAACTCGAATACACCGGCATCATGGACAAACTGGCGAGCCTGGAAGAGCGCTTCACGGTGCGCTGATCGACTCTCTGTTAAGCTCGGATTGCGGGCGATAATTCGTCAGGCTGTTCGTGGCATATGGTTCTCTTGTGCATTTCTCTGTCGGTGCTGGACTGGACGCGGGATTCGGATCTATAGAATATCTATAACTTCCCCCATCCAATTGACGGATGAGTTATAAAGTACACAGACATCGTATTGCGAGGGCGTGTATGAAACAAGCAAGCTTTGCCGGTCTGGCATTTGATGCCAAGAAGAAGACGACCAAGCGCGATAAGTTTCTTGCCGAGATGAACAAGGTGGTGCCTTGGTCGCGGTTGCAGGCACTGATCGAGCCCTGCTACCCGAAGGCGGGCAATGGCCGCCCGCCGCTGCCGCTGGCGATGATGCTGCGGGTGTACTGCCTGCAACAGTGGTACGGGCTGTCCGATCCGGGCATGGAGGAAGCGCTCTATGACATGGAGTCGATGCGCCGGTTCGCCGGGATTGAGCTGAATGATGAGGCGGTGCCGGACGAGACCAGCATTCTCAACTTCCGCCGTCTGTTGGAGACCCACGAGCTGACGGCGAAGATCTTCGCCGAGGTGGTGGAG
Source organism: uncultured Gammaproteobacteria bacterium (assembly GCA_963696465.1). GTDB lineage: Bacteria > Pseudomonadota > Gammaproteobacteria > Thiohalobacterales > Thiohalobacteraceae > JAHJQQ01. The sequence continues at coordinate 13,984 of CAVOKC010000005.1, read as the reverse complement.
TATCTGGAAGAACACAAGCTGTTGCTGCGCCAGGGCACGATCGTGGACGCCACGATCATCGCGGCGCCGCCCTCGACCCGAAACGCTGAGCGCAAACGCGACCCGGAGATGAGTGCGACGCGGAAGGGTAATAACTGGCACTTTGGCATGAAGGCGCACATCGGCGTCGATGCCAAGCGCGGGTTGGTGCACACGGTGGTGGTGACGACGGCCAGTGAAGCGGACATCAACATCATGGACGAGTTGCTGCACGGTGACGAGCAGGTGGTCTATGGCGACAAGGGGTATGCGGGCGAGGAACGCCGGCAGGCGCTGCGTGAAAAAGAAGTCCGTTGGGGTGTGTTGGCCAAGGCCGCACGCGGAAGGTCGTTGACGGAACAACAGGAAGCGCGCAATAAACGCTTGTCCTCTATCCGCGCCAAGGTTGAGCATCCGTTCCGGGTGGTGAAGCGTCAGTTTAATTATCTGAAGGTGCGCTACCGGGGCATCGCGAAGAATGCCGCCCACGTGTTCTCGCTGTTTGCCTTGTCTAATCTCTACATGGCGCGGCGACGAATATTGACGCTGCAGGCGAGGTGCGCCCGATGAGCGGGAAATGGCCTGAGATATAGGCCTTAAAACACCTGCTCTAGCGCAAAAAGACCGCGCTTCGCCGAAAATATTGAGTTGAACAGTCTGTCTGCGATTGAGGACGACACTTGTTCAGAGGTTCCTATAAGAATTATGGGCGGTCAGCGGTGCAAGGGAAGTGCTGCACTTACACGGCGGAAGAGAGTTGCGGGAAATACCAGGGTTCAGCATGCTGGGGGATTTCCCAGTAGAAGGGTGATTTGGAGCTTGTTTCGCTGAGCAGGCCTTCTTCCCGTAGTTGCGATAACAGTCTTCGTGCAGTGCGCTCGGGCATGGCGCAGAGTTCCAATGCCGTTGATCGGTCGAGTTTTCCCCAGCAGGAAAGCGTTGTATAGAACCATGGCTGCAACGGGTTTTATCTCGCCAAGTCCCACTACCCGTGCGTCATTACGAGCCGCAATGTAACGCTGTATACGATCACGTATCTGATCGACCTGTAGCAGCTGGCTGATATAGTCAATTTGATCGAGCGAGACATCTAACATGAAGTCGCAGAATGCGATGAGTCCTGTTTCGCTGAGAAGACCACGTCCATCGTGATCTCCCTGTCGGGGATAGTCAGCGCGTTCCAGTAGCTCTTTGTAACGATCGGATGCACGCGCCAAACCCCTGCTCAAGCACCATACCCCTGAACTGTCGAGTCCAATGGCATTGAGTGTTGTATCGGTAAGCAGGCGAGCCACCCGGCCATTACCATCTGCAAAAGGGTGTATCCATGCAAAGCGGTGGTGAGCACACATCGCGGCGATCGTTTTCTTGTCGCCTTTGTGATGGCTTGGATGATAGATATCGCAAAACGTTCGCATCAATGTGGGTAGCTCGTTTGCAGGTGGCGGATGATGGCGTCCCACCGCGACCTCTTTGCTGCGCCACTCACCAGGAACCACCTCATCAATGATTTCGCCTTTTTCGTTTTTCAACAATCGCAGGGTTTGCGGAACATGTTCGTAAAACTCGCGATGAATGGACTGGATGAATTCGGGTGAAAAAATGTCATCCTGTCCCGGCGATTGTTCCCGTATCCATTCCTGTACCCGGATATGGGCGACAGATTCCATTTGCAGATCTCGCTTAGCGGGGTCTGTGGAAAAATTGCCTTGCTGGGCTGCGCGTATCTCATGGGGACGTGTCCGATTTCCCTCAATGAGATTTGAGTAGTAGGAATTGATGACGGCCATGTGCCGTACAATCGTGGTGCGTGTTTCTTCCGGTAGATTTGCGGCCAGCTTGGCAGATGACTTTGTAATGGCTATGACTTTGTCTGCGAGGGCTGACGCCTCAAGTGCCCGGTCGCTGGGAACAAAAGGCGAAAAATTGTGGCTTGTAGTCGGCATCTTGAAGCCTTATGGCCGGGTTTGTGGCCGGATGATTATTGCATTAACTTCAATAAAAACAAGATAATATTTATGTATATTTACTCGATTGCGCCAAATATGGCCGGATTATTGGCCGTTTGCGGCCGCCTAAAGCAATCTTTAGATATGGCGATTGGGGATTTTTTTGGTGGAAGGATGCGCTCGTAGACGCGGGTGACGCACCGACTTTGATCGACGCAGGTAAAGAATAGGCCCGGTTAAGCAGGGCCTTGGTTGATCATGATTGACCTCAGCAGAGCTACGCTGAGTTCAGATTTGGTGGAGGCGGCGGGAATCGAACCCGCGTCCGTAAGTCCTCTGCCTTCGGCTCTACATGCTTATCCACGTCTATTGATTTAATCGCCGCTACCCGACGGGCAGGGAAAACAGACGACGATCCCAGTTAGTTTTAGAGGATTGGCCCTGGGAGAGCCGCACCGCGATCTTGTGAGAATCGACGCCTGTGCCCCTGATTGCTCAGGAAGCCCGGGCGCACAAGCACGGCCCCGGTCAGACGGCACCCTACTGGGTATTAAGCAGCGAGTGCGTAGTTGTCGTCGTTGGCAACTAAAAGTTTGCAGAGTGATTAACGAGGGCTTTGCACCTCGGCATGCACCTTAGGGTTCGCAACCCACGTCGAAACCATGTCGCCCCCAAGTGTGTTGATAGTGTAACACGTCACCGCAATCCTCCGGCCCACTGCTTCCGATCTAATACTCGGCTCCGAAGGGAGTCACGCTGGGGCGCGGAGAATCACGGCTTAGTTAATGTATGGACCCGCCGGCAGGGATTTTCAAGGGCGCCGGTCTAACATATGTCAACGCACCGATTAGATAGCGGGTAGATGGCGGGCTCTGCGCGCTCAGCCATGACGCATGATGCGTTGCTTTTCGCGGTCCCAGTCGCGGTCCTTCTCGGTGGCGCGTTTATCATGCTCTTTCTTGCCTTTGGCCAGACCAATCTCCAGTTTGGCACGGCCGTTTTTCCAATACATAGCCAGCGGAATCAAGGTGTAACCCTTGCGCTCCACGGCGCCGATGAGTTCGTTTAGTTCTTCGCGGTGCAGCAGGAGTTTGCGGGTCCGCGTGGCCTCCGGGTGAATATGGGTCGAGGCGGCCAGCAGTGGCGTGATCAGGCAGCCGAGCAGCCAGGCCTCGCCGTCTTTGATGATGACGTAGCTGTCGACCAGCTGGGTCTTGCCGGCACGCAGACTCTTGACCTCCCAGCCTTGCAGGGCGATGCCGGCCTCGAAACGCTCTTCGATGGTGAAGTCGTGACGCGCCTTTTTGTTGAGCGCGATGGTGCTGTTGCCGTCGGATTGCTTGGATTTTTTAGTGGCCATCCGCGCATTATATGTCGAGCAGTGCTGTTGCGGCCATGTGCGATGTGAGTGGTCATTGGAGTTGAGGCCCCGGACAGTTTCCCGGACAATGGGTCCTAATGACTGAATGATGGGGTTGGAGTACCGCGGTGACGCGGCAAGCAACATATGACGACATCGATTAACAAATCGGCCTTGGTCGCCTACACACCGGCCGAAATGTTCGCTCTGGTGAACGATATCGAGTCTTATCCTGGATTCCTGCCCTGGTGCCGCTCAGCGCGGGTGACCTGGCGCGAGGGCGACGAGCTGAAGGCCTGCATCGAGATGGCCAAGGGTAGTGTGCAAAAGGCGTTCACGACGCATAACCGGCAGCAGCCCAACAAGATGATCGAGATACGATTAGTGGACGGGCCGTTCAAACAGCTGGAAGGATTCTGGCGTTTCGACCCGCTGGGCGACCAAGCCTGCAAGGTGTCGCTGGACCTGGAGTTCGAATTTGCCAACCGGATGCTCGATATGGTGATCGGTCCCATCTTCAGTCAGATTGCCAATACCTTGGTCGATTCCTTTCAACAGCGGGCGGTGGATGTCTATGGAAAGCGCTGAGTTGATCGATGTCGAAGTCGCGTATGCCCGATCGGACGCGCAGACGATCTTAAAGCTGCGCGTGCCGCAGGGGACCACCTTGGAACAGGCAGTTCGCGAGTCGGGCATACTCGAACGTTTTCCCGACATCGACTTGGCCAACAACCAACTGGGTGTTTTCGGCAAGTTGAACAAACCCAACGCCGAATTGCGCAACGGTGATCGCGTAGAAATATACCGGCCACTGATCGCCGATCCCAAAGAAGTGCGCAAACAGCGCGCGTCCGAGGGCAAGCGTATGAAGCGGGGTGGAGGGGATTTAGAAGAGTAGTTAAGAGATTCGGGATTTAGAGGCTAGTATCTTGCCCGAATCCCGAATCCCGAACCCGAATCAGATATCTTCCTTCCCAAAGCCCATCCACCGCCAGAGGCGCGTAAGAACACCGCCTTCATCCCGTTCCTGCGGCGGTACGACTACGGTTGTTGACGGCTTATTTGCAGCGGCGAGCGCAGGTTGCGGGTTGGGCCGGTAATCGCCATCAATGCCGACCAGCGCATCATCCTTGAAGCGCAACGTGACGTGATCCTGCTCAACCTCACCTTTGCCGGGTTCCATGCGGTACACATAATCCCAACGATCGGCATGGAAGGCATCTGCGATCATGGGTGTGCCGAGAGTGTATTTAACCTGGCGCTTCGACATGCCGGGCTTCAATTGATCGACGGCTTCCTGAGTGATGACATTGCCTTGCTGGACATCGATTCGGTAGACAAAGGGCATCTTGTCGACAGAGGCGCAGCCACTGAGCAGGGTTGCAATGATGACGCCAGGAATGAGAAGCTTTCGCATAGGTTGGTAAGTTCCAGCACAGTCGAGTCCGGCGGCATCATACCCCAAGCGACGCGCGAATTCACGGCTATTGGCAGAGAGAACAGTATGGAATCGCAGGACTTACGCAAAGCTGGCCTGAAGGTCACGTTGCCCCGGGTGAAAATCTTGGAACTCCTGGAGAGCAACAAGACCCACCGCCACATGAGTGCCGAAGATGTCTACAAGGCGCTGTTGGATGAGGGCGAAGACATCGGTTTGGCGACGGTCTACCGGGTGCTCACCCAGTTCGAGGCGGCTGGCCTGGTTGCCCGACACCATTTTGAAGGTGGCCATTCGGTCTTCGAACTAAACGAAGGCACGCATCATGATCATATCGTCTGCGTGAAATGCGGCCGGGTGGATGAGTTCATGGATGAAACCATCGAACAGCGCCAGCGCGCCATCGCCGAAAAGGCCGGTTACGAGATCACCGATCACAGCCTGTATATCTACGGCATCTGTGTCGATTGCCGCAAGGTGTCGTAGGCGCAGGTAGCGCCCTTTTCTAGGCATTACGCCTTCTTTCGACTGCCGCGTTTCTTGTTTCCCGTTGTTTCCTGTTGTGCCCGCTGAATCATCTCTTGTGCATGCGCGCGCGTCGAGGCCGTGACTTCGAGGCCACCGAGCATGCGCGCGATTTCGTCAACGCGTTCCGAATCACTCAAGCGACGAATCCGCGTGCGGGTCGTTTCATCGCCGGTGAATTTCTGTACCTGACAATGCTGATGCGCTTGCGCGGCGACTTGCGGCAGATGGGTCACGCACAGAACTTGGCGGTTGCCGCCCAGCGCACGCAATTGCCTGCCGACCACTTCGGCGACACCGCCACCGATGCCGGTATCCACTTCGTCGAACACCAGTGTCGGGATGCGACTCGCGTGGGTGGCGATGACTTGGATCGCCAGGCTGATGCGCGATAATTCACCGCCTGAGGCAACCTTAGTCAGTGCTTGCGGCGGTTGGCCGGGATTGGCGCTGACGCGGAAGTCGATGCGATCGAGGCCGTGGCGGGTGAGTTCGTCGGCGGGCAGGTCTTCCACGGCGATGCTCAGGCGTCCGCCCGGCATGCCGAGTTCATGCATGGCGGCGGAAATCTTTTGTCCGAGTTCCAGCGCGGCCTGATGGCGGCGGGCACGAATTTGCAGGGCGAGGTCGCTGTACTTTCGTTGTAAATCGGCGATGGCTGTTTCCAACGCATCGAAGTGTTCGTCGGCGTGTTCGAGTTGCGCCAGTTCCGCACGGCTGCGTTCCAGCAGTGTGCCAAGCTCGTCGGGTTTGATGCGGTGTTTGCGCGCCAGCGTTTGTATTGTCGCGAGGCGTTGATCGATCCAATCCAGGCGTGCCGGATCGAGTTCGAGACGCTCGGTGTAGCTGCGCAGTTCGTCGCTGGCCTCACGGGCTTGTATCAAAGCACCGTCGAGCAGATCGCATATGGCCTGCAAATGTGGATCGAAGCGGGTGAGTTCCTGCAGATCCGCATGCGCGTGGCCGAGCAGGGTGTTTGCCGATACGTCATCTTCGTATAAGGCGCTGACCGCACGTTGGCAAGATTCCAGCAGGCGGCCGGCGTTGGCCAGCCGGCGGTGTTCGTCTTCGAGTTGTGCGAGTTCGTTATCCGCGAGATCCAGCGTTTCGAGTTCCTGGATATGGAAGCGCAGTAATTCGCTACGCGCGCCACGGTCTTGTGCAGCCCCGCGCAAGCGTTCGAGTTCGTCCCGCCGCGCCTTGTAATCGCGGTAGATCGCGCCCAAGGTGTTGATCGCGTCTTCATGGCCGGCGTAGGCATCGAGCAGTTCACGCTGCACTTCGCGCTTCAACAGCGATTGATGCTCATGCTGGCCGTGAATGTCGGCCAGTTGATCGCCGAGTTCCTGCAGTTGTTGGATCGGAGCCGGCCGGCCGTTGATATAGGCGCGTGAGCGTCCCTCGCGACCGATAATGCGGCGCAACTGGCAGTCATCGTCGCTGTCCAAATCGTGTTCACGCAACCATTCGCGCACCTGTGGCAGCGCGCTCAGGTTGAAGGTCGCCGTCAGTTCGGTTTTCTCGCTGCCATGACGGATCGCATCCGCATCGGCGCGGCCGCCAAGGATCAAGCCCAGTGCATCCACCAGAATGGATTTGCCGGCACCGGTCTCGCCGGTGAGTGCGGTCATGCCTGCCGTAAGTTCAAGATCGAGCTCGTCGACGATGGCGAAATCGCGGATGTGGATGTGGCTGAGCATCAGCTGGTCTTTCCCCAGCCGAATTTACGCCGCAGGATTTCGTAGTAATCGTAACCCGGCGGATGGATCAGTTTTAGTGGATGCGTCTTTTTGTGAATGCTGACGCGATCGCCGGGAAGCAGGGCACAATTCACTTGGCCGTCGCAGGTGACTTGCGCCTGCGTGTAATCACCGGCATGCACGATCACATCGACGGCGCTGGTCTCGTTGATAACGATAGGGCGGTTGTTCAGGCTGTGCGGACAGATGGGCACCAGCAAGATGGCATCAAGTGAGGGATGCAGGATCGGTCCGCCACCGGAGAGTGCATACGCGGTCGATCCGGTCGGTGTCGCGACAATCAGGCCGTCGGAGCGTTGCGTATTGAGCAACTGCCCATCGATACGGACTTCCAGTTCGATCATGCGGGCGACGTCCCACTTGTGAATGACCACGTCGTTGAGCGCATCGCCGGTGTTGATGCAGCGATCTTCACGGTAGACCGCGGCATGCAACAAGGCGCGTTCTTCCAGGGCGAAGTCGCCGGCCAGAATCTGGTCGAGTTGATCCGTCATGTGATGGGGAGAGACGTCGGCCAGAAATCCCAGCCGCCCCAGATTCACACCGACCAGCGGGACGCCGGCATCGGCCAGGCTGCGTCCGGCGTTCAGAATGGTGCCGTCGCCCCCAACGACAATGGCGAGATCGCAGTGGGCCGCCAACTCTGAGCGCTCCACGCACGTCAGTGTGCTGTCCTGCAGATGTTCGGCGGCGCTTTCGTCCAGGGTGATATCCAGGCCGCGTGCCTGCAGATAATCGACCAGGCGCCGCAAGGTCGTGCCCACGGCGGTGGATTTGCTGATCAGACCGATGCGTTTGAAGCTGCTGTTCATATGGCGAGTGACACTAGCATGAAGAACTCCGGGTCGACAATGCGACTGTGCCGGAAGCTATTAAGTCCGCGCAGGTTTTTGGCTTGGGTGTGCTGCGGAGAGTTGCTGTGGTGTTGCCTTGACACCCCGGGTGGCAGTTGTTAGCGTGCGGTCCTGGCACTCGCCTGTTGAGAGTGCCAGCCATTTCTGAACCTCATATCCGCGGCAGATGTCCAAGAACCCATCCAGTCCAGTGCTTAACGAACGTGCGCAACACCTGTTACGGGTGTTGATCGAGCGCTATATCCGCGACGGCGAGCCGGTGGGGTCGCGGACGCTGGCGCGGGATGCGGTGATGGACCTCAGCCCGGCGACCGTCCGCAATGTCATGGCCGACCTGGAAGACTTGGGGTTCGTGAAGTCCCCGCACACCTCCGCCGGGCGCATGCCGACTGTGCAGGGTTATCGTTTCTTCGTCGACAGCTTGCTGACGGTGCAACCACTCGACGGCGTCGATATGCAACGTCTGCGCACCGAGTTGAACCTGGATCTCACGCGCAAGGATTTGGTCGAGCGTGCCTCGAATCTGTTGTCGGGTATCACCCGCATGGCCGGGGTGGTGATGCTGCCGCGGCGCAAGCAGGCGGCTTTGCGACGCTTGGATTTCCTGCCCCTGTCGGATAACCGCGTGCTGGTGATCATGGTCATCAATGAACGCGAGGTGCAGAACCGCATCATCCATACCGAACGCAAATACACGCCCTCCGAACTGGAAATGGCGGCGAACTTCCTCAACGAACAATTCGGCGGCAAAGACCTCACCGCCGTGCGCGATGTGATCGTTGCCGATATGCAGCGGACGCACGAAGACATGAACCGCATGATGAAGGCCGTCGTGGAAATGGCGGGACAGGTCTTCAATGTGGATGATCCGCTCGACCAGGAAGACGTCGTGTTTGCGGGGCAGACCAATCTGATGGGTTTCCGCGAGCTGTGCGAGGTCGACAAATTGCGCCACTTGTTCGAGGCCTTCACGCAGAAACGCGAGATCTTGCACCTGCTCGATCAGTGCGTGAATGCTGAAGGCGTGCAGATCTTCATTGGTGAAGAATCTGGCTACAACGTGCTGGACGAATGCAGCGTGGTGACGGCTCCGTACGCTGTGGATGGCAAGATTGTTGGCGATTCGTGTTGGTGACCACGAAGGTGTTCAGCAGCGCGTGCCACGAATCCTGGGTGGCGGCGGTGACCGGCACCGAGGCTTCGATGTCGCCGCGGGCGTATTCCAGTTCCCAGTCGCCGCCCAGTTCCGCGTGGCCCGTGTCGTTGCTGCTGGCGGCCACGTCGGCGCCGGTCAGGGCGCCGATCCCTTCCAGCAGCGTGCGGCCTTCTTCGCTGGCCGCCAGATCGCAGCCGTAGAACAGCAAGTCCGCGTGTTCGGTCAAGGCATATCCCCAGCCCTGGAACACCGCGCGATACTGGTCCAGGCTGTCGGGTGTGAGCCACGTGCTGCCCAGCTTGACGCCACGCTCCGTACCGTGGCTGATGATGTGGATCGCGTCCACCTCCTGCCGCTCGGCCAGCGCTGCGGTGATCTGGGCCAAGCCGTTGCGCCTGGGGATCGAGTTGCACGATTTCCAGGTCGCGGTCGCCACGCTGCGCTCGCAAGTCGTCCAGCAGTTGTTCCGCATCCGCGACCGCCGAATCGAGGAACACGATTTCGTACCGCTGCTGCTCCTGCTGGGCCGCGGGCAGCAAGTCGTCCTGCAGCGCATCCAGCAGGGCCAGCGCGTCGCGGGCCGTCCGCACTTCATCGGCCGGCTCTTCGTTCGTCGCATCTCCCTCGGCCTGCCCGGCATCCGCCGTCGCCGCCGCGATCGCCTCGGACTCGCCGTCCAGCTGGGCCAGGTCGCCGTCGGCGAGGACCGGGCCCGGCGAAACGCTCAACAACACGCGTTGTTCCAGTTGGATCGCTGTCGGCCGACAAGTGCGCGAGCGTCGGCCGAAAGGTGCGCGCCAGCGTGTACCTGGTTTCTTCCCAGGCCAGACGTGCGCACGAAAGAGCCATTCTCGCATCTTCATCGAAGGCCGCTTTCGTTCAAGTTTCGCCGTGTCATCGCCATCGGTCGCCGAGTTCGAGAGCCACGTGGCTCGAAACAATCTGGTTGACTGAGACCAGTGTGCGCACGATGGGAGCGCACGGGTCCATGAAAACCTAGCTTGCGGGATGCCCGGCACACGTCCTAAACCCTTGACGCGGGCAAGAACAAGCTGCCGCCGGAAGAGAAAATGTGCCGAGTCCGCCGTTGGTGTCGGGTCTGCCGGCTGTGACGATTGGGAGGATCAAACTCGTATTACTAGTTCCCGATTTCTTGTCTTCTTGCGCGCATTTTGAACAGGAGGAAACAGAGGTAACAGAGGAAGGGGGACCTCTGTTCTCTCTGTTTCCTCCTGTTCGACGTATTGAATTCGTTTGGTTGCGGCCGGAGGCCGCGTTGGTTAACCGCGACCCATCGGGGAGCGCGCGGAGCGAGGCTTGCAGCCAGCCCACGCGCTCCCCGTTGGGTCGCGGTTAAATTAAACGACGCGGCCTCCGGCCGCAACCGAGTCTTGGAGTCGCGGTGCCTTGTCACGAGCACGGGATCCTGCGAACGGCAGAGCGCCGTCAATTCCATGGGCAGAGTGAATGCATCAGCAAGACGAAGTGGCGGTCATCGCATTCGCTATTGCACCCAAAGCGGCGACATGCCGCCGCGCTCGGCAACATCGACGTACCAGAGACAACGGAGAAAGCGGCAACACTCAGTTCAATACGTATCCGCCTGTTCATGCCTCCCGGCATTCGCAACCAAGGTAGAACGGATTTCAATCCGTTCAAGACGGCTCCCGGTGACGATATTCCGCGTAGGCATCCGGATCGTAGACAAGATCCTGCGATGGGATGAAGTGCTGCTCGCAGCCGCCGAATTTCCGTTTGAAGGCGGCTGAAGTCGGCCCACGGATCATCGGGCTTGTCCGGCGGGGCGATGCCGCAGAAATCGTACCAGCGATGGCCGCGTCCTTTCGCGCTCCTCACTGACCTCGAAGTGGAGCAGATAGGGTGCCATGACGTTGCGATGGACGGGCAGCGAACCGCCGTATTTGTAGCTCGCCGTATCGCCGAAATAGATAACCAGTGCCGTGGCGAGCCTCATCCCCTGGTACTCGGCGAAATAGAGTGAACCGCAATCGTAGGCCAGGAGGCTTTCCATCAAGCTGTGGAAGTACCCGATGGAATGGCGGCGCAGACCGCGCCGCTCAACCGTTGGGATTGCGCCCTTCCCCACGATCGATACAATCCGCAAAGACGGCACGGCGAGCTTACTCCGCGGGCCGCGAACCGACACATTTTCTCCAACAATCAAGACCTCCCGCAGCACCGTCGTAATCCGACCAGGCGGGAGAGATGAACCGATCGAATTCGGGCCGCAGGATCGATAAAGGACGTGGAATACTGTTGTCCTGAAGCAATAGACCCACGGTCCAGATGCCGCCCTGATGTACCGCATTGTCCTGATCATCGGGTGTGCCGCGATGCTGAGCGTGGGCGGCTGCGCTCACGACAGTCCGATCCAGCGGCAGCGGGACGACTACCTGCTGGACAAGCCCTATCCCGATGCCTATTTCCCGGCTCTGTCCCCAGCCGGCCGTACGACCTCGCCCAGGAGCCTCTCGCCGCGGCAGCACCTGTCTTTGTCAATCCCCCGAACAACCAGAACGCGCCGATGGACTTGCAGCGGGCCTTGGAACTGGCACTGCGGAATTCCGGATCGTCCGGGTTTCGGAGGGATCTTCCGTCGTGGCCTCCCCGGACACTGCGTTTGATATCGGCGTCGCGGAGGGTTTCGGGCGCGAGCCGCCCTAGCGGCCTTTGACGCCAGCTTCAGCACCCGCTTGTACGGCACGAAAATCAACCAGCCGCCCAACTCGTTCTTCGGGCCGGGGCTGGCCGAACCAAATCAACGGGACGAGGGAGCCTTCGACGCCGAACTGACCAAGCCGTTGATCACCGGCCCGCGTGCGGCCATCGCCTTTAACCCCGACCCCGGCTACCTGTACATCCCGGGCGGCGACGGCGACAGTTACAACCCCACGCACGTGGGCCAATTGGACCTGTCGTTCCAGCAGCCGCTGCTGCAGGGGGCCGGCATCGAGGTGAACCGGGTTCACGATCCGGATCAGCCAGACCCGGTCGGAACAGTCGGCCTGGGAATTCAAAAGGACCGTCATGGCCTCCGTCCGCAGCGTGACCGTCGCGTACTGGGACCTGCAAGCGGCCCGTGTGGCGCTGAAGTCGATCGACGAGGTGATACCGCTCCTGGAAGAAGTCGTACTTCCAGTTCGAGGCCCAAAAGCCCAGTGGTCGATCTACGCCGATGTCGCCAAAGCGAAGGCGCAGCTCCACGACTACCGGCGGCGCAGCGTCTGGAGCTTCAATCGCGAGGTGCTCGCCGGCGATCGGCGACTCCCTGGCTGCTCGGACCTGCCGCCGGCCCACCCTCGAACTCCACGTGGTCCCCAGCACGCCGCCGCTGACCCAGCTCTCCACGCCGGATCCCTCCGCGGCCATCCAGCAGGCGATGATGAATCAGCCCGATTTCGCGCAACAGCGGCTGAACGTGCGGATCCGCGAAATGGAATTGCTGCTCGCGGAGAATGGCAGGCTTCCCAGACTGGACTTCCAGGCCCTGTACCGCATGAACGGCGTGGGCGAGGATTTGGGCAATGCCATCTCGCAGCTTTCCACGGCGGAGTATTCCGATTGGCTGCTCGGCACCGCGCTGGCCTTCCCCCTGGGCCTCCGGCAAGGGACGGCGGGAACTCCACGCGGCGGAGTTGCAGCTGGCGCAGGGAACGCGGGTTGCTCCAGCAGACCATGCTCAGCGTGACGTTCGAGGTGGGAAATGCACTGCGGCAAATCCACTACTCGTATCAGGCGTACCAGGAAGCCAAGCAACAAGCGCAGGCCGCGGAGGAGACTGGGTCAAGGGGTCTCGCATGCGTTATGAAAACCCCCAACCCGCTAGAGAGGGGCAAAACTGGCTGCTGCAGAGCCTGAACGATTACCTGGCCGCGATTCGTTTCCGCATCGACGCCGCCACCGAAGCCGCCGCCGTGCTGGCCCGGTACAACGCGGACCTGGTTCCCCTGGAAGAGATCCAAGGCACCCTCTTGGCCTCGTCCAATATTGAACTGGCCTACGACCCGTGCCAGCAGCTGTGGCGGTACGGCGTCTCCGCCGCGGGCGCAGCGAGAAGCCGTGCCCGCTCCCGCACGGACCCGCCGCCGGCCACCGAGCCTTCGGGGCCAAGCCGCCTCGTGCCTCCGGCCAGAACCAGGCCCGGCCACCGACCACTCCGCAGACCCCCGCCCTTGCCCGCAGACCCAGCGACTCCCGTGGGCGCAGGGCGATTCGCTGCCCGGGCCGCAGCTTACCGCACATACTCCCGAAATTCAGACCGCTCGCCAAGACCCTTCCTCCGATCGCTGCTTTCCGGCTCCCCACTCCGTAGGCCAAGCAGCGTGTGTGGCCGGGAACCCTGGCAACCTCTACGTAGCCGCATTCGCCAGAATGCGGGCTTTCCCGCGTTCCCGAATTCTGGCGAATTCGGCTACCTGCTAGAAACCGCGGCCACACACTAGCGGCCCCGGATTTGCCGGCTCGCGGTCAGGTCTCGCCCTCTTGCTCCTGCTGGGACAGCCAGGTAGCAACGGAGGCCGAAATAACTTCCTGGTTTCGGCGGGAAATGGCGGTAAGCCGGGGACCTCGCGGATTCGCAGCGCGGAGTCCGGGGGCGACTTTGCGGGGCAAACTCGCCTACGTCACCACGCTGCTCGCCAGCGTGGGACGGTGTTCAGGACCAGAGATGAATCCCCCAAGAAATCCGTTGCTTCGCCACCACGCTGCTTGCCAGCGTGGAGCGGTGTTCAAGATGCTGGACGCCGTGATCGGGACGACGTCTGGTCTTGAACATGGCTCCACGCTGGCAAGCAGCGTGGTGGCCGGAGATGTCGCGTGGCGGGGCGATGTCTGGTCTGACATGGCTCCACGCTGGCGAGCAGCGTGGTGGCCGGAGTTCGGGAAGTTATTTCGGCCACCGTTG
>CAVOKC010000004.1:0-93656 GCA_963696465.1 uncultured Gammaproteobacteria bacterium | reverse complement strand
GACCACCCTGGACGGCGAGACCTTGCAGGTTCGGGTAGATGCCGAGCAAATCGATACGCGGGAAACTGATCGGGTCGAGCGGCAGTTTGCCGGCCTCTTGCAGCGCGGCGATGCCCTTGCCGGCGAAGATCACCGCCAACGCGAACATGAAAATGCCGGTGGCCGAGAAGAACTGGCGCAACGGCAGACGCGTGCTATAACGCAGAATCAGCCAGGACACTATCAGCGAGTACGACCATGCCTGCACCCAGGCCGGAGACCAGCATGCCTTGGGCCGGTGCGTCTGCCTGCACCCACAAAGCTTGATAGAACAGAATGGTCTCGAAGACTTCTCGGTAGACGGCAATGAATGACAGCGCCGTCAAACCCCATAACGTGCCTGTACCCAACGCCTTTTTTACCGAACCGTCGATGAAGCGTTGCCATTGCACGGCGTTGGTTTTGCTGTGCATCCAGAAGCCCACATAGAACAGCACGGCCATGGCCACCAGTGCGGCCACGCCTTCGGTGATTTCGCGATTGGCGCCGCTGAAGTCGAACAAATACTGCGAGGCGATCCAGGTCGCAACGCCCAACACCAGCGCACCCACCCAACCGTAATGCAGATAGGGCATGGCATCGCGACGCTCGGTCTTGATCAGAAATGCGGCCAAGCGCGGCGATGACCAGAATCGCTTCCAAACCTTCGCGCAGCAGAATGATGAATGCACTGGCGAAGGCCGCGCCGGTCGACAAAGTGCCTTCGCTGAGACGCTCGGTGACGCGCACGAGGAGTTGCTGAACCTGGGTGGCCTGCGCTTCGACAACACTCAACGGATTGTCGTTGCGCAGTAGATTGCGATAGGCGGTCATGGCGGTTTCGGCTTCGCCGCGCAGTTCGCTATCGACGGTATCCAAACGGTGTTCGACCAGTTCGAAGCCTTCCAGATAGGCGGCGACAGCCAGTTTATACGCGGTCTCGCGTTGACCGCTGCGGTAGGCATCCAGGCTCGCGTTGAGGGTGTCGCGAGCGTAATCCAACGGCGAGGTGTTGGCGAACAGGGTTTCCGGTTGCGCGCGCAGATAGGCCATCAGCTCGGCACCCTCAGCACCGAATTCGGCGCGGGCTTCATCAGGCGAGGTGACGGTGAAGCGTTGCAGATCGTTAAGCGCTATGGCGGGCGACTGGCTGGCGAGGATCGTTTTACCCGCAGCGCGGGCTTCTGTCGTGGTGGCCATTTGACCGACCAGAAACGCGAGACTCCAGCGGTCGGTTTCACTCAGTTCCGAGAAGCCGCGCATGCCGGTCTCGCCAACGCCGGCACTGATGGTGCTGTACAAACCGTAGACGGTGCGTTGGCCGTAGCGCTCGACATCGGTAAAGTCAGTCGGCGCCGGTTCCATGCCGCGTGCCTGAACGCCGTCACCCTGGCCGTTCAGACCATGACACGCCGCGCAGTTGTCACTGAACAGTTGGCGGGCGCGTTGAATGTCGGGTGCCATCCGCGGCACGACAATGATATTGAACGTGCCGATCAGGCTGTGGCGCAGATCCGTGGCCGCAGCGGCGACGGCGTCGGGGGCTTGGCGTTGTTCGACCATCTGCATGAGCTGACGGGCACTGGTCTGAATGGCAGGGGTGTTTTCGGTTGTGGGCAGTTGGCGCGCCTGGTCCTCGATGGCGCGGGTGAAATCGCGCATCTCATCGTACTCGGCTGGATTGATAACCTGGCCTTCATGGACCGCACCTCGATAATCGACGCCGACGTAATCGACCAGCTGCACCAGTTTCGACAGATCGGGAGTGGCCAGCGACAGGCCGGGCAGGGCGAGCAATAAAACGACGCGGATGAACAGGCGGTACATGGTGTGCTCTCTGCATGGGTTGCTTGATGTCGAACGCAAAATACAATGATTCGCATTCACTGTAAAGTCCATAACCAGCTAATAGGCGAATAAATAGCTTTATCCAGTTGTATTTATGACAAATATGTAAGTTCGAGTGAAACGTGAGGTTCAGTAGTTGCAGGCGAGTGAACCTGATTTCTCCCTTTGGTCTCAGCGGCCAACGGGAGAAGTAACTGGCTTACATCCCTGCGGCGGGTGCCGAGGTGGGAGGTGATGTGGCCGGTGCAGTGGGCAGAAATAGGGCTGGATCGACGCGCGCATTGTTCAAGCTGACGCCCCAATGCAGGTGCGGTCCGGTGACCCGGCCGGTCATGCCGACGGCGCCGATGCGGTCGCCGGCTTTAACGTGGTCGCCGGGTTTCACGTCAATCCGACTCAGGTGGCAGTACATCGTAATCAATCCCTGGCCATGGTCGATGAACACGGTGTTGCCGTTGAAAAAGAACTCGCCGCTGTCGATCACGCTGCCGGCCGCCGGCGCGACGATCGGCGCACCTTCGGCGGCCGCGATGTCCATGCCGCTGTGCGGCTTGCGCGGTTGATCATTGAAGATGCGCCGCGAGCCAAACGAACTGCTGCGCACGCCGGCGGTCGGCGGCAGGAAATCGGTCGCGACGCTGGCGTGCTCGCTGAAGCGCGTCAGTGCCTTGCCGATACGCGCGGTTTCTTTGGCGATGCGTTGCAGATCCGCCGCGTTGGGTTCGACCTTGCGTTTGTCCTTGATGGTCAGGCGCTGCGTGTCATAGGCTCTTGTCGGTGACGGTGAACGCCAGTTGTACGCGCTGGCCGTTGCTGCGCTCGATTTCCAGCCGATGCTGGCCGGGTTTGGCGTCCAACGATAATCCCACGATGGCATACCACTGTCCCTGGTCGGGCGTGATCAATACGCGGCTGCCGTTATAACGTGCGCGCGGCGGCTGGGACGATTCGCCGAGGGCGATCACGGCGACACCGCCGGGCACCGGCTCGGCGCGCGGCAGTGCCTGCGCAAGTCCAGGGAGCAGAAAAAAAACCAACAGCAGTATTTGACGCATAAGAGCCCTAATCTTCCGTAGGTGGTTCGAGCGCATCCACGACACAGTGGAGACGACCGCGCGCCAGGCGTGCTTCGATGCGATCACCGCGTTGTACATGCTGCGTAGTATGCAGCACATGACCATCGGCTGTAGTGACGATGGCATAGCCGCGATCCAAGGTGGCCAGCGGACTGACAGTATTCAAGCCATGGGCAAGTGCCGAAAGATGCTGACGCAGGTGTTTGAGTTGAGTGTGCACGCCAACATGCAGACGTCGCACCAAAGCGCCCTGCAGATCGCGCAGGTGTTGCAGTCGCGGGCCGGGATGATGGCGTTGCAGTTGCGCCTGCAGGGTTGCCAGCCGTGACGCGCGGCCCTGCAGCACACTGCGCAGGCCACGTTGCAGACGTTGTTCCAGTTCGTCGAGGCGCTGCGCGCGTTGCCGCAAACGCTGACCGGGATGTTGCTGTTGCAGGCGCTTGCCGATCCAGCTCAAGCGTTCGCCGAGGCGTTGCAGCTGCCGGGTCAAACGTTTGTACAGCTCGCTGTCGAGCGCGCGTAATTGATTCAACCAGTCATATTGATCTGGGCTGACCATTTCCGCGGCGACCGACGGCGTCGGCGCACGTTGGTCGGCGACGAAATCGGCGATAGTGAAATCGACTTCATGGCCGACGCCACTCACCGTCGGAATACTGCAATCGTAAATCGCGCGGGCGACGATTTCTTCATTGAACGCCCACAGGTCTTCCAGCGAACCGCCACCGCGCGCAATGATCAGTACATCGCACTCACGACGCGCATCCGCACGGCGAATCATCGCCGCAATCTCCGCGCCGGCCGCCTGACCTTGCACCGCGACCGGGTAGATCAACACCGGGATCGCCGGAAAGCGCCGTTTGAGTACGCTCAAAATGTCACGGATGGCCGCACCGGTCGGTGAAGTGATCACGCCGATGCGCTTGGGCAGCGTCGGCAAGGCGCGTTTATGCGCGGCCTCGAACAGACCTTCGGCGGCAAGCTTCTGCTTCAGTGCCTCGAAGGCGCGTTGCAGGGCGCCGTCGCCGGCTTCTTCCATGCTTTGCACAATGAGCTGGTAGTCGCCGCGCGCCTCATACAGCGACAGGTTGGCGCGCACAATGACTTGAGCGCCGTCCGCAGGGCGGAATTTCAAAAACCGGTTATTACCGCGGAACATGGCGCAGCGAATCTGGGCGTTGGCGTCCTTGAGGGTGAAATACACATGCCCGGAGGAGGGGCGTGAGACATTGGATAACTCGCCCTGAACCCAAATCAGCGGAAAAGCGCCCTCCAGCAGGCCACGCGCCTCGGCATTGAGGCGGCCAACGCTGTAGACATCACGGTCATCGGAGCTCGGAATCGACATGGCGGCATCTTAGCGTGGATTCCGCCCTGCTCGAACAAGTTCTGCGCGGGCAGATTGCCAGGGCCGGCGCATTCCGCTGCTCCCCTGAGCAATCTCCCATCGGTGCAAGCCAGAGCGGATTGCCTGGGCGGATTGCCTGGAATAATGTCCGGTTACGCGGCACCCACCCGACTTGCAGCGGGCGCGGTTTACCCTAAGGCCCCCAGAACCTATAATCGCCGGTCTCACCTCAAGCCTTTAGGTATGGACTCACCCCTTATGCTGCGCATTGCCGAAGAAGCCCTCACCTTTGATGACGTTCTGCTCCTGCCCGATCACTCGACCATCCTGCCCAAGGATGTCGACCTCAGAACCCAGTTGACCCGCGAGCATCACACTGAACATCCCGCTGGTGTCGGCCGCCATGGACACCGTCACCGAGGCGCGTCTGGCCATCGCCCTGGCGCAGGAAGGCGGCATCGGCATCATTCACAAGAACATGACGCTGCGAGCAGCAAGCCAACCAAGTGCGCGCGGTCAAAAAATTCGAGAGTGGTGTCATCAAAGACCCGATCACTGTGGGGCCGACCACCAGTATTCGCGAAGTGCTCGAACTGACCAGCGCCCATAACATCTCCGGCGTGCCGGTGGTCGACGGCAATGAGTTGGTCGGCATCGTCACCAACCGCGATCTGCGTTTCGAAATCGCGCTTCGATACGCCGGTGTCGGAGCTCATGACGCCGAAGGATCGCCTGGTCACGGTGAAAGAAGGCGCCGACAAGGATGAGATCGTCGCGGCTGCTGCACGAGCATCGCATCGAGAAAGTGTTGGTGATCGACAATAATTTTTCACTTGCGCGGGCTGATCACCGTCAAGGATATCCAGAAGGCCAAGACAATCCCAACGCCTGCAAAGACGAGTCAGGCGCGCTGCGCGTCGGCGCCGCCGTGGGTGTGGGCGCGGGCACGGATGAACGCGTCGCCGCGCTGGTCGCCGCCGGCGTCGATGTCATCGTCGTCGATACCGCGCACGGCCATTCGCAAGGGCGTGCTCGATCGCGTCGCTGGGTGAAAAAACATTTTCCGGAAGTGCAGGTCATCGGCGGCAACATCGCCACGGCCGAGGCCGCGTTGGCGCTGGTCGAGGCCGGTGCGGATGGCGTCAAGGTCGGTATCGGTCCGGGCTCGATCTGCACCACGCGCATCGTCGCCGGTGTCGGCGTGCCGCAGATCAGCGCGGTGGCGAATGTCGCGGAAGCGTTGTGAAGACCGGCGTGCCGTTGATCGCCGATGGCGGCATCCGTTATTCGGGCGACATGGCCAAGGCCATCGCCGCGGGTGCGTGTTGCGTCATGATGGGCAGCATGTTCGCCGGTACCGAAGAAGCGCCGGGCGAAGTCGAACTGTACCAGGGCCGTTCGTACAAATCGTATCGCGGCATGGGTTCGCTCGGCGCGATGGCCGGCCAGCAGGGTTCTCAGGACCGTTATTTCCAGGAAGCCAACTCCGACGGAGAAACTGGTGCCGGAAGGCATCGAAGGCCGCGTGCCGTACAAAGGCCCGTTGCTGGCCGGTGATTCATCAGCTGCATGGGCGGTCTGCGCTCCAGCATGGGTTACACCGGCTGCGCCAGACATCGAAGAGATGCGCACCAAACCCGAAGTTCGTGCGCGTCACCAGCGCCGGCATGGCGAGAGCCATGTGCACGATGTGCAGATCACCAAGGAAGCACCGAATTACCGCGTGTAGAGATTGAACGAAGGACGCCGATTATCTCAGCCATTCGTCATTCCAGCGAAAGCGGCGAATCCATGCCGATGGATACCCGTTTGCGCGCGCATGACCGTTAATCAGATTCCTTGAATCTGTCTCACTTGAATCGCGTCCATCACCTTGAAACCCCACGACCGACATCCACGCCCACCGCATCCTGATCCTCGACTTCGGTTCCCAGTACACGCAACTGATCGCGCGCCGCGTGCGCGAGATCGGTGTGTATTGCGAAATTCATCCGTGTGACATGAACGAAACAGATCTGCGCGACTTCAACCCCAAGGGCATGATCCTTTCCGGCGGACCGGAATCGGTCACCGAGCAGGAAACACCCCGCGCGCGCCGCAGGTGGCTATTCGATCTGGGCGTGCCGGTGTTCGGCATCTGCTACGGCATGCAGACCATGGCCGAACAGTTGGGCGGCAAGGTCGAATCGTCGGACGCATCACGAATTCGGCTATGCGCAAGTGCGCGCCCGCGGCCACACGCAGCTGTTGAAAGACATCGAAGATCACACCAGCGACGAAGGCTACGGCCTGCTCGATGTGTGGATGAGCCATGGCGATCGCGTCATCGATCTGCCGGCCGGTTTCAAACTGATGGCCAGCACCGACAGCGCGCCGATTGCCGGCATGGCCGACGAGGCGCGGCACTTCTACGGTGTGCAGTTCCATCCGGAAGTGACGCACACCCGCCAGGGCGGGCGCATCCTGTACGCGCTTTATTTGTGAGATCTGCGGCTGCGACGCGCTGTGGACCGCCGGCAATATCGCCGACGAAAGCATTCGCACGCATCCGCGACCAAGTCGGCAACGACGAAGTGCTGCTCGGCCTGTCCGGCGGCGTCGATTCCTCGGTGGTCGCGGCGCTGCTGCATCGCGCCATCGGCGACCAGCTCACCTGTGTGTTCGTCGACAACGGTCTGCTGCGCCATAAGGAAGGCGATCAGGTCATGGCGACCTTCGCCGAGCACATGGGCGTGCATGTGATTCGCGTCGATGCCGAAGCACGTTTTCTCAATGCGCTCGACGGCGTCGACGATCCCGAGCGCAAAGCGCAAGGCCATCGGCAACCTGTTTATCGAGGTGTTCGAGGAAGAGGCCGCCAAACTCAAGAACGCGAACTGGCTGGCGCAAGGCACCATCTATCCGGACGTGATCGAATCCGCCGGCGCCAAGACCGGCAAGGCGCATGTGATCAAATCGCATCACAATGTCGGCGGCCTGCCCGAGCACATGAAAATCAAACTGTGCGAACCCTTGCGTGAGTTGTTCAAAGACGAAGTGCGCAAACTCGGTGTCGAACTGGGTCTGCCTTACGATATGGTCTATCGGCATCCGTTCCCCGGTCCAGGTCTGGGTGTGCGCATCCTCGGTGCGGTGAAAAAAGAATATGCCGATATGCTGCGGCTGGCCGACTACATCTTCATCGAAGAACTGCGCAAGCACGATCTGTACGACAAGGTCTCGCAGGCCTTCGCCGTGTTCCTGCCGGTGAAATCCGTCGGCGTGATCGGCGATGGTCGTCGTTATGATTACGTCGTCGCACTGCGCGCCGTCGAGACCATCGACTTCATGACCGCGCGCTGGGCGCATCTGCCGTATGAATTCCTCGATCATTGTCTCGCGGCGCATCATCAACGAAATCCCGCGCATCGCGCGCGTCACCTACGATATCTCCGGCAAACCGCCGGGCGACGATCGAGTGGGAGTGAGTGACGCGCTAGACATTCACTGGATGCAACACGCCATCGCGCTGGCGCGCTGCGCCGAGGCCGATGGCGAAGTGCCGGTTGGGGCGGTCGTCGTGCGTGACGATCAGGTGCTCGGCGAAGGTTGGAATCGACCGATCACCGACCACGATCCCACGGCGCATGCCGAGATTGTCGCCCTGCGCGCGGCGGCACGGCAGGTCGGCAATTACCGCCTCTCAGGCGCAACCCTCTACGTCACGCTCGAACCCTGCCTGATGTGCACCGGCGCGATGGTGCACGCGCGTATCGAACGGCTGGTGTTCGGCGCCTACGATCCCAAACGCGGTGCGGCCGGCAGCCAGTTCAATACCTTCGACATGCCGGGCCTGAACCATCGGGTCATGGTCGAGGGCGGCGTGCTTGCCGAGCAATGCGGTGCGTTGTTACAGGAATTTTTCCGCCAGCGCCGCGAATAAAGCGACGCCCGCGCCCGGCAGGGAAGAAATTTTGGGCATCCGCACCGGCCTTTGCTAGAATGCGCGCCTCGGTTGCGGCAGCGCCTGCAACCGAGGTCAGGCGTGGCCCGCCTGTCTACTGGAGAGGTGACTGAGTGGCCGAAAGTGCTCGACTCGAAATCGAGTGTACGTTCCGCGTACCGTGGGTTCGACTCCCACCCTCTCCGCCAACTTCACGCGCTACAAAACAGATGGTTACGTGCACTTCGATTGGGTGCTGTGAACATCCTCGCCACATGATGCGATCCTTCGTTAGTGTCATTCGCTTTTCCCTTTTTGTTTTTTTACGCCCTTCAAGCATTTCATCTGGACGCGGGCCTGCAATCAGCAGCTTCAGTGTCCGCAGCAGGTGGGGGTGTCCGATGCGTGCGGCAAAGATCAACCGTGTGTCGGCGGATCGCGTAAGTCCGTTCGCGAAGACGCCGGCACGGGCTGGCGCCCGCGGGCCCATACGGCCCGGAACGGATAGGCAAGCTGGCGCAGATAATTGCTCAAGATGCTCGTTCCTCGGACGTCACGCTCGTGCGGAAAGGCGGGGTCAGTGATACCGGTTGCGGGATACTCGTCGTAATTAGGCCAGTGCGTGCCGAATATCCGGTCCCAGATGGTCAGCAGCACGCCGAAGTTCCTATCGCGATGACGGGGATCGACCGAGTGATGGATGCGGTGCGACTGCGGCGTGACGAAGAGGTGGCGTAGCGGTCCGAAATTGGTTCGCAGGTTGGCATGGTAGATCCGCGAATACCAATCGCGGACCAGTGCGACCCAGAATGCCGGTTCCAGGTCGAGATCGAGCATGAACACCGGCAGGAACACGATGGGCTTGGTAACGAAGTGCTCGGCGAAGTGCACGCGCAGATCGGTAAACATGTTCATCTCCCGCTGCGAGTGATGCACCGAGTGAAACAGCCACAGGATGTCGATCTTGTGCCGGATGTAGTGGTGAAACCAGTTCAGAAAATCGATGACCAGCAGCGCCATGATCACTCGCGCGGTTGGTGGCCAGTCGGACATCACATGCAGCGTGAGGAAGCTGAGGTGCGAGTGATAGAGTTTGTACAGCACCGTCACCAGCGTTCCGATCACCAGTGCGCGCATCAAACCGTCCAGCGTGAACCAGGCGATGAAATCCTGGAGCATGCCGATGCTGAAGACCCGCTGGGTCCGGTCGGCCGGGATATAGCGCTCGGCGACGAAGACCAGCAGCATCGCCAGATAAAGCCAGGGTGTCAGGAAGACGCTGGCCGCCTTGACGATCAGCGGCTGCAGTGGCAGCGGCACCCATGCTTGGTATGCCCGCAGCAACGGTTCGGCAAGGCGGTCGACTGCCGACTGCGTCTGCCGCGCCAACTCGGGCGTGGTGACGAACGCGATGGACACGATCGCGAGTACGGCGATCAAACACCAGAACAGCGCACCCCAACGGCGGTCGTGGTCGGTTGTAGTAGGGGTCATGAGCGTCTGCGGTTCCGTCAGGCATTCCACCACAGGCGCAGTCGTAACAGACCTGTCACTTGCAGCACGGGTGCATATCAGTCTAACCTTCAGGGTATTCAGGACACAATAACAACTACACCAGAGCGGCCATGCGCCAAGCGAATACCTTCATCCCGAATCTGGAACCAATTGCACAGCGGATCGGCCCGGTTGAGCAAACCCACCATCCCCTGCGCATCTGCATCGACGCCCGCAGTCCGGGACGTGGGGGCATAGCGACCTACGCCGCCAATCTGATTGACCACCTGCTGCAAATAGAACCCGACAACTATTACCTGCTGCTTATCGACTCCGATCAGCGCAGCCGGGCCCGTCCCGGTGTCGAGGAGATCATCGTTCCGGCAGGCAATCCGCTGCTATGGTTCATCTGGAGCTATACCCACCTGCCGCGGCTGCTGCGCGAGCACCGCATCGATGTCTACCACACCCTGAAGCATGTGACGGCGTTCCGCATTTCCGCGCGGGCGATGGCGACACTACACGGCGCCGAAATGATTTACCGCTTCCCGAAGGCCTACACATGGTATGACCTGTTGTATTGGCGCACCGTCTATTCGATCGCTGCGCGTCGTTATGACCGGCTGTTGACGGCGACCGACTGCGAAGCGAAGTTCTTCTCCGCGCGCAAACGCATCTCACGCGAGAAGTTCCGCACCATGCCGCTCGCGGCCGCAACCCGCTTCGAGAAGATCAGCGACCCGGTGCGGCTTGCAGAGGCACGGCGCCGGCTCGCATTGCCATCGCGCTTCATATTGTTCGTCGGTCGCATGCACTCGATCAAGAACCTGGAGCGGCTGGTCTTGGCGTTTGCACGTGCCCGCCCACGATTGCCGGAGTCGATCCATCTGGTGCTGGCCGGAGCCGCGTCCGGTGCGTACCACCAACGCTTGGTGCGACTGGTGGAGCAGTTCGGTATCGGGGATCGAGTGCAGTTCACCGGCGAGATCACGGATGAGCTGCCATTGCTGTTCAATCTCGCGGATGCGTTCGTACTGATCTCGCGCTATGAGAGCTTCGGTCTGGTGCTGTTGGAAGCCATGGCCTGCGGCGCACCGGTGATCACCTCGGCCATCGACAACCTCGATGATGTCGTCGGCACAGCCGCCGTGCGCGTACCGCCGACCGATGTGGATGCCATCAGCGAAGCAATGATCGCTGTGCTGGGCTCGGCGGAACTTCGGGCGGACCTTGCCGCCC
This sequence comes from uncultured Gammaproteobacteria bacterium, assembly GCA_963696465.1. Lineage (GTDB taxonomy): Bacteria > Pseudomonadota > Gammaproteobacteria > Thiohalobacterales > Thiohalobacteraceae > JAHJQQ01. The sequence continues at coordinate 82,711 of CAVOKC010000004.1, read as the reverse complement.
GCGGCCTCGATCAGGCACGCCGGTTCTCGTGGGAGCGCTGCGCACGCGAAACGCTGGATGTCTACCGGGAACTCGCGGCGCTGTCCGCCATGGTCGACGCGGGATGAGCCTGTCGGCATCCGACCCCGTGCGCCGGTACGCGCAGCCGTCGCGCCTCGGGATGCGCCGCCTTATTGTGCTCGGCTTGCTGGTGCTTGGAATACTGTCGTTGCGGTTGGTTCATCTGGGTGCCGATACGCCGGTACTGATAACGCTTCCGGATGACGTGGGTTTGTACGTCGACGAAGGGTACAAGACCCTCGACCCACGCAATCTGGTGCTGTTCGGCACCGCCAGTTGGCACCCGGCCGACGATTATCCGGGTTGGATAGGGCGCAGTCCCTTGACGCAGTGGTCGTACTACGCCGCCTTCCGGTTATCCGCGCCGGATCTGGAATCCGCGCGTGCTGTGACGATAGTCTATTTCGGGTTGTTCCTGCTCGGCTATGTATGGGCCATGCGCGCGCGCTTGAGCTGGCCGGTACTCGTCGGTGGGCTACTCGCATTCGGGCTGGAGAGCACGCTGTTTTTCTATTCGCGTGCTGCTTTGTTCGAGATACCGCTGATCACATTTCTGTACGGCTTGCTGTTCTACTTCGCGCGCATGGATGAGCGCCGTCTGCTGCTGCCGCTGGTGCTGACGGCGGTCTGCGGAGCGTTCGTGGCGATCGCCATCAAGATGTCGGCGGTTTTCTATGTGATCCCGATCGGAATTGCAGGGCTGATTCACCTGCTGCTGCAGACGCGATCCGGGCCATATCGCCGCTTGGTCCGTACCGTTGTCCTGGGGATCACCGTCGCGGTGTTGATCTTGTTCGTCGCGACCTATGACTGGATCAACGCAGTGTTCATCCAGGTGAATATCGATCAGAGTTCACACGCATTTTCGATCGCCGGCGCGCTGTATCGGGCGCTGACGATGCCACTGATGCGCACAGCGCCTATCGTAGTGGTCGTCGGGTTGGTGTGCTTGGCACACGGTCTCGCGACACGGCCGGACCACTATCTGGGCAATCTGTATCGGCTTTCCCTGATCTGCATCGTGCTGCTCACGCCCGTCATCGTCGCCGCTTTTCCGTACAACCCGCTGCGTTACTATCTGCCGGCTTTGCCGGCGTACCTGCTGTTGGTGTTGGAATGGTTTCACTTGCAGACCTGGCGCACCGACGTATCCAGTCGCGTCCCGATAGTGTGGCGCATCTGCATCATAGCGCTGTTGGCGATGGCGGTGTTCTCCGCCTTGTTCCCTGCCTACAGGCTGTACTCGGATGCGCTCCCGGAGGCGTTGGGGTCGCGCACTGGTGTCGTGAAATATGTGTTGCTGCCGGTCGCCATCGCGCTCGGTGCGCTCATCTGGAGGTTGCGCGGAATACTCTTTCATCGAAGGGTATTGGCGTATGGAGGAATATCCATGTTGCTGGCGTTCACGCTCTACAACGCCTATGGCTTGATGAGTTTTCTGATCGCACCGACCTACCAGTTGCAAGCAGTACGCGAACAGGTGGCGAGGATCGTGGGCACGCAAGCGACCCTGGCGGGGGACTGGGCGCCGATCGCTGCGCTGGGCACGCCGGTTCACGCGCTGTACATGAACCGGCGTTACAATCCGGTCGCGAACATCGACGCGCTCCGACCTGATTACTTTTTTTACGGTGACAGTCCGGAATCGCGGCGGTCACTGGCGGAACTGCAGCGCACACCGGGGGTCCGGGTCGCCGCGCCGATCGACGTGGGCACCTACTATAACGGTCGGCGACGAGTGGCGCTGTATCCGCTGTATTACGATGTGTCGACCGTGCGTCCTGCGCCACGTGGGATCACAACCGCGCCATGAACCACTCTTTCTGAGTGCGCGCGAACGCGCTGTACTGATCGCCGAGCGCAGCCATCATCATCAATGTACGCCCGCGCTTTATGATCTTGGCGTGGATTACCAGTTAACGCGGCGCAATGCGCACGTTGTCTTCGACAGCGTCGCTGGGATGCACGATGACCCGGTCATCGACCTCAAGTCCGCTGATGATCTCCGCCGCGAAGCCGTTGTTATGTCCGATCTCGACCGGCTGCAATCGCGCGCGTGAGCCGTCGACGCGGAACACCGCCCAGCCGTCGCCGTTTCGGAACAGGGCGCTGGCCGGTATCTGCAACACGTCTTCACCTTGCCAAAGAATGAAGTCCGCTTCGACACGATAGCCATCGCCCAGGCGCATCCAGGTGTCGGCAGGGGTGGTGAGATCGGCGATGATGCGCACACGCTGTTCCTCCACGCCGAGGGCAGAGATCTTGGTGAAGCCGGTCGGTTCAACGGTGCGCACGCGACCTTGCAACGGATCGGTGCCACCCCAGCGCGTGAATTCGACCGGCATGCCGGCTTGGATACGCACGGCATCGGCGGACAACACTTCGATCTCGATTTCCAACGCAGCAGGATCGCCGACCTCGATGAGCGCCTGACCGGCGGTGACCACCCCTTCGCTTTGCCGCGGGATGCTCAACACATGCCCGCTGATCGGCGCATGCACTTCGACTTGTTCGGGCGTAATACCGTTCGCGCGTGCGGCGGAATATTCCAATGCGGTTCGCGCGGCTTCGAGTTCATGGTGCGCAACATCCACGGCAAACGTCGCTGAGCGCTGCGCTGCCTCGGTACGCTGCATGCTGGCCTCGGCGCGGTCGCGTTCCTCACGGGAGATGCGACCGTCCGCGGCCAGGGTCTTGCGGCGCACGAATTCCTTCTTGGCGATGTCCGCATCGGTGGCCGCGGCGCGGGCATTCTGTTCGGCGACTTGCAGGGTGGCTTGTGCCGCCGCCACGCGCGCCTCGGCCGTGGCACGGCTGCGCGGGTCGAGCACCTCGGAGCGCAACGGCTCCAGTGCCACCAGTGTCTGCCCCTGTGCGACGGTATCGCCCACGTCCAGTTCGATGCGCCGCGCATAGCCCGCCACCGGCGCGGAGACCACATAGCGGTCGATGACGCGGGTACGGCCTTCCTCCTCGACGGTGACACGCAGCGGCGCGCGTTGCGTGGCGGCGATATCGACCGGCAGCGGGCGCGGCATGAAGCCCCACGCCAGCGCGGCAGCCACTATCAGTGCGGTCAGTCCCAGTCCCAGATGGCGTGGCAGTGTCATGCGCGAGTCTCGTGTCATTCCTTGGTTTTTAACACAGCGACCAGATCCAATCTATCCAAATGTCGGCGTACGATCAGCGCCGACACCAGCGCCGACGCCAAGACAACGCTGGCGGCCAAGGCAAAGGTGTCGGCGTTGAGGACCAGCGGGACACGGAACAGTTCCTGATGGATGCTCGCGATGAAATGCGCGGACAGCACGCGGCCGACGATGAAGCCGAGCGGAATCGCCACCAGCGTGAGCAGCGCCAGCTCGCCGAGCAGGATATAGGCGATCTCGCCACGGGTGAAACCGAGCACGCGCAGACTGGCCAGTTCGCGGCTGCGTTCGGAGAGCGTGATGCGCGCACTGTTGTAGACCACGCCGAAGGTGATCGCGCCGGCCAGACCGGCAATGAAGCCCATGAAGGTCAGTAGCAGTTCGCCAATGCTCGCGTAATAGTTGCGGATGGCGAGCTCATTGACCTGCACGCCCGCCACGCGCGGCATCTCCTTGAGGCGCGCATAGACGTCCTCGCGTCGGTCCGCGTCCACGGCCAGGAAGGCACCGGAGATTGCCTGGTCTTCGCGCAACAGGCGGTTGAGTGCGGCGAGATTCATATAACCGCCGGTGCCGATGTACTGCTGCACGAAGCCGACTACTGGCACCTCACGCACGGGACGCCTGCCGTCGAGCACTTCTACGGTGAGCGTATCGCCGGCTTTGAGGTCGAGACGCGTGCCGAGATAATCGGTCAGCACGATGCCATCCGGTGGAAAATTTACCGGTAGCAGATCCGTATCCAGGGTGCGGTGCAGATCGGCCTCGGGCGCCAGCCCCAGAAGCGAGGTGCGATAGGTGTGATGAGCGTGCCGCAGCCGCACCGGCACCACGCGCATGGGTTCCACACGCGTCACGCCCGGTAAGGCAGCGAGTTCGTGCAGCGCGCGATACGACGTCGGCTCGGTGAAACTCACGGTGATGTCTTCGCGCCGCGCCATGCGGAACTCGGCCTCGACCATGAAGTCGACGGCATCGGTCATAAAGGTGCCGGAGATGACAATGCCGCCGGCGAAGGCCATGCCCAAGACCGACAGCGCGGATTTGACCGGCCGGCGTTCGATGTGGCGCAGGATCATGCGGCTGGGTTGGGATAACCAGCGTTGCACGCCGAGCCGTTCCACCAGCGTGGCGCGGTACAGCGGCGGCGGTTCCGGGCGCATCGCCTGCGCCGGCGGCAGGCGCACCGCACGGCGCACGGCGAACACGGTGCCGGCCAAGGCCGCCAGGGCAGTGATCAGCGTGGCGATCAGCACGATACTCGGGCGCAATTGAAAGTCGAGATACGGGAAGCGGTAATACAACATGTAGGTGTGCGACAAGCCGCGACCCAGCCAGATACCGGCGATCACGCCAGCGGCGATACCGAGCAGCACGATGGCCACGACCAGCTTGGCGTAGTGCATGCCGATGTCGGCATTGCTGTAACCGAAGGCCTTGAGCGCAGCGATCTCCTCGCGTTGAGTGCTGACCAGGCGTGTGACGACCATATTGAGCAGAAACGCCGCCACGCCCAGAAAGATTACCGAGAAGGTGCGGCCCATCTGCTCGAGCTGTTTGAACTCTTCGGACAAAAACCGGTGCGAGGTCTGATCGACGCGCCCGTAGGCGCCCAGGCCGCCATAACGTTCCAGCACGGCATCGAGCTGGGGGATGACGTCGTCCTCACGGGCGCCGCGGGTGAGCGTGAGCGCGACATTGTTGAAGGCGCCGTCCATGTCGTAGGCCGTCGCCAGCGCGTCGTGCGCCATCCACAGCACGCCGAAGCGCGCGAAGTCCGGGAAGATCGCATGCGGCGCGATCTGGTAGATGAATTCGGGCGACAGCGCGATACCGACGATGGTGAGTTGTTTGCGCTTGCCGTTGATGATCACGCCGAAGCGGTCGCCGGGTTGGAAACGGTGCGCCTCGGCGAAGGCATCGCCGATGATGACTTCGTCCGAACGATCCGGATCCAGCAGCCGTCCGGCGCGCAGATACAGACGATTGAGATCGGCGCGTCCTTCGCGTGGCGCGGACACCAGCAGTCCGGAGATCGGATCGGTGAAGCCGGCGATCTCGATCGTCACTCGGCGCCCAGACGCGTGTAGCGATTCGGTCCACGCCGGGCAGTGCGGCGATGCGTTCGGCCAGCGATTCCGGCGCGCGCTTGAGGGTGGCGAAGACTTCGGCGAAACCGTAATCGCGGTAGTAGGTCGCGCGGGTGGTTTGCAATGAATCGAGGGTGCTGACGGACATCAGAACAGCGGCGAGACCTGCGCCGATGACCAGCGCAATCGCCAGTGCCTGGCCGCGCAGCTGCCAGAGATCCCGGAGCAGTTTGCGGTCGAGGGCGCGCATGGCTACCAGGACAACTCGCGCGGCGCTTTGCGCACGGCGTTGGTTTCGACGCGGGTAATCAAGCCATCGCCCATGTAGATGACGCGATCGGCCATCTGCGCGATGCTGGCGTTGTGCGTGATCACCGCTGTGGCGGTGCCGAGTTCGCGGTTGACGCGTTCGATGGCCTCCAGCACCACGATGCCGGTCGTCGAATCCAGGGCGCCGGTCGGTTCGTCGCACAGCAATACCTGCGGATTCTTGGCAATGGCGCGCGCGATGGCCACGCGCTGTTGCTCGCCGCCGGAGAGCTGGGCAGGAAAATGATCCAGGCGATTGCCGAGGCCGACCAGGTCAAGTGCTTCCTCGGGGCGCATGGGTGTGCGCGCGATCTCGGTGACTACGGCGACGTTCTCGCGCGCGGTGAGGCTGGGAATCAGATTGTAGAACTGGAACACGAAGCCGACGTGATAGCGCCGATAGTCGGTCAGCTCGCGCTCGCTGGCGCGGGTAAGATCGCGACCTCGGTAGAGCACATGCCCGGCGGTCGGTGTATCCAGGCCGCCGAGGATATTCAGCAGCGTGGATTTGCCGCTGCCGGACGGGCCGAGCAGCACCACCAATTCGCCGCGGTACAAATCCATGTCCACGCCGCGCAGCGCCTGCACCTCGACCTCGCCCATGGGATAGACCTTGGTGACGTCGTGGACGTGAAAGACTACGTCTGCGTCGAGGTCCGCGTGGGTGTCATTGGGGTCGGGTTTGGACATGGTTGCGCGCACAGCCCCTGAGAGAAGGTCTCAGGGTAACTCTAGCATTACGGGAATGCGCTGCTTTGATTTGGCGCAGTGAAGTTCGACTCAGTGATGAATGACACTTACTTAGGCGGTTCCGCCATCAATGTAGGGTGGGTTAGGCACGCAGTTTGTGCCGCAACCCACCAGATGTGCCGCTAGGCACTCATTAAAAGGCGTTGTGTTGCTACGCAACGCTTGGTGGGTTACGCAAAAAACGCTTACCCACCCTACATTTCGCCTTAAGTAAGTGCCATTCGACTCAGTGATATTTCTCAGTGGTGATATGTCCCGGCTCACGGCGGCGGTGGCGGCGCATATCACGTTTGGCGAGTTCCTCGGTCACATCGGTGATCATCGCCGAATTGCCGCAGAGCACGACATGTGAACTCTCTGCCGCAAGCGGGGTGCCCGCCTGTGCCTCTAGTTCACCGGACGCGATCGTCGTGGGAATGCGCTGACTCAATGCGCCGGACACGGCTTCGCGCGTGACCAACGGCACGTAATGTAGTTGCTCGCCATGCGTTGTACGCAACGACTCGATCAGCTCGCGATAGGTGAGTTCGCTCGCATATTGCACCGAATGCCCGAGTACGATGCGTTCGAAACGCGACCAAGGTGCGTCCGTTTTTAACATCGATAGAAAAGGTCCGATGCCAGTACCGGTTGCCAGCAACCATAAATAACGCGCTTCGGGTATTTCATCGAGGATCATAAAACCGTTGGCCGTGTTGCTGAGCCAGAGTGTATCGCCGGGCTCGAGTGCGGCCAGACGCGGCGACAGCGGACCGCCTTTGACGATATTGAAGTAGATTTCCAAGAGTGGTTCATGTGGCGCGTTAACCAACGAATAGGGACGCCCGACGCGCTCGCCGTCGATATCCATCGCGATGCGCACGAACTGTCCGGCCTTGAATTCGGCCAACGGCGCCTCGAAGCGCAGCGAGAACAGATCGTCTGTCCATTGCCGGCGTTCGATGATGGTGCCTTGTAGCCAGTCGGTCATATCCGTGCCTCCTCGATAAGTGTTTGCAGTATTGGGCTGGATCGCCACGCGCTCAACCGGAGGATTATTGCGTGATCTGATCACGCCGATCAGCGGTTGATCAGCGTAACTCATGCCGGGCCAGCCAGATGCCCGGCAGCATCGGCAGCCAGACGGTGAATCCGCGCAATAGCAAAGTGGCCGTGAGTGCTGCCTCGATAGGCACGCCCAGCAGACCCAACAGGCTGACGCACGTCACTTCGAAACTGCCAAGCCCCAACGGGATCGGGCCGACCGTAGTGACCATGGAGGCAAACATGAAGCTCGGAAAGGCCACCCAGAACGAAGTCTCTACACCGACGACCTGCAGCATTACCCATAGGGTGGCGGCATCCAGTACGAACACGGCACCGTGAAACAGGCTGGTAAGGATAATCAGTGCAGGATCGCGCAGCAGTTCGCCGGAGGCGTTAGCGATGGCATTGGTCAGATTGCCGAGGCCGGGAATTTTCAGGAGCAACGGCGGCAGTTCCTGCCGGCCGCGGCCGCGTAACCACAAGGCGCCGGCCGGGATGCCGACCGCAACGATGCAGAACACCGCCGCGACACCGAGGATCCAGGGATGGATGGCATGGTCGTACCACAACACCAGCAGGCTGATGCCGGCGGCGACCAGATAGGCACCGTAATACGCGACCAGACTCAACAGGAGTGTGGCCATGCACAGCGGGGCCGGTACTCCGCGCCGGTTCAAGGCCGCGATGAAGAACGCCGTGCCGCTCATGCCGCCACTGGGCATGGCCTGATCGGAAAACAGCTTGGCGATTCCCAGCGGTATCAGCGATAGGAATTCTGGGTGAAGCCCGGTGCGCCGCAAGGCCAGATACCAAACCATGGCGACACTCACATAGGTCGCGAATTGCAACAGCAGTGCCACGAGCAGCCAGCCGGGTTCGGCCTGGCGCAGCAGTTCGACGAAATGTTCCAGCTCGCCGTAGTGCGTCACGATCAGGACCAGCGCCGAGAGCAGCAGCAGTCCGGCGAACCAGGCTCTGACGCGGTGCCAAAAGGAAAGTACGGGTGAGGGTGTATTCACGGTCAGCCTGCAGTCAGACGAAACGTCGGTAGAAGATGCGTTTGGTGAATTCGGAGGCGACGATATACAGCGCGGTGATGAGCAGCATGGCGATCAGTACCGGCATCGGCAAGGGAACGAAGTCGAACATGCCAATCGGCAGGTAAGGAAGTGCCAAGGTAAAGCAGACGACAGCGAGCGTGCTCCACACCAGAAACCGCCCTGGCAGGCTTTTATGCAGCGGCTTGTAGGTGCGGATGACGAGCACGATGAACAGTTCGGTCATCAGCGACTCGATGAACCAGCCGGTCTGGAACTGCCTCGGTCGCCCGCAGCCAGTAGAGCAGCGCGCCGAAGGTCAGGATAGTCGAACACGGAGCTCACCAGGCCGAAGACGATCATGAAGTTGCGGATGAACCGGATGTCCCAGCGGCGCGGCGTCGCTCGACCTGCTCGCGGTCCACGGTGTCGGTCGGCGATGGTCATCGAGGGAACGTCGGACAGGAAATTGTTGAGCAGGATCTGCTTCGGCAGCAGCGGCAGGAACGGCAGGAAGAGCGACGCGCCCGCCATGCTGAGCATGTTGCCGAAGTTCGCGCTGGTCGTGATGAAGACGTACTTGAGCGTGTTGGCGAAGGTCTGCCGGCCCTCGTCGATGCCCTGCGCGAGCACGCCCAGGTCCCGTCGAGCAGCACGATGTCGGCCGCTTCCTTGGCGACGTCCACCGCGCTCTCCACCGAGATCCCCACGTCCGCCGCATGCAGCGCGGGCGCGTCGTTGATGCCGTCGCCCAGGTAGCCGACCACGTTGCCGGCCTTTGCAGAGCGCCGGATGATGCGCTCCTTCTGGTTGGGCTCCGTCTCCGCGAAGATGTCGACCTCGCCCACGCGTGCCAGCAGCGCCTTGTCGCTCATGCTGGCGAGCTCCTCGCCGGTGAGCACGGTCGGCCGCTCGATGCCCATCGGCCTCGGCGATCTTGCCGGCGACGAGCCGGTTGTCCCCGGTGATGATCTTGAGCTGCACGCCGAGCTGCGCAGCTCGGTCGATGCGTCTCGCGCGCATCCGGCCTTCGGCGGATCCTCGAGCAGCAGGAAACCGATGAAGGCCATCGCCTGCTCGTCGTCCTTGTCGATGATCGGATCCCGGTCACGTCCTGACGGCGACGCCGAGCACCCGGTACCCCTGCTCGCTGTACTCGGCGAAGTGCCTGCAGGATCGCCTGGCGATCGGCATCCAGCGGCTGCGCCGCCGCCGGCGTCTTGGATGCGATCGCAGACCCTGAGCACGTTCCGCAGCGCGCCCTTGGTGATCATCGGCCGTGTCCACGCGTGATCCGTGCTCCACTACCACGCTCAGCCGCTTGCGGATGAAGTCGTAGGGGACTTCGTCGACCTTGACGTAGCGCCGGCTCGATACCGGCTTGTTCGGCCGCAGCGACCACGGCGCATCCAGGGGTTGGGCAAGCCCGGTTTCGAAGTGCGAGTTGAGCAACGCCAGCAGGACCGCTTCGCTGGGCTCGCCGTGCGCATCGAGCGCGCCGTGCAGTTGCACGACGCCCTTGGTCAGCGTGCCGGTCTTGTCGGAGCACAGCACGTTCATGCTGCCGAAGTCCTCGATGGCGTTGAGCCGGCGCACGATGACGCCGTGACGGGCCATGTGCTGGGCGCCGCGCGCCAGTGTGATGCTGACGATCGCGGGCAGCAGTTCGGGCGACAGCCCGACCGCGAGCGCCATCGCGAACAAGACCATTTCCAGGGTGGGGTGTTGCAGGACGACGTTGATGGCCAGCACGCGAGCACGATCAGCACCATGATGCGGAACAACAGTATGCCGAACTGGCGCAGACCGCGTTCGAACTCGGTCTCGGGCGGGCGCAGTGACAAGGCATCGGCAATCCGGCCGTAGTGCGTGCGTTGTCCGGTATGGACCACCAGGACGGTCGCCGTGCCGCTGCGTACCGATGTCCCCATGAACACGCAATTGCTGCGTTCCGTGAGGCTGGCGTCCGCGCTCACGACGCCAGGCTGTTTCTCGACCGGGAAGGTCTCGCCGGTCAGCAGCGCCTGGGTGACGTGGAAGTCCTTGGCATCGAGCAGCACGCCGTCGGCGGGGATCAGACTGCCGGCCGTGAGTCTGACGATGTCGCCCGGCACCACTGCGTCGGAAGGCAGGGTGAGTTCCTGGCCATCGCGCAGCAGCGTGGATTTCACCGAGACGCGTTGCCGCAGTTTTGCCACCGCGCTGGTGGCGCGATATTCCTGGATAAAACTCAGTACCGCACTGATCAGCACGATCGCCAGGATGATCAGAGTGTCCAGCCAATCGCGCACTACGGCGGAGACAAAGGCCGCGAAGATCAGGATCAGGACCAGCGGACTGCGGAAGCGCTCCAGAAACAGCAGCAGGATTTTGTTGCGCTGCCGCTCGGGCTTGAGGCTGTTGCGGCCATAGGTCTGCAGGTGTTCCAGCGCGGTTGCGCAGTCGAGACCTGTTAGGACGGCTGTCCAAGGCGCTATACAGCTCAGCGAGCGGACGGCTCCAATAATTTTCGGTTGCGGAGACCTGCTCCATTTTTTGGTGGCCTTGCCGGACGGGTAGTGCACGGATATATGCGGGCGTCTACTGAATAAGATAGTGCACGGTGCACGATCTTTCCGGTCGACGCCGCCCAGCAATAAAAAAGGGCGCCCGGAGGCGCCCATTGTAGGCTTGCAAGAGAAGAAGGCCCGGCAGAATTGCCGGGCCGGTTGTGCCCTTACTACAACGTCGGACAGGTTGCCGCGGATGCACCCTTGAGCGGCTGGATCTGCTTGAAGCTGTAAGGGTTGATGGTGGGCAAACGCTTCACCGTCAGGCGATGGATCGGCAGTTTCTCGCCGTCACCATGCCGCCCAGATTCACGCGCAGATACTTGACCACCGCCTCGCTGATGTCCATCACGTCCAGACTGTTGGGCAGCGTGGCGGGCGCACCCGGGCCGGCGACCTGAACGATGCTGCCATCCGTCTTCACAACCTGGACCGTGCGGCCACGGCAGGGGTTGCAGTTGTTGATGGTGGTCGGATCATCCGCATACCAATAGCCGGTGACCGTGTAACCATCGTGCGGTGTGTCGCTGCCGTCACCCGCCAGGCACTTCTGGAAGGTCGGGTTGGCTACACCGTTGATGGTGGCGCGGTTGTCATAAATGTCGAGGTCGTCGATAGCAACGCCTTTGACCTTGATGTTGGTGCCGCGGGCGGTGGTCCAGGGACGATAGCGATCGGCGAAGGTCAGCGGTGCCGGATTCACCGGGGTGGCGCCCATGAAGCCGTCGCAGCCGTCCACGTCATAGTTCAGACCGCTGTAGCCGAACATCCAGCCGCCGGTCCACTGGCCGGGATCGGGATGGAAGGTGCCGCCGATCGATTGCTCGATCGCGAACTTCAGGTCGGCGCCACAGGCCTTGTCGGTGCGACCCAGCTTGGACGCGATGGGGATGTAATGATAGATATCCTCCATGGTGATGTTGCCGCCCGGAGGAACATGGGTGCCGTAGCGGAAGCCGCGGATGGACGACGACTGGGCCTGGCCAATGGCCGCCATGGCGTCGGCGATCAGGTCATGCGACGTGCCTTCGACCACGCCGGGCATGTCCTCATCCACGAAGTTGGAGCGGTGCAGGCCAATCGTGGTGGTGGCGATGGTCTCGTCCACCGGACGCATCAGCATGGTGGTGTTGCCACCGATGGTGACCGTCTGGCCGGGCACGAACGTGCCGCTGACGAAGGGCTTGCGTACCTGCAGCCACCTTGGCGGCGATGGTCTTGTCTGGCTTGATGTCGGCGGTAATGACGCGCTGCTTGAATGTCCCACGCGGTGATCGTGCCATTCTTCACTGTCCAGTTTCATCTTGCCGACCACGGTGCCGTCCTGACCCTCTTCGACGATGAGGGTCTTGTGACCATCGGGGTTTATAGCGTCGATCGGCGCAACGGTCCGCTCGTGCATGTCGGAGTTGAGAATCACGTCCGGTCCGGGGGCGAGGGTCTCGGCGATCTGGATGTCGCGGGACATTTCCATTTCGGAGATCATGACCACCACATCGACACCCTCGACGTTACGCAGCTTGTCGACGAAGCAGGGCACTTCGGTCTTGCCATCGGTGAACATGTAGTTCTGGGTCACGCTGGTGCCGACCGCGGCAATGGCGCGCGCCGTGGTGAAGCCGAGGATGCCGACCTTGAGGTTGCCGACTTGCTTGATCATATAGGTCGGCAGCACGCGCTTGAGGGGACGGACCGTGCCAGTCGCCGGATCGGTAGCCGTAACGCCGCACACGGCAGTGTCGTCAAACTGGTTGGTGTAATACAGGTTGGAACCCATCGCATTCCAGTTGGCCAGGGCTTGGTGGTTGCCGTGCCCTTGAAGGTTTCCTCGAAACGGGCGGCGCCGTAGAGGAAGTCCCAGTTGCCGGGGGCGTGGGCCACAAATCCGAAGTTATTCAGCACGTCGATCATGGCCTGGCCGCGGGAGAACAGCGCTTCGCCGGAACCTTGCAGCGTATCGCCGGTGTTGAGGAGCAGGGAATAGTCGGTGCAGACCTTCTTTTTATTGACGTAGGTGCATTTGGTCGCGTCATTGCGCATCTCCTTGATGACCGTGTACATGCGCGCCACGCCGCCTTCCATGCTGGACCCTACCGCGTCGCTGCGCAGGTTATAGCGTGGCAGCAAGTGCCCGTGGATATCGCCGGTCTGAATCAATGTGACCGAACCGCTGCCGGCCTGAACCGCCGCTGCAGGCAGTAAGGTCGCCGCCAGCATGGCGGCGCTTAAGGTCTTGAGATTTTTCATGTGTGATTCCTCCGAACACTCGTGTTGGTGTGTTGTCTCTGCCGATGGGTTGCGCGACAGACGACAATGCCTATCGCAATCGCTGTGCCAGCAGACGGTGTCGAAGAAAAACGCGTTCAGTGGTGGTGGGTTAGTCGAAGGCGGGTGTGTTGTTGCGCGGGAAATGGGCGCGATTTTCCGGGAGTCTTTGCCCGATTCAGGCGGCGGCGCCCGATTGCGGGGGGATGTTAGGAACCGCCAAGGCGCCATTGAAGAATGGCTTATGTTGCTTCGCAACGCCAGGCGGGTTACGCAAACTACGCTAACTCGCCCTACATCCGAATGGGTAATGCTGACGGGAGTCAATGCAGTGCATGCAGCAGTGTATGATCAACACAAGGTGTTAACGATGTGGGCGGTATCCCAGTGAGCATGCTAACAGTCGAAAATCTAGCCAGGGCGTATTACACCGGCAGCACCCGCCAAGTGGTGTTCGACGCACTGTCGTTCAGCGTCGCGCAAGGTGAAACGGTCGCCTTACTGGGTGCCAGTGGCAGTGGCAAGACGACGCTGCTCAATCTGATCAGCGGTATCGACAGCCCGGACAGCGGCAAGGTGTTGCTCGATAGTGTCGATGTGCACGCGCTGGCGGAACCTGAACGCACGCTGTTGCGCCGCCGGCAGATCGGTTTCGTATTTCAGTTCTTCAATCTCATTCCGACGCTGAAGGTCGGTGAAAATGTTGCGCTGCCGCTCGAACTGCTGGGTGCAGACGAAGCAGCCGCGCAACAACGTGCCGCCGAGTTGCTGGAAGACGTCGGACTCGGCGGTCTGGCGCAGCGTTATCCGGAAACACTCTCGGGCGGCGAACAGCAGCGTGCCGCCATTGCCCGCGCACTCGCGCACCGGCCCGCGCTGTTGCTGGCCGACGAGCCCACCGGCAACCTCGATGAAGATACCGGCGGCCGCATCATCGCCTTGCTCACGGCTCTCGCGCGACAGCAGGGGACAACGATGCTGCTGGTCACGCACAGCACGCGCATCGCCGAGGCGGCCGACCGGGTGCTGCGTCTCAGCCACGGGCGTGTGACGGCAGACGCAACGCCGTGACATTTTTTTCGCCCTTGCTGTTACGCGCCGGACTGCGCTACATGCTGCGGCATCGCTGGCAGGGTCTGCTGGCCGTGTCCGGCATCGCGCTGGGTGTGGCGGTGGTGCTGGCGGTGGATCTGGCCAACAGCGGTGCGCGTGCGGCCTTCGAGTTATCCGCGCAACAATTGCAGGGCAAGGCCACGCATCGCCTGCTCGTACCCGGTGCGGCGCTGCCCGATGCGGTGTATGTCGATCTGCAACGCCAGCCCGGTGCGCCGCCGATGGCGCCGGTGGTGAACGGCTGGGTCGGCGTCGAAGGCCGCGCGGGTCGTTACCAGCTGGTCGGTTTTGATCTGTTCGCCGAAGCGCCATTTCGCGCGCAGCTTGCCGACGTGGCGAACAGCGCGGGCTTCACCGGCGATTGGCTGACACAACCCGGTGCGCTGGTGCTCGGCGCGACAACGGCACGCGCGCTCGGTGTCACGGCGGGCGATACGCTCAACATTGTCTATCGCGGCAAGCCCGCCACTTTGCGCGTACTGCGTATCGAAGCGCAGCAAAGCAGTGCCGGCGATGACCTGCTGCTGGTCGATATCGCCACCGCCAAATCGGTGCTGGCGATGCCCGACCAACTCAGCTACGTGGACCTGATACTCGATGCCGCGAGCGAACAGTGGCTCAAGCAACGCCTCCCTGCCAATGTGCAATTGCAGACGGTCGCCGATCAGGCGCAAGGCGTGACACGTCTATCCGCAGCGTTTGAACTCAACCTCACCGCCATGAGTCTGCTCGCGCTGCTGGTCGGCATGTTTCTTATCTTCAACGCCATGACCTTTTCCATGGTGCAGCGGCGCAACCTGTTCGGGCGGCTGCGCGCCATCGGTGTGACACCGCGCGAACTGTTCAAGCTGATCCTGCTGGAAGCCGTGATCGTGGCCGTGCTGGGTACCGTGCTCGGCCTGTTGCTCGGTGTGTGGCTGGGCCAGGGACTGACGCGGCTGGTGGCGGCCACGGTCAGCGATCTCTACTACAACGTCAGCGTCACCGCGCTGCACCTGAAGTGGACGTCACTGCTGATCGCCGCCGGTCTCGGCGTGGTGGCGACACTGCTGGCGACACTGGTGCCCGCCTGGCACGCTGCGCGCACGCCACCGTTGACGACCTTGTCGCGCGCGGCACTGGAACAGTCGGCGCGCCGCGGCGTGCCGCGCTGGGCGCTGTTCGGACTGCTGTTGCTGTTGGCGGGATTGCTGCTGGCGCTGGTTGTGCCGGGCGGCGTGATCATGAGCTTTGTCGGTTTGTTCATGCTGGTACTCGGTGCCGCCATGATGACACCGCTGCTGCTCCGCGCACTGCACCATGTACTGGCGCGCGCGGCCTTGCCCGGCATCTGGCGCATGGGCGTGCGCGATCTCGATCGGCATTTGTCGCGCCTCGGCATTGCCGTTGCGGCGCTGATGGTGGCGCTGTCGGCCAGCGTCGGTGTCGGCGTGATGGTGGAAAGCATGCGCGGTTCGGTGAACACCTGGCTGAGCGATCTGTTACGTGCCGATCTCTATGTGGCGGCAACAGGCTTTGATGAAGGCGCGCGTCTGCCGGAAGCCGTGGTGAATGCCGTGGCGCGCATGCAATCCGTGGCGGCGCTCAGCCGTTACCGCGAGGAAACGCTGCCGCTGGCCGGGCGGCGTGTGGAAGTCATCGGCGCGCACCTGGCCGCACCGTCGCGGCGGGGGTTTGCGCTCTTGAGCGGCGCAGAATCGGCATGGAAAGAATTCGATGCGGGCGCGGTGCTGGTGTCCGAACCACTGGCGTATCACCTCGATCTCGTGCCCGGCTCGCGCCTGACGCTGCCCACACCGCAAGGCCCGTTGCTCGTGCAGGTAGCCGCTGTGTTTCGCGACTATGCCAGCGAAGAAGGCCGACTGTTTCTCGACGAAGCCGTCTACCGCAAATACTGGCCCGAGCAACAGGTCACCACGCTGGCGTTATTCGCGCATAACGGCGCTGTGGAAAAAATGCGCCGCGAGGTAAGCGAGCTGGCCGCGCGCCACGCAATCGTGTTGACGCCCGCCGCGGCCATACTCAAGGAATCCATGGCGGTCTTCGACCGCACCTTCCGCGTCACTGAAGTATTGCGCGTCGTCTCGCTGATTGTCGCCTTCATCGGTGTGTTGAGTGCATTGATGGCACTGCAGCTGGAACGCGGCAAGGAGTACGCCGTGTTGCGCGCGCTGGGTCTGACACGCGGCCAGATTGCCGGACTGATCACCGGTGAGTCGTTGCTGATGGGACTGCTGGCCGGGTGTGTGGCGATTCCCACCGGTGTGCTGATGGCATGGGTGCTGATCCAGTCGGTGCAACGGCGCGCGTTCGGCTGGACCATGCCGTTCAGTGTCGATAGCCATCTGTTGCTGCAGACACTGCTGGTCGGGCTGCTGGCCGCAGGTCTGGCCGCGATCTATCCGGCGTGGCGTTCCGCACAGCGCGATCCCGCGCCGCAATTGCGGGAGGACTGAGCGTGCGTCGCGTAATCGCACTGCTGTTGTTGCCGGCCTTGCTGCTGTCGGCCTGCAAAATCGAACAACCGGCAAGCACGCCGGTGCTGCGCGTCGACCAGGCGCTGGGATCGACACCGGATCCCGGATTTTGCACGCGCGCTGGAACCGCGCGCTTTTCAATTCCCGCAGGATCACGGCGCGCATCCCGATTACGCCACCGAGTGGTGGTACCTGACGGGTAATCTGCACGATGAAAGTGGGCGTCGCTTCGGCTACCAGTTCACGCTGTTTCGTGTCGGACTGCGACCCGGCGAAGCCGCAAAGGATTCGACGTGGCGAGCGCAGCAGATCTACATGGGGCATTTGGCGATCACCGACATCGCCGACGCAAAACATTATTCCGCCGAACGATTCGCGCGTGCCGCGGCGGAACTTGCCGGCGCTAACACTGCGCCGTTCGAAGTGTGGCTGGGACCTTGGTCGATACGTGGCGATGCGGACCTGTTTCCCTTGACCGTGTCGGCGCAGAACAAAGATATCGGTGTGTCCCTGTCTGTGCAGTCAGGCGACAAGCCCATGGTCCTGCAAGGCGAGCGCGGCCTGTCGCGCAAAAGTGCAACGCCCGGTAACGCCTCTTACTACTATTCATTCACGCGTCTGCCGACCCGTGGCGAACTGCGCATCGGCGAGAACGTTTACACCGTGCAAGGCGATTCATGGATGGACCGCGAGTGGTCCAGCTCCGCGCTCGACAAAGACCAGGCCGGCTGGGACTGGTTTGCCCTGCAACTGGATGACGGCCGCGAGCTGATGTACTACCAACTGCGCAACAAGCAGGGCGGGACGCATGCGTTCAGCCGTGGCACCCTGGTCGAAAAAGACGGCAGCGTGCACGCGTTGTTGACAAGCCAGGTAAAGCTCACACCCTTGCGTGACTGGCAGTCCGCAGATGGTGCGCGCTATCCGGTCAGTTGGCGATTGCAGGTGGCTGAGTATGGATTGGATCTTGAGGTGAAGGCAGCGGTGGATGATCAGTTGATGGATCACAGCGTGCGGTATTGGGAAGGGGCGGTGGATGTGTCGGGGAGTCAGCGGGGGAGGGGGTATCTGGAGCTCAGTGGGTATGATGGGAAGCGGTGAGTGCGATGGGGTGCCGTGACAATCGCACCGAGCGGAGTTCAATTGAGCCTATTCCGATTGGTCTGGTTGCAATTCTGAATGCCCTGCGTAACCTATCGCCCATTGCAGTCCGCTTGCAGAGGACGAGCAGCTTCGGCTTCAACCAAACGTGCGCGACTAGTTCCGATTAATGGAGTGATAGCTAACGACAGTGAACTCTCCAACAAATGTATGAATGTTAGACCTGACCCCGCTCTTCCGCTCTTCCAGGGATCCGCCCAATAATGACGACCGATAATAATTTCGACCATACAGACGCATTCGGTTTTCTTAACAGCAATGCACCGTTGCGGGAAAAGCTGTGCGCCGCACATCAGACAGTACAGCAAAGCCTACCATTTATAGCCCGTATCGCGCTGACACTGTACGACCCACAGACGCGCGTACTTAAGTCATATCTGCACAGCAGTAACGACCATGAGCCTATGGAGCATTATCAGGCGATCATCGATAGCGCGCCATCATTAGTGGACATGCTCAAGCGCGGCCGACCACGCGTTATCAATAACATGCTGACAATCCAGCAAGGCGAGCGTGAGCATACCCGGCGCATCGGTCGTGAGGGGTATGCGGCGAGTTATACCCTGCCAATGTTCAATAACGGCGATTTCGCGGGATTTCTGTTTTTTAATTCATTCGAGCATGACGTCTTCAATGAGCCTGTGCTACGCCAGCTTGATCTGTATGGACACCTTATATCACTGATGGTGGTTAATGAATTATCCAATATCCACACTCTGAACGCCGCACTCAAGACCACGGGCCATATCACCCATCATCGTGACCCTGAAACCGGCAGTCACCTTGACAGGATGTCACGTTATAGTCGGCTTATTGCCCGCGCGCTGGCGGATCGGTATCAGCTTGATGATGACTATATAGAACATATTTTTATGTTCTCACCACTGCATGATATCGGAAAGATAGCTATCCCTGACAGCATTCTGTTGAAGCCGGACACGCTAACTGAAGATGAAATGCGCATCATGCGCACCCATCCGTTGCGCGGGCAGGAAATGATTATCGATCTGCTGGCGAACTTTGGCCTGGAAAACACCGAGCATGTGGACATGCTGCGTAACATCGCCGTCTATCACCATGAGGCGATCAATGGGCATGGTTATCCCGAAGGCCGCTCCGGCAACGAGATTCCATTGGAGGCACGCATTGTCTCGGTCGCCGATGTGTTCGATGCACTGACCAGTCGGCGGCCTTACAAAGAGGCTTGGGATAACGACCATGCTTTCGAGGCGCTGCGGAAAATGGCTGGCGAGCAGCTCGATCAGGATTGCGTCGCGGCGCTGCTATCGCAGCGTGAGGAAATAGAACTGATACAGCAGCAGTTCCGTGAAAATGTCTACGGCTAATAATTTCTTAATGCTTGCTTGATAACCCACTCTCCCTCAGGAAGAGAGTTGGGGTGAGAATGTAATGCATCATAAGGGTTATTGATCTCCTCATCCTGGCCTTATCCCAAAGCTGGCCTTATCCCAAAGGGAGAAGGGATGTAAATAGACAAGCTCGAGTGACCCATGCCTTTCTTTAGAATGACATCCAACATGCCACATTCTAGGAGCGGCCTCAAAGCAGCGGACTGCCTTGATGCTCGCCACGTTCGTAGACCACATGCGCCCGGCCTACTAGCAACGGGTCCAGCGGTCCGATCCTGTCGATATCCTTTTCTTTGTAGGGCATCTTGTGCAGCAGATAGCGCAGCGCATTGAGGCGGGCGCGCTTCTTGTCATTGGATTTGATCACCGTCCAGGGTGCATCGGCGGTATCGGTATAGAAGAACATGGCCTCCTTGGCCTTGGTGTATTCATCCCACTTGTCCAGCGATGCGAGATCGATGGGCGATAGCTTCCAATGCTTGAGGGGGTGTATTTGTCGCTCCTTGAATCGGCGGCGTTGTTCATCCTGACTCACCGAGAACCAGAATTTGATCAGGTGTACACCACTGCGTACGAGATTGCGCTCGAACTCCGGTGCCTGGCGCATAAATTCCAGATACTCATCATCGGTGCAAAATCCCATGACCCGTTCCACGCCGGCACGGTTGTACCAGGAACGATCAAAGAAAACGATCTCACCTGCCGTAGGCAGATGCTGCACATAGCGTTGAAAATACCACTGGCCGCGCTCGGCCTCGGTGGGTTTTTCCAGCGCCATAACATGGGCACCACGTGGATTCAGGTGTTCCATGAAACGTTTGATGGTGCCACCCTTGCCGGCCGCGTCACGGCCCTCGAATAAGATCACGACTTTCTGGCCATTATCCTTAACCCATGCTTGCAGCTTGAGTAGCTCGACCTGCAAACGGTATTTCTGTTTCTCGTAATTCTTTCGCGACATCAGGTTTTTATAGGGGTAGTTCCCGTCGCGCCAGTCCGATGCCAGCTCATCATCCGGATTCGCCGTCCGATTGAGTACACGCGGCGTCGCGGGACGTAGTAAGGCATCGCGCAGGACGGCTGCATCTTCCGGCGAGGCGCCTGCCAGAATGGCTTCGAGTGACTGAAGCAGTTCGTGGCTGTCGCCACTGGCGTTGGTCAGAATGTCCTGTACCGTTACAACCTTGGATTCCTGGGCGGCATCCACTGCCTCTTTCACGACAAACGATTCCACGCCGGCTGCGCTCAACTCTGGAGATATATCTCCAGAGATGGCGCGACGCGGGCGGGGTTCGCTATGCTTGAATTTGGAGCTGGATTTGACGACGGATATAGTATCACTGCCGGTGCCGTTTTTATCCTGTTTGCGCATGGAAGTACCCCTGAATTGAGCCGCGTACGAAGGTTAATGAAGTATAAAGGGAGAATAAGGGTCAGGTCTAACATTCCAACATCTGGCTAAGGGGCCGTAGGTTTTGTATAGTCGTCTGCGTTGCCAGGATGGCGATGAACGAACAGGGAGGTTGGGTGATGACACGGCCATTACGCCTGGAGTTTTCGGGTGCGCTGTACCATGTGCTGTCGCGGGGCAACCGCCGCGAGTCGATATATCTCAACGATGGCGATTTCACTGCGTTTCTTGCGCTGCTGGCGGAAGTCTGTGAGCGCTTCAACTGGTTGATCCATGCCTATTGTCTGATGACGAATCACTATCATCTTCTGATTGAAACACCGGATGCAAACTTGTCGCGTGGAATGCGTCATCTGAACGGTGTTTATACTCAGCGATTCAACCGGCGCCATCGCCGAGTAGGCCATGTGTTCCAAGGTCGATACAAGGCGCTACTGGTCCAAAAGGATGCCTACCTGTTGGAGTTGACGCGCTACATCGTCCTGAATCCAGTACGTGCACGCATGGTACAGACTGCTGGCGAATGGCGATGGAGCAACTACCGATATACGGTCGGCAAGGCCGTGCCACCCACCTGGCTTGAAAAGGATTGGCTGCTCGCGCAGTTTGGCAGGCAGCGCTCGGAGGCGGTGTCAGCCTATCGGCGTTTCGTTGCGGAAGGCCTTAATGCAGGCAATCCGTTTGACAATGTCGAAGAGCAGCTATTTCTCGGCGATGATGCATTTGCCAGGCGCTTACGGGACATGCAGAAAAGCGAGTCATTGTCAGAGATTTCCCCAGCACACCGGCGCGCCTTGGCGCTCTCGCTGGAAGAATATTCAAAACTATCGACAAGCCGTGATGAAGCGATGGCCTGCGCCTACCTCTCTGGCGCTTATAAGATGAGAGAGATCGCTGATCACTTTGGCGTTCACTACATGACAGTCAGTAGAGCCGTGAGACGCAAGAGCGGCATGTTTGAATGTGAGACCTGACCCTACTGCGCTTTAAAATCCCGCTTGTCCAGCCCGTAGTCCTGCATCTTGCGGTAGAAGGTCTTGTTATCCACGCCACAGTACTGCGCGCACTGAGCGACATTGCCCTGAAAGCGTTTGAGGCATTCGCTGAGATAGGCGCGTTCGTAATCGGCGATCACCTGCGTGCGACCGTCCTTGAAGGGCAGGTCGAGTGGATAGTCGCTGCGTGTTTCGCCCATCGCACCGGCCATAGGACGCGGAATCTCCACGGTGATGATCTCTCCCTGACTCAGCGCCGCCGCACGTTCGATCACATTACCGAGTTCGCGCACATTACCGGGCCAGTGATAGGCGAGCAGTTGGTCCATGGCCTTGGGCCCGAGTTGCAATTGGCGGCGACCGGATTTCTCGGCGAAGGTTTTCAGGAAATGCTCGGCCAGCAGCGGCACGTCTTCCATGCGTTCGCGCAGCGGCGGTAACACGATGCGCACCACATTAAGTCGATAAAACAGATCGGCGCGGAAGCTGCCGTCGGCCACCGCGCGCTCCAGATCTTTGTTGGTGGTGGCGAGAATACGCACGTCGACGTGAATGGTATCGTTGCCGCCCACGCGCTGGATCTCTTTTTCCTGGAGCACGCGCAGCAGCTTCACTTGCATCACCGGCGAGATGTCGCCGATCTCGTCGAGCAGCAGCGTGCCGCCGGCCGCGTATTCGAATTTGCCACGGCGCGCCTGAACTGCGCCGGAGAAGGCGCCGCGCTCGTGGCCGAACAACTCACTCTCCAGCAGCGTTTCGGTCAGCGCGCCGCAGTTGATACGCACGAAGCGCTGCTCGCGTCGATGACTGTGATGATGGATAGCATGCGCCACGCATTCCTTGCCGGTGCCGGTTTCGCCGGTGATCAGCACGGTGGTGTCGAGGTCGGCAAGATTGCGGATCATCTCGAAGATTTCGAGCATGCGCGGACTCTTGCTGAGAATATTCTCGAATCGGTACGGATCGCCGACGCGCTCGCGCAGGCTGCGCACCTCTTCGACCAGTTCCTGGCGCTCCATCACGCGCCGCACCACCAGCAGCAATTCCTCGGGCGTGAACGGCTTCTGGATAAAATCCACTGCGCCGGCACGCATCGCGTCCACCGCAGTCGCCACCGTGCCGTGGGCGGTCACGATGATCACTGGCAAGTGCGGACGCAGTGCGTGCAGCGCGTGCAGCAGCTCCAACCCGGACATGCCCGGCATTTGTTGATCGGTGAGCACCAGTCCGATGCTGCCGGCATGCACGCGTTCCAGGGCCTGCTCGCCGCTGGCGGCGGTCAGCACCGGATAGCCGGCGGCCACCAGCGCCGAGCGCATCAGTGCGCAATGAGCCTCCTGATCATCGACGACCAGAATGGTGATGTGGTTCATGATGGGTCCTGAAATTTATCAGCCGAACAGCGGCATGATGTTTACCTATACTTGCGGGTAGGGCAGCATCGTACTATTCCGTTTCCGGTCGGAAGAGGGATGTCCGATGCAAGTTTTGTCGTCGAGCCAATGAATCTTCGTTCTGAATATAAGGATTACCTGGTCATGAATTTTATTCCCGACACACTGCGTATCGCCGTCGTCACCGGTGCCAACCGCGGCCTCGGCCTGGAGACCTGCCGGCAATTGGCGCATTTGGGCCTCACCGTCATTCTCACCAGCCGCGATCCGCACAAAGGCGGGGCCGCGGCCGCGTCTCTGCGTAGCGCCGGACTCGACGTGCGCTATCACCCGCTCGATGTTACCGACCCGCAGAGTATCCACCGCCTTGCCAAGTACGTCGAGGCGGAATTCGGTCGGCTGGATGTGCTGGTCAACAACGCCGGCGTGTTTCTCGACCCGCTCGACTCACCCGATCCCGACGCCGCCAGTGTCTTCCGCGCCGAGCTCGATACCGTGCGCCGCAGCATGGAGACCAACGTCTACGGCCCGCTGTTGTTGTGTCAGGCGCTGGTGCCCTTGATGCAACGTAAAGGCCGCATCGTCAACGTATCCTCGGGCATGGGCCAGTTGAGCGACATGAACGGCGGCTGCCCGGGTTACCGTATTTCCAAGACCGCGCTCAACGCACTCACCCGCATGCTCGCCGACGAATTGCGCGATACCTACATCAAGGTTAACTCAGTGTGCCCAGGCTGGGTACGCACCGACATGGGCGGTCCGCATGCCTCGCGGCCGGTCGAGGAGGGCGCCGACACCATTGTGTGGCTGGCGACGCTGCCCGACGATGGACCGAGCGGTGGGTTTTTCCGGGATCGGCAGGCGATTCCGTGGTGATGTGCGTAGCCCGACGCCATGCGTGACAGTGTCGTGTCTATGATTTAGTCTGACCGGCCTGCAGGGTCTGAGCAAGCCGAGACCGAGTAATTCATGACATCCAACAGCCAGACGCTTCATTTTCTCCGTCAGTATATCCCGACGTTCGAGTGTGTGCCCGGCTGTCACGACTGCTGTGGTCCGGTGACGGCATCGAGCGAAGAAATGTCCCGGCTCCCGGTCAAAAGCGCTGCGGCGCATGCGACGGCGCTCGCCGAATTAAGCTGCCCGCACCTGGGTGACAAGGGTTGCGAGGTCTACGCCGAACGTCCGTTGATCTGCTGTTTGTTCGGCACCACGCCACGACTCGCCTGCCCGAATGGAAAACGTCCCGAGGTGATGATCGACCCGCACATCGAACAGCAGATTGACCGCTATTTAGCCACGTCGCGACAGGTGCTGGTTTGAGGGGAAACCCAATGAAGTAACTCCCGGCCGCAAAAAATCCGCTTCAGTCGGTTCATTAAAATCCCTTTGCGTTACACTGGTTTCCCCCCTAGCTGATTGTTCGTAGGATTTAGCGGCGATGGAGGGGCGGATGCCCTACCATCATCCGTGAACACCCCATTGAACATCGCGGAAAGGGGCGTTTATTCTTTCTATACGCTACGGGGTGCGCGGCGTGATCAAATGAGTTATTTCACCATGGACTTGAGAAGCCTACTGCCCGCGCTGATCACGGCGCTGCTCGTCATCACGGACCTGCCATCGAGCGCTGTGATCGTCTGGACCATGACTGCCGTCATGATCCTCATGCATCTCACGATGCAGCCAGGAGATGCCTGGTGAAAATCCCTGACACGCAGCCTTCAACGGATATCACGGCAAACACCCCGACAGGCCAGCGCGAACGGATCCTGGCACTCGACGCGCTGCGCGGAGTCGGTGTGCTGGGAATCCTGTTGATGAACATCCTGGCGTTCGGTCTGCCCAACGCCTATTACGACCCTACCAACGCGGGCGGCGCCGAGGGAGCCAACCTGTACGCCTGGGTTGCGACTTCGATGTTCGTCGAGGGAGCCTTCCGCGGAATCTTCACGTTGTTGTTCGGGGCGGGCGTTGTTATCTACACGAGCCGGCTCGAGCGCGCGGGCCGTGGTCTCGGCACCGCCGACCTGTACTACCGCCGCACGATCTGGCTGATGGTCTTCGGGATCATCAATGCATATCTGCTCCTGTGGTACGGCGACTTCCTGTTCATGTATGGGGTCGCCGGACTGTTCTTGTTCGTGTTCCGCAACTTGCCGGTGCGGAAGCTGCTCCTGTTCGCAGTGCCGCTGCTGTGCATCCAGACCATAATCGGAATCGGGTCTTACACGGATTTCCACGCACTACAGGTCGAGGCCGAGGAAGCCCATCTGCTGCAAGCGACGGGCAAGGAACTCTCGCAGGATCAACGCAAGGCGATAGAGTATTTTGTGGATCGGCTTGCCGAGGAAAAGCCCTCACCGGAGGACCAGGCTGAGGAGGTCGAGGCGATACGCGCCAGCTATGCTTCAGCCTTCGATGAGAATGCCGACTCCGCCTGGTTTATGGAAACCGAATATCTTTATAGCCGGGGCCTGTGGGAATGTCTCGGCATGATGCTGCTGGGCATGGCGCTGCTGAAGTCCGGGGCATTCACTGCCGAATGGTCGGCTCGCAGGTACTGGGTGATGCTGGTATTAGGGTGGGGCATCGGTCTCCCTATCAACGCGATGGAGGTCGTCTACCAGTTGCGCGAGAGCTTCGCCGTGCACACGGTGATGATCGCATCGAACATTACGTATGACGCGGGACGCATCCCGCTGACGCTCGGCCACGTCGCGCTCGTCATGTTGTTCGTCCAGGCGGGCGTGCTGCGTCGCACGCTGCAGGTCCTTGCGCGCGTCGGCCAGATGGCGCTAACCAACTACATCATGCAGAGCGTGGTCTGCATGTTCGTGTTCACAGGCGCGGGGCTCGCACTCTTTGATCAGCTCGAACGGTACCAGTTGTATTACGTGGTGCTGGCGATCTGGGCGCTGCAAATGACGTGGAGCTGGTGGTGGCTCGAGCGCTACCACTTCGGCCCGCTCGAATGGGTGTGGCGTTCGCTGACCCGTTGGCAGATGCAACCGTTGCGCCGCGCCGAAGCACCACGTTAACGCGCCATGGCAAACGCCCCGAGGCGATGATCGACCCGCGCATCGAGCAGCGGATTGACCGCTATTTAGCTGAAACGCGGCAGGTGCTGGTTTGAAGGGATGCCCTAGGTGGATCTATCTTCCGCATCAATCCATTACTTAAAACTGCTTTGCATTCCACGGCAAGTCCACCATGACACTCTGACTCAACCGAGTGTTGCTCACCAGACATTTCCGCTGCTGCTTGTAGCAACACACATATACATCCTGGTCGCCCGTCACTATGGTGCCGCCGCGTTGTTCGCAGAAGGTACGGGCAGCGAGTGATGAAATTAGCTCAGTGGATTCAGTCTGCGCCGAACCCGGTGTTGCATGGCTAGACCCGCCATTAAGGTAAGCTTCAGTAGCAGCGCTGTTCGCGTCGAGTAATTGATCAGTCTGTTCATGACTACACCTTATGTCGCACCATCCGGCCAGCACCAGCGTGACAAAACCAGATCAGCAAACGCATCGCACTTATCTTAATGTGTCCGAGCGATTGCCGAAGCCGCCTCACTTACATGCCTACCAGTTGGGCGGTATAGCCTGCTGCCCCAGGGTCTTATCCAACAAGACCGCCGTGTTGGTTTTCTCCGCGTCATAGGCGATCAAGCAAGGAGATGCTCTTTGCCAGTGCTAAACCTTGGCGAAACGACCCCCTCGACCTTTCGCAGGCATCTTCGAGCGAGGCGCAAGCGCCTCTTCACTCAGAGACTCATCGATGTGAATCATGGCATCGCTGATGTTCATCTTGTATCTCCTATATAATGTAATGGCGCGTAGTGCGCCTGGTTACGGTTGAAGTAAAAAAATAACGCCGTATACGACGCTGCGCATGTGGCCGTATTCGCGGACTACTTGCGCTTGATGACGACCTCGAGGTACTCACTCGGGACCACCAGCGTGCCATCGGTCGCGCGATTGAACTCGTTCGGCCAGGGCGATCAGGTCGGCCGCGAGCGCTTCCTGCGCGCTCGGCGTCGAGTGCCGCGAATGCCTTGTGCATCGGACCGTAGTAGGTGCGGAACACCTCCAGCCAATGGGCCGCGCTGCGGTAGCGGAACACGAAGTTCCTGCGCTCGATCGCTATCGTGTCGGCCGCTCGCCGAACAGCTCGCGCAGCCGCGCTTCGGTGCCCCAGAGCGCGGGCGACTTCACGCCGGCCGCCGGCGGTTACATACTTGCCCATCAGTCTTGAAGAGTTCGCCGATGAAACTGTCCGGCGTCCAGTTCGCGAGGCCGATCCGGCCGCCGGGCTTGCAGGCGCGCGCCATTTCCGCCGCCGCCTTCTCCTGATCGGGCGTGAACATCACGCCGAAGGTGGACAACACCACATCGAAGCTGTGCGTCGGTGTACGGCAGATTCTCGGCGTCCGCCTGCTCGAACTGCACCGGCAGGCCTTCGGCGCTCGCCCGCGCGCGCCCGCGCTCGAGCAGCGCCGGAACGTAATCGGTCGAGACCACGTCGCACCAGCGCCGCGCGGCGGCGAGCGTCGCATTGCCGTTGCCGGCGGCGACGTCGAGCACGCGCTCGCCGGCGCGCAGATCGAGGGCCTCGCACAGCGACTCGCCGACGATCTGCAGCGTGGTGCCGACGACGGCGTAGTCGCCGGCGGACCAGGCAACTTGCTGCTTGCTCTTCACGGCCGCAAGGTCAACGGCGGGTGAGGATGTGGAAATGACTGTGGACATGGTTGTAACTCCTTAGTGATGTGGATAGGGACTGTATGAATGCGAGCTCGTCGGTCGCCTGAGATAGCGGAGCTTGCAGAGCCGAATGTGTTATTCCGCTATGCTGATGCCCGAGCCACCCATTTCCTTCGGGAGGTCCTTCATCTTCGGCAACCCGTCTATCATTCGCAGCTTCGCCTCCTGATAGTGGACATGCACCCCGGCGTGGTACGGAAAGTCCGGAATGACCGCTGCATACACGTCGGTGAGTCCCCAGTCGGGATGCTCAGTGAAGAGGTGGCCTCCGCACGTTTTGCACCATTTACGATAACTGCGCGGCGTCTTGTTGTAAGTGCCGATGTTGTCTGTTCCGCTCGTGATCTGCAGCGCTTCGGGTTTCCATAAAGTGAAGGCGTTGACAGGTCCTGCCGACCAGCTTCGACACGACTCGCAATGGCAATAACCCATTTCTGGCGGCTCGCCGCTGACCGTGAAATGAACCGCGCCGCAAAAGCAGCTGCCGTTGTAGGTTTTTACGTTGCTCATGACATGAACTCCTGGTGATGTGGATTGGAACTGGTTCTGCTATAGGACGGCGCCGATTGCGTGTTGTCGGATCCGGGTCTGGCGGTACGGATCGACATGGCGCTATTCCACTCCAAGGGAGAGGGCGCGGGGTCCCGCAAAGCGGGACAAAAGCGCGACAAAATCGCGATCAAACTGCTAGACTCAAACGCGTCGGAAGCAACGGGGGGCTGACGACGTGCAGGAGCGGACAGATTCGTTTGGCTACTGGTTGCGGCGGCGCCGCAAGGCGCTGGATCTCACCCAGGAGGCGCTCGCCCGGCGGGTCAGCTGCTCGAGTTTTACAATCAGAAAGATCGAGGCTGACGAGCGTCGCCCTTCGCGGGGGCTCGCTGAACGTCTCGCCGCGTCGCTCGCAATACCCGAGGAGGAGCGACGCGATTTCCTCGCGGCGGCACGTGCGCTGCATGCCGCGAACCATCTGCGCCGCTCCCCGCACGCCGTCGGCCCCATGACGCACATAGATCGGCACCGACGTGCACGCCGCCGGGGCCTCCGCGGATCGATCCATTCTCACGCTCGATTCAGCCATCGGCGCCGCGAGCGATACCACACCCTTCGTCGGCCGCAGTAACGAGTACGGCCTGCTTATCGGACTCATCGCGCGGCTCACCGCCGGCACCGGCGACACCGTCCTGATCGAAGGCGAGCCGGGTATCGGCAAGAGCCGGTTGCTACGCGAGGTCGCGCGCTATGCGGAGCACAGGACTTGCCGACGCTCGTGACGAATGCTACGAGATCGAACGCGCGATGCCGTACCAGCCCGTGATCGACCTCGTCACGCGCGCGCTCGACCGCGTATCGGCCACTGCGCTGCGCAATCTGCGCGCCCGTGTCGCTCGCCGAGCTCGCCGCCCTGGTTCCCGAGTCGGCGAGCGTTTGTCCGGGCCTGCCGCAGTTGTCGAACGATCTTCCCCGAGGCGCGACAGGCGCGCCTGTCGCCGCGCAGTGGACCAACTCCTCGAGGCATCGAGAGACGGTCATCCGGCATTCTCATGGTGGACGACATCCAGTGGGCCGACGACGCCAGCGCGCAAGTGCTGCATTACCTCGCCCGTCACGCCGCTCAGCGCCCGGTGCTCGTGATCTACGCCTATCGTGACGAGGACGTCGACAGCGACGAGCGGCTCGCACAGCTGGTCGAGAGCTTGCGCCGCGACACCGACGCGCGCCGTGTGACACTTGCCCGACTGGGTTATGCGGATACCGAGAGTCTTGTCACGGCGTTCGCCGATGCGAACCTCGGTGCGCCCGGCTTGGCCGAGCGCCTGCATCGCGAAACCGAAGGCAATCCGTTTTTCCTGATGTCGATCCTGCAGTCCCTGAGCGAGGGCGAGACGCAACTCGAACCCCGCGAAGTCGGAGCACCGGGATTGCTCCCGGATGCGTTGCGTGCCGCCGTGCGCGTGCGACTCGCGCACGTGCCCAAAGCGATCCGGCCGCTGCTCGAAACCAGCCGCGGTCCTCGGTCGGCGCTTCGACTTCGACATCCTTCTCGACGTGACCGGCGAGCCCGAGGCGCCGCTGCTCGACGCGGTGGATGCGCTCGTCAAGCGCCGCTTGCTGCGCGAGGAACCCGAGGGCGGGGTATATGACTTCAGTCACGACAAGGTCCGCGAGGTAGTCTATCGAGATATCGGCGGAGTGCGGCGCAGACTGCTGCATCAATCGGTGGCGGAAGCCCTGGAACGCTGCGGCGAAGGTGCAACGCACGAACGTGACGCCCAGCTTGCGGAGCATTACGAACGCGCTCATGTCTGGTCGAAGGCGCTCCACTACCTGGTCCTCGCCGGAGAACACTCGCAGGCACTGTTCGCGATGCGCGATGCATTGCACTGGTTGGATCGCGCGGTCGCACTATCCGAGTCGCACCCGGAGTCACTGGACGAGCAGCAACGTCTCGCGCTCTACGAGCGGCGCGGGTCGGCTCGCGCACAGGCCGGGCAGACGCAAGGCGCCGTCGCCGACATTCGCCGCGTCATCGCTGCGGTGCGCGCCGGCGGCGATCGCACAAAGACGCGTGACGCGCTGATCCAACTGGGCATGGCCTATCGACGCGCAGACGCCTACGAAGAGGCGACCGCTTGCCTCACCGAAGCGCTGGCGGAGTCCCGCGTAATGCGAGACGAGCGCCATGCCGCCGACACCCTCTATCACCTTGGGACGGTCGCGTGGAGCACCGGGCGGAACGACCAGGCTATCGGATTCCACCAGCAGGCAGTCGAGATCTGCGAGCGCACGGGTTAACCGATCTCGTCGCGGTGCAGGCCTACCACGGCCGCGGCGAGGCGCACTTTGCGAACGCGGAGCCCGCAGCGGCGATCGAGTGCTACACCCGCTCGCTTGAGCTGGCCCGCGGCATCGGCGACAAGAGCTACGAGTCCGAAAACCTGATGATGATCGGGCACGCCTGCGTCGGGACCAAGGGTCTCGGCGACTACCCGCGCGCTATGGCGAACTTCGAGGTGGCGCTCGACATCGCGCGTGCCGCGGACTTGCAGTGGCACTTCGGACCACGCTGCTCGGACTCGATCATGTCCGGGCATGCACGGGCCGCTACGGCGAGGCCTGGACCGGTATGCAAACGACCTTGCACTGGCTCGAGAGTCTCGAGCAGGTGCGCTATCAGCTCATCGCCTATGATTGCATCGGCCATCTCCTGCTCGACCTCGGCCTGAACGAACAGGCGGTTGAACAACTGGAGAACGCGGATCGCCTTGGGCACGACACCGGCATCCTGTTCTGGCGCGCCGCGATCGAGGCGCACCTCGCCATCGCGCGGTCGCGGCTCGGACAGCAGAACGCCGCCCCGGCGCTGCAGGCCGCGCTCGAACAAACGCGCCGCACATCGGAGCGCTAATGCTGGTCCGCTGCCTCGACGGGTTGGCAGAAATTGCGCTCACGGCGGGCGACGCGAGCCGCTGCCGCGCGTACGGCGACGAACTGCTCGCGATCGCCGAATCGAGCAACCTGCGCGAACTCGAAGTGGTCGCGCGACGCTGGCGCGGCGAGTCTATATTCGCGGAGAAAGATTACAGGGGAGCGCAGGTCGAGTTGTCCCGCGCCGCGACACTGGCGGAAGCTGTCGGCCACGTGCGCCTGCGGATGGATGCGGAAGCTGCGCTGGCTCGTCTATTTGCGGCGCAGTGTCAGAGTGAAACCGCGCAGCGCCACGGCGCCAAGGCACGCGCGATAGCGGAGGCCATCGAAAAGAGCCTGGAGTCCTCGGGCTTGAGGCGCGACTCCGCATCCACTGACAGTTTATTGAGTGTGGGTCGGCGTTGCCATTTCAGCCCGCGGGGCGTTGTTCAGTTCGCTATTTATAGGTTTTCATTCAAAAACTGATCATAACCGCTATTGCTGAGAATGTGGGTTGCATCGCAGTTGAATTGCATATGGATCGCATCTTTGGTGATGCCTATCGTGAGATTGCGTACATAGAAACTTTGGACGTTGCGCAAGAGAGGAATTTGCGAGATCGTTTCTGATAACTCTTCGGGGTGTTACCGGCGTCCAATTCTTGAAATAGCCCGAGAATCCACGGGGCAAGTGGGTTGGGAGTTGGTGAAGAAAACCATCATTTTCGACCGCCCCGTAGATGGAGCGGATGATATCGGACTTGCGTTGGTAATCGATTTTGGGGAAGTGTCGATCGACGTAGGAGGCGTCCAGTAAGCGGAGCGCCGGATGAAACTCCTGGAAAAAGGATCCAGAAGCGTCGACAGCCGTATCTCGCCATTATTGAAGCCGATCAGAATGCGATGGACGGTGCGGTTCGAGCAATAAATCCTCAAAACATTTTATCAACTGCGGCATGAAACGGTCGACGACGCTTTCGTAGCGGGCTCGATCCATCGCGGATTCACGCAGGGATGGGTCGCCCGGGATTCCGACGTGTATACCCCCAAAGCTGTTGCTGCTTGCGTCGACCATCTTTTCGCTTAAGACGAGATCTTCATTGCGGCGATCGACGATGTCACGGATTTTTGAATCGATCGCGGCTTCTTGAGCGAGCAATCGATGGAATGACTCTTTCGATACTTTAATAAAACTGCTGTCTTCTACAGCCATCGCGGAGGCGGTGCGGTAGCAGTTGCTGTATACAGCAAGTTCGCCGAACCAATCGCCGGGCCTGACCTGTCCGATTTCTACCTTGGTAGCTGAATTTATCGATGTAAAGCGAAGCCAATCCCGAATCGAGGAAATACATATAGTCAGCTTCATCGCCTTCCCGAAAAATTTGCTCGGTGGCTTTGTATGTTATATGGGAACCCATTCTATGTATTTTATCGACTTCATTGTCGCGCAACGCTTCAAATACGCATGACATGGTCTGTCTCCTCTAGGTAAGGCGGGTCTTTGTATGGGGCCATGGTCGATGTCTGACGATAACAGACATTCTGTCAGTGGCTAATGGTAGCATCGGGTCGGTGGATGATTTTATATGTCGATTTTCACCATATTATTAATATCGAAAGGAGTTAATGCCCGCTATGTTTGTAGTGTTTACGCGGGCGCTATGACGGCGAGTCGTTATAGGCAGGGCGAGTCTGCCGCAGTTAAATTGGCCTTCTTGCTGTAAGAAATTGGCATTCATGCTGTAAGAATCTCTATTCAATCTCTATTCAATGATAAGAAACGGTGCAGATGCACCATAACTGGATTTTGCCAACTATGCCCTGGCATGATCGAAATGCGCATTGGTAAATGCTATACGGTGTAGAAAGTTAGTCTGATCTACATCGATTTAAATGTGCTTGCCAAGCTCAGGACTATATTGTTCGATCATCGGTATTATTTACACTTTGCAACCGGTATAGCCGTGTAATTCCTGTATCTTACTGATAACTATTATGTGATTATGGGCGGCATAATACTTGCGATAGTAAAAAAATTAGCGGTGTACCTGGCAGTGGCGCACACCGGAACACCCTTCATAATGAAAATAATGTAACATCTGACGGATAGTTTGCGGTTATGACCGGGTCTGGTGCCCAAAGGAAGAGCGCAGCTCTGATCATTATTGCCTTAACGCCCGTGAGTTTCCCGGCCTTCGCTCAACAACAATGCCAGGATCCTGCTGGCCGGTTTGCCTCCATCGAGGGTGAAATTCAGCTTCGAACCGATGAGAAGCAGGCCTGGATCCGGCGAAACTTGATGATCAACTCTGCAATGGCGATACGATTCGTGTCGGCGAGAAGAGCCGCGCAGCCATCGTCCTCGCCAATGAGGCAGTGATGCGCCTCGATCAGAATCGACTATGCGCCTCGTCGACATCAGCGGTAAAGCTGAGGAGAAATCTTGGATCGAACTGGTCAAGGGCGCCATTCAGTCCTTCAGTCGCAAGCCACGTCTACTCTCGGTTAATACGCCCTATCTCAATGGATCGATCGAGGGCACGGAATTCCGGTGCGCGTCGAGGAAGATCGTGCATCGCTGTTGGTCTCTGAAGGACGCGTTGTCACGTCTAACGACCAGGGTAAGGTTGCGGTGAATCCAGGCGGAGATCGCCGAGGCGTTGGCAGGTAAAGCGCCGACGGCACGGCACCTGGTTCGACCGCGCGATGCAGTGCAGTGGGCGCTCTATTATCCACCCATTCAAGCGGGTGATGCGCCGCAGGCGGATTCAAGCGCCCCGCTGCAGCAGGCCATTCGCTATACGAACGAAGGCGATACCGCTGCGGTGTTCGCGGCCTTGAATCAGGTTGCGGAAACCGAGCGCAATGCCGCGTATTACAGCTATCGCGCTATTGCTGCTGAGCGTAGGCCGGCAGGAAGAAGCGCTCGATGATATCGACGCCGCACTGCAGCGCGATCCGAAGGCGGGGCTTGCGCATGCCCAGCGCGCGATTGTTCATGTCGTCCAGAACGAACGCTATTAGGCGCTCGCAGAAGCGGAAAAGGCGGTTGCCTTCACTGACACAGCAGCGGCGACCAGGATTGCCTTGTCCTATGCGCAGCAGGCCGATTTCCGCATCGAGGCGGCCCGTGACACCTTGCTCACGGCGGTGAGGAATGATCCCGAAGACGCGCTGGCGTGGCGCGGCTGAGTGAAGTCCAGTTGATGCTTGGTGAGAAAGAGCAGTCCCGCGCGGCGGCGACCAAGAGCGTATCGCTCGCACCGGATCTTGCTCGCGCACAGCTGGTACAGGGCTTTGCCGCGTCGGCGGAATACCGCGACGCTGATGCCCGAAGGTCTTTTCAGCGCGCTATTGAACTCAGCCCATCCGACCCACTGGCGCGCCTGGAAATGGGCTTGGCCTATATCAGCGGCGGCGAGCTGCAACGGGGCGGCAGGAATTGGAAGTCGCAGTCGCCCTCGATTCCAGCCAAGCGTTGCTGAGATCCTATCTGGGCAAGCGTATTCGAGGAACGGTGTTCGACCCTGGATGCGCAGCAGTTCGATATCGCGAAATCCCTGGATCCGCTCGATCCCACCGCGTTCCTGTATGACGGCATCCGCAAACAGACCGAGAACCGTCCCGTCGAAGCGCTCGCAGACCTGGAGCAGTCGATGGTGTTGAACGATAACCGCGCGGTGTATCGTGGCCGTCTGTTGCTGGATAAAGATCGTGCGGCGCGCGGTTCCAGTCTGGCTCGGGCCTATAACGACCTCGGCTTCACGGAGCTTGGCATGTCGGAGGCGACGCAATCCCTGTCCATCGATCCTGCCAACGCCTCGGCGCATCGGTTCCTGTCGGATGTCTATCAGAACACGCGCCGCCGCGATATTGCGCGTGTCAGCGAACTGACCCAGGCGCAGATGCTGCAGGATCTCAACCTCAATCCGATCCAGCCGAGCACCAGCGATGCCAATCTCAATATCGTGACCGCGGGTGGCCCGGCCAGCGCGGGATTCAACGAATTCACGCCGCTGTTCCAACGTAACCAGATGCAGTTCAACGCAGCAGTGTTGGGTGGCAATAATGACACCAGCAGTGTTGAAGGGACGGTGTCAGGCGTCAACGATCGCTACTCATTCAGCCTGGGTGCGCTTAACTATGACACGGACGGTTGGCGACCCAATAACGGTTTGGAACAGGATGTCTACAACATCTTCGTGCAAGCGGCAAGCCACGGACAAACTCAATGTTCAGGCGGAATTCCGCCGGCGCGAGTCGACCGAGCGATCTGGCCTTCAATTTCGATCCCGATGATTTCCTGACCGACAAAACCACTGAGCGAGAACAGGATACTACGCGGCTCGGACTGCGTTATTCGCCCACGGACCAGACGCATCTGCTGCTGTCCTACATCCATAACCAGCGTGATGAAGATCTGCACTCGGTAGAGGGTTTGCCGCCTGCTCTGCCGGGTATCAGTGTCACCACGGCCACCAACGACACGCGCGTCGATGAAGAGGCGGACCAAGTCGAATCCCAGTTCATCCGTCATTGGGGAACGATGAACCTCGTCGTGGGTGCGGCCTGGAGCGAATCCGACCGCACGGATGATGTCGCTATCTCGGTTGACGACAGCATTATCGGCAATCTTTTCGCAGTTCAAGCCCAGGAAACGCATCCCTCCGAGCATCCGCGCGGCTATGCCTACCTGAATATCCAGTCGGGCATACCGCTCACTTGGACCCTGGGCGCGAGTTACGACAAGTTCGAACAGGATTCCTACGACGATACCAGCTTCAATCCGAAACTCGGTATGCAATGGGATGTCAGTTCCGCGCTGCGGTTGCGTGCAGCGGCATTCCAGGTGGTCAAACCGGCGCTGGTCAGCAACCGGACTCTGGAACCCACCCAGGTAGCTGGCTTTAATCAGTTGTTCGATGACGTCAACGGCACCAAGTCCCAGCGCTATGGCGTGGGTCTGGATGTACGCGCGAATCAGCAGACGAAGGCCGGCGCCGAATTCACCTACCGCACGCTGGACGAGCCACTGCTCGATCCGGTCGTTGGCAGCTGGATTACCGAGGACCGCAATGAACAGTGGCACCGACTGTATCTTGGACTGGACGCCCACGGCCCGCATAGCGGGCATTCTGAACTCGCGTACGACCGTTACCACAGCAACAGCGGTATCGCGACCGAATTCGGCAATCTTCCTGAAAATGTCGAGACCTGGAGCCTGCCCGTCACGGTGAGCTATTTCGACCCATCAGGATTCTTTGCAGGTATGGGCGCCACCGGGGTGGATCAGTCAGTCCAACGCTCGGCCGCAGCGACGCAAGCGACGGGTGAAGACCAGTTCGTGGTAGTGGATGCCTCGGTCGGTTACCGCCTGGCCAAGCGTCGCGGCGTGCTCAGTCTGGCGGTCAAGAACCTGTTCGACACCGAGTTCATGTATCAGGACGACAGCTATCGGGAATTCAGGGATGAACCCTCTATCGGCCCTTACTTCCCGGATCGTACAGTGATGGCCCGTATGGTGGTCGGTTTCTGAGTTCCTATAACAACTCGTGCTTGGGATAAATATTTTTGCTTGCCTTTACTTAACCGGAGAAAATAACAATGAAACACAATATGCTTCAGCCACTTGCCGCGGCTCTCATGCTTGGCTACGCATCCTTATCTTGCGCCTCATCGAATTCGGTGACCGTGTTTCCTGCGGAAGGTAATAAACAGTGCTCTGATTACTCATCCAACGCCTTGGTCAAGCAGATGGGTACGGGTACCCCTCTGGCATCCGGGGTGGTGTCCGGGGCCGAGAACCCCAATGACGCGGATAGCACGGGTGAATCCGCCTCGTATGCGGTCGCCGGCGGAACCGTGGCCAGCTTCAGTGCGGCTACCACGCCTATCGATTACGCGATCTTGAAATCCAGCAGAAACGTCACCGTGATTATCTATCCTTCGGGCGGTGTCACCAGTGACGAGGACATGCGCTTGATTGTGAATAATCAGTCTCAGAATATTACCGCCATCAGCCTCTGTTACGGTCTGGGAAACACGGCGGCACCGCCGCCGCCACCGCCGGCTCTTGTCCACAGTCCCCCGGTGCGAGGATTTGTTTCAAGGCGGAGGCCTCGATAGCGTGGGCATTACTTGCCCGAGCAACGGCGAGAGAAGCATCGTCTTCAATCTTGAGGTCGATGAGTCTTTCTATAATACAGATGGCACGGAGATGGCCTGCGTGTGCAACAGCCCGACGCCACTTACGGAATGTGACCCCAGTGTGGCTGCCGGAGAGCTGAATGCCTGTCCGAATCCGCTGAGCCCCACGAAGCTGCCGACGGAAGTGACCACACATATTGAACTTAACAACGACCCGTACTATTGCACCACCGTCGCCGGAATACGCAAGTGCTACTCGTATTGATTGCATGATTGTTTTAGGTCGCACTAGGAGGCAGGCCGCGATACGGCCTGCCTCTTTTATTTCGCCTATCCGACGTACTAGGAAAGACCAATACCCAGCGATTGACAGGGCGTATCCAAAACCTTGCGTACTCTTTTCCAATAGGGCCGATCCCTAATGGTCGGGAGTCTCTGATCCATATATAGTGTGTGTGGCCCGGGCATGATGCCGGCCAGTACACCAACTATTCTGGGTATTAGGTGCAAGGTGACGTGAAGTTTAATTTGCTCTGAGCAGAAGCATTATGGATAAGAAAACCGCATCTAACAGGCCCGACTATTCTGGTGCAGTGAATTACGCACTCCACCGTCTTCGTACCGAACTGCCTCCCCATCTTCTCTACCATAACGCCCCGCACACCGAAGAGGATGTTCTGACAGCGGTGGTGCGTTGGCAAGGTTAAGCAATGTCGCAGAGCCTGATCTGCACCTGCTGGAGGTTGCCGCGGCATTTCATGATCTAGGCCAGATCGTGACCTTCTTAGGGCATGAGCAGCTTGGCACTGAAATGATGTCGGAGGTTTTGCCTCAGTATGGGTTCTCTGCCGGGGATATTGAGCGCGTGACGGGGATGATTCTCGCAACCCGGTTGCCGCAGTCACCGCAGAATGAAGAGCAGGCCCTGCTTGCTGATGCCGACCTTGATTCACTGGGAAGAGAGGATTTTCTGGCGACCAGCAAGGCACTCTGGCAAGAGCAGGCGGCACGTGGTCATGATCATTCCATGGCAAGCCTGGTTGGAAAGCCAGCTGCGCTTTCTGCAATCCCATCGCTATTTTACGGTAGCCGCCCAGACCTTGCGGCAGGATGGCAAACTGAAGAACATCGAACTCCTTGAGCGGTTGATTCGTGGCGAACTGATTCCGGGGTATAGACAGGCTGAAACGATCCGTCCGACAGGCAATGTTTGAGCGACACTAGTTCTGCTCTGGGTCCATACACTTATTTCGCATCCATCCATATCACACGTGGGTCTTCGGGGGTTGCGCACCGCTGAGATAGGATCGGCAACGCGCGAGATAGAACCGCGCTGGGCCGTCATCTGGAAATTCCCGCAACAGTGCTTCAAAGGCATCCGCCGCATTTGGCCATTCAGCCGCGTGAAAATTAGCCAGCGCCGCAGCAAATGCATCGGTGAGGCGTTGTTGCCGTTCGGACATATGGTCTGTCGAGGCCATGATCTCGACAATGGGAGCGCTTCAGTCTTACCCACGAACACGAAATCCCCCAGCGGTCTCAACAGCAGTCCATCCAGTCCTTCGAGTGCGGAACGTGTGGCGAGTAGGCTGGTGCCGAGATGTTTGTTCAGGGATTCGATGCGCGAGGCGGTATTGGCGGTGTCGCCGACAATACTGAATACAAAGTGGCCGCCGCCGCCTGCGTGCCCGATGTAGAAGTGGCCCGATTCCAGGCCGATTCGCAGGGCGGACTTCAGCATGGAATGGCGTTGCTTGAACGCATCAATGGCCTTGGCAGCGTCCAGCGCAGCGAGCACGGCATTCGTCGGACAGCGATGCTCGGACTCTCCGAAGTCCAGGCACACATGATCGCATCGGCGCGGAATTCGGTCACACTCACCTGATGGCGCTTGAGGGCCTGGCGCGAGGGTATCGAAGTAGTCGTTGAGGAACACGGCCAGCTGGTCGGGCGGCAACTGTTCCGAGATCGTGTCGAGAATCCCGACATGTCAGTCGCCAGGCAGGTACCGTAAACGACCTTATTGAAGGCATCGGGATCACTCCGGTTATTGGTCAGATCGCGGGCAATGTTTTCCGGCAGGTAGTAGCCGAGCGCTGTGCTAATGCGTTTCCCACGGCGCCGTTCCAGCAGGTATTGTCCGAGTAGGCCCAGAAACAGTGCCAGCGGAAACTGTATCAGCACGGGGGATTGCCAGCGGCAACCACTGATCTGCGCTGTTGAACAACCATTGTGCTGTCGCGGCATATGTACCGCCAGGACGAGGGTCAGCGGCACGCCAAGCATGGCAGGCAGAAAATAGGCGAGCGCGCCGATGACGAGTCCAAATGCAAACAATACGGCGAGGGTCTGCATGCCATCCGTTGGTTTGATGAGCTATCGGCGAGTAAATTGCCAAACGCAGTTGCCGCAATTTCCACGCCACTCAGGTCCACGCCATCGTCGCCGGTGAAGACCGTATAGAACCGATCAGGGTGGCCTGGGTCGTACAGATCCGAAAAACCGACAAACACCGTTTTGCCCTGCAAATCCAGTTCATTGTTTCCCTGATTAGAGTCGATCCCGTGAATGACTGTCTGATAGGGTATGGTTTTGATGGTGCCAGGCGGACCGTAGAAATTCAGCAGTCTATGCGGATGCCGCGCATACAGACCTAGCAAGGCTCTGAGCAAAGTACGTTCATGAGCGCTCCACTGTGCCGACTCCTGTTCGAGTAACTTAGACAAGCGATCGCCGGCACCCGCGATCATGCTCGAATGTGCTGCGGAATGTCTGCATAAGCTCACGCACCTGATCGGCTTTGCCGATATCATTGGCGGTGCGTGGCAAGGCATCAAGGGCCGGAGCATTCAGCCGCTCAAGCAGCGACAGCCAAGCGGGGTAGGCCTGCAATGCATGGATCTGCAATGCGACAGCAGGAAGGGTGGGTGCATCACCGATGCTTTCCTTGAACACCCAGAATTCATAAACGGCGGCATCAATCTTAGGTAATGGGAACGTAGCCAGAGCCTTTTGCCGATGCTGTCAATTCCTCAATCGGCCTGACTAGTTCCTCGATCCATACGGTGCCCGTCTGAAGCTCCGTTTGTCATCCGTGATTGGTTGTAGAGCCGGCCGGTTATGAGCTCGATCAAGACCGCCCGATCCGACGCATCGACCGCTGCAGTGGTGGATAAAGTTGATCGTCTTCAGGTGTCTTTGGCTTATCGAACTGTATATCAAAGCGATTGGAGGATGCCCCCCGTCGTACCAGTTCATCGACCAGAGCGCGCATGGGTGCTACCGCGGCCATTCCCGCGGCAAACTGGGTAGCCCAGTTGATCGCCTGTTTCCCGTTGATTGCTACAACAACCACGTCGGCGGGCGGGGTGACGGTGCCGCGAATTTTGAATAGCCATGACGGTGGCCTACACTCCGTTCAGAACGTGGCGCCCGTGTCGCTCAAGCCGAACATCACCCCCAGCAGTACTACAATTATAGCCCGAAGGCGAGTGCTTTAGCCGGAGCGGGTATTTTGTCGCGCATAGGTTTAATCAATTTCTGATTATTCGGCCCCGCATCATACTATTTGGGGGCGCAGGTGGCGTCTCTGCTCGATGAGTGAGCATTTGCCTCTGATAGAGGAATTTCGTGGTTTAAATGTGAGCATCCGCCAGGAGTGACCAGACACTTGCCCGTTATCCTTGATCAGGCCAGCGCGGATATCCACTGGGTAGCCCGCCGCAGTCTATCGGCCATGTCGTTGGCCAGATTTTCCAGCAGCGTGATTTTCAGCACGGGCGCCTGATCAGAAAGGTGTTGATGTCGCTGGAATCCAGATATGGCATTTGACCGGAGTCTCCGCGTAGACGGAGCGCTGCGGCCCAATCTAACCGAGGAGCACCATTTCGCCGAAACTCGTCCCCGGCCCCAGGTGAAAAAAATACAGTACTGATGACCGCCGTTCTGGAGGGGAACCCAGGATGCTCACCTTGCCGGATTCGACGAAGAATATGCGCCCATCCCCTTCCTGACCGCACGACAGTATCTGCTCGCCCTGCACAAACTCCTGGGAGCGCGTGACCGCTTCGACCTGTTTGAGTAAGGTTTCGGTACACCCGTAAAAAAAGGCGAAGTTGGCCAGGGAGCAAGCTGAAGCATATGTGGGGTGGCTCATTGAAGAGTCGATTCTCACACCCTCGACCGCCAGATCAGTTGTCCTCGAAACTGAGGAAGCCGCGATCCGTCCCTGGCTGCTGTCCGATTGCTCAGTGGTCCCAGAAATCTTGACGGGCATTGTGGATGCGGGAAAACACCACGGCGATGCCGTCATCACTGAAGTCCGAGCCGGCCTGATTCAGCAAGCCGGGCGGCGCTGATCCGAAATGCCCGTTCACCTGATGCATGTCGAGGATGAAACTGTGGCTCTCGGCGGCCAGATCCTGCATTTTCCGGATGACGTACCTCCACACCGTCCACACCCAGGAATCCATGGAGGCAAAGGTACTTGATCCGGTCGGGCTTCTTCCTTCAGGCAGGCTACGCAATTCCGGTCCTCGTGGCTGGCGGCGGGACGGCATCGGCGCCGGTGTAGATGCGGCTCAGCGCCATGCTGGGTCGTTGCCGTGGGTAAATACATTCAGGCCGAAATCCCGGGACAAGCTGTTTGCATACCTCGATGCCCCGCACACTGTTGCCCTTCGCATCGAGCAGCGGGGAAAAAATGCCGATCCGAAACGCCCGGCAGGACCGCGATCATCCCGCCGCCCACGCCGCTTTTCGCAGGCATGCCGACTTCGTACAGCCAGCTGCCGGCATAGTCGTACATGCCGCAGGTCGCCATGACACTCAACACGCGCGCGACATGTTCGGCAGGCAGGGCGCGTTCGCCGGTGACTGGATGTACGCCACCATTGGCCAGGGTAGCCGCCATGTAGGCCAGATCGCGGCAGGTACCAGAACGGAACATTGCCGGAAATAATTTTCCAGCGACGCCATCGGTTCGCCCTCGATGATGCCGAAATTTTTCAGCATCCAGGCAATGGCGCGGTTACGATGGCCGGTCTCGCTTTCCGATCGGTATACGGCCTCATCGACTTCGAGGTCCTGCCCCATGAATGCCGACAAGGCAGCTTCGATCCGCTCCCACTGCGCCTCGGGAGTCTCGCCAGCGACCAGGCTGGTGGTGGCGATTGCACCAGCATTGATCATCGGGTTGAGGGGCGCACCAGTATGGGGATTAAGACTGATCGAATTGAATGCATCGCCGCTGGGCTCCACGCCGACCTTTTGTCGATACGAAATCCTGTCCACGATCAGCCAGGCAATGGCGTCAGACAAATGGCTTAGAGATCAATTGGATAGAGAAAGAATTGTTCAGAATCACCTACCGAATATGACTTTCCATCCATGGTGACAATAGATATACCAAACCAGTTCAGGATCAGCTTTGGTGAGCTCTGGGATGTAACTCGCTATGGCACCGCCTTGCATACCTGCAAGGCGGCGGTGTAGGTCTTCGAGGTAGTCCTGGAT
This sequence comes from uncultured Gammaproteobacteria bacterium, assembly GCA_963696465.1. Taxonomy (GTDB): domain Bacteria; phylum Pseudomonadota; class Gammaproteobacteria; order Thiohalobacterales; family Thiohalobacteraceae; genus JAHJQQ01. The sequence continues at coordinate 39,721 of CAVOKC010000004.1, read as the reverse complement.
AGGTGAGGGCATGGGACCCCTATTAATATGATCTGTCCGATAGTCGCATACGGCGGAAATTACTGTCCAGGCTCAATCGGAAACTGATGTTCGCTGTTCGGGCAAACATGTTGTGGAAACAAATCTAGACTCACGCATGCACTAGTGCGACAGTGCCCGCAGCTACTATGAAGTGTACTTGCATCAAATTCAGATTTTCATTTTGCGGGAAAATTTTCCGGCTCCCCGCTTTGCTTGCCCGCGAGGCAAACTCGTCCATCAACCCCGCGTACAAGGTCGAGGAGAGATAACGCTCGCCGTAGGAGGGCACGATGGCGACGATCATCTTTCCTGTGTTCTCTTGCCTGCGAGAGCGACCTGCAGCAGCGCCGCCCACACCGCGGCGCCCGCCGAAATGCCGACGAACAGGCCTTCTTCGCGTGCCATGCGCCGCGCGGTGTCGAGCGCGTCGTCGTTCTTGACGCGCTGGATCTCGTCACATAGGTCGCGGTGAGTACCGCAGGGATGAACCCGGCGCCCAGTCCCTGGATCACGTGCGGGCCCTTGGCCTCGCCGGAGAGGACTGCCGACGCGTCGGGCTCGACTGCGATGCATTTGAATCCCGGCTTCGTGCCTTTGAGCACTCCCCCCCGACGCCGGTAAGTGTGCCACCGGTGCCGATCCCCGAAATCAATATGTCCAGCCTGTCCATCGGTACGCCGAGTTCTTTTTCTGCTGTGGTGCGGCGATGCACCTCAGGATTGGCCGGGTACTGAACTGTTGTGGCATGAAGTAGCACACAGGGTCCGAGGCAACGAATTCCTGCGCCCGCTGCACAGCGCCGAGGACGCACGCTCGGCCGCCGGCGTAGAGTTGAGCTCCGCGCCGAACGCGCGAATCACTGCGCGTCGCTCACAGCTAATAGATCTAGGGCATGAACAACAGACATTGTAGCCTTTGACCGCGCAGACCCAGGGCGAGCGCGATGCCGGTATTGCCGCTGGTGGGTTCTACGACGATGGAGTCGGTCGCAACACGCCGGCGCGCTCCGCCGCTTCGATCATCGCCACGCCGATGCGATCCTTTACGCTGGCTCCCGGGCCGTCGAATTCCAGTTTCGCGACTATCTGAGCGACGCAGCCCTGGGCGATGCGGTTGAGACGTACCAGCGGGGTGTTGCCGACGAGGCCGAGTGCATTGTATAGCAATTTCATGATCGTTTCCTCCCTCAGCCTAGAGTATTTTTACACTAAACGACAACACTCACTGGCGGTATTGCGCGACCTGGATTGGCAAGATAGTTGCCTGGAACGTCATCTTTATTATACATCCATAGCCGAGAAAAGTATTAATCACTTTCGCGAGCCTCGCGAATGTCATGCAGTTTGGAGTGAGTGATAGTGGCGGAGTTGTTAAATCAACCCTGTCTGTAGTTCCTGGAACAGTAGAAAGCATGCGTCTAGTGCTTAGGCAGTAACGATGAGCCTGACACAGGCTCAGCGCATGGCAAGCTAATCTCAAACACAGCACCACCGTCCATCGCATTGCGCGCACTAATTTTCCCGCCATGCGCCTCAACGATGCGCTGTGTCAGCGCCAATCCTAAGCCTGTGCCACCCGGTTTGGTGGTGTAGAAGGGTCGGAACACCGCATCGGGACCATCGCCCTGAATGCCGGCGCCGCTATCCTGGATACATGCAATGACAGTGTTCGGTGTATCTCCGAGACGTGTATTGACCCGCAGTACGCCACCTTGCGGCATGGCCTGCACGGCATTGCGCAAGCACATTGCCCAGGGCCTGTTCGAGTTTGAATACATCCACCGAGAGCGGCGGCAGTTCCGGCAGGAAGTCACGCTCGATGCGGATCAGTCCTGACGGCAGTTCAGCCTCCAGTTGTTTGAGTAGATCGTTCAGCGCCGCGTTGAGTTTCATCGGTGTGCGATGCAAGGTCAGCGTGCGGCTGTAGTCGAGCAGATCGCTGACGAGGCGATTCAGGTCGTCGATGCTGCGGCTGAGATCGGTGTACGCCTGTTGTCGTGTGCTGTCCGCATCGTCCGCAGGTCGTAACGCGCCGGCGCTCATGAGCATGCGGCCGAGGTAGTTGCGGATCTGGTGGGTGATCCAGGCGGCGACTTGGCCGACCGAAGCGAGTTTTTCCGCTTGAATCAGCTCACGTCGCAGTGCCTTGGCGTGAGTGACATCGCGACCTATACACACCGTGCCGATCAGTTCGCCCTGGGTGTCGCGTAGCGGTGACATGGTGAGTTCGACATCCACGCGGCTGCCATCACGACGCTGCAATTGAGTCTCGGCACCCTGCACCGGCTGTCCGGCATGGACCGTGGCATACAGTCGGTCGCGCAGGGTCAGGTCGCAATAGATGGCATCGGCTTGGCGCCCGACCACGGCCTCGCGCGGATAATCGAGGATGCGTTCGGCGGCGCTGTTGAACTCGACTACAGTGCCATCCATCGCGGTGGTGGCGATCATGTCGGCGGAATGGTCGAGGATGCTGGCGAGATAATCGCGCGTCGCCTGCACAGTGCGGGCGTGCTCGGCGGTTTCGGCGAGCTGATCCTGCAAGTCCTCGGTCATGCGGTTGAAACGTTGTGCCAGATAGCCGATCTCGTCGTTGTGCACGATGTCGGCGCGGGCGTCCAGATTGCCGGCCTGCACGCGCGCCATGCTCGCCGCCAACGCCTGCACGGGTTTCACCACCAGCCGACGGAAAGTCCATTCGATAAGCAAGATCAGCGCGACCAGCGAGACCAGCAGCAGGCCGCCGGTGATCAGCGCGATGCGGGTCAGTTCCTGCTGCAGATGCGCTTCCAGTTCCTGGGCGCGCTGGAGGATCTTGGCGCGTGACAGCGCAACCTCGACGCTGCCGAGACGGGCGCCGTCATAGTCGATGTCGCGTTGCACCTTGAGCAATGCGCTGTCGCTACGGGCATGGTCGAGCACATCGGCGAAGGTGTCGGGCACGGATTTGCTGCCCGGCGAAGTACGGTTCCTGGGCATTGAGATAATGTGTGACCGGTTCGCCGGCGGGATTGAAGATCACGGCATAGACAATGTCCGGGTCGGCGGAGAGTTCTTCGACATAACCTTCGAGCAATAGATAGTCGTAGGCGAGCAGGCCCTGCGGTGCGATGCGCGCCAGAAAGTTCGACGAGGTCGTGCCCTTGTCCAGCAATGTCTGGGTGAGATCTTCTGTATCGCGCGCCAGACGTTCCTGCATGATGGCGCGCTGATTCGCCAGCATGGCCGCACCGAGCAGGGTCATGGACAGCACCAGGAACACCGCCAGCGCCAGGAAGAACCGTCGCTGGATGCTGTGCGAATAGCGCTGCGGCGATTCAAGGAGCGGCATGTGTTTGCGCATCGATGAGGTAGGACAGGCCGGCGTACTCGGCATGTTCGGACGCCGCGAAATGGGTGGCGCCGATGCGCGCCAGCAAGGCGGCCCCTGCGTCGCCCTGATTGAGGTCCAACAAGGCGGCACGCAGACGTTTTACAAGGCCGCTGTCCAGATCGCCACGCACCGCGATGGGCAGCGGCGGGATGGGATCGCTCTCGACCAGGACGTGCAATTTTTTCACATCCACCCGGCGTTTTATTTCCGGGCGCTCGAACACCGGCGAACCGACGCCGGCCGCATCCGCAGCGCCGTTGTAAACGGTGAACAAGGCGTTGGGCGGATTCTTAGCGAACACCGCGAGGTAGTCGGTCGATGGGAGGCCATGTTGGCGCAGCAGTTCCCGCGCCAGTATGTGACTGACCATCGCGTCGCGCCCACCAAAGGCGACGGTCTTGCCGCGCAAATCGGCGACATTGTGCAGGGCGGATTCGGTGCGCGTAACGATCACGGCGCGAATGGTGCAGTCGGCGGTTTCGCAGAGTTTGGCGATGACCTGGTAGCCAGCTTGATCGTGGGCCTGGAGATATTGGAGCTGATTGACGTGGATGAGGTCGAATTCGCGCGCGTAGACCCGGCGCATGAACGAGGTGAAATCTTTATCGGTCTCGATCTGCACTTTCCGGCCGAGCGCCGTGCCGAGCGCCTGCGCCAGCGGCGTGAAATCCGCGACCATGATCTGCGCGTTCCAGCGCGGAAACACACCAAAGCGCAGTGGCGCATCGCCCGCGGCCAACGTCAGGCCGGGCAGGATGGCCAGCAGTAGATACCATGCTATGCGCGCGAGGAGCATCACGCTAATCACTCTGTAATCGCTGAATGTCGGGCGAACATAGCACGCGCCGCGCGCGGGTGAACAGGGGCGTATCCGGTGACGCGGGAGACGCTTGGTTTATTCCCTGAGCTGTGTGAATAGGGCAGCTGATTAACGCATCGTTCCGGACGTAGCGTAGCAAGTAATACGGTTGTTCCTGTTTAAGGAACCTCATGATTTATTCGTCATCCCGGCGAAGGCCGGGATCCAGCGCCTTGAATGACATGGATTACTCGCTTCGCTCGCCCTTCGGGCCGCCCTTTCGGGCGTTCAACGCGCAAGCGCTTTTGTCCCGCCTTCGCGGGAATGACGGAGTATGAATTATTCAGAATTTCCTAAATGGTTACCGGACACCGGCTTTCGCCGGGATGATGTCAGCGGCATTCATCAGGCCGTGCTTAAGGTTTCAACCCTTGCCGCGTCGCTTCGAAGTCCGCAGGGTCATAGCCCAGTTGCCGCAGGCGCTGATCGAGATCGACCACGAGCGTCGGTGTGCGACTCAATATCCAGCCGTAGCTCCGCTGCGGATGGCCGACGATGACATAGCTGTAGTCGGCGGCCAGATCGACAATCCAGTAATCGCCCCAGAACAAATTCCAACCGAATAGGCGCACAAAACTGACTTCCAGTTTGGCATTGGTCGCCCGGTCGGTGATGCGTGCGATGCCCTCGGCCTGATCCCAGCTGCCATCGTCGGTGAGACACCGGTTGATGACATTCAGGCGGCCGTCGTCCCGCGTGCTGTAGGTTGCCGTGGTGTTGCCGGTGCACTGGCGCTGGAAACGGTTGGGAATTTTCTTGATCTCATACCAGTCGCCGAGATAACGCGGAGATCGACGTGGGCGACCACGGGTGGCGGCGGTGTGGCGCTCGCTTGTGCTGATACGCCCAGGCCAAGTGCGAGGACACAGAATAGAATCACATTAGGGCGTTGCATGTGGGAATCGCTCATTTAAGGATGCCATGCGTCATATGACAGCATGCCTGTGGTGTTGCCTCAGCCCCGCAGGGTCGTGCTTTAGGATTGAGGTATCGCCGGGGCGTTGAAATTAGCACACCGTGATCGACGCTGAATAGCGGTTTGAGTGATTGAAGCACAGTTAAAAATAAACGTCTTATCAGCGGTGCTAAAGATGGCGAGGGTTGGGTGCATGCGCCGGCAACCACAGACTGGCCAAGCCGTACAGGGCGACTGCGGCCAGCATTACCACGGATAATCCCCAATGCACCGCTAACAGCGTCGCCAACACGGCGCTGATGACCGAGGCGCAGCCGTTTACACCCCAGGCCCAAGGAATGAGTTGCGGCGTGATCTGCGCGACCCGCGCCAGACCCAGCGAAAAGGGCAAGCCCATGCTGAATGCGAGTGGCATGATCAGCATGAGGCTGGCGATTATCCGCACCCACAGCGGGTAAGGCATGAGCGCGGTGAAAATTGCCCCAAGGGTTGCGAGATAGAACAGCACCAGGGCCGCAATCACGGCGACTGCAGCGCGTACGCCGCGCGCATGTTGACCAGCGCGTGCCAGGCGTCCTGCATAGGCGCTGCCTAAGCCGGCGAAGACGAGAAAGCCACCCAATACGGTGGCCGCCGCGTACACCGGGTGATGCAACAGCAAGGTGAAGCGTTGGATGCAGACGATTTCGATGAACAGAAATGCCAACCCAACGGCGCTGAAGTACCCGGCGACACGCCAGGTCTGACCGCGCGGCTGCGCTGTGCGCCGCAACACCCACAACGGCAGCAGAATCAGTACCGCACTTGCGAGCAGTGCCTGCACGAGGGTTGCAATCAGTACCAGATAGCCCCATTCGATCAGCGGCATGCCGCCGCGTCCGCGCAGTTGCAGCAATTCCGGCAGGGTGGCTAGCCGTGCAAAATGATAGAAGTACGGGCGATCATCGCGCGCGGGTTGCAGATTGAATTTGTAGTGTGCGATAAACGCCGCGCGCTGTGATCCCAGCAAAGCCTGCAGCGCCGTGTAGAAATACGGCTCGGCGAGCTGGTTATAGCGATTGACTTCGTGCACCTCCAATCCCGGCGCCCAGTCCAGATCGAAGCTGCGCGCGGCCGCAAAATGCCGCGCACGGGTCACTTCCTCTGGGGTGATGACGCCATTCTTGATCAGCAAAGTGCCGGTCTGCCAGCCGCGGATAAGCATGACCTGCGCAGCCGGATCAGACACACCGCGCTGTTCGAGGGCCGTGGCGGCCGTGGCGGCGAGCTTGAACAGGTCGCGTGGTGGCAGATCGATCCACCGTGTCAGCGCCAGCCAGCCGTCGGGGGCCAAGCGTGCCAGCAGTTGCGCGAAGGATTCCACGGTGTAGAGATAATCTTCATGCAGCGCGTGCAGTCCGGCGGCTGCAGCACCGCGCGTATCCAGAAACGCGAGGGTGATGAGATCGTAGCGTGCGGTGTCGGTGGCGATGAAACCGCGCGCCTCGGTGACTCGCAAGGTGATGCCCGGCTGTTGATATAGATGGCCGGCGAAGTCACCGAATTGTGTGGTGGCAAGTGCGGCCAGTTGCGGATTGAGTTCCACGCCGGTGATCTTTGTGGCGCCCTGCCAGCGGGCCTGCAGTACCTCGCTGCCACCGCCGGCACCGAGTATCAGCACATTGCGAGGTTGGGTCAGATGATAGGGCAGCGCCGAGGTGAACTGGTCGAGGTAGGCATAGTCGGTGGCCGGACGGTTGCCGTCGGTAATCACGCTCATGCCGTCGCCATCGGTAAATACCGCCAACTGCGGGGGCGGCCCGGTCTGTGCGTTGAGACTCAGGCCCGGCGCATGGCGCAACGGTACCTGCGGGCTTTCCACCACGCTGAGCAGGCCGAGTGGACTGCTGTGTTCGGCAATAATCTGTGCACCCGGGACACGCAACAGCTGTGACAGCGGTTTATACGGCGACAGGTTGAGTGTGCTGTGCGTGGCCAGCAGCCATAACAAGCCAGCGCCAAGTGTAGCGACAGCACCCCACAGCCAGGGACGCGCAAGTCGCAGTTCCCACACGGCCAGCAGAACAGCCAGCATCGCGCAGACACCGATCGTGCCCAGCGCGGGCAACGGAAACAGCAGAGTTAGCATCACGAGGATAACGAGGCTGCCGCTGCCGGCGCCAAGCAAATCGGCTGCATACAGACGTGGAATGTCATCCCGGTAGCGCGCCAGCGCCAAGGCGACGGCGCTGGCGGCACAGAAAAACGGCAACGCCAGCAGCAGATAAATCAGCAACAGGCGTTGCGGTTGACGCAGGTCCCACAGCACCTCTTCAGGATTGAACGGAATCCGTTGGGCGATCAGTGCGCAACCGACGGCGCTGATGCCAAACAACAGGATGGCCGTGACGAATGTCCGTTCGAAGCGGGCCAGCAGGCGCTGTTGGGTCAGTGCCATGACAGTGCCACTGACACCATAACCGAGCAGCGCCAGACTGATGACCATGTAGGCGAAGTGGTGCCATTGCGCCAGCGCAAACAGCCGCAGCAGCAGGATCTCGTAGGCCAGTGCGGTCGCCGAGATCAGCGCCACCGAAGCCAGCGGCGGGCGTGGGTTAGCAACAGACACGGGCTTGGACATCGCTCACTGTGCTCAGTGGTCACCGGTGACCGGCACAAACATCACCGGCAATAATGGGCGCGTCCTGATCGAACCGTCATCCTGTTTGGTGACCAGAACGAGCTGTTGTGTGAGGAAATTCGAACCGACCGGGATGATCATGCGGCCGCCGGGTTTCAGTTGCGCGACCAGCGGCGGTGGGACATGGCTGGCGGCCGCCGTCACCACGATGGCATCGAACGGTGCATGTTCCGGCCAGCCATAGTAGCCGTCACCCTGACGGACGCTGACATTGGTATAGCCGAGGTATGCGAGCCGTTCGCGCGCCGCCTCCGCCAACGGTTCGACGATCTCCAGGCTATAGACCTGGTCGACCAGTGTTGCCAGTACGGCCGCCTGATATCCGGAACCGGTGCCGAGCTCGAATACCCGGTCACCGGGTTGCGGATCGAGCAGGTCGGTCATGATGGCGACGATGTAGGGCTGCGAGATGGTCTGGCCGTGGCCGATCGGCAGCGGCCGGTTTTCGTAGGCGAAGGGGCGTTCCAGCAGCGGGACGAAGGCATGGCGCGGCACCGTGCGCAGTGACTCAAGCACGCGTTCATCGAGGTGGTCGCGGCCGAGATAATCCGCCGTCTCACGGACATCCGACTCGATGGCTGCGACCAGTGCCGTGCGTGCCGGGGCGTAAGGGTCCGCCTCAGCGGCATGCAGCGGACCCATGGCACTGCCTAGCAGCACGCAAACCCACACAACAACGGTACGCCCAGCCCAGTGATACATAGAGGGGAAACCCTGAAACGGCTCCCTCTAAGTATGGTGCAATTCAGGCTGGATGCAGTGGGACACGACCGGGATCGCCGTGGTGAGTTTATGACCCGTGCAGGTGGCGGGCTTGGCGCGTAGGTGTCCGATCTGTCTCGCCTCGGGCGAGATCCACGCGCTGTCCGCTGGAGGCTACCTGCCGCAGACGTTCGTGTAGAAAGCTCGGGCAGCCCTTGGTGCCATGCACGGCACAGTCGCAGGCCAATGCATCGAGGACGCATTCGTCGTCCAAGGCGAACTCGACGATCAGCGCTTGCTGTAACAATTCGAATAAGCGCGGCAAGGCGATGCGGTGGGTCTGGCCTGTCTGCGCGTATAGCCAATCGGAGAAACACAGGAAATTCTTGAACGCGGATGCGCCCAGCAGTAGCGGCAACGTCGCCGTGAAGCGACCGGAGTTGGCGATCAGATCCCAATAGCGGGCGAAGCGGTTCATGCGCTGCATGTCGGCAAACGAAATGCGATCGGTGGATAAAATTGTGTAGGGCGGTTGCGGCGTGAAGCGCAGGTCGAAGGCCTGCGTATGCCGGCTGATCGGTGCACCGCGCAGACGCTTGAGAATACCGACTTGAATTTCATGCGGGCGCAGCGCATACAGCCGATCAAAGCCTGCGCCGAAACTGTCGAGGTCTTCACCGGGCAGGCCGACAATCAAATCGGCATGTATGTGCGCGTGGCTGTGTTCGTGGAACCAGCGCAGATTATCTTCGGTGCGGTCATTGTCCTGCTGGCGGCTGATCAGCGCCTGTACCGCGGGATCAAAGGTCTGCACGCCGACTTCGAGTTGCAGCGTGCCGGGCGGGAACAGTCGCAGTAATTCCTTGAGTCCATCGGGCAGACGGTCCGGTATAACCTCAAAGTGCAGAAACAGATCGTCACTCAACCGGTCGAGGAAAAATTGCAGAATGCGGCGACTGCTGTTCACATTCAGATTGAAGGTGCGGTCGACGAATTTGAAATGCCGCGCGCCACGTTGATACAGCGCGTCCATTGCGCCGAGAAAGCGATCCAGGTCGAAGGGCAGGGCGGTCTTGTCCAAGGCGGACAAACAAAACTCGCATTTGAACGGGCAGCCTCGTGAGGCCTCGACGTAAATCAGTCGGTGGGCGAGATCGGCGTCGGTGTAATACGCATAGGGCAGTTCCAGATCATCCAGGCGCGGCGTGGGTGCGTTGATGAATTTCTGCGTCGGTCGTGTACCAGTGAGCAGCTGCACGCAGAGTTCGTGGAAGGCGAAATCGGCCTGCCCGGCGATGACGTAATCTGCCAGTTCCACTAACGCCTGGCCTTCCGGCTCATAACTCACCTCGGGGCCGCCGAGTACGATCACCAGTTCCGGCGCGAGGCGTTTGAGCACGGCCACCAACCGGGTCGTCTCCTCGACATTCCAGATATACACACCAAGCCCGAGGATGCGCGGGGAATGGGTCAGCAGTTTCTCGGCGATGTCGGTGGCGCGCTGATCGAGGGTGAACTCTGCAATCTCAGCCTGCTCACGTAACGCGCCCAGATTGGCGTAGAGATAGCGCAAACCCAGCGAGGCATGGATGAATTTCGCATTCAGCGTGGATAGGACGATGTCGGGCATGATCTGGGTGGTGCCACGCTGGAGTGTGTAGTGGAGCGGGATGCTACCAGATGCGTGGTCTGCTGTGGCCTTAGTCTTTCTGCCGGTTTCCAGACGCGCCATGGGTATAGAGGGCGGCAAGGCCTTGCCGCGCTGGCCCATAGCATAGGTATTGGCGTGCCGGTTTTGGCTCAGTTTTATAGCCCCCAGCGGCAATTCTGGCCTCCGCATCAGGGTGGGCGGATTGGGAACGAATCTTGCTCTCACTCTTGGTAATGATGATCCAATGTAGCCCGGATGCAATCCGGGGTTGGTTGGCACATTCCCGGATTACATCCGGGCTACATAATTAATCAGTCCGTCATTGCGAGCGTAGCGCGGCAATGACGGGTAGGGTAAAGCTTCAAGTAGCTGGCAAAGTGAAAAGTACGCTGCGACAACACGGGGAATGACGAAATGGAACGCATGCGAAAAATGGCTCTCTGGCAATCCACAGTGATCGGACTGACCGGCGGCGTGCTGTTGCTGCTGGGGATGATGGTCATGTCGCCCGAGCATGTTGGGATATTCTTCAACGTGCCAGGCTTGTTGATGGTAATCGGTGGCACGTTGGCCGCGACGATCGTCAGCCGGCCGATTCATGAGGTGCGCGCAGTGGTGCGTTTGATTCCACGAATTGCTGCACGATGAGCCAGCTGTCAACGGCGCCGAGGTCAACCAGCTGCTGCGCTTTGCTGACGCGTACCGGATGGGCAACCTGCGCGTCGCCGAACACGAGTTGCTCAACATTCAGAATCCGTTTGTACATGCCGGTTTGCGCATGGTGGTCGACGGTTGCCAGCCGCAGGATTTGAACAAAGCCTTGCATTGGCGCATGTCCGGCCTGCGCGCTCGCGAACAGGCGCAGGCGCATATTCTGCGCACCATGGCCGTCTTCGCGCCGGCCTTCGGTATGCTCGGTACGCTGTTCGGTTTGATGCAGATGTTGTCCGTGCTGGGCGACAGCGGCTTGGCTGAAATCGGCAGCAGTATGGCGTTCGCTATGATCACGACGCTGTACGGATTGATCGCTGCCAATCTGTTCTTCAAACCGCTGGCGATCAAACTGGAGCGCCGCACCCGTCAACGCCTGTTGCGCATGAGTATGCTCATGGAAGGTATTCAGTTGGCCTTTGAGAAACGCCATCCGATGTTGATCAAAGAGGCCCTGGAGGCCTTCGAGGAACACAATGAGTCGGCACCGGCGCCGTCTTCATTCCTGACGTTGGTCAGGGCCTGAAGCGATGCGGCCGATCTTGGACACCCACAATCAGTGGTTGCCTGCGCAAACGCCTGCTGTGGCGAGCGCGCGCAGTGTTGATCTAGATGTCGCTTGGCCGTGGGAGCAGGAGTTGGGGCCGGACAGTGTCGATCAAGACACCTGGCTGCTGAGCTTCGCCGATATTCTGATGTTGTTGCTGACCTTGTTCGTGTTGCTGTTGGCCTATAAAGATGGAGCTGAATTGACGCAGCCGGATCATATTGCGAACGTGATCGAGCCGGTCGAGGCTGTTGTCACTGAGCCGGTCGATAAGGCAGTCGTTGCAGCGGCCTTGCCGCAGCTTGAATCGGCGGCGATACCGGCCACTACGCCTGTTACTGAGCCGGTCATTATTCCTGCCGTCGTTACAACGGCCGAGCCACAGTTGGCAGTGTCTGAACAAATCTCGCTGCTTGTTGCGCCCCTGCAGGCTGCAACGACAGAGGTTACGGCGCCAGCAGATTCCAGCATGACCATTACAGAATCACCCTCAGAGCCGATGGTGGAACCCTTAACAGTAATGACTGCTGCGCCGAGCTTGCGCATCGCCGCGCCCAGCCCAACTCCACTGGTCAAGATCGCTGGTATGCCAGGGATGTACGGCTTGCCGGATGTGCTCGAACTGTCGCCACCGCCTGCAGCAGAACAGCCCGTAGTAGAACAACGGGCCGCGACGGCTAAGACCTCTGAAAAGTTATTGGCCGATCTGCAAGACAGTGCCTTGAAAGGACGCGTCGAGGTCACGGTCATGCCCGACAGTGTGAATCTGGAAATCAGCGACAGTATTTTGTTTACACCGGCGAGTGCGGCGTTGACGGCAAGCGGCGCGCAATTGTTGGATGAGTTGGCCGCCACCTTGAAGGCGCACCCGTATAACCTGTCTGTGGAAGGTCACACAGATAACGTCCCGATCCAGACAGCGCGTTATCCGTCCAATTGGGAACTGTCTTCAAGCCGCGCTACCGAAGTCACACGACGTTTGATCGAGCGCGGTATCGCCGCCGATCGTGTACGCGCTGTCGGGTATGCCGATACACATCCACGTGCGGACAATGCAACAGCTGAAGGTAAGGCGCGGAATCGGCGTGTGTCTTTGGTGTTGATGGAACAGCGGTAATAGATTGATTAAAATTCTACTGACGGCTTGTCTGGCTTGTCGGTGCTGAAAAATATCTCGTCATTGCGAGCGCAGCGCGGCAATCTCTCAGCGTCGCAGCGGATGCCAAAGAGATTGCCGCGCTGCGCTCGCAATGACGGATAAAATAATTACGCGGCTCACCTGCCTTGCTTCCATACCACTGGTTCAATCGTCAAGCTGTCGGTGGCGCTAGAGAACCAGAGTTGTCCGTCTTGAACGGAGCATTGCAATTGCATGGTGCGCTGCGTGAACTTTGCAAACGCCTTGGTGGCCTCGGCCGGTAGATTGATCACCGTCAGATTATCAAAACGCTCGAGTTTGTCTCGCGTCTTTTGCCACCATAGTTCCGCGCTGTGTCCACTGTGACAATAGATAATCACCTGGCGTGCGCGTCCGCAGGCCTTGCGAATGCGTTTCTCGTCGGGTTGGCCGATATCGATCCATACTTCGATTGTGCCGACCAGATCCTTCTGCCACAGATCCGGTTCGTCGTCGGTGCTGATACCTTTGGTGAACGTCAAGGTGTCGCTGGCATGGCGGGCGAAGGCCAGCACGCGCACCAGCATGCGCTCGTCGGTTTCCGAGGGGTGTTGCGCCAGCGTCAGCGCATGGGTCGCGTAGTAATGGCGGTCCATGTCGGCAATCTGCAGTTCGACTTTGAAGATGGTCGCTTTAGTGGCCATAGAGTTATTCTTGTGATTGAGCTGACTCTGCCGCTTGCGTACTCATCATGTGATGAATGTGAAGCAAAGCGGTAGTGTGCTGGCGTTAGTGTGTATTGAGTCCGCAGCAAACCCACTAAGTTCGTCATTGCGAGCGCAGCGCGGCAATCTCCTTGGTATCCGCTGTGACGTTATGAGATTGCCGCGCTGCGCTCGCAATGACGGTGCGAGGCTTACGCCTTGCGCGGCTTCTTTGACTTATCGGCTCTGGGCTTGTCGGATTTGCCGAAGGCGGGCTTGGACGGTTTGCCGGACCGCAACGGCTTGTCACCGGTATTCGGTTTGCCACTGCGCGCAGGTTTGTCGCCCAAAAAGAGTTTTCCCGCACGGGCCGGTCGATCCGAGGTGGTCGGCTTATCGAGGCGCGGACCGCGTGGTTTGGCGGGTGCGGGTGCCGGTTCGCCGTCGCGGTGAATGCGCATCGGCTGGCCGCAGACCCAGGTCTTCTGCAAATGCATCAACACATCTTTGGGCATACCTTCCGGCAGATCGACGGTGCTGTAGTTATCGTTGATGCTGATGTTGTCGATGTGCTGGCTGTCGATGCCAGCCTCGTTGGCGATGGCGCCGACGATGTGTTTGGCTTGAATATTCTGCTCACGGCCGACTTCGATACGATAGCGTTCCATGCCTGGACCCGTGTCGCGCAGTTTGCGCGGCGGGCGGGAATCCTCGCTGCGCGGTGCGCGTTCGGTGCGCCGCGCGGCAGGGGCGCCGCGATCACCGCGATCGCTACGTTCCTTGCGCTCGCCCCGATCACTGCGCTCACGCGATTCATGTACCGGCCGTTCTGCGGGCATCGGTGCCGGCAGCAGCGGGCGCTCTTTCTGTAACAGGTAGGCGAGTGCGGATGCGATGTCGGTCATCGCGACGTCGTGTTCTTGCTGATAACTCTCGAGCACATTGGAGAAGTAGCCTAGTTCCTGTGATTCAAGGGTTTTGCTCAAAGTTTGTTTGAACTGCGCGATACGCTTGTCGGCGATGTCCTCATGGGTCGGCAGTTTCATCTCTTCAATGGGCTGACGCGTGGCCTGTTCGATGGCGCGCAGCATGCGCTTCTCACGCGGCGATACGAACAAAATGGCGGTGCCCTTGCGGCCCGCGCGGCCGGTGCGGCCGATGCGGTGAATGTAGGGTTCGGTATCGTTGGGGATATCGTAGTTCAATACGTGGCTAATGCGCTCCACATCCAGACCGCGTGCGGCGACGTCGGTGGCGACCACGATATCCAGCGAGCCTTTCTTTAAACGGTCGACGGTGCGTTCACGCAACGCCTGATTCATATCGCCGTTCATCGGCGCGCAGGAATAACCGCGTGCCTCCAGTTTCTCGGACAGTTCCACAGTGGCCGTCTTGGTGCGCACAAAGATGATCATCGCATCGAAGTCTTCCGCTTCGAGGATGCGTGTCAGCGCGTCGAGTTTGTGTGTGCCGGTGACCTGCCAATAGCGTTGCGTGATCGTCGGGACCGTTGCGGTCTTGTTGGCGATTTTGATTTCGACCGGGTTATTCAAAAACCGCTGGGCGATTTTTTGAATCGCCGCCGGCATGGTCGCGGAAAACAACGCGACTTGCTTGGTCTTCGGCGTGTGTTCGAGAATCTGTTCGACATCGTCGATGAAACCCATGCGCAACATCTCATCGGCCTCGTCGAGCACCAATGCAGCAAGTTTGTCCAGTTTCAAGGTGCCACGACGCAGGTGATCCTGGATACGGCCGGGTGTTCCAACCACCACATGCACGCCGCGCTTCAAGGGACGCAGCTGCGCCTCCATGCTTTGACCGCCGTACACCGGCAGCACATGGAAGCCTTTCAAATGGCGCGCGTAGGTCTGCATGGCCTCGGCGACCTGAATCGCCAGCTCGCGCGTCGGCGCCAGCACCAGAATCTGCGGTTGCAGCAGCGACAGATCCAGACGGCTCAACAGCGGCAGCGCGAACGCGGCGGTCTTACCGGTGCCGGTCTGCGCCTGGCCGAGCAGATCGCGGCCTTCGAGCAGCGGCGGAATGGCCGCGGCCTGAATCGGCGAAGGGGTCTCGTAACCGACCTCGTCGATGACTTTGAGAAGGGGGGCGGCGAGCGCCAATTGCGAAAACTGGGTGATCTGATCGTCGGACATGCGGAAACCTATACTGGAGAGGGTGGAGCGGAGATGTAACGTGACATCGTCGTCGCGGGCGAAGCCCACGCCTAGATTATTAGGTGTCGGGCTGTTTGGGTAAGACCCAATGCGTGCGAGAGTATACGTCATTCTGGCGCTTCCTGGGTGGAGTGTATGGAAAAAAGCCGGGCTAAAGGCCGGGCGCTCTGGTATAGTGCCGCGCATTCCGGCGCACTTCGGTCTGCGCCGTACTTCGCGGTCACCCCTCCGGTACCCTCGATACCATTCACCTTATGTGAATTCTGCCTAGACCGACCCAGGCCAAAACCCGGGTAGGCATTCCAGGAGCATTATCCAAAATGTTATTTTCTGAACTCGGCCTCGCTGCCGAATTAGTCCGTGCTGTGTCTGAAGAAGGCTATACCGAGCCGACCCCCGTACAGAGCCAAGCCATCCCGTTGATTCTCGAAGGCCGCGACGTACTCGCCGGCGCGCAGACCGGTACCGGCAAGACCGCCGGTTTCACCCTGCCGTTACTGCACCGTTTGCAGGCGAACCGCCCCGAGAATGGCCGCCGCCCGGTGCGCGCGCTGATCCTCACGCCGACGCGCGAACTCGCCGCGCAGGTCGCCGAAAGCGTGGAGACCTATGGTAAGTATCTGTCGCTGAAATCCGCCGTGATCTTCGGCGGCGTGAGCATCAACCCGCAGATCTCGCAGTTGCGCCGCGGCGTCGACATCCTCATCGCCACACCCGGGCGACTGCTCGATCATATTGGTCAGCGCAATGTCGATCTGTCGCAGCTGGAAATTCTCGTCCTCGACGAAGCCGACCGCATGCTCGACATGGGCTTTATCCGCGACATCCGCAAGATTCTCGCGCTGTTGCCGCCCATCGGCCGCGACGGTCGCCAGAACCTGCTGTTCTCCGCGACTTTCTCTGATGAGATTCGCCAGCTTGCCAGCGGCCTGCTGCACAACCCGGCCTACATTGAAGTCGCGCGTCGCAACACCGCTGTCGAAACCGTCACGCAGGTCGTGCATCCGGTCGATCGTGCGCGCAAACGTGAATTGTTGTCACACCTGATCGGCACGCAGAACTGGCGCCAGGTGCTGGTGTTCACCCGTACCAAACACGGCGCGAACAAACTCGCCGAGCAGCTGGAACAAGACGGCATCAAGTCCACGGCGATTCACGGCAACAAGAGCCAAGGTGCGCGCACCAAGGCGTTGGCGGATTTCAAGAAGGGCAGCGTGCGCGTATTGGTCGCTACTGACATCGCCGCACGCGGGCTGGACATCGACCAGTTGCCGCATGTGGTGAACTTCGAGCTGCCGAATGTGGCGGAAGACTATGTGCACCGCATCGGTCGCACCGGTCGTGCTGGTAACGAAGGCGAAGCGATCTCACTGGTGTGCGTCGACGAGCGCGATTTCCTGCGCGACATCGAACGACTCATCAAGAACGAGATTCCGAAGGTGGTGATCGACGGCTACACGCCGGACCCGAACATCAAGGCTGAGCCGGTGTTCAAGCAGCGCCAGCAGCGTTCGGCGCGTCCGCAACAGGCGCGTTCCGGCGACAATGCCAATCGTGGCCACCGTCCGCAGGTTCACGGTCATGGCCACGCCAAGAGCGCCGCCCAGGCCGAGCCGAAGGGCCAGGCCAAGCACGGTCACCGCAGCAAACCGGCCAACGGCAATGTTGCACAGCCGAGCGGTGAGCAGCGCAACCGGCCGCATCATGGTCAGACCGGGTGGGCAGCGTCCGACGCAGAATCGCACCGGGGCGTAAGCGTCAGCGCGGATTTAAAAATCCGCGCGATACCCTGCGTACACATAATAGGCTGTCGTGTCCTCGCTGGAATCGGTCAACTGCTGACTGGACCATTCGCCGCCGGTTTCGAGTTCGAAGTGGTAGTTCTTGCGCCAGAGATAATCCACCAGAATCGACGGGGCATAGATCCACTGACTGTTATCGCCGGGTTTGTTGATGCGATAGTCGACACGCATGCGCGGATTGACACGCCAGGCGGTATTGAGCGGATAACGTTCGTTGACCGATACCGAGGTGGTATCCGAGGTGCTGGCGTCGGAGTAACGCAGACCGAAAATGGTAATGTCGCCTTCCTTGAGCAGGTTACTGCCGATCAACTGCACGGTGTAGTAATACTCGTTGCCAGTGCTGGGCATGGCCTCGACGCCGCCCGAGGCCGGTGTGCTACCCAATTCTGAGAGCGTGACATCGCCGGTGAGCTGGAAACTTCCGTTGAGTGGCTTGGTCGCGCCGACCGTGTAGGAATGACTGCTGGCGGTGCGGTCCTCGGCGAGCTGGCGTATCTCATCCACACTGTAGCGATCGCGCAGTGCGTCGATTGAATCCACGCCTTGGCCCTGAATGGCGTTGTAGGTCGTCAGGATCGGGCTCTCTCGGAAATCCACGGTGGCATTCAAGGTCACCTGATTGGGTAATATCCAGTTGCCAAGCATCAGAAACGTGTTCAGTTGCGAATACGAAACATCGTAATCGACATAGCTGAGCAAGGATTTGACCGGATCGAAATAGCGCGCCTCGCCACCGACCGAACGCCGGTCGAGAATGCCATCCACCTGCTGTTCGATCATGAACGCGACAAAATCCCAGGCATCGGCATAGGTGCCGAAATCGGCGCTGACGCCATAGAAATACCGGTCGGTCTTCACATTGTCTTTGGATGAATCGACCGGGAAGCCTGTCACCGCGTTGAGCTTGACGGTGGGTTTCACCTGATAACTCATCAGCGCGCCATCGAAGCGCCCGAGCACACCGCCGGTGTTGCGGGTCTGGCGACCGACACGCGTGCCGATTTTATGCACGTTCTCCTGGTAGTCGACATATAGACTGCTGACGCGACTGATGTCGCCCTGACCCTCGCCTTCGGCAAGAAAATCGTATTCATAGCCACCGGTAAAGCGCGTCTGGATATCCACCGGGCCGCCGCGTCGCCGACCATTGATATCCAGATCGTTGGATAACGCAGACATGTTGACCCGGGTCTCATCCGTGCGCGAATTCGTGATGTTCTCTTGCTCGACGATATGGCTGGTGTCGCGGCGATAGAACTGCGAGAAACTCCCGTTCACGTCCCACGCCGCTTCTCCCGGTTCGGCGCCGGGTTCACGCAATTTTTCCTGTGGCTCCTGACGCGCCGTGACCAGGGCGGACAGGCGCTGGCGCACGCGATCCGCGCCTTCGCCTGTGGGATAAGTCTGCAGATAACGCTCGTACTCCATCTTGGCATGCGCGATTTGTCCGTTGCGTTCGCGGGCCAGCGCGAGGAATTCCTGTGCATCCTGGTGTTTGCCGGTGTCCTGGTGTTCCAGGATTTTGGTGTAGATCTGGATGGCCTGCGGATGATTACCCGCGGCCATGGCTTGGCGCCCTTCTTCCATGAGCGCATTCAGCCGGTCGTCGGACAGTGGCGGCAGGGTCGGGATGAGTTTGGGTTGCGCCTTCATCGTCTCCGGCGCTGGTGCAACGGGTGGCTGCGCGGTGACCTCCGCCTTGGGCAGCAAGATGCTCAGGCTGCGGGCATCGGGGCTGGGCTGCACTTCGAAGTCGGTGGCCACGCGGAAATAGATGCCCATCTGCACGCCCTGCTCAGAGCCACCCTCATAACGAACGATTTGCAGTGGTACGCCCGGTACTGATTGGACGCTGGGGTTTTCCTCGTGCGTGAAGTCGATATCCGTGGATTGTGAACTCGCCAGTGGCCGGAACTGCAGGACGATCTTGTCGCCGTGCGATTGCGGCGTATGGCGGATGTATTGCAGCGGTATATTGAAATCGATGCGGATGCGCGTCTTTTCGCCACTCGTATCGATCTCGACCTGATCGATGACACGGCTGTCTGCCGCCCAGGCTGGCAACAGCCAGCCGAGCAGCAGTAACAATACCATCCGCTTCGCCCACACGAGCGCATTCGATTCCTCGAAAGGGTTGCGATGCATTCTCAATTTCTCCGTTGTTGATTCGGTGTTGTCGATGCAGATCACCGGTCCCACGTCCGCGTGGAGTGGCAGGTGCCGCAATCGGCGTTGGTCGCGGGATGTTCACGCGGCTTG
This sequence comes from uncultured Gammaproteobacteria bacterium, assembly GCA_963696465.1. Lineage (GTDB taxonomy): Bacteria > Pseudomonadota > Gammaproteobacteria > Thiohalobacterales > Thiohalobacteraceae > JAHJQQ01. The sequence continues at coordinate 20,197 of CAVOKC010000004.1, read as the reverse complement.
CCCTCGGCAATGCCGCCGTTGTGGCAGTAGACGCAGTTGCCGAGCACGTCGTTGTGGTTGACGCGGGCAACTGGACTCCAAGCCGTCGTGCGATGGCAATCGACGCAAAGATTGTTTGTGCTCGGATGCCTGACCGGCTTGCCGGTGGCGAAGCTGCCGTTGTGGCAACTCACGCAGTTGGTGCTGGCAGTGGCATGGTCGAATCGGGCCGGCAGCCAGGCCCGGGTGCCGTGGCAGGTATCGCACTGGGCCGTTGTCGGGACATGGGTGACGGGCTTGCCCGGCGCACGGGCGCCGTTGTGGCAGGTACTGCAGGTGCCGGGTGAAACACCGCTGTGATCGAACACGGCCGGCGTCCAGGCCGTTGTGGTGTGGCAGTCGTCGCAGAGGTTATTGGTCGGCAGGTGATTGACCGGTTTACCGGGTGCGGTGGTGCCGTTATGGCAACTCGCACAAGTACCGAGCACCGCACTGTGATCGACGCGCGTGACCGTCCAGCCGGTGGTGCGGTGGCAGTCATCGCACACATTGGTGGACTGGATATGCCGGGCATTCTTGCCCGGCGCGGTGGTGCCGTTATGGCAGCTCGCGCAGGTGCCCAGCACAGCCGCGTGGTCGACGCGAACGACCGGCGTCCAGCCGCTGGTGCGGTGACAGCTGGCGCAGACATTGGTAGATGCGATATGCCGCGCACCTTTACCCGTTGCCGTCACACCGTTGTGGCAACTCGCGCAGTTGGTGCTGGCATTGCTGTGATCGAACACGGCGGATGCCCAGTTGGACGTATTGTGGCAGTCGTCGCAGGCAGTGCCGCTGGTGATGTGATTGGCCGGCTTTCCAGGCGCGGTGGTGCCGTTATGGCAACTCGCGCAGCTGCCGAGCACCGCGCTGTGATCGACGCGCGTCACCGGCGACCAACCGGTGGTACGGTGGCAGTCATCTGCACATGTTGGTGGATTGAATATGCCGTGCGCCCTTGCCTGGCGCGGTGGTGCCGTTATGGCAACTCGCACAGGTACCGAGTACTGCGCTGTGATCGACGCGCGTCACCGGCGTCCAACCGCTGGTACGGTGGCAGCTGGCGCAGACGTTGGAGGTCTGGATGTGGCGGGCTGCCTTTCCCAGGGGCGGCCACGCCGTTGTGACAGCTCACGCAGTTGGTGCTGGCGCCGCTGTGATTGAACACGGCGGATGCCCAGTTGGACGTATTGTGGCAGTCGTCGCAGGCAGTGCCGCTGGTAATGTGATTGGCCGGCTTTCCGGGCGCGGTGCTGCCGTTATGGCAACTCGCGCAACTACCGAGCACCGCGCTGTGATCGACGCGCGTCACCGGCGTCCAACCGCTGGTACGGTGGCAGCTGGCGCAGACGTTGGAGGTCTGGATGTGGCGGCTGCCTTTCCCAGGGGCGGCCACGCCGTTGTGACAACTCACGCAATTGGTGCTGGCGCCGCTGTGATTGAACACGGCGGATGCCCAGTTGGACGTATTGTGGCAGTCGTCGCAGGCAGTGCCGCTGGCTACATGGTTGGTCGGTTTGCCGGGCGCGGTGGTGCCGTTATGGCAACTCGCGCAACTACCGAGTACCGCGCTGTGATCGACGCGCGTCACCGGCGTCCAACCGCTGGTACGGTGGCAGCTGGCGCAGACGTTGGAGGTCTGGATATGGCGGCTGCCTTTTCCAGGGGCGGCCACACCGTTGTGACAACTCACGCAGTTGGTACTGGCGCCGCTGTGATTGAACACGGCGGATGCCCAGTTGCTGGTGTTGTGGCAGGTGTCGCAGGCATTGCCGCTGGCGATGTGGTTGCGTGACTTGCCGGGTGCGGCCGTGCCGTTGTGACAACTGGAACAGCTACCGATCACCGCGCTGTGGTCAACACGCGTCACCGGCGTCCAGCCGCTGGAGCGGTGGCAACTCTCGCAGCGGTTGCTGGTCTTGATATGGTCAGCCGTTTTACCGACGGCTGCGCTGCCGTTATGGCAGCTCGCGCAATTGCCGCTGGCATTGGCATGATCGAACTTGGCCGCTGCCCAGTTGCTGGTGTTATGGCAGGTCTCGCAGGTGCTGCTGCTCGGAATATGTTTAGCCGGCTTGCCGGTAGCGGTGGTCCCGTTGTGACAGCTCGCGCAATTGCCGCTGACATTGGCATGATCGAACTTGGCCGCTGCCCAGTTGCTGGTGTTATGGCAGGTCTCGCAGGTGCTGCTGCTCGGAATATGCTTAGCCGGCTTGCCGGTAGCGGTGGTCCCGTTGTGGCAACTGGCGCAGTTACCCGAAACTTGACTGTGATCGAAACGTGCCGAAGACCAACTCGCAGTCGTATGGCAGGTCTCGCAGTTGCTTCCACTGGCGATGTGTGTGGGTGATTTTCCCGGGGCAATAGTGCCGTTGTGACAACTGCTGCATGTGCCCATGACCGCTGTGTGATCGACGACCGTCACCTGAGTCCAGTTCGCCGAGTTGTGGCAACTCTCGCAAGCGTTCGACACCGGCATGTGGTTGGAAGGTTTGGTCGTGGCGGTTATCCGGCTGCCGCTGGAATGACAACTGGAGCAGCGCGTCGGCGTGCCTTTAAACGTTGCGTTGGCATGACAGCTCTCACAGTCGGCACTCTGATGGGCGCCGGTCAGCTGAAAGCCTGTCGTCATATGGTCGAATTTTTTGGCGGTCGCGGCATGTACGGACAGTGCGCACATAAGGCACAGCAGCGTGATCAGCATCAACCCTGAATTACGGAGCATACGCAAGAAAGGGCTGCACATAGGGTGTTTCTCCTCGGTAAACGGTCCTGGTTCAATCAGGCGTTTGCTGCACGACGTGCTCATGGTTGCATGCTCACATTGCCGAACGATTCCTGATCGTGACAACGCTCACATTGCTTGCCATACCGTCCACGGTGTTTGTCGTCGGCCGCATGACAGGAAACGCATAACTTGGATTGGTCGATGGCATGGCCTTTAACGGGGTCGCGATGGCATGCCTTGCAGACCAGTCCACGATGGGCACCTTCAAGTCGGAAATCGGTGGCGGTGTCATGATCGAACTGCCAGAACGCCCAGCCATTCGGGTTGTGACAGCTGCGCGCAGTCGTCGCCGAGCGCTTGCTTGTGTATGTCGTCCTGACCGTGGCAGTCCGCGCAACGCGTGGCAACATCCTGGAAGGTCGAGGAGGCGTGACACTCCTCGCAGGGCGCGGTGGCATGCAGGCCGATCAGCGGGAACTTGGTCAAGTCGTGATCGAATACCACCTCGTCACCCCAGCCGGTTTCGCGATGACAGCGCGCACAGTCTTCACCTTGTTTGCCGAGATGCACGTCATCGGCACGGTGGCAATCTATGCAGCCTGTCTCCAACTTATCCGTGAGGCTGCCCCGGTGACAGGTATTGCACAGAACCTCTTTATGCTTACCCTTCAATGGGAAGTCGGTCTTGAGGTTGTGATCGAAGCGGCTCTCGGTCCAAGTCTTCTCGGAATGGCAGTTTTCGCAGCGCTCGCCGTTCCGACCATGATGTGTGTCGTCTGCACGATGGCAGCCGACACAGGTGGTGGTCAACTTCTTATCGACCAGGGCATCGGTGTGACAGGTCTCGCAGGCAAGCTTGCTATGGCTGTCACGTAACGGGAAATCAGTGTCCTTGGTGTGGTCGAAACGTGCCTTGTCCCAGCGTTGTTCGTCGTGACAATCGGCGCATTTCGTGCCGTTGCGCCCGCGATGCACATCGTTCAGCGCATGGCATGAGTTGCAGTCGGATGGCGTATCCTCGTAACGCTGATTGGGATGGCAGGCGCTGCAGATCACCTCGCGATGTTTTCCTTTCAGCGCAAAGTCGGTCTTGTCGTGGTCGTAATCGGTTTTCTTCCAGGAGGTTTCGACATGGCAATCGGCGCATTTTTCGCCGAGACGCTTTTTGTGCGGGTCGGTCTTGCGATGGCAATCGACACAGGCGGAAGGGGCCTCGCGGAATAATTTATCCGCAACGTGACAACTGGAACAGCTCAGGGCCGTGTGCGCGCCCTTGAGCTCGAAATCCGCCAGCTTGTGGTCGAAGCTGTCGCGGTTCAGCTTCACGATATCGGCGTCGCGGCCTTTGTGATCCGTGTGGCACTGTTTGCATTCCTGGTCGCGCAATCCTTGCATACGCCCGTGGAATCCTTGTTTCTCGACCAGATCCTTGTTGACGTCTTTGTGGCAATCCAGGCAGAGCCGGTTCTGATCGGTCTTGCTGAAGCGTTCGTGGCAACGCGCGCACTCGGATTCGTACTCTGCATGCCCGGCGATAACTTTGCCTGGCATAATCAGCGTCTCGATCTTTGTAGCTTGGGCGTTGAACGCCAGCACCAGCATCAGAACTCCCCCTATAAATAATCGTGTCAACATGCCTTTAGGCGTTCCATGCTTATATCTATGTCAGTACATGTGTACGGCGAACACATGCACGATCCCCGACAACACCAGCATGAGAAACAGCGGGAAGTGGAGGATGTGCCAGGCAGAAAACATCTTTTCGTAGAAACGGAATCCGGCGACTTGCCGCACGCTTTCCAGACGCGCATTCACATGCAGATTCAGTGATCGGCGCAACGTGCGCAGTTCTTGGGCGCTGAGGTTTTCAGCTTGGCTGCTGATTTCTTCGCGGATAAAACGCCGTAGCGTCAGACGCGTGCGCCACAACCTGAAACCCAGCGTGAGTTTTCGGGCGACACGCGTCAGTAGATCAGCCCCCTCACACAGGGTCTGTTTCTCGAAGGTATCCAAGCGTTCCAGTAAGGACGGGGCGAAGGCGACTTGCCCAGCAAGCTCATCTTTGAGCGTCTGCGCGTCGCGTCGCAGTTCGTCAAGGTTCGCCTTACTGCCGTACAGACCTTTATGGATGCGCATATACAGATAGCGCCCAATCAGGCCGCTGCCGGCGACGGTCAGCATGCAAAACAGCGCAACGTTGCTGTTCAGTGAGCCCAACTGAAAATCACAGTGATAGAGAATGCCCACGGGCCCGACAACACCGAAGGTCATGTGCATGCGGAACCAGAATTTGACCGGGCCGGCATTGCGCATGAAGCGCGCCTTTTTGCGCAACGGATACATCAGCAGAAGCAACATCATGCTGCCGCCGATGATGCCCAGGGCGTAGCCCAACCCCGATTCGGCTGTGAGAAATTGTTCGCCGCGTTGCATCCACCCCAGGTACAGCAGGATCGACACGCCGACATAGGAGAGCAGCACACCGAGACGCAAGATGCGGGGTTGATACTGTTCTACCAAGCCAGCGATCTGCGTCCGGGCGGTAGCTCCGTTATGGGAGCGCTTGGTCGCCGGGTCTGGACTAAAACTTGCTGTTGCTTCCATGGTCGCTCTCGTCACGGAACTGTGTGGTTCAGTCGGGGTAGGGAAGGCGGGGTGGACGCGCCGCGGTATCGAGCTGCCGGCATACCCAACGTGAGTGGATTCAGGAGTTGCTTCCCAAATCTCGCCCTAACTCCATGCCATGTAAGGAAAAGTAAGTGAGAATGTGTGTGTGATGTCTCCATATTCCCCATTTTCTTTAGTTAAACTTCCGCCCGGGTTGATCGTTATCGACCCTAGACGGCCCAGGTTTACCGCTGGGCGATTAAACTATAATTGGGATATAAATCCCATACTGTGCACATTATCACAACTTTAATGTGTGTAAACCCGATAATCGCGGCACGGGTTGATTGCAGTCCGGGTTTGCTCGTTGGGATCCGATAGGTGGGGATTGGCGTTGTGCAAAGTCTGATGTTATTTGTCTATCTGATACCGATCGGGTTGACCGTTGCCGTCTTCTGGCTGTTGCGGCGACGTCGGCACGCGCTCAACCGGCAAGCACTGGAACATACCCAGGGTGCCGGGCTCACCGAACCGGCCTCATTACACCCGTTGCTGGACCCGGCCTTGTGTATTGGTTGTGGCGCCTGCGTCACCGCCTGTCCGGAAGGCAATGTCCTCGGCCTGATCAATAAGAAGGCCGTGCTGATCAATCCCACGCATTGCATCGGACATGGTGCCTGCCGGGTAGCCTGTCCGATGGACGCAATCAGCCTGGTGTTCGGCACTGAAAAGCGTGGCGTGGACATCCCGCTCGTCGGATCAGATTTTCAAACCAACGTCCCGGGGATTTTCATCGCCGGCGAGTTGGGCGGTATGGGCCTGATCCGCAACGCCATCGAACAGGGACGTCAGGCTTTGGACGCTATCCGGCAACTTCGTGGCATCGGTAAAGGCGACTTGTTGGATGTAGTGATTGTCGGCGCCGGTCCCGCCGGGTTGTCCGCTTCGCTGGGCGCCCTGCAACACAAGCTGCGTTTCGTCACCCTCGAGCAGGAAAGCCTCGGTGGCACCGTTGCGCATTTTCCGCGAGGTAAACTGGTCATGACCGCACCCGCAACCTTACCGATCATCGGCAAGGTCAAATTCAGCGAGACCACCAAAGAGGCGCTGCTGAGTTTCTGGGAGGATGTCGTCCAGCGCACCGGACTGACTATTCAGTATCAGGAGCGCGTCGAGGAGATCAGCTCCGAGGCCGGCGTCATAGAAGTCAAAACTAACCGCAACCGTTACCGCACGCACGCCGTTTTGCTGGCCATCGGGCGTCGCGGTACACCGCGCAAACTCGACGTGCCCGGTGAGGAACTGCCGAAGGTGGTCTACCGTCTGATCGACCCGGAACAATATCGCGGCCAACATGTTCTGGTGGTCGGCGGTGGCGACAGTGCCTTGGAGGCTGCCGCGAGCATCGCCGAGCAGACGGACACGCAGGTAACTTTATCTTACCGTTCGGATGCCTTCGGCCGTGCCAAGGAAAAAAATCGTGCCCGTATCGCAGCGGCCGAGGAATCCGGTCAATTGCGTGTGTTGTTCAAATCCATTGTCAAAGAGATCCAGTCGCAGCGCGTGATTCTGGATCGGGACGGCGAATTGATCGAACTGGACAACCATGCAGTGATCGTCTCCGCGGGTGGCGTTTTGCCAACGCCATTCTTACAAAGTATCGGCATACAGGTAGATACAAAATATGGTTCGGCATGAACGCACCAAGGCCCCGCGACGGGGTCTGTCCCTGAGTCTGTTACTGATCTGCTTATTAGGCAGCGGCACAGTCTGCGCTGATCGTAAAGCCGAGATCGATGCGGCCATCCGCGTGCGTGATTATGCGGGTGCTGCACAACTTCTAAAGGCAGACGCCGAGCACGGTAACGCCGATGCGCAATACGAGCTTGCCGCACTCTACCGCTCCGGGCGTGGCGTGCCCAAGGATCATGTCGCGGCGATAAAGCTGTTGCAGCAGGCCGCCGCCAGTGGGCATGCGAAGGCGCAGTATAATTTGGGCAATATGTATGAGAACGGCTGGGGCACCGCTGCCGATAGCGCTAGTGCACAACGCTGGTACGCGGCGGCCGCCGCACAAGGTCACGAGCTTGCCCGTAAAAAATTAGAGGGCAAAACTGCAGCGGATACGTCAGCCCCCAAAGGTGATCTCGGCGTGGCAGTGCGCACTGCGGCTCGCCGTGGTCAATTGCAATCGTTACAAGATGCCGTGACTGCCGGTGCGGTCGTCGATGCGGCGGATCGTTATGGCCGCACAGCGCTTCTCGAAGCGGCAGAGCAGGGTCAAACCACGGCCGTCGATTGGTTGATTGCGCACGGTGCGCAGGTCAATGCCCAGGATCAATACGGTGACACTGCACTGCTGTTGGCGGCGCGTAATGGCCATACGCCAACGGTGAAAAGTTTATTAGCGGGACATGCCGACCTGAATCGCGCGGATCGTAATGGCACAACAACACTGATGTTCGCGGTTACGCGTGCGGATGTGGCACTGGTAAAACTGCTGCTTGATCATTCTGCACAGGTAAATGCGCGCGACAAAAAAGGCCGCACCGCGTTGGATCTGGCAAAAGAAAATGCCAAAGCCGCCACGCTGGGCGCGCTGTTACGTGCGCACGGTGCGCAGGAAATCCAGGTGGCGGCGAAAGACACTCAGCTCAATACCCAACAGCTCGATGTTATGACGCAACGCCAAGCGTCGCTCAAAGAAGATCCCTACCAAGGCTGGAGTCTGTTGATGGTTGCCGCCTGGCGCGGTCAGGAAGAGATCGTCGCTGGACTCTTGCGTCAGACTGTCGACCTCAATCAACAGGATGAGGAGGGCTACACCGCCTTGATGCGGGCGTCCTGGCAGGGTCATGTCAAGATTGTGCGGCAATTATTGGAGCGTGGTGCTAGCGTCGACGCACAGCAGTCGCAACAGAAAACCGCGCTGGGCATCGCTGCTGAGCAGGGGCGTATCGACGTCGTAAGATTGCTACTGAAACAGCGTGCCGACATCAACCATCCTGCCGACGGTGGCGCTACACCACTGCATCTGGCTATCCAGTCGCAACATGCCGATGTTGCACATCTGCTGCTCGATATCGGTGCTGACCCGAATCGTGCTGATAATGCGGGCGTGACACCTTTGAGTTTGGTGGTCCGCAGCAATGATGTCGTTCTATTGCGCGCAATGCTGGCTGCGCGGGCCGACAGTATGCGCGCCGACAAAACCGGACGCACGCCGCTTTGGTATGCCGCCGATCTTGGTCATGACCAACAGGTTGCCTTGCTTTTAGCCAACGGTGCGGACGTGGAATCCCAGGATACGGAAGGATATACCGCCCTGGCGCGCGCGGCTTCGCATGGTCATGCGCAGATTGTCAATCAGTTGATCAAGGCGGGTGCACATACCGATACCGCCACCCGTACTGGCAACACACCGCTAATGCTGGCAGCCGATCGCGGTCATGTGGCGTTGATGGAGCCGTTGATACAGGCGGGCGCGGAAGTAAACGCCCGCAATAATATAGGCAACACCGCCGTGATGCTTGCGGCTGCGAACGGATGGAGCAAGTGCGCGCAGCACCTGATTACCGCGGGTGCCGATGTCAGTCTGCGCAATCAACGCCGCGAGCAGGCCGCGGAGCTGGCGCGCCGCGACGGACACGCGCAATTGGCCTCAGAACTCGACAAGGCCGCGAGCAGAACAGCTGGTTGGGTGCCCGCTTCAAATAGATGCGTATTACATAAGCCCGTAATCCGCTGGCACCTGGAACCCCGCCTCCCATACACTAGCCCCAGCCTGCAGGCGGGCAGCGAAGGGGGAACATGCGCGGACGTTTCATTACAGTCGAAGGCGGCGAGGGGGTGGGCAAGACCACCAACCTGGAGTACATCCGTGCCGCCTTGGAGCGCAGCGGTAATACCATTCGCGTGACCCGCGAACCGGGGGTACACCGATTGCCGAACGCATCCGCGGCCTGCTGCTCGACCCGGTCAACACCGGCATGGCCGCGGATTGCGAGCTGCTTTTAGTGTTCGCCGCCCGCGCCGAACACCTGGCCCGGGTGATCCGACCCGCCCTGGAAGCCGGTGACTGGATTTTGTGCGATCGCTTCACCGACGCAACCTATGCTTATCAGGGTGGCGGACGCGGACTGTCACGGCAGCGCATCGAAGAATTGGAAGTCATGGTTCAAGGCGATCTACGTCCCGACCTGATCTTATTATTGGATGTCCCGGTCGAGATCGGCCTGTCCCGCGCCGGCGCGCGCGGCGCATTGGATCGTTTTGAGCAAGAGCAAATCGCCTTTTTCGAGCGGGTGCGGCAGGCTTATCTGGAGCGCGCCGCCACGGCGCCGGCGCGTTACCGGGTGATCGATGCCAGTCTGCCGCTGGTGGATGTTCAGGCGCAGATCGACCATGCTCTCCAGACCATTCTAGATTAAATAGACAACTTAACTCGTTGATATTATGAATTCACCATATCCCTGGCAACGCACGGCGTGGACGCAATTACGGTCCCGCGCCGAGCAGCATCGGCTGCCGCATGCACTTCTGCTGACCGGACCGGTCGGTGTGGGTAAGCGGGATTTTGCGGATGCCTTCGCTCGGTCACTGATGTGCAAGCACCCGGTGGATGAGGGCGTCGCCTGTGGCAACTGTGCGGCCTGCCAACTGATGCGTGCCGGTACCCATCCGGACTACCTGACCATCACGTTTCTTGAGGACAAGGCGCAGATTGGCATCGACCAGATTCGCGCACTGAGCCGGGCCCTGGGCATGAAGAGCCACGCCGGTGGGCATAAAGTCGCCGTTCTAATGCCCGCCGAGCAAATGACTGTCGAAGCCGCCAACAGTTTGCTCAAGACCTTGGAGGAACCCACCGCTAACACCTTACTGATGCTGGTGACGGAGCAGCCGGCACGGCTGGCCGCGACGGTTCGTAGCCGCTGCCAGCTGCTGCGATTTCCTGCACCGCCTATTGGCGCAGGGCATGGACTGGCTGACTACCCAGATCGGAGATCAGGCCACAGCATTAGTGTTACGACTGGCGGATGGGGCACCGTTACGGGCCGTAGAGTTGGCGCAAGATGGGATTGTCGCCCGCCGACGTGACTGGTTAGAACAGATCGTTGCATTGCGTCTTGGCCAACAAAGCCCGATTGTGGTGGCTGCTGATTGGATAGAGGATGCGCAAACGCACCCGTTATACTGGTTCGCGAGTTATCTCATGGATCTGATACGCCTGAATCAGGCTGGTATCGAGTCCATAAAGAACATAGACTTGACCGATATTTTATATGTTATGGCTGACGGCCTGAGTAGCCTTCAGCTGCATGGTCTGCTGGAACGCACTGTGCAGACCCAACAGCTGGCACAGCAATCCGGCATGAACCGACAGTTGCTGTTGGAAGAACTATTAACGGAATGGAGTCGTGCCGGCCGCGTTCGTCGCGCCCGCGCCTAACTGCAGTGTGAAGGTATAGAGATGACTATGAATCCAGCAATGAAAGGCGCGCGCCAGGGCATCCTCTCACTGACCATCAAGGATAAGGGCGCACTGTACGCGGCCTATATGCCGTATGTGAAAAATGGTGGTTTGTTCATCCCCACCAATAAAACCTATCAGCTCGGCGATGAAGTCTTCATGCTGCTGACGCTGATGGAAGAAACCGAGAAACTGCCGGTCGCTGGCAAGATTGTCTGGATTACCCCGAAAGGTGCGCAGGGCAGTCGCGCGGCGGGTATCGGTGTGCAGTTCAGCGATCAAGATGGTGGCGGCGCGCGCCGCAAAATCGAAACCTACCTCGCCGGCGCCCTACAAGCGGAGCGCCCGACACACACGATGTAGTCGTTGTCTCTGCCCGTAGGTTTCGGGCATGACATCAAGTCACGCTTATCGGCAATTGCAGCAGCTTCGATTTGATCTCCAGCACGTCGATTACCTCCAGACGCCGGCACTGGCCATTGCTCTGTATCTCTTCCAGCATCAGGACGAGATCGTTGTAATCCACGCGGTAGATTTCCCCGCGTAACACAGTGTCGCTATCACGACCTAGCAGACGGAACGCGAGCGACAGATGACGCCCGGCGAGAATGTTGGCCGGCCAGCCGGCCTCACCACGCAGGCGCACCGAATGATCGGAGAAATCGGCCATCGTGCAGTTCAGCGGCGCTTCATTATCGATATTGATCTGTGCCGGCACCTGCACCTGAATCCGCTGGTGGGCGCGCTGTTCTATCAGCAAAAGTGAAGTGATATCGGCATCAAGCACGGCAATAGGCGTATTGGCGAACGGACCCTCCTTGACGAGCGTATTCTTCGTCACCGTCGTCTGAATCAATGGCATCTTCCCCTGGCTCACGAGGGCCATCAGAGTGATGTTGTTACCTGTCATAAGCCCGCCGACACGTTCGAGCTCTTCGCGACGCGCATAATCCAGGTGCCCGACACCACGATTTTCGGCGGGTATGATGATGCTCAGACTCGTGAGTCTGGACGGCTTCTTTTCGTTCCGGATGAGCAGTCGCGCCGCAGCCCCTTCGCCCTCGCAGACGATATCCTGTGCGGAGAATAGTGGGATTTTGTTGACCATGTAGCCGATGATCACGCTGTCGAGCAGGATGTTCTTCTTGAATTCAGGGTAATAGCGCACGGGCGTGCCGATCGGAAAATGCTGTAATACCGCGCATGCAGCACCGACGTCCAAGGCCTGCAGCGCCGCCTTGATATCGGGTTTCGATTTGTTGAAAAACAGCCCCATACGTCCCCCTCAATCCAATTGTTTCATCGGCTGACGGATAGATTACTAAAACAGCGGGCAATGATCCAAGTAGATCGCGAGCCCACCTTGGCGTACCCCTGGTTTCGTAGCTTAGCTGGAACGCTCAAATGGGGCATATGCGCTACAATTCAGGCGATATCCCGGATTACAAAACGATGTTTACCAGAACGCGAGCGTGTTATGGCCTCGACATGATATATCTCCAAGGACATGCCTGAATCCACGTCACGTGCGATTCTGGCCCTGATATCAGTTTGTTCTGCGGTCGTGAGTTGCCGTGATGCCAGGATATTGAGCGTCATTTTGTCGATGGCTGTTTGCACAAATTGGTATTGTTTGATCCCCTCCAGGCCGTCGAGCAGATGGATGAAGTAGGAGGGGTAGATCGGTCTTTCCGCTGCGGGTCTTGATGAGGTCGTTGCTGCGACACACGCCCATGGCCATCATCGGAAAGGGCGAACCGCACGGGCAGTCGCCAGCTTTGAGGGTCCCCGAGTCACCGATGTCATAGCGAATGAAGGGCATGGTTCGGTTCGTCAAGGCGGTGACGATAAGTTTATCCGCGCCATCCTCGTGTATGGATTCGAGGTACACCATATCGGTGAACACATGTTGGTTGCCGTAGCGGCACTCGCAGGCGATATTGGGTATTTCACGGCTGCCGTACTGGTTGAACACCTTGCAGGCGAAGGCCGACTCCATTAACGCTCTCTGCCAGCTATGCAGCTAGATTGCCGGCGATCTGTTCGCCCCAGGTCTTCCTGAGGTAGAAGCGCTCCGCTGGACCGCCTCGATCGGCCCCACGTCTTCGACGACCAGCACGGGAACCGCGAGAAAGGTGGCCAGGTTCCACGCGAAGCCGACCAGCGACACGACGAGCCGTCCTAGGAAGCCGCTCCGCTCGGAGATCGCGCGCAGCACCATCCCGACCGTGGCGGCAATGAAGGCATAGCCGAGGATTGGCCCGACGCGGGACGCCGCGATGCGGAAGCCGTCTGCCACGGTCGGGTCCCCGCCGCGCAGGCGGATGAGCGCCGCACCGACGAGCGCGGTGTTGCAGAAGAAGATCACGGTCCTGCACCACGTAGAAAAGGAACACGGCGGCGTAGCCAGCGGCGGGGATACCTGTCGCCTCCGGAAAGCCGGACGTGAACACTCCAGCCAGGATCGCCGGCACGGCGAAGGTGGCAACCACCAGGAGCGACAAGACGGCCGAGGTGATCGGGAAGAGGAGCAGCTCCTTGTCCAGCCTGGGAGCACCGCGGCACTCGCTTTGACCAGCTCCCAGCTGTTCGACAGCTTCTCGAACACGTCAGCCTCTTCTTTCCTGTTACGTGCTTTCGGCTCGTGGGGTTTCGCCCGGAAGTCATCCGTGGCAGCGCTCCCCTAGGCGTCACCCGACAGGGTCTTTTCAATCCTCCGGTCGGGCACCAACCACATCAGCGCGACGGCCACGTAGAGCGCGTCGCGAGACCCATTGCGCACGAAGGCCATCGCCACGCCGGCCGTGTACATCGCAAGCGAAGCCTTGCCCTTCAGGTCGTTGCCGAGCGCGTGAGCGAGCTTGGGTCCTGCCGTGGGCGCGCACGATGGCGGTCTGCGAGCACGAATCCAGCCGAAAGCGGCGGCCAGCAGGACCACGCCGTAGAGGGCACGGCGCCGGCGCGAAGTGGTTCTCTCCCATCCAGCCCGTCACGAACGGCACCAGCGAAAGCCAGAAGAGCAGGAGCAGGTTGGCCCACAGGACGCCGCCGCTCACCCGGTGCACCACGTGCATCATGTGGTGATGGTTGTTCCAGTAGATGCCGAGGTAGATGAAGCTCAGCACGTAGCTCAAGAGGACGGGGACGAGCGGCTTCAGCGCGGCAAAGTCGGCGCCGTGGGGCACCTTCAGCTCGAGCACCATGATGGTGATGATGATGGCCATCACCCCGTCGCTGAAGGCTTCCAGTCGCCCGGTGGTCATGGGTGAGTGCTCCCGAGCGGCGGCTATCGCGTCTCAGTGACCAGCAGGCAGCCGAGGGCGGCGGCAATCGGGATACCGGCTTGGCTGACACTGGATGCCCCTTCCACGGGTTGTTAGCCCTGAAGACCTAAGCCGGGCGCGCGGTATTGCGAGCGCCCAAGCCGGGGAGTAAAGTGCTCCCGATCCCCATACCGGAGGCGACAATCTTCGGACCATCACGGAGTTCAGTGGCGCGTGGCAGGGCGAGAGCGCCAACACCTACAAGATGCTTCGGCGCTAACCGACGCGTCGCTCGCGCAGAAGGTCACCCCCGAAGGCAGAAGCCTCGGGCGCCTGGCCTGGCACATCGTGCAGACCCTCGGCGAGATGGGCGGGCACGCGGGTCTCACCGTGGACGCCGCGAACGAGAAGACGCCTCAGCCGGCAACGGCCGCCGCGATTGCCGAGGCCTACAAGGTCGGCGCGGCCGCCGTTGACAAGGCCGTTACGTCAGCGTGGACCGACGCCGATCTTCCGGGCGAGATCGACATGTACGGCGAGAAGTGGACCCGCGGCCAGTCACTGCTGGCGCTGATGGCCCACGAGATTCATCACCGGGCGCAGATGACCGTGCTGATGCGCCAGGCCGGCGTGAAGGTGCCGGGCGTGTACGGGCCCGCGCGGGAGGAATGGGCCGCCTACGGCATGCCCGCCCAGGAGTAAGGCGCGAAGGAGCGAGCCATGTGGTTCCCGGCGTCGGCCACGCCCGCCGACACGAGTCGGTGGATGCGCGGCGTCTGGGTTGCTGTGGTGGCCGTTGGGCTGGCGGCATGCGCCACGACGGGCGGCGGGGGCCCGCAGACGCTGCTGAACGTCACGACGGAACCGCCCGGCGCCACGCTCTTCGTGAACGGGGCGAACATGGGGCCGACTCCCGTCACGATTCAGGTGAAGCCCGGGGAACCGTCGCTGGCTTTGCGACTCGTGCGTGAAGGGTACCAGGAGGCGAGGTTACCGTGCGCCGGCACAAAGCGGGGACGCTCGAAACCAGCCTTCCGATCGAGGGCGAGCCGATCGACCGAACGCGAGGCGGGAGTTCCGGCGAGGCGGTTGGGGCCGCCGCCGTCGCCGCCGCCGTGACGGCGATCGATCGCGGTACCGGCTCAGCCGGCCGGCTCGACCCGTCCGCCGTGCATGTCGTGCTGGCGAAGCGGTAGCCTGGCGAATGTCTAACGAAAGGCTGCGGCCGCGCCGATCTGTGGTATAGTGACTTTCGTTCCGCTTTGAGTCCCGCCGACGACGGCACGCCATGTGGCATGCCGCTCCCGACATACTTCAAAGCTACAGGCTGTTCGACGCGATCTGCCCTCTGTGTATAGCAGACTCGATTGCGACCTCAACCGGTATGTGAACGTTCACACGGCGCCGCTCGCGGCGTTTCGGCGGGTATCGGTTCTATGAGAGGTCAGGTAACGACAATGGCAATGAACGGCACGATCAAGCGTATGGTGAGCGACAAGGGCTTCGGTTTTGTCGCCGCCGAGGACGGCAACGAGTACTTCTTCCACCAGTCCGCGTGCACCAGCACGCCCTTCGACAGCATGCACGAAGGCCAGGCGGTGACGTTCGAGCGCGGCCAGGGCCCCAAGGGTCCGCGCGCCGAGAACGTGAAGCCGGCGTAGTCGGTCCGCACACGGGTTGGAGGCGGTTTCACAGCCTGCGTGACCGGCCCGTATGTGGCCGCGAAAACGGGTTGTGACACCCTCCGCCTTCTGGGAAGGCCGCCCCGCGCGATCACCGCGCCGGGCGGCCTTTGCCGTGTCTGTGCGTCCCGGACCTACGTCGTCGAGCGCGAAGTTCGCCGCGGCCTCGGCGTGGATCGTGCGCCGTGTCGAACAGCGGCACGGGCGCGTCCTCCTGGCGCAGCAGCAGGCCAATCTCGGTGCAGCCGAGGATCACGCCCTGCGCCCCTCGCGCCGACGAGGCCGTCCACGACCTGCTGGAACGCCCGCCGCGACTCGTCCCGCACGTGCCCAGGCACAGCTCGCCGTAGATGACGCCGTGCACCAGCTCGCGCTGGTCGGCGGGCGGCGTCAACACGGACAGGCCGTGCCGGCTCTCGAGGCGCCCGCGATAGAAGTCCTCCTCCATCGTGAACCTCGTCCCCAGCAGGCCGACGCGCGTCAGCCCGGCCGCCTTCACACGCGCGGCCGTCGCATCCGCGATGTGCAGCAGCGGGATGTCCGACCGCCGCCTCGATCTGCGGCGCCACCTTGTGCATCGTGTTCGTGCACAGGACGAGGAAGTCGGCGCCCGCGCGTCGGACGGCGCGGGCGGCATCCGCCAGGATTTCGCCCGACTCTTCCCATTGGCCCGCGTGCTGCAGCTGCTCGATCTCGTCGAAGTCCACGCTGTAGAGCGCGACCTTCGCCGAGTGCAGCCCGCCCAGGCGCTCGCCGACGACCCGGTTGATGGTCTGGTAGTACGGGACCGTCGACTCCCAGCTCATGCCGCCGATGAGCCCGATGGTCTTCATGCGCAGCCTCCTCGTCAAGGATAACCCAGCCCCTGAGGTAGTATTCCCCAGCCTGCAGAGAGAGGTTGCATGCCAGGACTGACCCCAGGACGACGATTTCAGCCCGCCTACTACGGATTCACGCGGCCGCCGCTGCCCGAGCGGCTGATGGCGTTTGTGGAGCGCCAGATCAAGGGCGCGCTGTTCGGCTGCCGGATGTGCGGCAACTGCCTGCTGCAGGAGACGGCGTTCATCTGCCCGATGGAGTGCCCCAAGGGCCTGCGCAACGGCCCCTGCGGCGGCTCGACGCCCGAGGGCTGCTACGTCGACCCGACCCGGCCGTGCATCTGGCACCGGATCTACGAGCGCGCCGAGCGGATGGGCCGCACCGACACGCTGATGGAGGTGCTGCCGCCGCTCGACTGGTCGCGCGCGGGCACGAGACCTGGCTGGAGGTGGGCCGCAAGGTCCGGATCGCGGCTACGGCGCCGCGGCCGCCAGCCTGGTCAAGGGGCGCGACGCAGCGCCGGGCGTTCTGGGATCCGCTGTTCCGCGAGATCCGCCAGCCGTGGTGGTGGAACGGCGACGACCAGCCGCACCCGGCGCCGCCGCACCAGCCGGTGTCATCGCTCGAAGAGAAGCTGGCGGCCGGCCAGTTCGTCGTCACCTCCGAGGTGGCGCCGCCCCTGTCGGTCGCGCCGGACGAACTGATCCGGACGCTGAACCTGCTGCGGGATTTCATCGACGCCGCGAACTTCACCGACAGCCCGTCGGCGACCGCGCGCATGTCGTCGCTGGCGTGCTGCGCGATCGCGATGGCGCAGGGCGTGGAGCCCGTGATGCAGATCGCCGCGCGCGACCGCACGCGGACGGGCGTGCAGGCCGAGATCCTCGGCGCGGCGGCGCTGGGCGTGCGCAACGTGCTGTGCCTGACGGGCGATCACCCGAAGCTGGGGCCCGCACCGCAGAGCCGCATGGACATCTGGGACCTCGACGCGATCCAGATGCTGTGGATCCTGCGGCGCATGCGCGACCAGCGGATGTACCTCGACGGCCGCGCCATCGCGAACCCGCCGCGCCTGTTCCTCGGCGCCGCGGCCTCGCCGTCGGCGTCGAGCCCGCGCATCCAGGCGCTGCGCGAGCTGAAGAAGGCGCACGCCGGCGCGCAGTTCTTCCAGAGCAACCTGGTGTACGACGTCGAGCACTTCGAGCGGTACCTGGCCGCACTCGACAAGGCCGGCGCGCTCGCGCACGCGCCGTTCCTGGCCGGCATCACGCCGGTACGCAGCGCCCGGGCGGCGCGCGCCATGACCGCGGTGCCGGGAATCCGCATCCGCAGGCCCTCATCGATCGCCTCGAGCGCTCGGCCGACCCCACCTCTTGATAAAGGCAAAGGGTTCGATGCTTCAGGGTTTAATGAAAAACCAACAGCGGGCTTGGGCGGGATGCGTGAGCGAGCCAATTTAGTGGGAGGCTATTTGGCAGTCAATTCTTATCTTAATCAGGGAACCCAAATCCTGGCGGCACTTCCATTATCTAGCACGCCAATTGAAAGGAGAAAAAATGACCGTAACACTCCTGCTGGTTGACGATCATCCTGCTTGATTCGTCAAGGATTGCATAATTTACTTAGTGATGTAGCTGATTTCCAGATCATTGGAGAAGCTGGTGACGGACTTGAAGCGCTTCGAGAGATCGAGCTAAAGAAGCCGGATGTGCTTGTTGTTGATATGATGATGCCAAATCTAAATGGGCTGGAAGTTTTATTGCAAACTAAGAAGCTTTCACCCCACACCCGCACGATCATTTTTTCAATGCAGAGTGCCGAAGCTTATGTGGTCGAGGCAATTAGCGCTGGTGCAGCTGGTTATATCCTCAAAGATACGGGTCCAAGTGAAATTGTAGAGGCTATTCATACGGTCATGAGAGGAGATCGTTATCTCAGTGGGCAATTAAGTAGAAAAGTTGAAATGCAAGCAACATCAAAGGAGCAGGAATGCTGCATTGGATCCGCAGCAAACTCTTACAATGCGTGAACGAGAAATTATTCAAATGGTTGCCGAGGGTCAATGAGTTCGTCAAATCGGGGGAACAAAATAGGGATCAGTCCGCGCACTGTTGAAATCCACCGGGGTAATCTTATGAACAAACTCCCAAATTGAAAAAAATCAAGCTGAATTGATCCCTGTATGCGATTGAAACCGGGTATCCTAACACTGGATACTTAGTCACGGCAGAAAAATAACTTTTGGATTCGTAGTATGCTTGCGAAACAGGTCGAACACGACCAAGTTTACCGTAGAACTGCAAGCCATGAGAACAACCAAGAAGAAATCGATACATCAATGCCCATGTCCTGCTTGTAAGAAGGCACCCAGAAGCGCCGAAGCGAAAGAGCATCAAGCCATCAACCAAGTCCTGAGCCTGTTGCATGAAAAAGGACGACGTCAGTTTGTGGGTTTACTGGCGCTACAATGGGGACGAGGCGGCTTGGAACAGCTTGCATGTGATTACCGGATTGAGCCATCCCACCATCCGACGTGGTCGAGCAGAGGTACAACGGAAGGAACGGCAGGCAGAACGAAATCGAGTGCGGAAACCAGGTGCTGGACGTCAACGGGTTGAAAAAAACAGCCTGGGATCTTGAAGGCATTGGATGAATTGCTGAAAGATGAAACCGCGGGTGATCCGATCACCGGTCTCAAATGGACGAAGAAAACCTCGCACACGATTAGTCGAGAACTCCAGCGTCAAGGTTATGCTGTGGGGGCGGATACGGTTCGTCGGCTGCTGAAGAAAGGCCGCTATGTTCTCCGGGCAAACCGAAAGCGAGCGAATAAACGGAAAGACCCGAACCGGGACCGCCAAATGCGCTATCTGGTGCGCAAGCGAAAACAGCACGAAAAAGCTGGTTTTCCTTCTATTTCGGTGGATGCCAAACAGCGCGAACTGATCGGGAACTTTAAAAATCCAGGACGCACCTATCGTCGGAAAGCGTTGAATGTTTTGGAAAGCGATTATCCATCCGACGCGGACGGTGTGGCTATTCCGTATGGTGTTTACGATACGATGCACAATGAAGGTTTTGTAGTGGTCGGGACCTCTCATCAAACACCTGCATTTGCTGTAGCCTGTGTTCGTCGTTGGTGGCTGCGGGTCGGGAAGAAGAAGTTTCCCGGGAAAAAGCATCTGCTCATTCAAGCGGATTGCGGCGGCGCCAATGGCAACCGTCTGTGGACTTGGAAATATGAACTGCAGAAACTGGCCGATGAATTCGGACTGACCATCAGCGTGACACACCTACCAACCAGCGCCTCCAAGTGGAACCTAATTGAACATAAGTTGTTTTGTCATATCGAAGCCAATTGGGCGGGTGTGCCCTTGGTGAATTATGAGACCGTCATCAAATTCATTCGCACCACAAAAACAGAAACTGGCTTACGCTGTCGTGCCTATTTGGATCGAAAACAGTATGAAACTGGCAACCATATTTCCAGTGAGCAAAAAGCATTTATCAAGCTCGAACCCCATCGTGTTTTGCCGCATTGGAATTACACCATCATTCCGCACAAACCGTTCCGCAAAACCAAAAAGTAATTTTTCTGTCATGACTT
>CAVOKC010000003.1:0-28776 GCA_963696465.1 uncultured Gammaproteobacteria bacterium | reverse complement strand
ATGTAACCTACTGACTCGTCGTATTGCTCGCGTAGTGATAGCGTGTGAGGTGTTGGATTCGTATGCGGCGCACATTCGCATTTAGGCTTATGGGTTTGCAAAAGGTATAGATTGTTCCTTTTTAGTGCTGCGTCATCATGACGTGACGCGGCGTCATACGCTGTTTTACAGTGCATGGGAACTGCTACACTCGTCTTGCGTGAGAACCGAGAACGGCAGTTTTGATGCAGCCATCCGCGCCCATGATGCGGCAATGGCGGCCTGCGGCCTCGACGTCTGGGTCGGCGCCGAACCAACCTTCACCAACCGCGCATCCGAAGCACCCGAATGGCTCACCGATGCGCTCGGCGATACCAAACAGGCCTTCGCCTGCCGGATCATTCGAAGTCTGCAGGACAACCATCCCGGCTCGATTATCTTGCGTACCCTGGGGCGTCAGTATCCCGGTGAAGATCAGCCCCGCTGGAGTCTGGGGCTGTACCAGCGCCGCGACGCCCAGCCGTTGGCCGATGGATTGCCGCAAGACCCGCTGAGTGAGCCATGTCCCTACGATGCGGAACATCTCTACGCATTCTGGCAGTCCTTGATTGCCGCGCTCGATGGCGATGGCTGGGCCGCGATCGGTTTTCAGATCGACGCGCGGACATGGGCCTGCGCGTCGTGTTCCGCTGCGACGGACAGGCGTCGGTTTCCGCCATGGCCGAAGATCCTCGGTGCGCACGTGCTTCATTCCATGCGACGGCTATTCCGCCAAGCGGCGCTGTTGACGATCTCGCAACCAAGGGCTGCTATCTCGTTACGCTCGGCAGTGCACCGACAGGGCCTGAAAACAGTTTGCAACCGTGTATGGAATTGCCATGCTTCACCAAAGTCGTGGTGTTCATGGCATTTCTGGAACGCGTTGCGCACGCGGCACGCACGAGCCGGCTTACCGCTCTGGTATGGCGCGGATTCCCACCGCCAGTGGATACGCGGGTGGCCTGGACCACCTTGACGCCGGATCCGGCGGTGCTTGAAATCAATGCAGCCCCCGCCGCCAGTGTCAGCGAGTTTCTGGACATGAGCCGCAGTCTGTACACGGCGGCGGAGTCCGCGGGGCTGGCGCCCTACCGGCTGCAGTACAACGGCGAGATTTTGGAAAGTGGTGGCGGCGGACAGTTCACGCTTGGCGGACCCAGCCCCGCGCGCAGTCCGTTTTTTGTCGCACCGCAACTCCTGGCCCGCCTGGTCACGTACCTCAATCGCCATCCGTCACTCTCGTACTGGTTCGCGCCTTTGTATGTCGGCAGTTTCAGTCAATCGCCCCGCGCCGACGAAAACGTGCTGGAATCGTTCAGTGAACTGCGCGTGGCGTTGCATCAGCTCGCCGCGACGGCGGCACCAGACCCCGAATTCATCTGGCGCAGCCTCAGCCCGTTTCTGGTCGACACCTCGGCAATGCGCACCGCAGCGAAGTGAATATCGAAAAACTCTGGAATCCTTGCCTCCTCGGTCGAGGCTGTCTCGGCCTGGTGGAGTTTCGCGCTTTTCGCATAGACCAGCACTGCGGAAATCGCGGCCAGCATCGCCGCCATGCTGCGTTCGCTGGCGGCGATGCTGGGTATGCAAGAGAATAGTGATCCGCTGATCGAATGGGGTAGTGCACTGCACGATCGCTTCGCGCTGCCGTTCTACCTGCGTCAGGATCTGCGTGCAGTGTTCAATGATCTGCACGCCGCCGGACTGGGATTGGATGCACCGATCATCGAGTGTTTGCTTGACGATGACTGGCGTCGGGTTGGACATGCCGAGTTTGCCGGGTGTCGGCTCGATGTCGATCGCGCCATTGAATTCTGGCCGTTGCTCGGTGATGCCACCAAGCATTCGGGCGGATCGCGACTGGTGGATGCGAGCACCACACGCCTGCAGATCACCTTGCGGTTTGATAACGCGCAGGCCGTGGATATCGACCGTTGGCAGCTGCTGGCCGGCCCTTACCGCATACCATTGCGTGTGGAATTGGATGGGACTGATGCGGTATTGATCATGGGTCTGCGTTATCGCGCATTCGAACCCTGGGCGGGCCTGCATCCGGGTATCGGCGAGCAGGGGCCTATCATATTGACGCTGCTGGCGCCCGGAGCTGCGCGCGGACTGCGTGTGACCCTGCATGAGTGGCAACCTCACGGCGAGGCCTATACGGGTCTGCCCGAGTCGTTCACTGAGGCGCGACGGCGAACACGCGAACGTTTTGTCATCGAGCAGATCGGGCCAGATGAGATGCCCGACCCAATTATGCCGCCGGAGACGGCATTGAGTGAGTACTGTTTTGATCTCCGGCGCACATGTTAATATCCCAGGAGGAATTCTCTAGTATCAGGAACAATTGCTCTCTGATTCCTGTTCATCCGATCATGCGCCAGACCTGCCATGAGGTGCTCGATGTTCTCGGTCTGCACGACGACCCGCTGTTCAAGATGGCGCTCGAACTGGAAAAGATCGCGCTGGAAGACGAGTACTTCATCAAGAAGAAGCTGTACCCGAACGTCGACTTCTATTCAGGTATCGTGCTGCGCGCCCTGGGCATCCCCACCTCCATGTTCACCGCCATCTTCGCCCTGGCACGTACCGCCGGCTGGATCGCGCAGTGGAACGAAATGATCGTCAGTCCCGGCCACAAAATTGCGCGCCCACGCCAGCTCTACACCGGCCCGCAACGCCGTGAGTTCGTGCCGATCAGCGGGCGCTGAACTGACGGATGGATTGGGCGTGAGTTAGGGAGGCAGCAGGAAGGTCGTCCAATGAGTAAGCAATATACAATAGGAAATCAGCCATGTGGCTCCGTGCAGGATGTGATATTACCTTTGACGTGAGCATCGATACGGCATTTATCCTCATGCTTCGTCCGCGTAGCGGGATACACCAATGGGTGGCGCGCGAGTCGTATACCTTGAAGCCCAGTGTGCCTGCTGTTGAATATACCGATAATTACGGCAATCTTTGCCAGCGGTTAGTCGCTCCACCCGGCGAGTTTTCCATACACACGTCCGCAGATATCCTGACAGCTGACGGCGTCAACGTTTGTCCAGGCGCTCCTTTCGAGGATGTGCAAAACTTGCCTGACTCGGTCCTCACCTATCTCTTGCCCTCACGCTATTGCGAGTCGGACAGATTTATAGACATCGGTCAGGAAATTGTGGCCGGCGTAGCGCCGGGCTACGATCAAGTGGCGGCCATAGAAGCGTGGATCCGTGAGAATATCCATTTCAATCCGGCGTCCATATACTTTCAGTTATCCGCCGTTGAGGTCAATCAGCAGCGCGAGGGGGTGTGCCGTGACTTGGCGCATCTGGGCATAGCGCTATGCCGAGGTTTGTGTATCCCGGCACGTATGGTTGTCGGTTATTTACATGAACTTGTGCCCATGGATTTTCATGCCTGGTTCGAAGCTTACGTGGGTGGCCGCTGGTATCCTTTCGATGCAACCCAACCACACCCCAGAGGCGGACGCATCACCGTAGCCTATGGGCGTGATGCGGCCGACGTGGCCATATTCAACCAGTTTGGCCCGGCACTTTATCCCCGGGAAATGTCGGTACATGTCGATCTGCTGAATTCGGCGCCGGAGTAAATGTGATGCGGAGACTGCGAATTCAACATCTGACGGAATATCTGTTTCCAACCCAGGTCACGCTCAACCCACACCGGCTCTTGCTGCGCCCACGTGAAGGGCATGACGTGCGTATCGAGTCTTCCAAGTTGACGATCACGCCTGCGCACAACATCAAATGGCAGCGTGACGTGTTCGATAACTCCCTGGCGGTCGTTAGCTTCCAGGAGAGATCTGATAAGCTGATTATCGACAGTGAAGTCGTTATCCAGCATTACGAGCAAGCGCCGTTCGACTTTCTGCTCGAAGAGTATGCGGTGAATTATCCTTTCGATTATGCGCTGGGCGAACAAGTTGATCTGGCGGCGTTCCAACAGCCGGGATTCTCCGGCGAGCAACGCATTATAAAGGACTGGCTGCAACAGCTTGGGCTGACCGGCATGGAGACGTTTGCGTTGCTGGTGAAGCTGAATCAGGCGATCAGCAACCAGCTTCATTATCAAACACGAGATGAAGCGGGTGTCCAGTCGCCCGCGCAGACGCTAGCCCAACGTAGCGGAACCTGCCGCGATTACGCCACGCTGTTCATCGAGGCGTGTCGCAGCCTTGGCTTGGCCAGTCGTTTTGTCAGCGGATATTTGCATGCACCTTCGACAGAGGCAGGTAATGCGACTACCCATGCCTGGGCGGAGATCTACTTGCCAGGCACGGGGTGGAAGGGCTTCGATCCAACGGCGGGTGAAGTTACCGGCAACAATCATATTGCGGTCGCGGTTGCGCGCGACCCCGAAACAGTGCCGCCTGTGTCTGGCAGTTTCATAGGGCCTGACGCGGCAACGCCAACGATGCGGGTGAATGTGCAAGTCAACTTGCTGGTCTGAAATGTGAGATAGGGACGAAGCCCGATTTCGCGCTCTTTTGCAGTGGATTTACGCTGTTCGAAGGTACGGGGCCAGCACTGATCGAGGACGACGTGCTGTTCAAACGTGCAATGAATCGAGTTCGCTGTAGGCATTCTTCAGCCACATCTTGACGCGCTGGCGTTCCAGTATGCCGAGGGCATGGGCATCGGTGTTCTGGGTTGCAGACCAGAAACTGCTGCTGTGACTGTCGATCTTGATCATTGAGGTTTCGTGCAGACGCTTGATGTCGATGATGCGGGCGTGCAGTTCCAGTGCGCGTTTCTTTTCGCCGGAAGCGTCGAGCATGTCGAAGTTGTCGCCGCGGATGTGGTTCTGCACCAGTACGTAATTCAGGCGCGAGCCGAAACGGTCCAGAAGTTTTTTCAGCAGATCGACCGAGTCGCGGCCCGAATCCATCACATGCCAATAGGTGATCGCCAGTCCCATCTCGCCCGACAGTTCCAACAGGCCTGAGTCGTCCATCCATTGCGTCAGCGCGTCCTGTGTTTGCGCGGCGAGATCGACCAGGATACTGCGCTCGGGTTCGGCAGCGGCGGCTTCGACGATGGCATCGAGGCTTTCATAGCGATCCACGACGATGGGCGAGGCATAGCCGGCATAAAAGCGCATCAGCGCACCGTGGGATTTGTCGGTATCGAAGCCCAGAAACGGACGTTCATGGTCGATCAGGTATTGCGCGAGCAGGCGCGCGACCAGCGATTTTCCGACGCCGCCCTTTTCGCCACCGATGAAGTGTATCTGTGTCATGTGTGTCTTCCGTAGAGGCGAATGGATCAGCGCCGCCGCAGATCCAGTGTGTGCGGGAACTCGCCTGGCGGTTCTTCCGGCGGCGGTGCCATCGGCCCGGGCGGGGAGCCGCCGGGGTAGAAGCGCGCCAGCGGGGTGATCCATGGCGGCGGAGTAAAACTGCCAGGGGTATGACCGAAGTCCTGGAAGCGCGAGTGGCGGCGCGTCTCGGCTTCGTAGGCATTGACCGGGAAGCGTTCGTAGCTGCGCCCGCCGGGATGCACCACGCGGTAGGTGCAACCGCCGATGGCACGACCGTTCCAGGTGTCGATGAGATCGAACACCAGCGGCGAGTGGATGCCGATGGTGGGATGCAAGGCTGACGGCGGCTGCCAGGCGCGATAGCGCACGCCGGCCACGTATTCGCCGTGCACACCGGTGGAGCGCAGCGGCACGCGACGACCGTTGCAGGCCAGTACGTAGCGGTTGTCGGTGAGCCCGGTGACTTTCACTTGCAGGCGTTCCACCGAGGAGTCGACATAGCGCGCCGTGCCCAGGCTGGTGTTTTCCTCGCCGAGCACATGCCAGGGTTCGATGGCGGTGCGTAATTCGATGGCGATATCGCCCCATGGTTGACCCAACTGCAACGTGCCGTAACGCGGGAAGCGGAATTCCAGGAACGGTTCGAACCATTCCAGCGCGAAGGGGAAGCCGGCCGCGCGCAAATCCTCGACCACGTCTTTCAGATCGGCCCACAGATAATGCGGCAGCATGTGGCGGTCGTGCAGCAGCGTGCCCCAGCGCACCAGCGGTTTGCTGTACGGCGTATCCCAGAAGCGCGCCACCAGTGCGCGCAGCAACAGCATCTGCGCGAGACTCATGCGCGCATGCGGCGGCATTTCGAAGGCGCGGAATTCGAGCAGGCCGAGTCGTCCAGACGACGAATCGGGCGAATACATCTTGTCGATGCAGAATTCCGAACGGTGGGTGTTGCCGGTGAGATCGGTGAGCAAATTGCGCAGCAGACGATCGACCAGCCAGGGTTGCGGTACCAGGCCTTGCGGCATCTGCTGGAAGGCGATTTCCAGTTCGTACAAGCGTTCGCTGCGACCCTCGTCGACGCGCGGTGCCTGACTGGTGGGGCCGATGAACAGGCCCGAGAACAAATAGGACAACGCCGGGTGATGCTGCCAATACGTGATCAGACTGGCCAACAGATCGGGACGGCGCAGGAACGGGCTGTCGGCGGGCGTGGCGCCGCCGAGGGTGACGTGATTGCCGCCGCCGGTGCCGGAGTGACGGCCATCGAGCATGAATTTTTCGGCACCGAGTCTTGAGAGTCGCGCTTCTTCGTACAGTAGGGTGGTGGTGTCCACCAATTGCGCCCAGTTGTGCGCGGGATGGATGTTGACCTCGATGACGCCGGGATCGGGTGTCACCAGGAGTTTCACCACGCGGCTGTCATTAGGCGGCGCGTAACCTTCGATGACCACCGGCAGTTGGAATTTCACGGCGGTCGCTTCGACGGCGGCGAGTAGATCCAGATATTGTTCGAGTGTGTTGAGCGGGGGCATGAAGAGGTGCAGACAGCCCTTGCGCGCCTCGACGCACAAGGCCGTATGCGGTACGTCGACCTGCTGTTTTCCGGGCGGCCTCTGCGGATGGATCCCTGGATGCGCGGGCGGGCTTTGCATGTGACTGCTGTAGCGCGCGGCGACTTCGCCGTGGAAGTTGGCAAGCGGCGCTTGCACTGCGAAGGGATCGGTCTCGATCCAGGGTTCGCGATGTTCTTCCGCGATCCACGGCAATGAGGCGAGCGGCAGACGCAGGCCCATGGGCGAATCGCCGGACGCGAGATAGATGCGTTCACGGCGCAAGGGCCACAGCGCGCTGTGCCAGACGCCGTCGCCGCGCGAGGCCAGCGGCAGCACGTAACCGACCGGCGTGTTCAGTCCGCGCGACAGTTTATCGGCCAGGCTTCTACGTTCCAGCGGGTCGTCGAGCTTGGCCTGTTCCGGGTCCAGATTCGCCGGCAGTTCGGCCTCCTGTTTCAAATACTCCAAGGCATCCTCGAACGCAGGCTGTACATACCGCGGCGCCAGCCCGAGATGCTGTGCCAGGGCCTGCGCGAAGCGCTGGGCATCGGCCATGCTGTGCCCGTAATCCGTGTCGGCCTGCGCCAGCAGCGTTTCGTCGCGCCACAAGGGGTGACCGTCGCGGCGCCAATACAGGCCCAGCGCCCAGCGCGGCAGCGGTTCGCCCGGATACCATTTGCCTTGGCCGGTGTGCAGCAACGCGCCGGGGGCGAGACGTGCTTTGAGGCGTCGCACCAGGACCTCGGCACGCTCGCGTTTGTGCGATCCCAGTGCATCGATGTTCCATTCCGGTGCATCCATGTCGTCGACGGAGACGAAGGTGGGCTCGCCGCCGTGCGTCAGTCGCACATCCATGGCGTCTAATTTTTCATCGACGGCGTGGCCCAGCGCGAGGATGTTCTGCCAGGCGTCCTCGCTGTAGGGCAGGGTGACGCGCGGGTCTTGGCGAATGCGTCGCACGGTATTGCTGAAGCTGAATTCGACTTCGCATTTATCGGTCATGCCGTCGATCGGCGCAGCGCTGGAAGGTTGCGGCGTGCAGGCCAGCGGGATATGGCCTTCGCCGGCGAACAGGCCGGAGGTGGGATCGAGTCCGATCCAGCCCGCGCCGGGCAGATAGACTTCGGCCCAGGCGTGCAGATCGGTGAAGTCGTGATCCGTTCCAGCGGGGCCTTCGAGCGGTTTTTCGTCGGTGGTCAATTGCACCAGATAGCCCGACACGAAACGCGCCGCCAAGCCGAGATGACGCAGAATCTGCACTAGCAGCCACGCCGTGTCGCGACAGGAACCGAGGCGTTTTTCCAGTGTTTCCTCGCAGCTTTGGATGCCGACTTCCATGCGTACGGTGTAGGCGATATCGCGCTGCAGGCGCTGATTCAGCGCCACCAGAAAATCATTGGTGGGGATGCGTTTGCGCTCGACTTTGGCGAGCCAGGCGTTGAGTCTCGGACCGGCGGTTTCGGTTTCCAGATAGGGCGTCAGTTCCCGGCGCAGCGCCGGGTCGTATTCGAACGGACAATGTTCGGCGTTGGTCTCGATGAAGTAATCGAAGGGATTGATCACCGTCATGTCGGCGATCACTTCCACGTCGACGCTGAACTCGCGGGTCTTCTCCGGGAACACCAGCCGCGCTAGATAATTACCGAACGGATCCTGCTGCCAGTTGATGAAGTGGGTCTCGGGTTTGATCTTCAGCGAGTAGGCGACGATGGGCGTGCGGCTGTGCGGCGCGGGGCGCAGGCGCACGATATGCGGACCGAGATTGATACTGCGATCGAAGCGGTAACAGGTGGTGTGACGCAGGGCGACGTGGATGCTCATGATAGGCCGGTATGATGAATAGGCTTACAGTCTTGCAAGGGGCGAGCCAATCGATGGGATATGGCGATTGAATGCGAATCAGCTCTGCATTTGTCCGGTGGTGTCTTTCTGTACCAGTTGGATGGGCTGCGGCTGCTCTTCCCACTCGAACGGGGGCAGACCATTCAGTGCCTGTCCGCAGTCCTTCGTTCCAGGCGTCGCCGAGTGCACGGTAATAGGGGTGGTCTTCCGTCAGCGACAGACTGCGACCGCCGTCCAGGGCGTCGGTGTGGTAGATCAGCAATTCGACCGGCGGACCGACGGTGAGATTGGAGCGGATCGTCGAGTTGATCGAGACCAGTGCGCAGCGCGCTGCCTGCTCGAGCGGGGTGTCATCGCGGATGACCCGGTCGAGGATGGGTTTGCCGTATTTGGTTTCGCCGATCTGCAGGAATGGATGGGATTTGGATTCGTGGATGTGGTTGCCCTGCGGATAGATCAGGTAGATTTCCGGCGGCTGTCCGGCGATTTGACCACCAAAGATGAAACTGGCTTCGAAATTTGTGTTGGCAGTGTCGCGCGAGGTTTGACTGCGCTGCAGATTCGTGGACACACCGCCCACATAGTCGACCGCCTCGGCCATGCTCTGCACCGTCGACAGACAAATCTTGGCACCGTTGCCGCAGTCGCTGCGCAGTTGTTGGACTACACCCTGGGTCGTGGCGAGGTTCCCTGACGATAGCAAGACGAACATGCGCTCGCCGGATTGCACGAAGGTATGCATCTTGGAGTAGGTGCTGACGTGATCGATCCCGGCGTTGGTCAGGGAGTCGGATGCGAACACCAGGCCGTGCTTGGTTTTGATGGCTACACAATACGTCATGAGGTCACGTGTTTCATCGGATCGTCACTCATCCTGCCCGGATTCGTCGGCTGACTCAAGCGGCAATATTCATGCCCCAACCTGGCGCATGGCGCATGTGGTTCAATGTCTTGAAGAACACGCGGCGCTTGTGGCGATTGTACCGCATGATCTCGATGACATAGATGCTCTATGCCTCGCACGATGCCCCGGATTTGTGCATTATACGGACCCCTGTGCTCCGCAGGGGCAGGCCGCACGCAGCGCAGGCCCGGATCCAGTTGTTCGCATTCAGGTAATTGCTAGGTTACTCGCTGTGATCACACCCGCGCACGTTCCGCGAGATAGGCGCGCCAGCCGCCGAGTTCGGTGACGTCGGTGGCCGCCTGCGTCGCATGTTCTTCGCATAGAAAGCCGCAGACCCAGCGCCCGTCTTCGAGTTCCAGCTTGCCGATGCCCAGCGGTGACGGGATGGCCGCGACGAAGCTGCCGAAGCGTTCGACCGGCACATCCCAGATTTCGACTTCGATGCGTGCACCTCGTGCCGCGCGTACCAGCCCTGGACGTTGCGGCGTACCGCCGGGCAGTGCATACAGCCGATAGCCCGGTGCCGTGCGGGTGCGCGCCAGCAACTGGCCGCCACGTTCGGTAAGTTGATGATTGAGCGGCAGTCCACTCATGTGCGCGCCGCACACGGCGACTTGCACATAGTTGTCGGCACGCGGGTGTCGCCACGCATGCGCGGGCAATGCGACATCGGTCGCGCCCAGGGTATAGGCATGTGCCTGTTGCCAGGTGTTGGCTATTTCCAGCAAGGCGATATCCTGAAACGCCGGTGCGCACAGCGTGATACCGAACGGCAGACCATCGTTGCGGAATCCCGCCGGGACGGCGACCGCGCACAGATCCAGCAGGTTCATGAAGTTGGTGTAATAGCCAAGCTGGCTATTGAGTTTGACCGGCTCGTTATTCACCGCATCGATGCGATAAATCGTCCCCGCCGTAGGCGTGAGTATGACATCGACCTGCGACCAAATGGCCTCGCTGGCGCGTTTGAGCGCGGCGAGTTTATAGCTGGCCGTAAAGGCATCGAGCGCACTGGGCTGGCGGCCGCCGGTGATGATCTCGCGGGTGACGGGGAATAGGCTGTCAGGCCGCTGCTCTATCATGTCACGAATGGCGAGGTAGCGTTCCGCCACCCACGGGCCTTCGTACAACAGCCGCGCCGCCTGCAAGAATGAACCGAAATCAATCTCGCGGACATCGGCGCCGAGTGCGCGCATCTGTGTCGACGCTGGCCGCGAACAGTCGCGCATACTCCGCATCGCCGAAGAACTCCAGCTGATCGGCGCGTGGCACGCCGCAGCGCATGCCCTGGGTTGGCAGCTGAGTCTCGATACAAGCGGGCTTGCGCCGCGCGAAGGGTTCCTGGGCGTCGAAATGTGCAAGCACGTCCAGCACAGTGCGGGCGTCCGCGGCGCAGAGTGCGAACACCGATACGCAATCGAGACTGCGGCACGCCGGCACCACGCCGCCGGTACTCACCAACCCGCGCGTGGGCTTGACGCCGACGAGATTGTTGAACGCCGCCGGTACGCGGCCGGAACCGGCGGTATCGGTGCCGAGCGAAAAACTCACTTGGCCGACGGCGACGCTGACTGCCGAACCGGCGCTCGAACCGCCGGAGATGTATTCAGCGTTGAAGGCATTGTGACAGGCACCGTAAGGCGAGCGCGTGCCGACCAGTCCGGTGGCGAATTGATCCAGGTTGGTTTTACCAATTGGAATCGCACCCGCGTCGATCAGGCGTTGCACCGTATACGCGGATTGCTGCGGCGTGTACGCATAATCGGGACATGCGGCGGTGGTCGGTGTACCGGCCAGATCAATATTGTCTTTGATGGCGAAGGGGATGCCATATAACGGAAGCAGTTTGGGATCGATTTTGCTGAGCGCGCTGGCATAGGTAAGCAGGCGTTCGCGCGCGAGCACGTTGATCCAGGCGTTACGCTCGGGTTGCGCCGCGATGCGCGCCAGCACAAGTTCGATGACATCGCGCGGTGTGAATGTACCTATGGCATAGCCGCTGCGAAGCGCGGCGATATCCAGGCTTTGGTTTGCATCGATCACAGTTCTACCTCAAACGCTACTTAATGATTTGTACGACGCGTAGCCCGGATGAAGGCGCGCAGC
Source organism: uncultured Gammaproteobacteria bacterium (assembly GCA_963696465.1). GTDB lineage: Bacteria > Pseudomonadota > Gammaproteobacteria > Thiohalobacterales > Thiohalobacteraceae > JAHJQQ01. The sequence goes on along the minus strand of CAVOKC010000003.1, from coordinate 17,088 downwards.
GCCGTAATCCAGGGAATTGTTCGCCATTGTCTCCCGGATTACTCGCTGCGCTCGCCCTACGGGCCGCCCTGCGGGCGTTCAACGCGCTTCGCGCTTTTGTGCGCTGCGCTTCATCCGGGCTACGGGTTCACGCATCCGGCCGCAGAATAATCAGCGCCTGTCCCGCCGATACCGAACTGCCCGGCGTACAGAGAATTTCTTCCACCACGCCCGCGCTCGTCGGACTCGATAGCGATTTCCATTTTCATGGCCTCGACCACGATTAATGTCTGGCCATCGTTGACGCGCTCGCCGACGTTGACGTCCACCGTCCAGACGCTCCCCGTGACCGACGCGGCGATGGCGATGCAACCCTCCGGTATGGCAAGGCCGGCATCAGTGCGGCGGTATCGCCGCCGGATCTTCCGGATCAGCGGTGTAATGCGCCTGCCCGGTGGCGATCCAACGTTCACGTTCGGCGTCGAAAGCGGTCTGTTGTTTGTGCTTGAACGTCGTGATCGAAGTTTTATTCTCGGCGAGAAAGCGGTTGTACGCGGCGAGATCGAGTTCCGTCTCTTCGATGCGCAGTTTGAAATTCCCCAACGGGAAATCCTCGCGCATCTGCAACAGTTCCTCGGCACTGACCGGATAGAAACGGATCTGATCGAAAAAGCGCAGCAGCCAGCGTTTGCCCTCGGTGAAGTCGGCGGTCTGATGATGACGATTCCACATCTGAATGGTGCGACCGACGAACTGATAGCCGCCCGGGCCTTCCATGCCGTACACGCACATATACGCGCCACCGATGCCGACTGCATTTTCCGGCGTCCAGGTGCGCGCGGGATTGTATTTGGTCGTCACTAAGCGATGGCGCGGGTCCATCGGCGTGGCCACCGGCGCACCGAGATAGACATCGCCCAGACCCATCACCAGATAGCTGGCATTGAAGACGATGTCTTTTACTTGCTCGATGGCATCGAGGCCATTGATGCGGCGGATGAACTCGATGTTGCTCGGACACCAGGGCGCATCATTGCGTACCGACTGCATATATTTTTCGATGGCCAGGCGCGTCGACGGATCATCCCAGGACAGAGGCAGGTGCACGATGCGGCTGGGCACGCGCATGTCGGTGATTGCCGGCAGTTCATCTTCGGCGGCGCGCAAGCGGTCCAGCAATGCCGCTTGTGAAATCACCGTGCTGTCGTAATGTACCTGCAGCGAACGGATGCCCGGCGTGAGATCGACGATACCGGGTAGTTGTGCGGCTTGCAGCCATTGCATCAGGGCATGCGCACGAAAACGCAGGTTGAGATCCAATATCCAGCGGGCCATATTCGACCAGGATGTTTTTGTCGCCGGCTTGACGGTAGGTCACGGCGGCACGCGCGGCATCCTCGGCCTGTTGCGCGAGTATCGGTGTGGCGATTAAGCCCGGAACCAAGGGTTTGAATGGCTTGGGTGCGTCCGATATGAGTGACGCGATGGCTTGGTTCTGAGCCTGCTCCAAGCGGTTGGCGTCCTCGACAGTGATGCAGTGAAAGCGCACGCGATCGCCCGGTTTGAGTTGGCCGACCTTCCACAGTTCCGCCTGCACGATGGTCGCCGGACAGACGAAGCCACCAAGACTAGGGCCATCCGGACCGAGGATCACCGGCATATCACCCGTGAAGTCGATACTGCCTATCGCATAGGCATTATCGTGAATGTTCGACGGATGCAGACCGGCTTCACCGCCGTCGCGACGCGCCCATTGTGGTTTCGGTCCGATCAAACGCACGCCGGTGCGACTGGAGTTGTAGTGCACCTCCCAGTCGGTGGCGAAGAAGGTCGCGATGTCGTCCGCGGTGAAAAAATCCGGCGCGCCGTGCGGGCCGTAGAGCACGCCAATGTCCCAGTGCGACGCGTACTGTGGAATAAAGCCTGCCGGTAGCGCCTTACTGCCGGCTGTTATCGCGTCATTCCGGAATGACGTTTCCTTATCGATGGTTCCGCCATCCTGCGACAAGTGCAACACATCGCCGCTGCGCAGTGTACGGCCACCGTGACCGCCGAATAGACCCAGCGTAAACGTCGAAGTACTGCCCATATACACCGGTGCTTCGAAACCACCCTGTACGGCGAGGTAGCTGCGCATGCCCGCGCCACTGACGGCGCGCAGTTTGAGGGTCTGTCCGGCGCGTACCGTGATTGGCTGCCAATAGTCGATTGCTGTGCCATCGAGTTCCGCGTGCATCTGTGCGCCAGTCAATGCGATGACCGTATCGGTGTTGAAGCGTAGCGTCGGGCCATTGAGCGTGAGTTCCAGCGCCGTCATGCCTTCGGAATTGCCGACAATGCGGTTGGCAAGACGAAACGCGAGGTGATCCATCGGTCCCGATGGTGGTACGCCGATGTCCCAGTAACCGACGCGGCCGGGCCAGTCCTGCAAGGTCGATTGGGTGCCGGGTTGCAACACGTCGACGGTCGTCGGTTTGTATATGAAGCTATCGAGATGACGCGTGTACTGGCGGCCTTGTTGAAAGACGGCATCGGCGAGCACCTGACGCAGATAATCGAGGTTGGTTTCGATGCCCTGTACGTGCGTTGTCGCCAGTGCGGCTTGCAATTGTGCTGAGTGCCTCGCGCGCGCGTCGCGCCATAGCTGATAAGTTTCGCCAGCATCGGATCGTAATATCGGCGGAGACTTCGAGGCCGGTTTCCACCCAGGTATCGACACGCAGCGTATCCGGAAAGGCGATCTCGGTCAGCAGGCCACTGGAGGGTTGGAAGTGTTTATTGGGGTCTTCCGCATACAGGCGTACTTGGATGGAGTGACCGCGCGGTGTGGCGACGAAATCGGCTAGCTCGGGCGCGGCGCCGGCGGCGGTAGTTATCATCCATTCCACCAGATCCACGCCGGTGATCTGTTCGGTCACGCCGTGTTCGACCTGCAACCGGGTGTTCACTTCCAGAAAATAAAACTGATCGGTGTCGGCATCGACGACGAATTCCACCGTGCCGGCGGAACGGTAGTGCACGGCGCGGCCCATGCGCACCGCCGCCTCGGCGAGGGCGGCGCGAGTACTGTCCGGGAGATTCGGCGCCGGTGTTTCTTCGATGACTTTCTGATTGCGCCGTTGCACCGAGCAATCGCGCTCGCCCAGCGCAACGACATTACCCGCGCCGTCGCCAAAGATCTGCACCTCGATATGACGCGCGCGTTGCACGTATTTCTCTAGAAAGATGCCACCTTGGCCAAAGCTCGAGAGTGCCAGTCGTTCGACCGAGTGATACGCCGCATCCAGCTGCGCTGCATCCCAGCACAACTGCATGCCGATGCCGCCGCCGCCGGCGGTGCTCTTGAGCATGACCGGGAAGCCGATGCGCGTCGGCTTCATTGTGCGCCTGCGCCAGATCAACGAGCAGGCCGCTGCCGGGCAGCAGGGGTACGTTGTTTTGTTGCGCGAGTTCACGCGCCGTGTGTTTCAGGCCGAAGTCGCGCATCTGCTGTGGCGTCGGGCCGATAAAGGCGATGCCGTTTTTCTCGCAGGCCTCGGCGAAGGCGGCGTTCTCACTCAAAAATCCGTAGCCGGGATGAATCGCCTGCGCACCGGTCGCGTGCGCCACGTCGAGGATCTTCTGTTGATCGAGATAGCTTTGTGCCGCCGGCGCCGGACCGATGCACACGGCCTGGTCGGCCTGCCGCACATGCAAGGAATGCCGATCGGCCTCGGAATACACAGCAACCGATTGGATGCCGAGCCGCTTGAGGGTGCGGATGATGCGGCAGGCGATGGCGCCGCGATTGGCAATCAGAACTTTGTCGAACATGAGCGTTGCACCGCGGGTCGTCCCGCGCTGTGTTGGGCCGCTGCGGGTCGTCCCGCGGGGCCTATGTAAAGTCTAGCCACGGAAAACACGGAAAGCACAGACATTATAAGTGCGGGCAAAGATAATGGTATCGTCGATCTCGTAGTCAACGCTGACGTCACGTCTCGACCGGCGTTAACCTGCATTAATTATGTCTGTGCTTTCCGTGTTTTCCGTGGCCAATGTTTTTTCTGGTTTACTCCGCGTCCCAGATGATCAACTGCGCCGGCGTCGGATTGTAGGCATTGCACGGGTTATTGACCTGCGGACAATTGGAGATGAGTACATAGAGATCCATTTCCGCGCGCAGTTCCACATATTTACCCGGCGCCGAGATGCCGTCTTCAAAGGTTAGGCCGCCACTCGGTGTCACCGGCACGTTCATAAAGAAATTCACATTACTGACCAGATCGCGTTTAGTCATGTCGGTATCAGATTCGGCAAGGGCGAGCAGATAATTATCGCGGCAACTGTGCATGAAGCGTTTCTCCAAGGCATAACGCACGGTGTTGCTCTCGGAGGCGCAGGCGCCGCCCAGCGTATCGTGACGGCCGCAGGTATCGGCGACGATGGTCAGCATGACATTGCCATCATTCGACAGCAGTTGGCTGCCGGTGGTGAGGTAGATGTTGCCTTGCGCACGCAAAGTATCATTGGCGCTGTAACGCTCCGCGGTATCGTGCGCGTTGTAGAACAGTGTGTCGACGGCCTGATTGCCTTCCAGGTCGAGGATGCGCAGCACCTGGCCCTTCTTCACCCGATGCAGCCATGGCTCGCCGGCCGGCAGCTCGTAGTTGTAGACGGCGTTGGCTGGATCGAGTTTGCTTTCGGTCATAGTGCATGGGTCATAGATTTGTACTCCATTACCGGAACAGCACTTCGGTGTTGTAGAAGCCGCGCTGATTTTCCGGGCGGAAGTTGCGGCAGTAATCGTCGGCATCCGCTGTGCCGGAGCGCCAGGCGGTGAGCGCGACTCGTTTCGGTGCGTAGTCCGGATTCGGGTCGAGCGGGTGTGGCGCAGTCGACAATACCACCAGCGTGTTCATTTCAAAGCGCAGGTCGACATAGTCACCGGCCTTCGAGTTATTTGCTTGGAACAGCAGATTACCGGCTTCATCGGCGCTGACTTTGCTGAAGAAATTCACATTGGCGACCAGGTCGCGCTTGCCGAGGCCGTATTTACCGAGTTCGATGAGCAGACCGTCGCGACCATTGCGATGCATGCCATTGCGATGTTCCTGGAAGCGGTGCGTGCCATATTTCTGTGCGATCAGCTTGGCGTCGGCGACACCGCAAATCGTATCGTGCCAGCCGCAGGTGTCCGCCGTGATTGAGCACAACACGCGGCCCATGTCCGAATAACAGACGAAGCCGCGGGTGAGATAGGCCGTGTGCTGGGCCTTCAAGGTATCAGCCATGTTGTAGCGTTCGAGCTTCTCTTCCTGATTGAAGAACAGCGCAGACACATTGGCGCCGCCCTTGGTGTCGGTGAGTCGCAGTGTCGTGCCACGCTTCATGATGCCGGACCAATGACCGCCGCCGGGAACGAATTCCTCCCACACGACCAGCGCCGAGTCGAGATCGTCGCGGCGTATGGCGACTGCTGGGTCTGTCATGCTGTGATTCTCCTCGCCATGTATTTCATACGTGATGCTCCTTCGCAAAGAGTATGCCACGCACGGCATGACGCAAAATCAGGCGATTACGCACCGAGTTCAGGCATGCTGCGCCCCATAAGCGCACCACGATGTGGCTTGAGTGTACCGATGTGCACTGCATTAGTGCTTGAGGATGAGGCGCGGGCAGTAACGCCCAGCGTGCAAACACGCAGTGAGTATTGGCGCGCAGTTGTGATTCTCTCCTGCATTACAGAGGTTTAGAACCCGCGGTCACGGTGTCATCGGCACCTGTGTATGTCGTTCAGAACAAGCGGCACACTCCTTGCTGAACAGCTTAGCAAAGTGCATCTAGGGTTCCGGTTCGATTGTCGAATGCTGGTCCGAGAGATGCCGTCCGGAAATACCTCCGGATACACGGCGGGACAAAAGCCCGGGAGGCCATCAAGCGGAACGCGCGGCGACTCCGTGGCAGCCCTGGTTGCCGCCAATCGCAAGCCGTATCCGCAACGTCTTATTTGTAGATGACATTCGAGGAGATATGCAATGCGACCATTCATCCGCCACTTATCCACCCTAGGCCTCGCGGCTGTACTCAGTACCGCACTCGTTCCAGCGGCCTTCGCCAAGGACAGTTTCAAAGTCGCCTGGTCGATTTATGTCGGTTGGATGCCCTGGGATTACGCGGCCAAAGAAGGCATCGTCAAGAAGTGGGCCGATAAATACGGCATCGACATCGAGGTCGTACAGATCAATGACTACATCGAGTCTATCAATCAGTATACCGCCGGTGGCTATGACGGCTGCGTCATGACCAACATGGACGCGCTGACTATTCCCGCCGCGGGCGGCGTAGATTCCACCGCGCTGATCGTCGGTGATTTCTCCAACGGCAATGACGGCGTGGTGATGAAGGGCGGCAGCGATCTGGCCGCGATCAAAGGTCAGAAGGTCAATCTGGTCGAGTTATCGGTATCGCATTATCTGTTGGCGCGCGCCTTGGACAGCGTCAATCTGAAAGAGCGTGATCTGACCGTGGTGAATACCTCGGATGCCGATATGGTCGCCGCCGCATCCTCAGCCGATGTCACCAGCCTGGTCACCTGGAAACCGCAATTGTCCGAAATCATGTCTACGGTGAAAGATGCCAATCTGGTGTTCGATTCCAGCAAGATCCCCGGCGAGATCATCGATCTGATGGTGGTCAACAGCGCCACGCTGGAAAAGCATCCGGAACTCGGCAAGGCGCTGGTCGGTGCTTGGTATGAAACGCTGAGTATCATGTCCAAGGATGATGCGAAGGGTAAAGCTGCGCGCGAATTCATGGCCAAGGCCTCGGGTACGGATTTGGCGGGCTATGAAGGCCAGATGGCGACCACCAAGTTCTTCTTCACGCCAGCCGATGCATTGGGTTTCACCACCAGTAGCGCGTTGGTCGACACCATGAAAATGGTGGCTGGATTTTCCTTTGATCACGGACTGCTCGGTGAAGGCGCCAAGAGTGCCGAGGCCGTCGGTATGAGTTTCCCGGGTGGCAAAACGCTGGGTGATAGCGCCAACGTGAAGCTGCGCTTCAACGATACCTATATGCAGATGGCGGCGGACGGCAAGCTCTGAGCAATGTGCAAAAACCGTCATTGCGAGCGTAGCGCGGCAATCTCCTGAGATTGACGATACTTTACAAGATTGCTTCGCTACGCTCGCAATGACGGAATCGTGAGTGGCAGCCAAAAAGGTTTTTCCTCATGCGACGTCTGTTGAATCTGCGGCCTGATCGAAGCAGTCGACTGTTGCTTGGCATCCTACCGTTCGTGGCGATGCTGATCGTCTATCTGCTGGCCTCGAACCTGCGCTTGACGGAGAACCCCAACGATAAAATGCTGCCGGCGATTGCGACGTTTGCCGACAGCATTGCACAACTCGCCTTTCACGAAGACAAACGGACAGGCAACGTCATTCTGTGGACGGATACCGCCGCCAGTCTGCAACGTCTGAGTATCGGCTTGGCACTGGCGGCCTTGGGTGGGTTGGTATTCGGGATTCTTACCGGCGTGCTGCCGTATGCCCGTGCGGCGTTGTCGCCGTTGATCGCCGCGTTGTCGATGATCCCGCCGTTGGCGATTCTACCAATCCTGTTCATCATCTTTGGTCTGGGTGAATTATCCAAGGTCGTACTGATCGTGATCGGCGTCGCGCCGTTCGTCATGCGCGACATCGGCATGCGTGTCGGCGAGCTGCCGGCGGAGCAGTTGATCAAGGTACAGACATTGGGCGCCTCGACCTGGCAAACCATTCTGCGCGTGGTGTTGCCACAGATGTTGCCGCGCTTGATCGATGCCATGCGCCTGTCGCTGGGGCCGGCATGGTTGTTCTTGATCGCCGCCGAGGCGATTGCCGCGACGGATGGACTGGGTTATCGCATCTTCCTGGTGCGACGCTATCTGGCCATGGATGTGATCTTGCCGTATGTCGTGTGGATTACCCTGTTGGCCTTTGCTATGGACTTGCTCTTACGCCTGTTGAGCCGCAAAGCCTTTCCCTGGTATCAGAGGGCCTAAACCATGTGCGTCATCGCTGAAAATTCCCGTAGCCCGGATGAAGCGCAGCGCAATCCGGGATGTTATACGCCGCTCCCCCAGGATTACTCGCTGCGCTCGCCCTACGGGCCGCCCTGCGGGCGTTCAACGCGCTTCGCGCTTTTGTGCGCTGCGCTTCATCCGGGCTACATTGACGTTAACTGTGGGAAAGGTGTGGCGTGAGCATGATCTCGGTGCGCAAGCTGTGGAAGGAATACGGCGATCAGGTCGTGTTGGAAAATGTCAGTCTCGAAGTTAAAGAGCGCGAATTCGTCACCGTCGTCGGCGCCTCGGGCTGTGGCAAGTCGACCTTCCTGCGCATGTTGCTGGGGCAGGAAACACCGTCACGCGGTGAGTTTCTCATCGACGGCAAGCCCTTGCCCGGCGAGCCGGGCCCGGATCGCGGCATCGTGTTTCAGCGTTATTCCGTGTTCCCGCATCTGACCGTGTTACAGAACGTGATGCTCGGCCTGGAACTGGAGCGCGCGCCATTGCTAGGCAAGTTGTTCGGCCGCCAGCGCGGTGAAGTACGCGAGCGCGCGATGGCGATGCTCGATGAAGTCGGCCTGCATCATGCGCGGGATAAATACGCGACCGAACTGTCCGGCGGCATGCAACAGCGTCTGTCGATCGCGCAGTCGGTCATCAAGCAGCCACGCATTTTGCTGCTCGACGAACCCTTCGGCGCGCTCGATCCGGGCATCTCCGCAGATATGCACAAGCTGATCCTGCGGCTGTGGGAAGAACATCGCATGACCATTTTCATGGTCACGCACGACATCAAAGAAGGTTTTGAACTCGGTACACGGCTGCTGGTGTTCGACAAAGTGCGCCTCGATGCGCAGGCCCCCAACGCCTTCGGCGCGACCATCACCTATGACATCCCGCTGCATGTCACCAACCACAAGGTGCTGGAGGAGTTGGAGAACGCGAAGGCGCAAACTGAACGATTCACCGATGGACTGGTGGCGGCGTAATTGCGAGCAGTGCCTGAGGGCTGGCAATCCAGGGGATGACATCGAAGATGGCGCGCCCGACAGGATTCGAACCTGTGACCCCCGCCTTCGGAGGGCGGTACTCTATCCAGCTGAGCTACGGGCGCGTATGCAGGACTAATACGCTGTATAGCTTACAGGCTGGGGACGCCGCCGTCCACGACAGGGGCTGGTGGGCATTGCAGCAAACACATTGATTTTGCGGATGCTTGGGCCAGTCTAAGTGTTAGTTGAATGCGCGTATGAGCGGACTCGGGACAGTCTTGGCCTTGGTGGCGGATGACTGAAGGCCGGGTAAAGTAGATTCGGGAAATACCGGGTGTGCTGTTTCGGGGTGTAGTTACACACATTGGCCGAGGCGTGCGTATGCTGCGGCTATCCGTGGCGTTGGGCAGTATCGGCTTTGGGAGTTACCTGGTGCACAGTGCGCTCTGAATCCTTGATCGAGTCAGTGCCGGGTTGGCGCGGCGAGTTGCATCTGACGCTGGCGCGCCAGGGCGAGCGCACCGTGGTGGCACAACGTCGTCACCTGGGTCCGCTGAACATCCAACGCGCGTTTTATCCAGAAGCGGATGTCGCGCATATCTATCTGCTGCATCCACCGGGCGGCGTCGTCGGCGGTGATGAACTTTATATCGATGTTGAGGTACAAGCGGGCGCGCACGCCTTAATCACCACGCCGGCATCAGGCAAGCTTTATCGCAGCGACGGCCGACAAGCACGATTGCAACACGTGTTACGGGTGGCGAGTGACGCCACGCTGGAATGGCTGCCGCAGGAGACGCTGGTGTATGCCGGCGCGCAGGCGCAGATGACGACGCGCGTGGAGTTGCAAACCGGCAGTCGCTTTATTGGCTGGGAGATGCTCTGTTTGGGTCGACCCGCGTGTGATGAGACGTTTACGCAAGGCCAGTTGCTGCAGCGCTTCGAATTGTGGCGCGACAATAAACCGATCTGGCTGGAGCGTGCGCGCTTTGATGGCGATACGTCCAGCTTAACTGCAGACTGGGGACTGCGCCGTAAGCCGCTGGCTGCGACCTTGGTTGCAACCATAAATGACGCAGCATTGGTTGAGCGCATTCGCGAGACAGCTACGCTGGAAGCGGGATCTGCTGCGGACGCGTGCTTTTCCGTGACGCAGTTAGATGATGTATTGGTCTGTCGCTATCTCGGCACGCAGGCGCAACAGGCGCAAGCCTGTCTCGGCCGTGCCTGGGCCGAGATCCGCCGCCGTCTGTTGGGGCGTGAACCCTGCGCACCGCGCATTTGGAATACATAGAAAAGTAATCAACGAGGTAAAGGCATGGAACTGTCACCCCGCGAGAAAGACAAGTTGCTGTTGTTCACTGCCGCGCTGTTGGCCGAGCGCCGCAAGGCGCGTGGCGTGAAACTCAATTACCCGGAGGCGATGGCCTATATCAGCGCCGCGATTCTGGAAGGCGCGCGCGACGGCAGGACTGTCGCCGAACTGATGGGTTATGGGGCGACACTACTGTCGCGCGAGGATGTGATGGAAGGAATTCCGGAAATGATTCCCGAGGTGCAGGTGGAAGCGACATTCCCGGACGGCACCAAACTGGTGACGGTGCATAACCCGATTGTCTGAGAATCGATCGTGAACCGCCGAGACGCAAAGTTCACCACAGAACAGAAAGTATGGAACCGCAAAGGCGCCAAGGCGCCAAGAAAACATGAATTATGCGAAAACAAAATGCACAGTTACATTCAGCAGATCAACAAATACCGATACCTTGATTTTACCCTAATTTGGGTTTTCTTGGCGCCTCTGCGCCTTGGCGGTTCGAAACATGTTTTTTGGCATCTCGGTGGTTAACCGTAAACAAGATAGGAGCCGAGCATGATCCCAGGCGAAATCATTACCGCTGACGGCGATATCGAAATCAACGTCGGGCGTGCCACACTCAAACTGACTGTGGCCAACACCGGCGACCGGCCGATTCAGGTCGGTTCGCATTATCATTTTTACGAGACCAATGCGGCGCTCAGCTTTGAACGCGAACAGGCGCGTGGTTATCGACTCAACATCGCCGCCGGTACCGCCGTGCGTTTTGAGCCGGGGCAAAGCCGTGAGGTGGAGTTGGTCGCCTATGCGGGCGAGCGTGTGGTGTATGGTTTCAATGGAAAAATCATGGGCCCGTTGGAGGTTGATTTATGAGCAGCATCGATCGGCGTGCCTATGCAGAAATGTACGGACCGACCGTGGGTGACCGCGTGCGCCTGGGCGACACCGAGCTGTTTATCGAAGTGGAAGACGATCGCACGATCTATGGCGAAGAGGTCAAGTTCGGCGGCGGCAAAGTTATCCGCGACGGCATGGGCCAGAGTCAGCGCGTTTCTGCCGAGGTGGTCGATACGGTGATCACCAACGCGCTGATCGTCGATCACTGGGGCATCGTCAAGGCCGATGTCGGCATCAAGAACGGCCGCATCGCCGCGCATCGGCAAGGCCGGCAATCCCGATATGCAGCCGGGCGTCGATATCGTCATCGGCCCCGGCACCGAAATGATCGCCGGTGAAGGCCAGATCCTGACGGCCGGCGGTATTGATGCGCATATCCATTTTATCTGCCCGCAACAAATCGAAGACGCGCTGATGTCCGGCGTGACGACCATGATCGGCGGTGGCACCGGACCGGCGGCGGGCACCAATGCGACGACCTGCACGCCGGGGCCGTGGTATCTGCATCGCATGTTCAGGCGGTCGATGCTCTGCCGATCAATTTCGGTTTCCTCGGCAAGGGCAACGCCAGTCTGCCGGCGGCGCTGGAAGAACAAATCGAAGCCGGCGCGATGGGCTTGAAGCTGCACGAAGACTGGGGCACCACGCCGGCGGCCATCGATAATTGTTTGAGTGTGGCGGAACGCTATGATGTGCAAGTGGCGATTCATACCGATACGCTGAACGAATCCGGCTTCGTCGAAGATACGCTGGCCGCGTTCAAAGGCCGCGCCATCCATACCTATCACACCGAAGGCGCCGGCGGCGGTCATGCGCCGGATATCATCAAGGCCTGCGGTGAGGCGAATGTGCTGCCGTCATCGACCAATCCGACGCGGCCCTATACCGTGAACACCGTCGATGAACATCTGGATATGCTCATGGTCTGCCATCACCTTGATCCCGAATATTGCCGAAGATGTCGCCTTCGCCGAATCGCGCATCCGCCGCGAGACCATTGCCGCCGAGGATATTCTGCATGACCTGGGCGCGTTCTCCATGATCTCCTCGGACTCGCAGGCGATGGGGCGCATCGGCGAAGTGATCACCCGCACCTGGCAGACCGCGCATAAAATGAAGGTGCAGCGCGGCGCGCTGAAAGACGATCCCGCCACGCACGACAATTTCCGCGTCAAGCGCTATATCGCCAAGTACACCATCAATCCGGCCATCACCCACGGCATCGCGCATGAAGTCGGTTCCATCGAGGTCGGCAAGCTCGCCGATCTGGTGTTGTGGAAACCCGCCTTCTTCGGTGCCAAGCCAGCCATGATCATCAAAGGCGGCATGATTGTCGCCGCGCCGATGGGTGATCCCAATGCCTCGATCCCGACGCCGCAGCCGGTGCATTATCGGCCGATGTTCGGCGCACTCGGCGGCGCACGTTCGGCGACCAGCGTGAGTTTCGTCTCGCAGGTCGCGCTAGAGAGCGGTCTCGATAAACTGTTGGGCCTGAATAAACGTCTGGTAGCCGTGCAAGGCTGTCGTACGGTGCGCAAGAAAGATCTCATTCACAACGACTATCAGCCGAAGATGGAAGTCGATCCGCAAACCTATGCGGTGCGCGCCGATGGCGAGTTGTTGGTGTGCGAGCCGGCCCAGGTGTTGCCACTGGCGCAGCGTTATTTCTTGTTTTGATGGCGTTACTCCCTCTCCCTCCGGGAGAGGGTTGGGGTGAGGGAATATACTGCGGACGCTCCCCTCATCCTGTCCTTCTCCCGGAGGGAGAAGGGCACGCGCGTATCAACTGCGATAGGTAATGCGATACTAGACACATATGCTCGAAATCACGGAAATCCTCGACACTCCACAACCGGCCGATGCCGTGCTGACACTGCCGTTCGGCGATCGCCAGCGCAGTCGCTTGCGCACGCAGTTGGATAGTGGGGAAGAAGTCGGATTGATGCTGCCGCGCGGATGTGTACTGCGTGATGGTGATTGTCTGCGTGCCAGTGACGGCCGAATCATCGCGGTATGCGCGGCCGTGGAAACGGTTTCCACGGCCTACGCGGACGATGCGCAGTTATTGGCGCGCGCGGCCTATCATCTTGGGTAATCGGCATATGCCCTTGCAGGTCGGCGCCGGTTGGCTGCGTTATCGGCACGATCATGTGTTGGACGAGATGGTCAAAGGCTTAGGTCTAGCGGTACAGACCGAGCAAGCGCCCTTTGAACCCGAGTCCGGCGCCTATCAAGGCGGTCATCATCACCACCTGCTGCAATTGCATGGCCACTGACGATATCGCACAGGCAGATCTGGCGCTGCTGCGCCTGCTGCAACTGGTGAGTCCAGCGCTGCCGGTCGGTGCCTATGCGTATTCGCAGGGCCTGGAACAAGCGGTGCAGTTGGAATGGATCACGAACGAGGCGCAGGCGACGGAATGGATAGCCGGCGTATTGGAAAATGGTTTGGCGCGTGTCGATGCGCCAGTGCTGGTGCGTTTACAGGCGGCGTGGTCGGCGCAGGATTTGGATCAGGTCGCGTATTGGAATCAGTTTCTGTATGCCTGCCGTGAGTCGGCGGAACTGCAAGCCGAAGACCGTACCCTCGCGCGGGCATTGACACGCTTGCTGGTCGATCTTGGCGTGACCGAGGCCAAGCCGTTTGCGACACAAGAGCGCAGCACCTTTGTGACCTTGTTTGCGTTGGCTGCCGTGCATTGGCGCATACCGGTTGTGCACTGTGTGCAAGGTTATCTGTGGTCGTGGTCTGAAAACCAAGTCGCCGCGGCGATCAAACTTGTGCCGTTGGGACAGACCGCCGGTCAGCGCATATTACTGCGCCTCGGCGAATGCATTCCGCAACTCGCGCAACAGGCGCTGGTGTTCGACGATGATGACATCGGCCAAGTCATGCAGGGACTGGCGCTGGCGAGCGCCTGGCACGAAACGCAGTATTCGCGGTTGTTTCGGTCGTGATGGTTGGGGCTGTTGTGCCACCAAGACATAAAAAACTACGCGAACCGCAAAGGCGCAGAGGCGCCAAGAAAAACTTAAATTCCGTAAAACATAAATCAATGGCACTTAATAGATCTGCCGAATTCAACTGTGCATTTGTTTTCACATGATTAATGTTTTCTTGGCGCCTCTGCGCCTTTGCGGTTCAAAAATATTTTTAGTGCTACAAGAAGGGCACAGCATGAGCGACAAACAGACATTACGCATGGGCGTGGGCGGGCCGGTCGGCTCGGGCAAGACCGCGCTGGTGGCGGCACTGTGCAAAGCGATGCGCGATGACTACAACATTGCCGTGGTCACTAATGATATTTACACCCGCGAGGATGCGCAATTTCTCACTCAGCATGAGGCGCTGGCGGCGGATCGCATTATCGGTGTCGAGACCGGCGGCTGTCCGCATACGGCGATCCGCGAAGATGCTTCGATGAATCTCACCGCTGTCGATGAGCTGTGCCGGCGTTTTCCCGGTCTGGATATGGTCATCGTCGAAAGCGGCGGCGACAATCTGAGCGCGACCTTCAGTCCGGAGTTGTCCGATCTTACCTTGTATGTGATCGATGTGGCGGCGGGCGATAAGATCCCGCGTAAAGGCGGGCCGGGCATTACCAAATCCGATTTGTTGATCATCAACAAGATCGATCTCGCGCCCCATGTGGGTGCATCACTGGAGGTCATGGACCGCGATGCGAAGAAAATGCGCGGCGAGCGGCCGTTTGTATTCACCAATATGAAGACCGGCGAAGGCTTGGATACCGTTATCGACTTCATTCGCCATCACGGCATGCTGGAATCCGTACGAATTACCCGTAAAAACCACGACAGTTACAGCGCATTGATCGGCGTGCGCAACCCTTCAGAAGAATTTTCCCGCAGTAATCCATCCAACACGCCCTATTGGAGCGCATGCACCAGGCGATGGCACCATGAGGGTGCGTAATATTTGTTGCGCACTCACAACGCTAGTGGTGAAAAACCCATAACAGACTGATTTTTAGTGATGTTTCAGGCAGATGCGAGATTGGCATGCGGCTTGCTGATAGCTCATCAGCAACATCTTCTGTTTGGGATGTACTACCTGCGGAGATGGTTTTGAACCGACTTCACCGTTACACCGGTAGAGACGTTGCCAACGGTAATTGGTTTCATCCACTGCAACATGAATATTTTTAGGAGCGAATTGAATCATGAAAAAACTGAGTCTCTTTAGCGTTAGCCCGATCGCGTTGGCAATGTCTCTGACGAGTGCAGCTGCTTTCGCGCCCCTCGCCGCCCAGGCCGAAACCACCGCCTCCGGCAACATCGGTGTGCATTCCATGTACCTGCTGCGCGGTATCGGCATGGAGAACGACAACACCGCCGTTCAGGGTGGCTTCGATTACACGCACGACAGCGGCTTCTACGCCGGATAGTGGGGTTCCAACCTGGGCTACTCCTATGATTCAGATGGCGGCACTGATGGCGGCAATGGCTTCGAGAACGACTTTTACGGTGGTTTTGCCGGCAGTGCCGGTGACTTCACCTACAAAGCCGGCCTGATCCAGTACTACTACATCGATGTCGACGATTCCGATCTGACCGAATTCCTGGGCAATGTCGGCTACGGTCCGTTCAGTGTGCAGATGCAGTATCTGTTGAATGACGGCTGGTGGGGTAACAGCGGCGACATCTATTGGACAGCCAACTACAGCTACCGAACTGCCGAGAAATTTCAAGTTCGGTGCTTCGCTGGGCTGTTACACCTACAACGATGACGACAACTCCGAAGTGTGCGTGGACTGCGACCACTGAAGACTCGGCCTTCCGTCATCTCAATTTAACCGTCTCGCACCCGATGGGCGACACCGGCGCGGATATGTATGTGCAATACACTATTGCCGGTGAGAACCGTTCGGGCGATGAATTCGACAATAAAGTCGTGTTCGGCCTGACCTACGGCTTCGGTCTGTAACTTGCCATGCGACGTGTCGGCAGGCTCAGCCTGCCGACACGCCATCTCAAAATGAATAACTTAAGGAGGATTTCATGAAACAGTTCAATTTGCGTCGCGGCGCCGCGACGCTTGCAACAGTCATCGCCATCGGCAGCGCCGCCATCGCGCAGGCCGCCGATACCATCAAAGTCGGTGTGCTGCATTCGTTGTCCGGCACCATGGCCATCAGTGAAACAACACTGAAAGATACCATGCTGATGCTGGTCGATGAGCAGAACAAGAAAGGCGGTCTGCTCGGCAAGAAACTCGAAGCCGTGGTTGTCGATCCGGCCTCCAACTGGCCGCTGTTCGCCGAGAAAGCCCGCGAGCTGATTCAGAAGGACAAAGTCGATGTGGTGTTCGGCTGCTGGACCTCGGTGTCACGCAAATCGGTGTTGCCGGTATTCGAGGAACTGAACAGCCTGTTGTTCTACCCCGTGCAATATGAGGGCGAAGAGTCCTCTAAAAATGTGTTCTATACCGGCGCCGCGCCGAACCAGCAGGCCATTCCCGCCGTCGATTATCTGATGAACGATCTCAAAGTGCAGCGTTGGGTGCTGGCCGGCACCGACTATGTCTATCCGCGTACCACCAACAAGATTCTCGAATCCTACCTCAAGGCCAAGGGCGTCAAGGAAGCGGATATCATGATCAACTACACGCCTTTCGGTCATTCCGACTGGCAGAGCATCGTGTCCGACATCAAGAAGTTCGGTTCCGCCGGCAAGAAAACGGCCGTGGTCTCGACCATCAACGGCGATGCCAATGTGCCTTTCTACAAGGAACTCGGCAACCAGGGCATTTCCGCCGAGAGCATCCCCGTGGTGGCCTTCTCCGTGGGTGAAGAGGAACTGTCCGGTATCGACACCAAGCCGCTGGTCGGACACCTCGCCGCATGGAACTA
>CAVOKC010000002.1:117500-119375 GCA_963696465.1 uncultured Gammaproteobacteria bacterium | reverse complement strand
CTAAACCCAGCTCGCGTACCACTTTAAATGGCGAACAGCCATACCCTTGGGACCGGCTACAGCCCCAGGATGTGATGAGCCGACATCGAGGTGCCAAACTCCTCCGTCGATATGGACTCTTGGGAGGAATCAGCCTGTTATCCCCGGAGTACCTTTTATCCGTTGAGCGATGGCCCTTCCATACAGAACCACCGGATCACTAAGACCGACTTTCGTCCCTGCTCGACGTGTTTGTCTCGCAGTCAAGCACCCTTATGCCTTTGCACTCATTGCGCGATGTCCGACCGCGCTGAGGGTACCTTCGTGCTCCTCCGTTACTCTTTGGGAGGAGACCGCCCCAGTCAAACTACCCACCATACACTGTCCCCAGCCCGGATAACGGGCCTAGGTTAGAACCTCGAGCATACCAGGGTGGTATTTCAAGGGTGGCTCCACCTGAACTGGCGTCCAGGTTTCATAGCCTCCCACCTATCCTACACAGACAGGCTCAAAGTCCAGTGCAAAGCTATAGTAAAGGTTCACGGGGTCTTTCCGTCTAGCCGCGGGTACGCTGCATCTTCACAGCGAGTTCAATTTCACTGAGTCTCGGATGGAGACAGTGCCGCCATCGTTACGCCATTCGTGCAGGTCGGAACTTACCCGACAAGGAATTTCGCTACCTTAGGACCGTTATAGTTACGGCCGCCGTTTACCGGGGCTTCGATCAAGAGCTTCGCTTGCGCTAACCCCATCAATTAACCTTCCGGCACCGGGCAGGCGTCACACCCTATACGTCCACTTTCGTGTTTGCAGAGTGCTGTGTTTTTAGTAAACAGTCGCAGCGGCCTGGTCACTGCAACCCTCTTCCGCTCCAGCCGCAGGGCCTTCACGTAAGGAGGGCGTACCTTCTCCCGAAGTTACGGTACCATTTTGCCTAGTTCCTTCACCCGAGTTCTCTCAAGCGCCTTAGGATTCTCTCCTCGCCCACCTGTGTCGGTTTGGGGTACGGTCCTGTATTGCCTGAAGCTTAGAGGATTTTCCTGGAAGCATGGCATCAACCACTTCACTCCACATGGGAGCTCGTCATCACGTCTCAGAATTAAGGACCCGGATTTGCCTAAGTCCTCTCCCTACACGCTTAAACCGGGACATCCAACACCCGGCCGGCCTAGCCTTCTCCGTCTCCCCATCGCAGCAATACAAGGTTCAGGAATATTAACCTGATTCCCATCGACTACGTCTTTCGACCTCGCCTTAGGGGCCGACTCACCCTGCGCCGATTAACGTTGCGCAGGAAACCTTGGGCTTACGGCGTGCGGGTTTTTCACCCGCATTATCGTTACTCATGTCAGCATTCGCACTTCTGATACCTCCAGCATCCCTTACAGGACACCTTCACAGGCTTACAGAACGCTCCCCTACCACGTGCACATAGTGCACATCCGCAGCTTCGGTACATAGTTTGAGCCCCGTTAAATCTTCCGCGCGGGCCGACTCGACCAGTGAGCTATTACGCTTTCTTTAAAGGATGGCTGCTTCTAAGCCAACCTCCTGGCTGTCTGAGCCTTCCCACATCGTTTCCCACTTAACTATGATTTTGGGACCTTAGCTGGCGGTCTGGGTTGTTTCCCTCTTCACGACGAACGTTAGCACCCGCCGTGTGTCTCCCGTGATTGCACTTCCTGGTATTCGGAGTTTGCAATGGTTTGGTAAGCCGGGATGGCCCCCTAGCCATAACAGTGCTCTACCCCCAGGAGTGAGACACGAGGCGCTACCTAAATAGCTTTCGGGGAGAACCAGCTATCTCCGAGCTTGATTAGCCTTTCACTCCTATCCACAACTCATCCCCTAACTTTTCAACGGTAGTGGGTTCGGACCTCCAGTAAGTATTACCTC
>CAVOKC010000002.1:0-112500 GCA_963696465.1 uncultured Gammaproteobacteria bacterium | reverse complement strand
AGCGCTGATTTTCTCCCGCAGCGGAGTAACCGCGGGCGACCTGCATAAAGTCATGACTCAGGGTGCCGCGGTCAACACACTCAAACGCATCTTTCCGGGGCAGACGCTGCAATTACGCACCGATGCGGACGGTAATCTGCACGAACTACGCTATGCAGAAAGCCCGACTTTAGGGCTGCACGTAGTACGCAAAGGCGACGATTTCACCGCCACCAGCATTCATCGTATTCCAGATCGGCAGACTGCCCACGCCAGCGCCGTCATTGACAGTTCTCTGTTCATGGCTGGCCAGAAGGCCAACCTGCCCGACAACATGATCATGGATCTGGCCGGCATCTTCGGCTGGGATATCGATTTCGCGTTGGATTTGCGCGGGGGCGACCAGTTCACCGTACTTTACGACGAGCTCTTCCTCGACGGCGAACGCATCGGTGAAGGCAACATCCTGGCCGCGGAATTCGTCAATCAGGGCAAGGTGTATCAAGCCGTCCGTTACACTGATGAAGCTGGCCGCACGGATTACTACACCCCCGAGGGTCACAGCCTGCGCAAGGCCTTCCTGCGTACGCCCGTGGAATTCTCGCGCATCAGTTCAACCTTCAACCTGAAACGCAAACACCCCATTCTGAACCGCATCCGCGCGCACAAAGGTGTGGACTACGCGGCCCCCCAGGGCACGCCCATCAAAGTCACCGGCGATGGTCGTGTGGTCTTCCGTGGCGTGAAAGGCGGCTATGGCAATGTTGTGATCGTCCAGCACGGCAGTGCCTACAGCACCCTGTATGGTCACCTGTCCGGCTTTGCCCGCAGCGTGAATACCGGCACCCGCGTACGCCAAGGACAGACGATTGGTTATCTCGGTATGACCGGCTTGGCCACCGGCCCACATCTGCATTACGAATTCCTCGTCAACGGCGCACATACCAACCCGCTGACGGTGGCCTTCCCGGATGCCATGCCCATCGACAAGCGCTTCCAACATGACTTCAAGAAACAGGCGCAGGCGATGGTCGCTCAATTGGATCATGTCCGCGGTCGTTCTACCCAGGTCGCGCTTCGCGCCGACTGAGTATTTACAGGCGCTGTGTGCGCAAGCAACCAACCTAGGCAACACCCCGCAGGCCTGTCCATGAGACAGGCCTGCTGCATTCGGCAGCCCCGACACAACCCACATGAGTGAATATTTCTTAGGTTTGATGTCGGGCACCAGTCTTGATGGGATCGATGCGGCAATCGTCGATTTCGGCAGCAACTTCCCAACTGTTTATGCCGCACACACCGTGCCGTTCGCACCCGAGCTACGCCAAGCCCTTCTGAGCCTGGCGCAGGGTCAGACCACGCATGAAATTGAAACGCTCGGCACACTCGACAGCCAACTGGGCAAGCATTTTGCCCAAGCCGCCTTGGACCTGATTGAGCACAGCGGCCTACCCCGTGACGCCATTCGCGCCATCGGCAGCCATGGCCAGACCATCCGCCATCGACCCGATGCACGGAACCCATTCACGTTGCAGATCGGCGATCCCAACATCATCGCCGAACACACGGGCATTACAACTGTCGCCGATTTTCGCCGTCGCGATATCGCTGCAGGCGGACAAGGCGCGCCATTGGTACCGGCTTTTCATGCGATGTGTTTCCGCACGCCTGCGGAAAATCGCGCCATCCTCAACATCGGCGGTATGGCGAATCTGACCATCCTGCCTGCCGACTCGGCCACGACGGTCAGCGGCTTCGACACGGGGCCTGGCAATGTTCTCCTGGATGCCTGGATCAGCCGCACACAAGGCTCGTCATTCGATGCAGAGGGGGCTTGGGCCGCCAGCGGCAGGGTCATTCCCGCCCTACTCGACCGCTTGATGAACGAACCTTTCTTGCGCGGTGCGCCGCCCAAAAGCACTGGACGCGAATTATTCCAACTCGAATGGCTGGATAGACAACTGCACGGACTCACTGCATCAGCGACCGATGTACAAGCGACGCTGTGCGCGTTCACGGCCCGATCGATAGCCGATGCATTACACAGCTGGGCGCCGCAGACGCAACGGCTGCTGGTCTGTGGCGGTGGCGCGCGCAACCTTCACTTGATGAATGTACTGCGCGCAGAACTCGCGGGTATCACCCTCGATTCGACGGCCGCACACGGACTTGAACCGGAGTGGATCGAGGCCGCCGCCTTCGCCTGGATGGCGAAAGAAACCTTGGCGTCACGCCCGAGCAATATTCCCAGCGTCACCGGCGCACGTCACCCGGTCATACTCGGCGGCATTTACCTCGCCCGTTAATGCATTCTCCTATTTCGGAACGGCCAAGTACTTCGATCAGCTACGCCGATCGATCGGTACATAGTCGCGCACCTGTTCGCCGCTATGTGTGGGCCGGAAGATGCGATTGTCTTTGAGCTGTTCACACCAGTGCGCCAGCCAGCACAACGCGCAAGCCTAACAAATGCCCCAGAGCGCGGACAGCAAGCCGCCGCAATGCAAAAGGGACGCCGAAGCGTCCCTTTTATTCACACCGTGAAGCGTGTACTTAGCTGGCCGAGAAGGAAGAACCACAACCGCACGTCGTGGTCGCATTGGGATTGCGGATCACGAACTGCGCACCTTCGAGGTCTTCTTTGTAATCGATCTCGGCGCCAACCAGATACTGGAAACTCATCGGATCAACCAATAAGGTCACGCCGCACTGTTGCACTTCGGTGTCGCCGTCGTTAATCACTTCATCAAAAGTGAAGCCATATTGGAAACCCGAGCAGCCACCGCCCGACACGAACACGCGCAACTTCAGATTGGGATTGGCTTCCTCTTCGATCAAACCTTTAACCTTAAGGGCCGCCGCTTCGGTGAACACCAAGGGGCTGGTCATGTCTACGCTGGTAGCTGCATCTGTCATGGTACATCTCCACAAAAATTCGGCTGGATATTGGCGGCCATTATCTGTTTGTTGACCAATACAGTCAAGAATAGAGCCGTGTTCACGGCATCAGGGCAACCCCTGATAAGCCCTGGGATTCCGCCAAGCCGAACATCAGGTTCATATTCTGGATCGCCTGGCCGGCCGCGCCTTTGACCAGATTATCGATCACCGACAGGACCACCACGGTATCCCCGCCCTGCGGCCGATGCACGGCGATACGACAATGATTCGCGCCGCGCACGCTGCGCGTTTCCGGATGACTGCCGGCAGGCATGACATCGACAAACGGTTCGTCGGCATAACGCCGTTCAAACAGCGCCTGCAGATCGTCAACGGCGGTGCTCAAGCGCGCGTACAGCGTGGCATGGATGCCGCGGATCATCGGCGTCAGATGCGGCACAAAGGTCAGGCCCACCGCATGCCCGGCCGCCGCGCCAGGCCCTGGCGGATCTCCGGCAAATGCCGATGGCCCGGCACCGCATAGGCCTTGAAATTCTCGCCGGCCTCGCACAACAGCGTGCCGACGCTCGGCCTTGCGCCCGCGCCGCTGACGCCGGACTTGGCATCGGCGATCAAGGTCGCGGTATCCACCAGTCCCTGCTCAATCAGCGGTAGAAAACCCAATTGCACCGCGGTCGGATAACAGCCCGGATTGGCCACCAACCGTGCCTGTACGGATGCGCTCGCGGTTCACCTCGGGCAGGCCGTACACCGCCTCGGCCAAGATGTCCGTGCACGCATGCGGCATGCCGTACCAGCTGCTCCCACACGCGCCGGATCCGTCAACCGAAAATCCGCCGCCAGATCGATCACCCGCACCCCCGCCTTCAGCAGTTCCGGCACGCTCTGCATCGCCGTGCCGTTGGGCGTGGCGAAGAACACCACGTCACAGGCCGCCAGCGCCGCCGGATCGGGCGCCGTAAACGCGAGATCCAGATGTCCGCGCAGATTGGGATACATCTCCGCCACCGGCATACCCGCCTCGGAACGCGAGGTGATCACGCGCACGTCTACCTCGGGATGCCCGACCAGCAGTCGCAACAATTCCACGCCGGTATACCCCGTACCCCCAACCACACCCACTATAATCATTGCAGCTTTCCTGGAAATCATGTCATTCGGAAAGATATATAGTAAATGAACCCGTGACATTTGATACGGTCACGACAGGCCAGCTACCATGGCCTATCCGGCCCACTCGTTCCAGTCTGGCCGCGAGGAGTAAAGCATGGACCCGATCCACACCATCGCACTGACCATGGGCGTCGCCTGGGCGAGCGGCATCAATCTGTATGCCGCCGTGTTCATGCTCGGCTATCTGGGCATGACCGGCAATATTCAATTACCGCCCGATCTCGTCGTGCTCAGTGATCCGCTGGTGTTGGCCGCCGCCGGTCTCATGTACTGCGTGGAATTCTTCGCCGACAAAACCCCCGGCGTCGATACCGGCTGGGATGCGATTCATACCTTCATCCGCATTCCGGCCGGCGCAATACTCGCCGCCGGCGCCATCGGCGATGTCAGCCCAGCCGCACAATTGGCCGCCGGCCTGATTGGTGGCGCGATGGCGGCGGGCAGCCACTTCACCAAATCCGGCGCGCGTGTCTTGATCAATACCTCACCGGAACCGTTCAGCAACTGGACGGCCTCGATCGCCGAAGACATCGCCGTGTTCGCCGGGCTGTGGGCCGCGTTGCACTATCCCGTAGTATTCCTGGCGTCGCTGGTTGTATTTATCGCACTGATGATCTGGCTGTGGCCCAAACTCTGGCGCGCTCTACACAAGCTATTTGGATTCATCGGACGGCTATTCGGCAAACGCCCGGCGCAACCGGATATCACGACGAATATCAATCTCGGCACGCCTGAACTCAAACAGGACACGAAGCTCAATAAAAATCTCAATCCAGATCTCAATAAAGACGCTACATGAAAACAAAAGACATTTTCTTCGGCCTGTTCGCCTTAAGCCTGGTCGGCGCACTCGCCTATCTGTGGCTGTCACCGCAAGGACTCAAGCAGGCGCCCAACTTAAGTGTGCGCACGCTCGAGGGCACACAGATCGATCTCGCCACACTCCGTGGCAAACCCGTGCTGGTTACGTTCTGGGCAACGTCGTGCCCCGGCTGCGTAAAAGAAATCCCGCACCTGATCGAACTGCATAATGAATACGGCCCACAAGGCCTACAGATGCTCGCCATCGCCATGGACTATGATCCACCCAATCATGTCATGGCCATGCGCGATGCGCGCAAACTGCCTTATCCCATCGTCCTGGATATCGACGGCAGCGCCGCGCGTGCCTTTGGTGATGTACAACTCACGCCAACTTCGTTTTTGATCGCGCCGGATGGCCGCATCGTGCGACACAAGATCGGCGAACTGGATATGGCCGAAGTGCGCGCGCAATTGCACACACTGCTGGGCTCGTAACACACAGGATAACGACATGCTCTGGATAAAGGCCTGGCACATCATCTTCGTCGTGACGTGGTTCGCGGGTTTGTTCTACCTGCCGCGGCTATTCGTCTATCACGCCGATTGCAGCGACGAGGCAGGCAACGCGCGCTTCAAGGTCATGGAGCGCAAGCTGTACGCCATCATGACCCTCGGCGCCGTCCTGGCAGCCTTCTTTGGCCTTTGGTTGCTGTTCGTCTATTCGTGGCAGACGCTTCTCAACACCACCTGGCTGCCGCTTAAATTCATCCTGGTCGCCAGCCTGATCGTCTATCACCTGTATTGTCTGAAACTGGTCCACGACTTCCGCGCCGACCGCAACACCCGCAGCCATGTGTTCTACCGCTGGTTCAACGAATTCCCGGCCCTGATACTGATTGCCGTGGTATTGCTTGCGGTGCTGAAACCGTTCTGAGTTATTTCTGAGCGGGCAGTCAAGGCGAGCCCCTTGCGTCGCGGAAAAAATCCAGGTGTTAATCCGCCTGACGGAAGACAGCCACGACCGATGGCCAAAACAGCTTTCCCTGAATAACCTGTTTCAGCGTCTCATCATCGCGAGGAGCGATGCGACGCAGCATCCCCCATAAAGTCTCAGCCAATCTCTGAAGCAGACGCCGACTGAAAGAGCATCAACGGGTGAAATCGACCGGGTGCAGACCTACAGACTACTAGATGCATTACAGAACTCTATTACTACTGAGATCGGACATTTCGAGTCAAGCATGCAAACGAAAAGACCCCGCATGTGCGGGGTCTCCTGTGCTGCGATTAGAATGTAGCTTACGCTGCTTTGCGTCGAGCCACTCCGATCAGACCCACCAACCCGGAGCCGAACAGGAGCACCGCGGGGGGTACGGGCACGAGGGTGGCACTTGAGGTAAAGGACGTCGTCGCGGTCCAAGCTTCCATATCAGCAGGCGCGAGCACTGACGCACCCGGCGTCAAATTCGCTGCTGAGAAAGAGAACTGCTCGGCGGTGGCAGTGTATCCGCCGAGTGCTGGTCCAGTAAAGGTGACGTTGTACCCTGTGATGTAATCGCCGGTGATAAGATTCCCGAATACACCTGTTGCTGAGTTAAATGTCGCCGTCAGCAGTGTAGCGCCAGCACTATAGGAGTGTTCGGCTATGTTCGTTTTGATGGTAACTTTTCCCGCCTCGAATACGGCATTGACCAATACGCCAGAATCAGTCCGCGAGGTCGTAGTCAGCGTACCTCCGCCAGTATCGGTCATCGTGTAGCTGGCATTAGTGAATAACAAGCCAAGCACAGGCAGGTTAATGTTCAGCCCTGTACTCGCAGCGGTGAGATTACCGAACCATTGGCGTTATTCCCATCATCCGCGAACGAGAAGGAACCTGTACCGGGGTAAGACCACGTAGCAATTACTGTTGCATTCACCGCCGCCGAATGTGCGCCCACCACGAGTGCAGCCAATCCGCAGATTGCTGATAGTTTTTTCATTGTCTCCTCCAACCGCTGATGCGTCCGTTTATTTCAGGTTCCCAGGTACATGGCCTGACCCTGTTCTTGTACTCGATCTAAAGGCAGGCAACATCTGTACCAGACAAGGAAAACACAGTTATATCTGTCAGTTAGAAATTCTACCGGCGTTCACATTGGCGTCAAATCGTAAAGACCATCGACAAATTTATCGGGAACTTTACAAAGTCTGGGCGCCAAAAGATCGAGCAGCCACGTATTCAGTCCTAAGCCAAACGCCGCCGCACCGGCGCGAGGCTGCGCCGATGGGTGGGGGTGACGCCGAGCCGCTTCAATGCGGCGAGATGCGCGGGACTAGGATAGCCCCCCCCCTTGTGACCGGCAAGACCATAACCGGGATACTGTGCATCCAGCTCGATCATCTCCCGATCCCGCGCGACCTTGGCGATGATCGAGGCGGCGCTGATGGCGGCGACGTGACTGTCGCCCTTCACCACCGCTTCTGCCGGACATGGCAATTCGGGACAGTAAAACCGGGCAGTATGTTTCGACAAGCTGGTAAAGAAGTGTTCGTTCCGGGCGATGGCGCAAATACACGCGCGCACAAACACCCGCACTGGCTTCCCTGCCAGCCGGCAACGGCAACATGATCGCATCCTTGCGAGGTCGTTACGCCGGCCGCGGGCTCTTAGGACTATCCGCCCATCGGCAACCAGGGTTCGACCCCAGTCATAACCCCAGCCGCCGGCCGAACTATTTCCCCGCCCGCACCAACCCACCCAGGCCGGCCTCTTCGAGCGCGTTGTTGAGCAGCGCGCGGATCGCGCCTTCTTTTTCCATCTGCAGCACTTGTAGGGTGAGTTCGCGCGCACGCGCCTGGGTGATGCTGCGAATCACCCACTTCACCCGTGGCAGACTGCCCACGCTCATACTCAAGCTGTCGACGCCTAATCCCAACAAGACGATGGCGGCGGCCGGATCGCCGGCGAGTTCGCCGCAGACACCGACGGGTTTGCCATGCCGGTGTGCGCCTTCGACAATCTGCGCCAAGGCACGTACGACGGCCGGATGCAGCGTTTGATAGAGTTCAGCCACGCGCGCGTTGTTGCGATCGACGGCCAGCAGATATTGCGTCAGATCGTTGGTGCCCACCGAGAAGAATTCAACGCGCTGCGCCAGGGCTTCGATCTGATATACCGCGGACGGCACTTCGATCATCACGCCGACCGGCGGCATGGTCACCGGCATGCCGTCTTCGATCAACTCACTGTGCGCGCGTCGAATCAACGCCAGCGACTCATCCACTTCGCTGACGTCGCTGATCATCGGCAGCATCAGCTGCAAATTATACAAACCTATACTGGCGCGCAGAATCGCGCGCAGCTGCGTGAGAAAAATTTCCGGATGATCGAGGGTGATACGAATGCCGCGCCAACCCAGAAACGGATTGTCTTCCTGCACCGGGAAATACGGCAAATCTTTATCGCCACCGATATCCAGCGTGCGCACAATCACCGGCCGCGGCGAAAAGCCTTCCAACACCTGCCGGTAGATGTGCGTCTGTTCGTCTTCGCCGGGAAAGCGATCACGGACCAGGAACGGCACTTCCGTACGATACAGTCCGACGCCCTCGGCACCACTGCGCATCGAGGGCGAGATATCCGCCAACAGCCCCGTATTTGCATAGAGCGGCATGCGCACACCGTCGGGCGTCTCGGCCGGCAGACTCGCCAACTCTTGCAAGCCAGCGCGCAGCTGTTCTTCTTCACGTTCGAGGCGCTGGAATTCGACCACCGCGCCCGGCGTCGGCCGGACAAAAATCTGCCCGCGATAACCGTCGATGACTAACTGCTGCGATTCCAAACGACTGACCGGCAGATCGGCCACGCCCATCACCGCTGGAATACCCAGCGCGCGCGCCAGGATTGCCACATGCGACGAACTCGAACCGCGCGCCGATACTACGCCGGCCAGTTGCGCGGCGGGTATCTCGGCGAGATGCGACGCGGCGATATCCGTGCCCACCAGAATGACACGACCGTCGCCGCTGAACTTCTGCGTCGGCGACAGGCCTGCACGCGCATGAGAATACGTCGCCCAAGATCGCGGATGTCGGTGGCGCGCTCACGCAGATAGGGATCTTCCATTTCCTCGAAGGCGCGCAGGAGTTCCTCAATGGTGTCGCGCAAGGCGCCCGGCGCCCAGTTGCCTGCATGAATGCGACTTACAACACCTTCAACGAGATCATCACTGCCGACCATCAAGGCCAAGGCATCGAACAACACCAATTCTTCCGGCGGCAGCGTATCGGCCATCTGCCGTGACATGGCGCGCACCTCGCGCTGCACGTCGACGATGGCGGCACGGAAGCTCGCTTCCTCGGCATCGGGATCGGTGACTTTACGATCCGGGATCGCTTCGAGATTGGCTGGCGGATACACCACCAACGCCTGACCGATGGCGACACCGGGCGCGCCCGACAGGCCTTTGAGTGTAAAGGCCGCGCCACCGTCATCCCTGATCAAGCGCGAGAAGCCGCCGCTGGCCTCGGCGTGAATGATGGCGCCGGCGAGCTGCGCCGCCAGCGTGACCAGGAAGGTCTCTTCATGCTCGGCGAATTTGCGTTGCGCGCGCTGCCGCACCACGATCACGCCCAGCACTTTTTTGTGCTGAATGATCGGCACGCCCAGGAACCCGTGGTAGGACGCTTCACCGGTTTCGGCGATACGCAGATAGCGCGGATGCGCAGAGCCATCTTCAAGATTCAAGGGTTCGGCGCGCTCGGACACCACGCTGATCAAACCCTGCCAAAGGCCAGCCGCACCCGACCGACTGCTTCCTGATTGTAGCCATCGGTGGCCATCAGGATGTGTTGTTCTACTTGAAAATCGCTGAGGTAAACCGAGGCGACATCAACCTCAATCGCCTTTTTGACCCGCTGCACGATGATGTTCAAAGCCTGATTCAGATCAGGCGCGGCATTCACCTCAAGGATGATGCGCCGCAAAGTATCGAGCATGTTGCTAGCCATGGATTAGACCGGGTCCGTTATGTACACGCGAAGGCGAAAAGAAAACCAATTGGATACTGCGCGACACCGCGCTAGCGCAGGCGGGGATAGCGTGCACGCGGAGCGCGGGCCGCACCTTCCGGCAGCACCAGAGGCGCGAATTCGTCCAACGCACGCTGATAGACCTTGCGTTTGAAGGCCACCACTTCTCCGAGCGGGTGCCAGTAGTTGACCCAACGCCAGCAGTCGAATTCGGGTTGGTCGCACGAATTCAGACACACCGCGCGCTCGTCACCGACCAGGCGCAACAGAAACCACACCTGCTTCTGACCGATGCACACCGGGCGGGTGTTGCGGCGAATATAACGATCCGGTAAGCGGTAGCGCAGCCAACCGCGCGTGTGGGCAAGAATTTCCACATCCCGGGGCACCAGGCCGATTTCCTCGCCGAGCTCGCGGTACAGCGCCTCTTCCGGCGTTTCGTCGCTGTGGATACCGCCCTGCGGGAACTGCCAGGCATTCTGACCGATACGTCGCGCCCACAGCAGCTCACCATCCTGATTGCTCAGGATGATGCCTACATTTGGACGATAACCATCCGAATCAATCACTTGAATACCTTATAAAATCGCCATGCTTGTGCGACGATTCTCGCACATCAGCGCCCGCGCCGGCAAACCCAGACGCCGTGTGTTTGCTGCGTTTACCTGTCGGACGCGGGCCTCTATCCTTGGCGCCTTCTTGACAGCCTGCGGAGCAACTCACGTGGCCTTGGCCCTGTTCGATCTCGACAACACCCTGCTCGGGGGTGACAGCGATTATCTGTGGGGCCGCTTCCTGGTCGAACAAGGCATCGTCGACGGTGACAGCTATGAGCGCGAGAACCAACGCTTCTACGATCAATACAAGGCCGGCACGCTGGATATCCAGGCCTTCCTGGCCTTTTCGCTGCGCCCGCTGGCGGAACACCCGCCGGCCCGGTTGCATGGCTGGCGCGAGCAATTTCTTACCCGGCTGATCGACCCATTGTGTTACCGGACGCCCGCGCCCTGGTGGAAAAACACCGCGCTCAAGGCGACACGCTCGTCATCATCACCGCGACCAATCGCTTCGTGACTGCGCCCATCGCCGCACGTTTCGGCATCGAACACCTGATCGCCACCGAGGTCGAGATGGACGGCGAGCACTACACCGGGCGCAGCACCGGCATCCCCTGTTTTAAAGACGGCAAAGTACAGCGACTGCAACACTGGCTGCGCGAGCGTCAGGCCGAACTCAACGACAGTTGGTTCTACAGCGACTCGCACAACGACCTGCCGCTGTTGGAGCAGGTCACACATCCCGTCGCCGTCGATCCCGACGACACCCTCGCGCAGCATGCTCGCACACGTGATTGGCCGATCATCAGTCTGCGGCAGGACTGGATCGGTCCAGCCACGTGAGCATGCTGCGACCCGCAATCGCTGTTCGGTTTGTTACTGCTGGCCTGTCTGGCGGGGCTGATGAGTGCGTTGCTGATCGGCAGTGTCTCGTTGCCAAGTACGGATGTTTTCGCCGCGCTGATCGGAAATTCCAGCGAACCACAACACAGCATCGTCTGGCAATTGCGCCTGCCGCGCGCACTCAGCGCCTTCACCGTCGGCGGTCTGTTGGCGTTGAGCGGCGCCTTATTGCAAGTGCTGTTGCGTAATCCACTCGCCGATCCCTATGTGCTCGGCACCTCCGGCGGTGCGGCGGTCGGCGCCTTGCTCGCCATGCTGGCAGGACTCTCCGGTGCATGGCTGAACGGCAGCGCCTTCATCGGCGCGGTGTTCGCTACGTTCCTGGTATTCGGACTCGCGCGTCGCGACGGCGACTGGTCGGCAGCGCGACTGTTGCTCACCGGCATCATCCTCGCCAGCGGCTGGGGCGCGTTGATCGCGTTCATCCTCACCATCGCGCCGGAACACAATCTGCGCGGCATGTTGTTCTGGTTGATGGGTGATCTCGTTGCGGGGGATATTCCTTGGCTGCATCTACTCCTGCTCTGTGCCGTACTCGCCATCAGTTGGCTGCTCGCCCGACCACTCAATCTGCTGGCGCGTGGTGAAATGCAGGCACGTACACTCGGCGTCGCCGTCGCGCCTTTGCGCAACACGTTATACATCTTGGCCGCGCTCAGCACCGCAAGCGCGGTGACACTCGCCGGCAGTGTCGGCTTCGTCGGCTTGGTCGTGCCGCATCTGTTGCGGCTAGCCGGCGCACGCGATCAACGCGTGTTGTTGCCCGCGTGCGTGCTGGCCGGTGGCACGCTCCTGGTCATCGCCGACACGCTCGCACGCACGCTGTGGGCACCGCAGCAATTACCGGTCGGCATCCTCACCGCCGCGATTGGCATTCCGCTGTTTCTACTGCTGCTGTTGAAGCAACGCGCGGACATTCACACATGAGCGTGCTTGCGCTCGATAAAGTGAGCCTACGCATCGGCACCGTGGATGTGTGTCGCGCACTCGATGTCGTCTTCAACCCCGGCGAGTGCTGGGCGATCCTCGGTCGCAACGGCACCGGCAAGACCACCTTGCTGCATACCCTGGCCGGTCTGCGCGCAACTGATAGCGGATCGATCCTGCTCGATGGCGCCGCCATCGAACAGCTACCCCGCCGACGTATCGCGCAACACATGGGACTGTTACCGCAAGACAGTCATGATCCGTTTCCCGCCACCGTCTTGGAAACCGCACTGCTCGGCCGTCATCCGCATCTGTCGCCGTGGGCGTGGGAGTCCGGCGAAGATCGCGCCTTCGCCCGCGCCGCGCTCGCGCAGGTCGGACTTGTCGACTGGGATGCGCGCACGCTGGCAACACTCTCCGGCGGCGAACGCCGCCGCGTCGCTCTCGCGACCCTGCTCACGCAAGACCCCGACATTCTGTTATTGGATGAACCGACCAATCATCTCGACCTGCATCACCAAGTAGCGTTGCTGGATTTGCTCGCCCGTCAAGCCCGCGAACGCAGCAAGATCGTCATCATGGTATTGCACGATCTGAATCTCGCCGCGCGCTTCGCCGATCATTGCCTGTTGTTATACGGCGATGGCAACGTCTGTGCCGGCGCTTGCGATGACGTGCTGGACACACCGGTGTTGGAGCGACTCTACAATCAACCGTTGCGGAAAATCAGCGACACACCGCCGGCCTGGTTGCCAGAGTGATCGGAATTGGGTGACCGGTGGTCTCGATCACGCTGGGGCCGTGCGGGTCCAGACACAACTCGCGCAGGACTTCACCGCAGTGAGAGGATTGTGCATGCGCGAGGAATGCCTCAATGGCAATCCTTGCAGATCAACTCAGAACAACTCTTTATGGAGTACGCGCAGCCTTATTGCCGCGTGGCTGCCACTTCGATGGATTAAACACGATGCGCGTGTTCAACTGCTCTGCATACTCTGCGGCATACTCGCATACATACTGATACGAACCGCGTCGGAGACCATTAATCGTGGAAGTGCGATTTTTCAGTACATAGCGATACCAGTCATCGCCTTGTTCACCGCCGGCGGCCTCGGTTTTCTCGACACTGTCTACCTGAAATACCAGTGCCGAGGTGATGCCCGTGTTTTTAATGACAGGTTCCACCGGCACCTTTGCCGGTATTTTGGGGATGATGTTGCGATCAGCCAGCGTGGAATCATTCGCGTTCTGGGGAATGATGTTGTCTGCAATGTCAGTCAGCATGTGCGTTCTCATATCGATGAATGGGCCTGAACAAGCGGGAAAACACACCTGACCGCGCACAGTACGCATAGCAAGGTGGTGCTTCGTCGAGATGTTCTCCGTCCGGATCCGTCATGCGGGGCGGCGGGCAAGATATCAGCGGTCACGGGGCGACGGATGCTGAACTGTAGAAACCAACAACGGCCATCACTCCGACCGTAGGCACAGATTACCACGTTGCCCACGCTTAGGCCGACATAGTTAGCGGATATTCGATGGACCAACTAGACCGCTGATTTATTCGTCATCCCGGCGAAGGCCGGGATCCAGCGCCTTGAATGACATGGATTCCCGCCTTTGCGGGAATGACGGAGCATGAATTATTCAGAGTTTCCCTAATTTAAGACGCAGCGGCTTGTACCAAACACCATCTTGCCTACATCAACCCCCGCACCCACCGCACAATATCCTGAGCACTCATGGCCCCGGCCTGCCGGGCCACTTCGCGACCGCCCTTGAACAAGGCCAGCGTAGGTATGCTGCGGATGCCGTATTGCGCGCCCAGCCCCTGCTCCACCTCGGTGTTCACCTTGGCGAAGCGTACTTGCGGTTCCATCAGGCCGGCCGCCTGAATGAATTGCGGCGCCATCATCTTGCAGGGGCCGCACCAGGGCGCCCAGAAATCCACCACCACCGGAATGTCGTTGCGGGTGATGTGCTTGGCGAAGTCGGCACCACTCAGCTCCACCGGATGTGCGGTGAACAGCGGTTGATGACATTGTCCGCAATTGGGGCCTTGCGGCAGTCGCGCCGCAGGCACGCGGTTGACGGCATGGCAGTGCGGGCAGACGAGATGCAGTGAATCATTCATAACAAAACCTTCGTTTGAGCCGACTGCCGTTTATATGGGGTCGATGCCACAACTTGCCAAGTGGCAATACCGGACGATTGATTTCGCGCATACAAACCCCCATTTACATACGCTATGGTGAGCATGTGGAAAGCCGCATTGCGGGGGACCGATATGAATGCTGCAAGACTGGTTCTGTTGCTCGTGCTCGGTGTCGGGCTGTGGGGCTGCGCCGCTCCACGCTACCAGACCTTCTACCGCTACGAGCCACCCACCGATGCCGCGGCGCTCGGCTGCCTGGCACCCTGCGAGCAGACGCAGAAGGTCTGCATGGATCGCTGCAGAGAAAATTTTGCGGCCTGCGTACGCGTCATCGAGCCTGAGGCACAGGCGCGGTATGACGACGCACTCAAGCGCTACGAAGGGGAATGGTCGCAATACCAACGCGACCTGGACCGCTATCAGCTCAGCATCGCTGTAGGCTGGGGTTACGGTGGAGGTTGGTACGGTGCCGGTTGGTACGATCCCTGGTGGCCCTACGGCGGCTATCAACCGTATTACTATCCACCCGAGCCACCGCGACGGCCCAGTTATGCTGAAGAATTCGGCAAGCTCAGCGCGGAATTATGCGATCGCGACTGCGACTGCCAACCCAGCTACGACGCCTGCTTCCTGAGTTGCGGCGGCCGCATGGTTCCGGAGACACGCTGCATCGCCAACTGCCCGGCGGAGGAATGATTACGTCAACCTCATTTGATTGCCGTGCCATCACGTCCTCACCCTAATCCCACCGCCCGCAAAAACATCGCGACAAGCTGCTTAACCAGATCCGCCAAGCTGTACTCGCGGAAACGATCCGCCTGATAAATGATCTTGGCATACAGCGCCTCGCGCACCATGCCCTGGAACATCAAAGAAGCAATGCGCGCATCGACGCCGGCGACATGCCCTTCCTTGCGCAACTCCCCCAGGCCGAATTCGATGTAGTCCGCAAAGGGACGCCAACGGTTTTCGAAAAACTGCCGTGCGGCCTGACTGCCTTCCAGCGCGGCGTGTAATTCCATGCGCAGATAATCGGGATCACGCGCGACGCTCTCGACATACATCAACGTCATCTTCGCCAGCATGCCGCCGAAATCATCCGGCCCGCGCACGACCACATCCACATAGTTCTCGCGCTTGCAGGCGATTTCGCTGAGCACCGCCTCGTAAAGATCCTGTTTGGAGGAAAAATGGCGGTACAGCACCGCCGGACTCACCGCCAGACGCACGGCAATTTCGTCGACTGATACGCCGTGATAGCCCTTGTCGGCAAACAACACCTTGGCGACCGCGAGAATCGACGCACGCCGTTCGGACGCTTGCAGACGTTTGGCCATGAGTCCGGCGACCGCTCAACTTGCCTTGCGGATCAGGAACTCGTAGGCGCCTTCGGCCTGCCCGGACGACACCAAGGTGTTACCCGTCTGTTTACAGAACGCCTCGAAATCCTTCACCGACCCGGGATCGGTCGCGATGATGCGCAACACCTGGCCAGACCCGAGCGCCGAAATGCTCTTCTTGGCACGCAGGATGGGCAGCGGACAGTTCAAGCCGCGGGCGTCGAGTTCTTGGTCAAAGCTCTGATTGGTTGAGGACATGTCGATCTCCTTTCATAAGTTAGTGAACGTTCACTTATAATAGGCAGCAGACCGGCACCTGTCAATACAGGCCCATAAAAAAACCCGCCGAAGCGGGGTTTCATGCTGGATTGGCCACCGAGAGGCAAGCGTCCTGACCGGCGCGCGCTCAGCACTGGCGCCCAGCCGCGCCGAGCTCCCGATCAGTCGCCAAACAGCTTTTGCCACCAACGCCGGCGGTTACCGGGCAGGAACGGCGCCTTGAGATCGACCGGCGGCAGTTTTGAGAGTATCCAACCCGGCAGCGGCGGATTGTCACTGAAGCCGCACGATACCCCGAGGTTGTGCGGATCGAAGATTTTTACGAATCCCGGCGCATCGAATGAGTCGGTATAGACGATGCCGCAGTAATCTTCTTCGTGCTCTTTGCGCAACAACACATCGATCTCACTGATGAATGCACGCAGCTGCTCAGCACTGGCCGTCGTTGTAGGCGGCTCGGCACCGATGGCGTAGAGATACCAGTCACTCGCCGCGTCCTGGCGCAGCACCTCCCATAGCGCATCCAATTGCGGCCAGCGCAATACGCCGTAGAACGTGCCTTTAAACGCCTCGCGAAAGCTCTGCTGCTGCGGTGGCTCCTGATTCATGGCGTGCGATTCCATACGTGTCTCTTATTCAATCTGTGGCAGCTACAAAATGTGTAATTCCAATCATAACTCGTCGATCCATTGTTTCAGACGTGCCGCTTCCTTGCGCAAGAAGGCGCTATCGTCAAAGGCATTCACGATGAGGCTTACGCCTTGCGTCGCCGCCAGCAAATGCAAGGCGTTATCGCGCGAAGCGCGGCCACAGCCCAAGGCCTGAAACTGACTCTTCAACCATTCGAAAAACAGCGCGAACATGTCCTGCGACCTGGACTGCAGAACCAGCTGCGTCTTGCTGAGTTCAACCGTCAGCGATCCCATTGGGCAACCGTAGCGCAGAATATCCCGTTCCTCGTTCAGCAGTATCTGTACGTAACGCTTAAGCCGGTCAGCAGGCTCCGGGATGCTGGCCTCCCATTCCGCCAGCATGGCGCGCATCCCGTCCAATCGGTAATCCACCACCGCATCCAGTATTTCGTCCTTGGTTTTGAAATAGTAATAGAAATTTCCACGCGGAATCTCCGCCGCGTCGGCGATATCGCTGAACGACGTCTGGTTATAGCCGCGCTGATAAAACAGCCGGTTTGCCGTCTCGACGATATGCTGCCGAAACTCCTGACCTTTGCGCTTGAGTGCCATGCTGCTGCCCCGGGGAATGAGCGCTCATTGTACCGCACCCCTGCGCATGATCGACTCCTGGTTCAGTTGCGATGGAGATCAATTAACTGGCATGGCCATCGACATCGGCCGCGTCTGGCGCGTCGCCATCTCCTGCATTTGAGCATGAATCGCCTCGCGCCAAGAATGGGCTGGGCGATAACCCAGCAAGCGTTCGGCCTTGGTATTGTCGGCACCGGTATCTTCAATCAGATGAATGATGCTGCGTGTTATCAGCGGCTCCCAGGGTACGACGGGATCGAGTTTTTCCATCAGCCAGGCAAACGGATAGGCCATGGCGAAGGGCACGCCGAAGTGCGGTTTGGGCAGACCGTATTCGTCATGCAGGAAGGTGATCACCTCACGCACCGTGGGCACCTCGGGGCCGACGACGTTGAAGCCTTCGTAATCGGCGAGACCTTCTGCAGTGGCCGCGCGGACAAAGACCTCGCCGATATCGCGACCATCGATAATCGGCAAACCGGTACGCCCGCCCGCCACCCATGGCACCAGATGCGTTTTCAATCGCGGCACCAGAATGGGCAGCACGCCCAGCGCATAACGGCGGCCCGCAAATATGCCCAGTCGAAGATTGATCACCTGGAACGCGCATTCGCGATATCACGCAAGGCATCTTCGATCCTGACGACATTGCACAGATGCGGCCAGAATGGACGCTGGATACCGTGGCTCTGTGGATCGCTGGAATGCTCGGGCGCAGCGGCGCTGGTGGTGCTGGTATTGATATAGCGTTTCACGCCCGCCGCGCGTGCGGTTTCGATCAAGGCCAGATTGGGTTCGAGAAACAGACGTCGGGAATTTTCGACATTGCCCCATAACGAACCCCAGGCTGCGGCGTTGCATAACACATCGACACCTTTAACCACCTCCCGCCGATAGCTGGGATCGCGCAAATCACCTTCGCGCACCTCGCCGTCAAAGTTTGGCAGCAACTTACGCCGGTCGCGACAGGCCGCAATCACACGCAACTCTGGATCTGCACATCCTGTGAATGCTTCGAGGACGTGACTGCCGACAAACCCGGTCGCGCCGGTGATCAGAACCGTCTTCATACGCATCTCCATTTTCACATTCGGTCGCCCAGTTACTTGCACCGGGATCGTTACACCGGCTCGCGCTGAACCCAGTCCACTGCCGCGAGGCCGAAATTATAATAATACGTACGTCTTACTTTAGCAATCCCCGTCGCGACGCCGACCCGGGAACGCGCTTGACCGACCCAGTACGCCGGCGTAGAGTCGCGCCCCGTTACACAGCTTCTGGTGTTCCAAGGATTTTCATCCGCGGAATTAAACGGGAAGCCGGTGCGGTCTCTCACAAGACCTATTCCGGCGCTGCCCCCGCAACGGTAAGCGAGTCAAGGCGGATCAATCGGCCACTGTGCATTGCGCATGGGAAGGCGATCCGCCCGAGAGCCACTCTCACAGAGCCAACTCTCACTCGCGAGCCCGGAGACCGGCCCGAAGCAAACCCGAGTACCGTGTCGCGGAGGGCGATACCGATGGGCGAGCTTTTTCTCCCACCTGTTCCCTACTCCCTGGCATGGCCTGCTCATTCCGCGTGCGGGTGTGCGCGAAGCATTGGGAGTCATTGAATGTTCATGTCTCAAC
The DNA here is from genome assembly GCA_963696465.1 of uncultured Gammaproteobacteria bacterium. Classification (GTDB taxonomy): domain Bacteria; phylum Pseudomonadota; class Gammaproteobacteria; order Thiohalobacterales; family Thiohalobacteraceae; genus JAHJQQ01. The sequence goes on along the minus strand of CAVOKC010000002.1, from coordinate 93,576 downwards.
ACCGGTCATTGACCGGCATTACTGTCTTATTAATCACCTCATTGAGCGGCGGTAGCGCGGCGGCCTTAGAGACCAGCGAAGAAATCGTCGTGACCGCCACGCGCCTGGCCACACCGGCGGAACGCATTGGCAGCAGCGTTACCGTCATTACCGCGGACGATATCGAACGCGGGCAATACCACTCCGTCAGCGATGCCTTGCAGCGTGTACCGAGCTTGGGCGTCGTCCACAGTGGCGGTGGCATCGGCAAACTGACCAATGTATTCAGCCGCGGTACTGAAACCAATCACACCTTGGTATTGCTCGACGGTATCGAACTCAACGACCCGAGCAACACCGACGGCCTGATCGATCTATCGCACATCTACATCAAGGACGTGGAACGCATCGAAGTGGTGATGGGACCGCAGAGCACACTGTACGGCTCCGACGCCATTGGCGCCGTGATTCAGATTTTCACCAAGCAAGGCGGCGACAAACCCGTCACCGACCTGGAAGCCGAGGTCGGTTCGTTCGGCACGTTCAATCAATATGCCGGCACGCGCGGCAGCGCCGGTGCCTTCACTTATTCGGCCACTCTGCAACATACCGATACCGAGGGCGTATCCGCCTTGAGCAATCGCTTTCGCCAACCCAACGGTGTACTCGATGACGACGGTCACGAGAACTACAACGCCAGCACCCGGCTGGGATATACCGCGAGCGAAGCCTTGCGCTTCGATCTGTCCACGCGCTATCTGCACACCGAAAACGATCTGGATCTGAACAACAGTTTTGTCGCTGACGATTCCGACAGCGCCGGCGATGCCGATCAGTGGTTCCTCGGCCTCAATACCTATTTGACGTCGCTGGACGGCATTCTGGAGCAACGCTTGGGTCTGAATTATTCCGCCATCGACCGCAAGGACTGGGATGACCCTGACGCCAGTAATCCCGGCGATTATTCGCGCGAACACAATCGCGGCTGGAAGCGCAAAGTCGATCTACAGAATGACTTCTACGGCATCGAGAATCACATTGTGACACTGGGCCTGGAAACCGAGCAGGACGTGGTGCGTTCGGAGTTGGATTCCACCTCGCTGTGGGGCATGTACGCCTCCTCTACCCAGGCCGATGTGCGCAACAACGCCGTGTATCTTCAGGATCAAATCCAAGTCAGCGACGATCTGTCCAGCACCTTGGGACTGCGCAGCGACGATCATGACAACTTCGATCGGGAGACCACGTACAAGCTGGCGATGGCTTACCAAGTGCGTGCGACCGACACGCGACTGCGTGGCTCCTACGGCACCGGCTTCAAGGCGCCGACCGCGAATCAGCTGTATACACAATCGGTCTCCAGTTTCGGCCCATTCAGCGGCAACCCGAATCTCACACCGGAGACCAGTCGCGGCTGGGAGCTGGGTGCGGATCAACCCTTGGCCGGAGAGCAACTGCGTTTGGGTCTGACCTATTACAGCAACCGTATCAGCGATCTGATTGTGTTCACCGATGACTTCGCCAGTTTGGAGAATGTGAGCAGCGTCGACACCAGCGGTGTCGAGTCCTATGTCCATTGGGACGTATCCGAGCGTTTCTCGGCCCAACTCGACTATGCACATACCCACGCGCAGGATCGCAGCAACGGCGAGGAACTGCGCCGGCGACCGATGAACAAAGCCACGCTTGGACTCGATTTACAGGCCACATCCAAGCTAGGCTTGCACGCTGAAACGATCTACATCGGCGAGCGCTACGATACCGACGCCGTTAACTTCAGCCGCATCCTGCGCCCAAGCTATACCCTGACCAATATCGCGGCGCAGTACCAGATCGATGCCCAGTGGCAGTATTTCCTGCGGATCACCAATCTGTTCGACCGTGATTACGAAGAACCCGATGGCTTCGAACAGCCCGGCATCGGCGCCTTTACCGGCGTGAAACTGGCCATCTAGGAATGATCACCATGACGGTATCCGCTGACAGCGCACGCGCACCTCAGAACCCGGACTACCCGATGCAGCCCGGGCTTGCACGCGCACCGTTGTTGATACCGTTGTTGGTATTTTCGGTAATCGTGCACGCGGTTATCATTGGCTACTGGCCGGATGCCCCCGCGGTGATGACCGCACCGCTGCCCGCCGCACAACTCACCCTGCATGTGCGCACGCAAGGCATGGACAACGGGCTTGTCGATACGCAACACAGCGCCTCGTCTCACGCACAGGTTATCCCTGCTGCCGCTGCATTACAGCGTTCTGAACCGACACAAGACACGCCGGAGACAACGCGAAACATCAGCCACAGCGCAGAAATGTCACGCACCACACGGGCGACGCCCAGCGCAGCACGTGCTGTCATGGCAACAGAAATGGGGGCATCACTCACTCATACACCCACTCGCGCGCGCGCTACCAAGATCGCTACGGCGGATGACGGCAACGCGCTGCGCAAACAATTGAACGGCAGTCTGCAGCGCGCACTCATCGCCCACTTCGAGTATCCACCACTCGCCCGCCGTCGCGGCTGGGAAGGCGTTGTTCACGTCGGTGTACGCGTCGAGGCCGACGGTCAACTCAGTCGTCTGCGGCTGGTCGCCACCTCGGGACATGCGCTGCTGGATCGCGCCGCTTTGCAAAGCCTGGGACACGTCGATCGCCTGAAGGATTCCGTTGATTGGCTGAACGGTCGGCAGGTCGATATGATTCTGCCGGTCCGTTATCAACTCCTCGACAGCTGACACTTAAACTATGGGCAACCGTCTCTCCAAGATCTACACCCGCACCGGCGACAAAGGCGACACCGGCCTCGGCGATGGCTCGCGCGTCGACAAAGACAGTCTGCGCGTCGAGGCCTTCGGCTGTGTCGACGAACTCAACAGTCATATCGGACTGCTGCTTGCGCAAGCAGCCATACCCGCCGCGATGCGCGCAACACTCATCGACGTGCAACACGATCTGTTCGATCTCGGCGGCGAACTGTGCATACCCGGGCATCAGGCCATCCATGACGCGCATATCGAGCGACTTGAACAGGCGCTCGATGCCCTCAATGCCGATCTCCCGCCACTGCAGGAATTCATTCTGCCCGGCGGCAATATCGCGGCGGCGACCGCGCATGTCGCGCGCACGGTATGCCGCCGCGCCGAACGCCGCGTGGTCAGTCTGGCGCGACACGAAGCCGTCAACGCGCCGGTGCTTGGCTATCTCAATCGCCTCTCCGACCTGCTGTTCGTCATTGCGCGCGTGTTGGCCCGCGCCGACGGTGGCGAAGTCTTGTGGCGGCGCGACCGCTGAACATGACGACCTTCGCCGACACCCTACGCACACTGCCCGCCATCGATCACATCGTGCGGCTTGAGCTATTCGATACCCGCGATCAGTTGCTTGACGTCATCGAGAATCGTCCCGGCAGCGCCGGCTCAGTCGCCGTCTATCATGCCGTGATGCAAGCGGATGGTTGGCTGGATCACAGCGCGTCCGAGCGGGCGCTGGCGCTGTATGGCGAACACTCCGCGGAGGCTCGCGCACACCCCGGCAAACATCCCAATATCGACCGTCTGCTGGCGCTCATCGATAGCGGCCAAAAGCTGCGTATCAAGATCGTATCCCGCTGACACTCAAGTCGCTTACCACTGCGCTGAAAAACTAAACCGGCATCTCCTGGCCCTTTGTGATCGGCCCATACGGCTCGTCACGGTGTTTATCGTGATAGTGCATGCGGTATTGAGTGAAGCGCTGGAGATCGTCGAAGTGCAGGAAGGGGTTGCCGGCAATCTGTTCGCGTAGCGTGGAGGTCTCGGCCACGGAATAATTGTGACCGGGCCGGATCAGGGTTTCTTCGGGTAATTTCTCGCGCATATCCTGCAAGGTCCAGAACATCTGCTCCGGGTCGCCGCCACGCAGATCGCAGCGCCCGCAACCGTACACGAACAGTGTATCGCCGGTAATCAGATCATCACCCAATTGATAACATGCGGAACCCGGCGTGTGTCCCGGCGTGTGCAAGATTTTGATCTCGGAGTCACCCAAGGCAATGCGATCACCGCCGTGATGCAGTGTCGGTATATCCAGATAGTGACCCCAGAACTGCGCCTCCGGCTTGAGCAGATGCACCTGTGCATCGCAACTGCGCAACAGCTCTTCGATGCCGTTGATATGATCGTGATGGCTGTGGGTGAGCAACACATCGCTGATGATCAAACCATGTTCACGCGCCAAGGCGAGAATCTCCGGCACATCCCAGGCGGGATCGACGACGGCGGTACGGCGGGTACGCAGGTCCTCGATCAGATAGACGAAGTTCGCCATCGGCCCGAGTTCCAGGGCGTGAATACGATGCGGTATTTGCGTGTTCATAGCTGGCTCCTCGGCGCAAGTGGAATTACCGGAGAATACCTGCATTATGGCCGACAGCGGTTCCTTTTCATCTACACTCGAATCCAAACTAACAAGCTGCGCAGGAGATCCGATGCAAATCCACATCATTCAACCCGACCCCGCGCTGGAATATGCCTTTATCGAAGGCTGCGGCATTCTGGAGAGCTGGAACAATCCCGACGACCCGCACGCGTCGATTGCGCGGGCCCGGGTCGCGCCCGGCGTTACAACACGCTGGCATGCGCTCATCGATGTCACTGAACGGTATTTGATTGTAAGCGGTACCGGCCGGGTGGAGATCGGCGATGCGGCAGCCATAGCACATCGGCTGGGAGATCATCGTGCGGACGATGTTCAGGCGGGCGCTGTGGTAGTGATTCCCGCGGGTGTGCGGCAGCGGATTACGAATACGGGCACGGAGGATCTGCTGTTCTATGCGATCTGTACGCCGCGATTCACGCCGGCGTGTTATGCGGCGTTGGACTGAGCGCCCAATCCGGTGCCGACAGGCACATCCGGCCGACCGAACTGTGCGCGCAACTTGCGTAAGGTCGCCGGGCCGATACCGGGTGCGGCCAGCAGCGCGCTATCTTCAGCCATGCGCACCTGTTCGGCCGTGCGGAATCCCGCTGCATACAAAGCGTAGGCAATACGCACATTGATGCCAGCCGCCTTGACCGCGCGGAAGAACCGCTGCGGATCATCGCCGCTGCTGTACTCGACTGTACTGGGTGTGTTAACCGGTGCGGCGCAGGGTATGTGTGCGGTTGCTTCGGCAGACGGCCGACGCATGGCCACGCCTTTAATCCGCCGCCGTTCGTCAATAGCGCTGGCCGCACTCAGGCCGGTCATCGCCAGAAAGTGGCGCGCCGCAATCATTAACAATACCGCAGCGAGCCACTGCGCTATAGATTCATTGCGCGGCAGCTCCATCAACACACACTGGGTCGCCAGCGCGGCCGCCCATACGACGCATAGCGCGGCAAAGGCTGCGAAACCAGCCGACCACAGACGTGCCGGATGGCGGGGGCGCCAACGCTGCGCGAATTTCACCAACCAGGTACCCAGTTCATCAAACCAGGTACGGTCGTGATAAAAATTATCGTCAGTGGGAATTCATAAGCTCTCGTTCCATGTGAGTCACTATCCGAAATTCATCCGGGCAAATCTGTGACCGATGCCACACGCTTCGCGCGTCAATCGCTTGCGGTTGAATTCACGCGCACATAACGCCACTATCAGCGCGTCAATCCGATAGCGTATTGAGACTTGGCGAGTACAAAGGCAAGCCCACCATGCATATTCCAGATGCTGATACCTTCATGACACTGCTGCAGGAACTCCAGCTGCACCCGCAAGGTGTCAGTGAGTATGAACTTTTGCCGCACCTGCGCAGCGATACGCGCAGCGGCTTCGCGACGGCGCGCTCGGCGACCCCGATCCGGTTGCGGGCCTTCCCTACGGCCATGACCATCCTTGATCCGCGCAAGGATCCGCGCAAGCAGCCCGCGTGATGTGTGCGCCAAAATTAGTCCTGCATCCAGCCGCCAGCCAAGCGGCGCCAGACCCCGAGGCGATCATCCATGTACTGCGCGACATCGGGCTGATCGGCACGTGTTTCACACTCGACGAGCAAACACATTTTTTCACCGGGTCCGATTTTCTGGACGGTGTCAGTTTTCTCGGCTGCGCACCGTCGATACAGTTGGACCCACCCGCGCCACCCGTCGATCAACACGCTGAGGCGCGCGCCGGTCGGTTCTGCCACATTCAATTGCATGCGCCCACAGACACGCCGCGGCTACGCCATAAAAATGGTCAGCATCCGCGCTGCCGCCGTTGCCGTGCCGATATTCCCGCACCACAGCTGCACGCAACGACGGCCGAGCTCCGCTGCGCCGACTGCGGGCACACCACACCGCTATCCGAATTGAACTGGCGACAATCCGGCGGCTTCGCCCGCTGCTTCCTGGATATCTGGGGGATCCACACCGCAGAGGCGGTACCCAGCGACCGGCTGCTCGAGGGCCTCGCCCGGCTGAATCACGGCCCCTGGCAGTTCTTCTATATTGAAGACTGACAAAACCTGCGGATGAATCACCCGCCGTAGTTGTGTCAAAATGCACACCTCTTATGATTCACCGATGCCCCGGCAGCTCCTGGGCCGGAGGTAAAAACCCATGTCAGCTGAAGAAATTTCCCAAGAAGAACGCATCCTACTCATGATGAAGAAGGTGCTGACGGACGTCGCCAAGGACACCCACGCCAAACCGGGTTTCCGGCACCCCCTGTCCGAGAGCACGGTGCAGGGTATCCGCGAGTGTCTGGGGTTGATCTCCGCACGGGAACGCGAATTGGTCGAGGCCCGTGGCAAGACCATGGACAAGCGCCCGCGCTTCATCGATGAGCCGAAAAAAACCGTGGTGGTCCCGCTCAGCAGCCTCGGCGGCAAGAAAGAAACACCCCGCGGCGATAATCACTAGCGACGACATTAAAACCTGCGCAACTCGTCAGGTTTATGGCCAATGCGCCAGATTTTGACGCATAGTGCTTACCAGTAGCGTTTGAGGACACCCCCATGAGTGAGTTCACCCACGCCAGTCAGGAAGACCGTGTTTACCTGACCCGCAGCATCATCAACCTGCTGGAAAGCTGGGGCGTTGGCTTTACGGAACAGATTGCCATCCTGGCTCTGCCCAGCGAGTTCACTGCCCGCAGCATGCGTCGCTTCCAAGCCGATACACCGTTTCCGGACAATGCCGACGTGCTGGAACGCATCGAACATCTGATCGGTATCGCCGATGCCCTGCGCACCACCTTTCCGCGCAACCCGCAGATGGGACCGCTGTGGATGCACCGCCGCAACAAACATTTCCGTCGCCGCACCCCGGTTGCGCTGATGGTCGAAGACGGTCTCGACGGTGTCATCGCCGTGCGCACCCATCTGGACTGTTCGTTTGCCTGGGCGAGTTCCGGTTCCACGGCCGGCTGAATTTGGGCCGCGCACACAATAAAAAAAGCCCCGCCATTGAGCGGGGCTTTTTAGTTAGGGCCAGATCAGCACATGGATCATCACATCAGGCCATCAACCTCGCACCGGACGCACCCGCGCAGCGGCCGTCTTGGCACGTTCGCGCGCCGTATCGGTATCGTCTGCACACGCCAGCGCGACACCCATGCGCCGCCGCGTAAAGGCCTCCGGCTTACCGAACAGCCGGATCTCCGATTCCGGTACGCGCAAGGCCTCAGCTACGCCTTCAAACGCGATGCCAGCGCATCCATGCCACCGTAGATCACTGCACTGGCACCGGGTCGACGCAGTTCAACCGTAGACAGGCAAGCCGAGGATCGCACGTGCATGCAAGGCGAATTCGCTTTGCGTCTGACTGACCATGGTCACCATGCCGGTGTCGTGCGGACGCGGACTCACCTCGCTGAACCACACCTGATCACCCTTCACGAACAGCTCCACGCCGAAGATTCCGCGACCACCGAGACGCTCGGTGACCGCACCGGCGATCGCTTGCGAACGCGCCAGTGCCGCCGGCTGACATCGGCTGCGGCTGCCAGCGACTCCACATAATCGCCCTTGACCTGCACATGGCCGATCGGCGCGCAAAAATCCGTTCGATCTGCCCGTCCGCGCCCAGCGAACGCACGGTCAGCAAGGTGATCTCGAAGTCGAACTCGATCCGCTCCTCGACGATCACCCGCCCGTGGTTGACCCGGCCGCCCTGCAGGGCGTAATCCCAGGCGGCCTGGCAGTTGTTCCGGCGTCATCCACGGCGGATTGGCCCTTACCCGACGACGACATCACCGGCTTGATGATGCAGGGATAACCGGTCACCTGCGCGGCGGCGCTCGCAGCTCATCGAGGCTGTCGGCAAAGGCGTAGCGTGAGGTCGGCAGACCCAGTTCTTCGGCGGCCAGACGACGAATGCCCTCGCGGTTCATCGTCAGCTGTGCGGCACGCGCGGTGGGGATGACCTCGGCCAAGCCCGCCGCTTCGATTTCAGCGAGCGTCTCGGTGGCGATGGCCTCGATTTCCGGCACGATAAGATGCGGTTGTTCCTGTTCGACCAGTGCACGCAACGCCACGCCGATCAGCCATGTTGATGGCATGGGCGCGGTGCGCGACCTGGTGGCCGGGCGCATTGGCGTAACGGTCCACGGCGATCACTTCCACGCCCAGTCGCTGCAAGGCGATGATGACCTCCTTGCCCAACTCACCGCTGCCGAGCAACATCACACGGGTCGCTGTCGCCGACAGCGGGGTCCCCAAACGCATGGTCTTCTCCTCAAATTTCAAACGGGCGCACCCGTCTTGTGCGCGCCCTTACCCTGCCGAATATGTAACAAATTACACACAATTCACGGCTTAAAGTTGGCCCAGCTACGGCCGTTACAAATGGCAGGTCATGCCTGATAAAGGTCAATAAACAGTCCTTTCAGGCCCCAGACAGCAGTCGCGGTATTAACTATACCCGGTCCGCATCCCTCATGGAGGAGGCATACATTCACACAGTGTTCAGCGCCCTGGCCGGTAACCGGGCGTGATGTTTGCGAGAGGAAGCAGCATGAAGGTACAGGCTTTTTTCGACGATGGGCGCACCTTTACCCTGACGTACGTAGTCTACGACGAACACAGCCTGGATGCCGTGATTCTCGACCCGGTCCTGGATCTGGACACCACACCTTGGCGCACCTACACCGAGTCGATCGAAAAGGTCGCCGCGTTTATCGCCGAAAAGAATTTGAAAGTGCATTGGGTGCTGGATACCCATGTTCATGCCGACCATCTGTCCGGCGCGCATGAACTCAAAGCCCGCTTCCACTCCAAGGCCGCGATCGGCAGCCATATCGCCGTGGTCCAAGAGATTTTCAAGGGCGCTTTCAACCTTGCCAAGGACTTCCCCACCGACGGCCGTCAGTTCGACCGGTTGCTCAAGGACGGCGATGTTATCGAAGCCGGCACGTTGAAGGTCGAGGTCATGCATACACCCGGCCATACACCCGCTTGCAACACTTACAAAATCGGCGACGCCATCTTCACCGGCGACGTGCTGTTCATACCGGATATCGGCGTGGCCCGTTGCGATTTCCCGCGCGGCAGTGCGCAGGATCTATACCGCTCGGTCACGCAACGTCTGTATTGCCTTCCGGATAACACGCCGGTCTATGTCGGTCATGACTACCCGAAGGGCCGCGAGATGCGCTACATGACCAGCATCGGCGAATCCAAACAGAGCAATGTGGATCTGCCAGCCGGCCGCTCAGAAGCGGAATTCGTCGACCGCATCAACGCACGCGACAAGCAACTCGCCGCGCCACGACTGCTGTTCCCGAGTCTGCAGGTCAACATCAACGCCGGCGTATTGCCCAGCGCTGAGAACAACGAAGTCAGTTATCTGAAAATTCCTTTGAACTTTCTGTAAATCAGGACTACGGCCCCTCGCCATAGGAGACAAAGCATCATGATGAGCGTCAAACTGGATCGCGTGCTCGATAATCTGTCGCGCAATTTTCAACCCTTCAACCTGTTGTCGCGCGAGCGCATCAGTGAAGTCGTCAACACCGTGCGTTTCATCGAGATGCGCAAGGGCGAAATCTTCCAGATCACCGGCGGCAAGGGCAATGATTATCTGTTCGTCGTCGAGGGTCAGCTGGAAATCATCTACTCCGGTGCGATTAAATCCATCGCCGGACCCGATGAAACCCGCAAACGCCCGGTTCTGTTGCCGCCATCGCCAAGCACCAGCACGCTGCTCGCCCGACAGGATTCCATCATCTGCCACGCCGACCGTGATCTGCTCGACAAGCTGATCTCCTGGGACGAAGTCGTGCATATGATGGAGGACACCGACGTCGAGATGCATCGCCTGATGGAGCAGGTACGCAACTCCTTGGTATTCCGTCGCCTGCCATTGGAGACAGTCGAGTCCGCCTTCAAACGCATGAAATGCCAGGATGTGAAAGAAGGCCAAGAGGTTATCCGTCAAGGCGAGGCGGGAGACGCCTACTACATCATCACCGCCGGCACCGCTGAGGTATTTCAGCGTGGCATCTACGATGATAAGCCGAACAAGATTGCCGACATCAAGGATGGCGACGCCTTTGGCTGCGAAGCATTGATCTCCGGCAGTACCCGCAATGAAACCGTGCGTATGACGTCCGACGGCACCGTATTGGTGCTGGATAAGCAGGCCTTCGAAGATCTGATCAGCACGCCGCTGATCAAGACCATACATCCAAGCATCGCCAAAACCATGCTGGAAACCGGTTACAGCCTGATCGATGTGCGCTATTCCGAGGAGTTCGACGAACACCACATACCCGGCGCCACGCTCATCCCGCTCTACGAATTGCGCAACCGCATGGATGAATTGGACAAGAGCAAAAAATACATCGTCTATTGTCATGGCGGCTCGCGCAGTGCGATCGCCACGCTGATCATGACGCAGAATCAAATCGATGTGATTTCGCTGGAAGGCGGTATCCGCAACTGGCCGTTCGAAACTCAAAGCGTCTATGAGCAGCTCGTCGCCACTCAGGAACCGGAGGCGGTAGAAAAGGAAGCGCCAAAACTGGTTGCCAACGGCTAAGACCTGCTCGCGACTCGAACCGACAGCCCGCCACTCGGCGGGCTGTTTTTTTCACCTCAGATCATCACTCTGGCCAGCCCAACAAACCGCCTTGCGACAGGTGCGACTTGGGCTAGACTTCAGTGTGCCAACGCCAGGGATCACGGTCCTACAGGCAAATGTAGGCATGGATCTTGAGTGTATAATGGCATTTCTACCTGCCACTTAGCCGGAGACTTCGACCACCATGGCCAATACCAGCAAAACCACTACCCGCAGCAAAACCAGCGTCACCGAGAAACCACCTGTCACCGAGAAACCACCTAAGGCTGCTACCAAGGCGCGCAAACCCCGCACAAGCGCAGCGACCAGCGAGGTCAGCCAAGAGCGTCGTCGGGAAATGATCGCTGAAGCGGCGTATTTGCGCGCCGAGCAGCGTGGATTCGCGCAGCGGCGACGCGCAGGAAGATTGGCTCACCGCCGAACGCGAAGTGGATATGCTGCTGGGTGGGCAGGCGACCTCGGTTACCCAGTAACCCACCGCCAGCGCGCAGCGCGCCCTTGAGCGTGCGTCGCCGGTCGTTAGCGGGGCGTCGCGCGCGGCTTGCGCCGTTGTTTGACTGGACGCGTACGCGGCGGCTCGGGTGTGTGTGGCAACCCGGTATGCTGAGTGCGGAACGGCCTTACAGCCGCGCCGGAGGCCTTGGTCCGCGACCCTTCCACTGGCCCCCGTACCCTGCGGCTGCCAGGTCAGGTATCAAGTGACGTTTGCCATTGCCGATCAAATCTTCCCGACCCATACGTTTGAGCGCCTCACGCAACAACGGCCAGTTGTTGGCGTCGTGATAGCGCAGGAAGGCCTTGTGCAAACGGCGCATGCGCAAACCCTTGGGTATGAATACCTCCTCACTGTCGCGCGTGACCTTGCGCAGCGGATTCTTGCCGGAGTGATACATCGCGGTCGCAGTGGCCATCGGTGACGGCAGGAAGGTCTGCACCTGGTCGGCGCGGAAACCGTTACGCTTCAACCACAATGCGAGATTGAGCATATCTTCATCGGTGGTGCCTGGATGCGCGGCGATGAAATAGGGGATCAGATACTGCTCTTTGCCGGCCTCTTTGGAAAATTTCTCGAACAATTCTTTAAAGCGGTCATACGCGCCCATGCCCGGCTTCATCATCTTCGACAACGGCCCGGACTCGGTATGCTCCGGCGCAATCTTCAAATAACCGCCGACGTGGTGACTGACCAGTTCTTTCACATACTCCGGCGATTCCACGGCAAGATCGTAACGCAGCCCGGAGGCCACCAGAATTTTCTTGATCCCCGGCAACGCCGCGCACGCCGGTAGAGTTTGATCAACGGCGCATGATCGGTGTTCAGATTGGAACAAATTCCCGGGAACACACACGACGGCTTGCGGCAGGCCGCTTCGATCTCGGGGCTCTTACACGCGAGGCGATACATGTTCGCGGTCGGTCCGCCGACATCCGAGATCACGCCGGTGAATCCCGGCACGGTATCGCGGATGGTCTCGATTTCGCGCACGATGGAATCTTCCGAGCGGCTCTGAATGATGCGCCCCTCATGCTCGGTGATGGAACAGAAGGTACAGCCGCCGAAACAGCCACGCATGATATTCACCGAAAAGCGAATCATCTCGTAGGCGGGAATACGCTTAGTCTGATAATCCGGATGTGGCTGGCGCGTGTAGGGCAGTTCGAAGACGCGATCCAATTCTTGCGTAGTGAGCGGAATCGGTGGCGGATTCAACCACACGTCGCGATCACCGTGACGCTGCACCAGCGCCCGCGCATTACCCGGGTTGGTCTCCAGATGCAGCACGCGTGAGGCATGCGCGTACAACACCGGATCGCGCGTCACCGCCTCAAAGGCCGGCAGGCGGATCACGCTGTGCTCGCGGTCGACACGCGGGCGCTTATGGAACCACGCAGTCTGTGACGACATCTTCCCCTCTCCCTCCGGGAGAGGGTTGGGGTGAGGGGGTTTAATGAAGGTGATTTTATCCTCCCTCATCCTGTCCTTCTCCCGTAGGGAGAAGGGACGCCCTTCCATGCCGGGCAGAGATTGCTCCGGATTCGCCGCATACGGATCGGGATGCGGCACGACGTGCCCCGGTTCGTCGACATGGGTCGAATCGACCTCGACCCAGTCGTCCGGCACGCCCCGCGTCATGAACGCCGTGCCGCGGATATCGCGCAAGGTGTCTATCGCTTCACCGGCCGCCAGACGATGTGCGATCTCGACCACCTGCCGTTCGCCGTTGCCATACACCAGCAGATCGGCCTTGGCATCGACTAGCACCGAACGGCGCACCTTGTCCGACCAGTAATCAAAATGCGCGATGCGCCGCAGACTGGCTTCGATACCACCGATCACCAGCGGCACATCGGCAAAGGCCTCGCGGCAACGCTGCGCATAGACGATTACCGAACGATCCGGCCGGCGGCCACCGGCAGCGTCGGGGGTATACGCATCGTCGGAGCGTACTTTACGGTCGGCCGTGTAGCGGTTGACCATGGAATCCATATTGCCGGCGGTCACGCCAAAAAACAGATTGGGTCTACCCAGCACCTGAAAATCCGCCGCGCTGGTCCAGTCCGGCTGGTCGATGATGCCGACGCGGAAACCCTGCGCCTCCAGCGTCCGGCCGATCACAGCCATACCAAAACTGGGGTGATCGACATAGGCATCGCCAGTCACTAGGACGATGTCACAACTGTCCCAGCCGAGCGCGTCCATTTCTGCGCGCGAACGCGGCAGCACTGTCGCCACACCGAAGCGTTTGGCCCAATAGGGGCGGTAGGAAAATAGCGGTTTGGCGCTGTGCATGAGCAGGTATCGTCGGTGCGGTCGGTGCCGGGGTTACGGCCGTGGGCGTAGCGAAGTATACCAGCAGTTCGTGGCGGCTGCGGTCACCCCCACACATCACCGCTCAATCCCGGCAAGCGAATATGGTATTGTGCATACAACCTAATACAGACACCCCGGATCAGACCCGATGGCCGAGATCAGCGAAGCCGAAGCCCGTACACTGCGTCAACGCATCGAGACACTGCGTCTGGAACACCGCGACTTGGACGATGTTATCGACCGCCTGGTGCACGACATCAATATCGACCAGTTACAGCTCAAACGCCTCAAAAAACGCAAGTTGCTGATCAAAGATTTGATTCAGCGCTTGGAGAGCGACCTCATTCCCGATCTCGACGCCTGAACGCCGCGATGTCGCCCCTGTTCCTACTGATCGGTGTCGGTGTCGCGCTGTGGTTCTGGCAACAGAGTCTGCGCGCGCGCGAGATCGCCATTCACTCCGCCCAGGAACTGTGTCACAGCCAGAACCTGCAACTACTCGATGGCACCGTCGTGCTTAACGCCCTGCGCCTGCGGCGCCATGCTCACGGGCATATCGCCTTGCAGCGTACTTATCTGTTCGATTACAGCCATGATGGTGCTGTGCGCCAGCAGGGATTCGTGTTGCTGCTCGGTCTGCGCGTGGAGAGCACCGGACTGGCAGCGGGATAATCCGACTCCGCTGCCGTCATCCTGGCGCAAGCCAGGATCCAATATCCCTCTGGATACGAAACGCTGGATTACTCGCTACGCTCGCCCTGCGGGCCGCCCTTCTGGCGTTCAACGCGCTGCGCGCTTTTGTCCGGATCTCCGCTACGCTGCGTCCGGAATGACGACATTTCAAAACCGCTGCACGCGATCGATGAACAAACGCTCCGCAGGCAAACCTTGCGCAACCAGCGCGACACTGATTTCCGCGAACAAAGTCTCAGGCCCATTCACATACACATCGAAACCACTCAGATCGGGGTGATCGCTACGGATACGCGACGAAGCGCGCGCCATCGCCACCTCGGCCTCGGTCATTGCGCCGACCTCATCGCCGGAAATTTCCACAAACTCGAACGCATCCAGCGCATCGTGCCAAGAACGACAATAATTGGCGAGGTAGTGTTCCTGGGCGTGTCGCGCCACCCAGTACAGCCAGATCGGCTGGGCGATATCCAACGAGATTGCATGTTCGATCAGACTCTTAATCGGCGCGAATCCGGTCTCGAAGGCAATGAAAATAATGGGCCGTTCAGCGACCTCGTCCAATACGAAATCGCCGAACGGCCCCTCGACATCGACGCTGTCGCGGAGTTTCAGCGTGTTGAACACATACTCGGAGAAGGGATCGTTCGGCACGCGGCGCACATGGAACTGCAACACTTGTCCATTGCAAGGACAACTGGCGATGGATTTACTGCGCGGCGCAAGACCGCCGAGCGTCAGCCGGACATGCTGCCCGGCCAGAAACCACAGTGTCTTGCTGCGCGGCGTGCGTACATGCACGTCCATCACGTCGTCGTTCAGACGCGCCAGTTTGCTGACCTGCGTGCTGAGCTGCTGATGCGGCACATCGGCGACACCGCGCGCCTCGGTGACTTCTAAAACCAGATCGGTAGCCGCTGACGCGCGGCACAGCAGAAACTGGCCGTCAGCGCGCTCGCGTTCACTCAACACATAGTCGTGATGCAGCACCTCGCCCAGTTCGCCCGACACCCGGCGTGCACGGCAATCGCCGCAACTGCCGCTGTTGCAGCTGTAGCGCATCGATAGGCCCGCGCGCAAGGCCGCGTCCAACAGCGATTCGCCCAGTTCGACACTGAATTCGTGGCCACTGGGCAGCACCTGTACCTTGGCGGTCATAGGAAGATTCTCCGGGCAGCACGCCCTTCACAGCGGAAGGGTGTTACAGCAGGCGGTAGGGCTCTTCATCACCCAGATTGAGGATCTGGCGCAACACATCGAGACCGGACAGCGTGAATGCCTCGACATCGGCGAAACGCGGATCATCGGCAAGCACCTCGGCACCGTCGCGCATGATCAGGCGCATCTGATAGATGCCGCCATCGCCACGCTCGCAGCACAGGTAAATTCCCGGTTCGGGATCGCCGTCGCGCACGACCGCGAGAATGTAGCGGTAATCCACAGCATCACGGGTCTCGATATCACCGAGCACCACCACCGTGAATTCACCAAATTTATAGCGACGCTGCGGCAGCGCGCGCAGGATATCGGGCTTGTTCTTCACTGTTGCATCCTAATGGGTGTTTTAAAAAAATACAGATTTCGTCGCCCCTGCGAAAGCGGCGCCTGTAGGAGCGGCCTCTGGCCGCGAACTGGCAGAGTTCTGAACAGTTCAAGTCATGCCCCAGGGCAGCCTCTCGGCGCAAGCGCCTCACCTTCTGCCCCAACCCAAAGGCAGCCTCTCGGCGCAAGCGCCTCACCTTCTGCCCCAACCCAAAGGCAGCCTCTCGGCGCAAGCGCCTCACCTTCTGCCCCAACCCAAAGGCAGCCTCTCGGTGCAAGCGCCTCACTCTCGTGAAGCGCCTCCTCTGCCCCAACCCAAAGGCAGCCTCTCGGTGCAAGCGCCTCACCTTCTTCTGCTCACTCCTATAAGTATGGCAGTCAGCATGCCACAGCCGGCGACCGAAACCGCCATTTCCCCGGGCCAATACCCGGGAATCTAGACTTGTGTACACCCCAGCCGGGATAATCCCCTCATCCCGCAGCGGCGCCCGCCGTCTGTCAGCAAAGGTACAGCGTCCATGCCCTATTTCATCTACAAGATCACCCCCGGCCCGACCGCCATCATCAAACAACTGGAACTGCAGACCGAGTTCGAGGTTTTCAACGACGCGAAAAATCACGCCCGTAGCCTGCGCGCCGAACTCGGCACCGATTCGCCGATCACCGTCAAAGTGATCTTCGCCGCCACGCCGCTGGAAGCAGAGGAAAAACTCCAGGAAAACCGCGAGGCACCGATTCTGCGCGAATGGGAAAAATAACCAACTGCCATTATGGAAGAAGACGAATACCGCGCCACCTATAACACCGTCAACGAGCGGCGTTGCGTGTTGGAAAAAGCGCTCAACACCCGCAAGGTCACCTGCAGTCATGCCGAACGTTTCTGTCTCGCCGACCGCGAGGGCGTCGGCTGCAAAACCGATGCAGCACAGCACCGCTGCCAGCAATTGCTCACCCGCATGCGCGACGGTGCGCGCTTCGCACTGCAAATGACCCACATTGGCGGGCCGCTGCCGCACAACAAGGAAATCAAAGTGCAAGCGGGAGGCCTGTTGGGACTCCAGGCACAACTCTTTCCAGAGCGCGCCGACAGCGATGAAGTCACCGATGTATTTGGTTTGCTGAATGCGGCCGACGCGCGCTTTGGCGGAACCGACGACTTCCCCTATCAAGACATCGTCCAATACATCGCCCGCTATAAGAACCGCACCCGGCGCGGCGAACACTGACAGTCTTGGCGAATGCTGACAGTCTTTTGGTAAACGCTTTTACCCCCTCTCCCTCAGGGAGAGGGCTGGGGTGAGGGGATCACTCCGCCAACGCGGCCCGCACATTCGCCGCCAATTGATCTTCCACTATCGGATACGCCATCACCCGGAACAGCGTAAAATTCGCCTGCAACTTGGCGAGCTGATCGACATACTCGCGTTCGTAGAACACGATCACCCGCGTACTCGGCAACCGCTGAACCACCGCCATCAAGGATTCGAGACTGCTGGTGCGATCACGAAAGTCGGATTGGAAATTGAACTCGGCGACAACGACTTTGGGTGCGTGTTTCTTAACTGCCGCGAGCGCCTTGCGCATGGAGTTCTCCACCACGACCCGGCAGCCGAGTCGTTCATAGATCGGCGCGAAATTCGGATAACCGCCGAGTTCGACGATGGACAGCAACGTGGGTAGTGGTGTGCTCATAAAATGTTGCCGTGCGGCGTTTACGAGGCTCGCATTCTAGCAGTAACGTACCCGGGAAGCGCTTAAGACGCCGGGCTCAGCCAATTGATCTCGGCGGCCGTCTCCGGACCAACGAGCGTTTTGTTCAGCGATATCGGCATGTCCGCCTCGGTCTCGGACAGCGGGATGCGTCCACCCATGATTTCGGCGCGGCTCTGCGGGTAGAGCGGATCCTGATCGGGATCGGCATAGCCGTGCGGATACAACGGCTGACTATTCGGCGAGATCGTATTTGTCGCTCGCGCCGACGGTATGCAGCAATTCATGCGCGATGATGACATTGTTCTGGCCGCTATGTTTGCGTGAGGCGAAGGCATTGACGACGCCGATCAGACCCTTCTGCAGGCCCAGCGAATGCGCCACGCGGTCGGTCTCTTCCGGGTCGAAATATTGCACGAAGACTTGAATGTCGCTGGGCGGTCCGGCATACGTGCGCGCGGTCCGCCACGCCCAGTAACGCATCTGCAGACTCCAGCCCATCACCGCCAGGCGTTGACCGTTCGCCGGTGGCGCGGGCGGCCGCTCGCGCACTTCGGGGGCCAATCGTACCTGCATGGGGCTGGTGACAGTGATGCCATAACGCTCTGCCTCGCGGGCCATGAAGTCCGCGATGGGAGTGAAAGACTCATCATCGAGACTGGCGATGTAGTCCGCCGTGGCGGCGCTGCCATCGGCGTTGATGGGATAGACACTCACCCACAGCGCCTCATCCCAATCGGTGCTGCGCCGTTGGGTCAGCCAGGCATCACCGGCCACAGCGAACAACAGCAGCAACAACACGGCGATGCGCACGGTGCGGAAGAATCCGCCCTGCTTCTGGACTTTCTTATGGATTCTCTTCTGTGTTCTAACCGTCATGGCAATTCATCCGCGCAACGCGTTCAGCGACTTGCCTGTTCATCGGCGCTAGGTGGCTGATCTGAACTACCGGCAATCGCCAACGAACGATGACGAACGGCCCTTATTTAAGCAAACCTGATAATTCCCACCGTTCATGGATCGGCTGCTCGGCACGCTCGCAGCTCACCATGAACGGAATTAATCAGATGGTTCCCTAAGCAATAAATGGCCACAAAGGCGCACGGAACATATACAACCTCATGGTTTTCTTCCGTGTTTTCCGTGGCTATCTCTTATGCTTATGGGCTTAAGATAAGTGCCATTCACGTCAGAATCACTCCTCCGCGCCCGTGGTTCGCCGCAAGCGTTTGGTGGCACCACGTTTGGTTTTGTCGTCCACACGCTGGCGACGCTGGCCAATCGATACCCGGGTGGCGATGCGCGGCTTGGGCTTGACCAGCGCCTTGGTCAGCAGCGCTTCGAAGCGTTCCCAGGCGTCGGCACGGTTGCGCTCTTGACTGCGGAAGCGGTTCGCCTCGATCAGCAATGCGCCTTCGGTACTCACCCGCCGTCCGGCCAGTTTCTCCAGCCGCGCGCGTACGGCGGGCATCAGCTCAGCCTTGTCGAGATAGACGCGCAACTGAATCGCCGTCGCCACTTTGTTCACATTCTGCCCGCCCGGACCTGGCGAACGGATGGCACGCCACTCCAAGGCGGCGTCGGGAATTTGCGGCAAGATCAATCGTGTCGACATAAGGTCAGGGTAACGAGGCAATGGCAATGGATGCAAGCGAATTGGCGTGCGCAACGCAGCGGCGCATAATCGGCCGGTACGGTGATCTCGGGAGTTCCCATGAGTGACAAGAGTAACAAGACCGACAAGATCGAAAAGTCCGACGCGCAGTGGCGCGAACAACTCACGCCCGAGTCGTATCAGGTTACACGCCACGCCGGTACCGAACGCGCCTTCACCGGTCAGTATCACAATTTCAAAGGCATCGGCGACTACCATTGCATCTGCTGTGGCGCGCCCTTGTTCGTCTCCGACAACAAATTCGATTCTGGCTGCGGCTGGCCGAGCTTCTATCAGCCCGCCGTCGACGCGCCCATCGACGAACATGTCGATCGCGGCCACGGCATGATCCGCACCGAAGTGCGTTGCGCGCGCTGCGATGCGCATCTCGGCCATGTCTTTCCGGACGGCCCGCAGCCGACCGGCCTGCGTTATTGCATCAATTCGGTGGCGCTGGATTTCAAGCCGCGCGACTAAGGATTCGGCGCCACTGCCTCGTTGGCATGGCGCCTATTAACTGGACCGATACGCTTCTCACACTCGGCCAACCACAGGGAGGCCATCATGGCTAAATCGCCCATTCGCACACGCAACGTCCGCCCGGATACGCCGGACTTCCGCGATCTGCCCTTCCGTCCGAATATCGCATTCGCGCCGCGCGCGGCCTTGTTCCCGGAGATCGTGCTGGGCGTGAAGAACCAGCGCGACACCAGTGCCTGCACCGGCTTTTCCCTGTCGCTGGTCGTCGAATACCTGTTGCGCAAGGCGCAGCGCGAGGCGCACGCCCGAAGTCTCGCCGTACATGCTGTATTCGATGGCGCGACGCTACGATGAATTTCCCGGGCTCGCGCGATGAAGGCTCCAGCCTGCGCGGCGCGCTCAAGGGCTGGTACAGGCACGGTGCCTGCGCCGAGGCCTTGTGGAAGACCGGGATCAAGATGCCGCCCGCGCCCAAGAATCCTGCAGGACGACTGGTGGCTGGACGCGGTCAACCGTCCGCTCGGCGCCTATTACCGTATCGGCCCGAAACAGATCACCGATATCCATGCCGCGCTCAACGAAGTCGGCATCGTCTATGCGAGCACCGACACGCACGCCGGCTGGGACAAGGGCAACGACCTCAACCGGAAACGACCGAAATCCTTCGCCGACAAGATCTTCACCATCCCCGCACAAAAAGGCGGCGACGGCGGCCATGCCATCGCGCTCGTCGGCTACAACGACCAGGGATTTCTGTTGCAGAACTCCTGGGACACGGGTTGGGGCACGGGAGGCTACGCGATCCTCACCTACGAAGACTGGACGGATAACGCCATGGACTGCTGGGTGGCGCAACTCGGCGTCGTCACCCAGGAACACAAGGCCATCGCCGCCAGCAACACCTTGCGCACCGACAGCCGCGGGCGCGTCTCGCTGGGCGCCAGCACGGTGCTGCGCAACCGCGAGATCTCGCCGTTCGTGGTGGACATGGGCAACAACGGCCAACTCTCCAACAGCGGCCTGTTCCGCACCTGCGAGGACGATGTCCGCGCCATTGTCGACGTGCATCTGGCCGAGGCGCGCGCGCGTTGGGGCTTGGGCAACAAGCCCATTGATGTGTGCATCTACGCCCACGGCGGACTGGTTGGCGAGAAAGACGCGGCGGCGAATGCCGCCGAATGGATTCCCCTGCTCTACGATAATCAGATCTTCCCGATCTATCTGATGTGGGAAACCGATTTCATGAGCACCGTGCACAATCGACTGAACGACGCCATCCGCGACGTGCATCGTCCGGCCGGCGGCGGCGAAGGCTTCTGGTTGCGCGCCGAGCGCTGGTGGAACGAACGCCTGGAACGCCTGCTCGCCGAAGCCCGGCACGCAAATCTGGGGCGAGATGAAACAGAATGCCACGGCCATCAGCAGCAACAAGAAATCCGGCGCCGTGCTGCTTGTACAACGCCTTCGCCAACTCCGCCGCCGCCAAACAATCCGGTGCGTTTCCATCTGGTCGGACATTCCGCCGGCAGCATCGTCCATGCGCATATCATCGATGCACTTGCCAGACAAGCATAAGTTCGAGTCGGTGAGTTTCCTGGCCCCGGCCGTGCGCCACGATACCTTCGACGCGCTGGTGCGCCCGCGTCTCGCCGATGGCACCGTCAAGCGCTATCAGCAGTTCCACCTCACCGACAAGGCCGAGGAAGACGATGCCACCTGTGGGCCATACAAACGATCGTTACTGTATCTGGTGTCGGAATCATTCGAGGGCGGCGAGCGCACGCCGATCCTCGGCATGGAGAAATACTTCGACCCAAAGCTGGCCAAGCTCAAGAACGTCACCGTACACGTCTCGCCCGGCAGGACCAGCACCAGCACCACGCACGGCGGCTTCGACAACGATGCGCCGACCAAAAAGAACGTCGTCAAATTCATCAAACAATGAGGAGCAGAGACGGGGACAAAGTTCAAATCTGCTCCCGCACACGCTTATGTCAAACACTATTCATCTGGAATTTGCGCCAGAACGCAATGATCTGAGCAAGGGCAAGCAGCTGCGCGACGGCTTATCCGTTGCGGTGCAGATCGGTAACACCCTGTGGGTCAGCAACGATGAAACGATCAGCCTGGAGCGGCTCGTTCCGATCGATAGCCATCGTTATGGCCATCACCAACAGTTTCCACTGCACGACTACCTACAACTGCCCGTGGCGCCGCCCTCCGATCCCGCAGACATCGAGGAAGTGGATCTAGAAGGACTGGCCTGCGCCGACGGTTACCTTTGGCTGGTCGGTTCGCACAGTCTGAAGCGTAAGCAGCCGCAACTGAACGAGGGCCTCGAAAAGGCCCGCAAACAGTTGGCCAAGATCGGCAGTGACGGCAACCGCTATCTGCTGGCGCGCATCCCCGTTATCGAACGCGACGGGATCTACACCCTCGTGAAAGAACATACACACGCGGGCACAACACGCACGGCCGCGCAATTGCACGGCAATGCGCAGGGCAATGATCTGACGAAGGCACTGCGCGACGACAAGCATCTGCAACCCTTTCTCGCCATCCCCGGCAAGGACAACGGCTTCGATATCGAAGGTCTGGCCGTCAACGGCACGCGCCTGTTCCTCGGCCTGCGCGGTCCGGTGTTGCGTGGCTGGGCGGTGATTATGGAGTTGGAACTTGAAGTGGATCGTAAACAACCTGCGACGCTGCGCTTGAAAACCATCGGACCGGACGCGCAGCTGTACCGCAAACATTTTCTACAGTTGAATGGTCTCGGTATCCGCGATCTGTGCGTGCAGGGCCGCGACCTGCTGATCCTCGCTGGACCAACGCTGGATCTCGATGGCCCGGTCAGCGTGTTGCGCTGGCGGGGCGGCGCGGAACAAGAGAGCGAAGCCATGGTTCCGACCGACACACTGGAGCGGGTTATGGACATACCCTACGGTCAAGGTGTCGATCACGCCGAAGGCATGACCCTGTTCGCGCCGGACGGCGGCGATGCCACGTCGATACTGGTGGTCTACGACGCCGCGTCCGCGCAACGCAAGCAGACTGTGGACGCGGTGACAGCGGATATTTTTACATTACCCTGAAGGCACCGAGTCGCGATCTCCCTCATCATCTATTCTCAATTCTTCTGTTCTGGACCGGCGCGCTCTCACAGGCAAGACCGCTCGCAACATCTCCGTAACCCGCGCCGCGGTCGCGCGATAGGCGGTGAGCTTGCCGCCATAGATCGACACTACGCGCTGGCGATGTGTGCTATGCAGACGCGTATCGCGTGAGCGACCGAAGGCGGCGCGGTCCGCGCGTGGTAAGACGCGCAGGCCGGCGAAGGCTTCGCTGGGTTCGAGTCGCGCATAGGCGGGAAAGTAATGGCGCACGGTGTCGAGCAGATAAGCGATATCGTCCGGAGTTGGCGCAACGGCGGCGGGATCACCTTGATAGCTGTGTTCAGTGGTGCCTACCAGTGTCTGCCCGTCACGCCAGGGCATGATGAACACGGCGCGGCCGTCACGCGGAGCTTCGGCGTAAAACACACCTTGAGTCAGACGCTGCGGCAACACGATATGCGTACCCGCCACCCAGTCGATATCCAATTGCTGCGCATGCGGTTCGATACGCTCCAGCACCGCATTGACCCAGGGACCAGCGGCATTGATGAGTGCGGCACAGTGCAGATCATGCTCGCCTGACGCATCGCGATACTGCACCTGTACACCCTGCGCGGTTACAACTGCCTTCAATACCGTGGCCGGCATCAACAGCTGCGCGCCCAGGCTTGCGGCGGAACGCACCACGGCGCGGGTAAGCGCCGCATCGTCGGTCTGCGCATCGAAGTAACGGAACACCGTTTGCAGACCGTCCTGACGCAAACCGTCGAGCGTCGCCCAATCACGGCGTGGTACAACGCTGAAATACAGCTCCGGGCGCAACCCCCCGAGCAGCGCATACACACATAGGCCCAAGCGCAACATGAACGGCCGGCGACGAGTATCGTGGTAAACCGGAATGTAATGCGGGGTGAGGCGCACCAGATCGGGCGCGTTGCGCAGCAGCAGCGTGCGTTCACTCAGGCACTCGCGGACCAGTTTCAGTTGACCGCTTTCCAGATAACGCAGTCCGCCATGTATCAATTTACTGGAACGGCTCGACGTGCCGCTGGCGATGCCGGTCTGTTCCAGCAGTATGACGCTATAGCCGGCCGCGGCTGCGGCCTGCGCGGCACCGGCGCCTTGGATGCCCGCGCCTACAACAACGACGTCCACGTCAGGCGTGATCATACACAGGTGATAAACGTGCATCGGCGAGCAGTTCACCTACCGCCATGGTTTCCACGAAGGTGATACCGCGTGCAGCGAGTGCGAGCGCCTGCTCCGGATCGGCGACTTCATACACCGCCCATTGCCAAGGGCCTGGCCACAAGGGTTGCGGTTCCGGCGGCAGACGCATGTAGTTGGCGAACAGAAAATCCGGCGCGAGCGCGCGGGCACGCCGTGCGCAGTCATCATTCCAGTCGGCCGCAACCCAACCGATGCGCATCGATGCCGCCCTCGGTCCCGCCAGCCGCGCGGCGAACAGAAAGGCATCGTCAAAGGAAATCAGCACGCAGCGCTCACGCACCGGCTCTAGCACGCGCATCACCGCCGCATGCACGGCCTCGACGCCGAACCGGCGGATGCTGTCGGTCTTGATCTCCACAAAGGCCTGCACCTGCGGCTGCGTCATCAGCCAGGCGACTACTGCGGCGAGCGTCGGCAACATCACATCGGCGAATTGCGTGCCGAAACGTGCCGGCTCGCCGACGCTGATGGCACTTAATTGCTGTGCAGTGAGATCGAATACCGCGCCTGGCTGGCCGGCGGTCCGATCGAGTGTTGTGTCATGCAACAACACCGGCACGCGGTCTGCGCTCAACTGCACATCGAATTCTAACCAACGCGCGCCAGCCTGCACCGCAGCTTGGAATGCCGGCAGCGTGTTCTCCGGATAGCACGCGGCATAGCCGCGGTGGGCAATCAGGATCGGGGGCTGCATAACTTTATGGTACCTTTGAATTATTCGTTGAACCGTCATTGCGAGCGAAGCGAAGCAATCTCCCTCTACGGCAGATCGACAGCATGAAGATTTCCGCGTCGCTTTCGCTCCTCGCAATGACGGATTATGCAGACGTTCCTCAATTCCGTAACGCCTGCTGCATTTCTTCGCGCCAGCGCTGATAGCGTACGCTGCAGGCGAGATTCTGTTGTGGCGCGAACCGCTTGCCATCGCTGGTGTGCCCGCGCAAGCCCTCCGCATCTGCCAGCAACCAGGCGACGCCGCGTGCGGTCGCCTCGGGCTGCGCACTGCGCAGGAGCGGCAGGCCACTGACATCGGCCAGCCGTTGACACAGTCCGTCGAGGTGCGCGAGTCCACCGCTCACTTGAATGCGTTGCACGGGCGTCTCGCCTTGCAGGCGCTGAATATTTTCCGCGATCAGAAACACGATGCTTTCAACCACGGCCACGGCCTGCGCCCACGGCTCATTCTGAACTTCACCCTGGCAGATGAAACGGCTGGTGAAATCGGCACGCCACCAGGGCGAACCCAGTCCGGCGACACCGTTAAGGAACAACGGGATCTCGCCTGCCATCCTCAACCAGCTCGGGAGTCGCGTCTCGATGTCGTCGATGCCGAACTGTTCGCGCAGCCAATCGAGTGCCGTTCCGGCGCCATTCACGGTCGCTTCCAGCACATACACTGCGTCTGTTTCATCCGCATAGACGATGCTGGCGAGTACGCCATCTGGCGGAGATGACAACGCAGCAACCGGCCGCTGTAGAAATGCACCTGTACCCAGATTGATATAGAGCGTATCCGAACGCGGCCGACCCTCTGCAAATACAACCGCGGATTGATCGCCGATCAACACGCGCAGTGGTAATAACGTATCGCCCCAGGCAAGCGCACCATAGTCGTAACATGTCGGCACGGTACGCGGCAAAACATCACACTCGATACCGAACAGCTGCAACAACTCGGCATCCCAATCGCGATCGGAAAGATTCCATAACAGCGTGCGCGCGGCATTGGCTGGATCAATGAGCAAAGGGCGTTCGCGCAGCAGGTTCGCCGCGAGATAACTCGCCAACGGCCCACAGGCCAGCCGTCGCGCGGCAGCCGCCTCACGTACCGCTGGCAGATGATCGAGACACCAGCGCAGTTTGCTGGCGCCGTAATGTGGCGAGCGTTGCAACCCGGTACGCGCACGCAACCAGACATCATCTAGCGCAAGGTTCTCCAACCAACGCTGCGCGCGCCGATCTTGCCAACTGAGCGCAGGACTCAGCGCCTGGCCGTCGCGTCTATCCCAGCAGACGCAGTTGGAACGCTGCGTGGCCAGTCCCGCGCTGCGCACAAGCTTGGCATCTTGTCCTAACGTGGCATGCACGTCGGCAATCACACCATGCAACGACTCGACCAAGACCTGCGCGTCCTGCTCGACCCAATCGGGATGCGGCGCCTGCGTGGCAACCGCCCTTTGCGCCTGGGCGATGACTTCGCCGGTTGCGGAAAACACCAAGGCGCGGCTGGAATGACCGCCTTGATCCAGCGCGAGGAAAAACGCTTCAGCGGGCGCGCCATACAGCCGCGACCCGCGCGCTATTACCGGTAGTTTATCCGGAGAGCCCAAAGGCATAGCCGGCCTCGAGTTCTGCGCCGCTGGCATCGCGCACATCCAGAACCTCCAGCGTAAAACGCAGATGTTTACCGGCCAGCGGATGATTGCCGTCAAGCTTGATCTGATCGCCCTCGATAGCCACCACCAAGAACGGATATGACGTACCATCGGGCGCCTCGCCTTCCACATGCGTGCCAACGATGCGCGCCTCAGCGGGTATCGCCTCGGTATCCACGGTCATCTCCAGATTTGGATCGCGTTCGCCATAGCATTCCTCCGGCGTCAGCAATACCTCGACCTTGGCGTCGACCTTCAGGCCTTCCAACGCCGCCTCGACTTTGGGAAAGGCGCCGCCATACCCGCCGTGGAGGTAATAGAGATCATCGCGAAACGCCAACGCCTGTTCGGTACCCTGCTCGAACACCACATAGCGCAGGCGCACGACCTTGTCTTTGACAATACTCTGATAGTTACGCTGTTTGATGAATTGAACGGTTTTGGTTTCCATGGTCTCGGTTCACATCTGTGTCGGGTTAATCTGTTATCGGCGGCATTATAAGCAGCTTGTGTCGTCACGAAATCCCTATGGGTCATCGGGTTGAGTGCGGCACTAGAGTCGTCAGCCGGGACAAAATGCGTATAATCACAACTGCCATCTGCCCGCCCTGCAAACCCTCACGCACCAAAGGATACGCCCATGAACAAACGTATCACGCCCGCCCAGACCAAGCCGCCTATTTTCGACGACTACGATACCGAGAACGACGAGGTCTACGATGCCGGCTTCGAGGATATTATCCGGCAGATGTTGGTGCGCATCGGCGAACAACCCGAACGGCAGGGTTTGCAGCGCACCCCACTGCGGGTCGCCAAGGCGATGGACTTCCTGACCAGCGGCTACACCATGACTGTGCAGGACGTCGTGAAGAATGCGGTCTTCGACGAACAGTGCGAGGAAATGGTCATCGTCAAGGACATCGAGTTCTACTCGATGTGCGAACACCATATCCTGCCATTTTTCGGCAAGGCGCATGTCGCCTATCTGCCGAATAACAAGGTCATCGGTCTATCCAAGGTCGCGCGGATTGTGGATGTGTTCGCGCGCCGCCTGCAGGTACAGGAACGCCTGACCAACCAGATCGCCGATGCGATGATGGAAATTCTCAACCCGCATGGCGTCGCGGTGATCATCGAGGCCAGTCATTTCTGCATGATGATGCGCGGCGTGCAAAAACAGAACAGTTCCACCGTCACCAGCGCCATGCGCGGCAGTTTCCGCGAGAACGCGCGGTCACGCGCGGAACTCATGGACCTGATCAAAGGCTGATGTCGATCCCTGCAGCGCAATACAAGCGTCGACTGACGCTGGAACAGCTGCGTTTCAGCAACAGCTTTGCGCGCATGGCCGGGCACTTTCATTCGCGGGTGCTGCCGACCCCACTGGGTAGCCCTTATCTCATCCACTTCAATCCACTCGCGGCGGCGTTGATTGAACTCGATCCGGCCGAGGCCGAGCGCGCCGATTTCCCGGTGATCTTCAATGGCGGCAAGCTGCTCGCCGGCAGCGAACCGCTGGCCATGCTCTATGCCGGTCACCAGTTCGGCCACTATGTGTCGCAACTCGGTGACGGGCGCGCCATTATCCTTGCCGAGGTCATGACGGCACAGGGCGAACGCTGGGAGCTGCAATTAAAAGGTGCCGGACAAACACCGTATTCGCGCGCCGGCGATGGCCGCGCCGTGCTGCGCTCGACAATCCGCGAATACCTGTGCAGTGAGGCCATGCATGGCCTCGGCATTCCAACCACGCGCGCATTGTGCATCGTCGGCTCCGATGAAGAGGTCTATCGCGAGTCCATAGAGAGCGGCGCGATGTTGCTGCGCATGGCACCCAGTCATGTGCGCTTCGGTTCCTTTGAGGTGTTCTATTACCGCAATCAGCTTACCGAGCTGCGCGCGCTGGCAGATTATGTGATCGATCATCACTACCCGGAATTCAAAGGCCAAGCTGATCGTTATCTCGCCTTGTACCGTGAGGTGGTCCTGCGCACGGCGCGTCTGGTCGCCGACTGGCAGCTGGTCGGATTCGCCCACGGCGTGATGAACACCGACAATATGTCGATCCTCGGACTCACGCTCGATTATGGTCCGTTCGGTTTCCTGGACGATTACGAGCCAGGCTTTGTCTGCAATCATTCCGATCATCAGGGTCGCTACGCCTTCGATCGCCAGCCGGATGTTGCGTTGTGGAATCTGAGTTGCTTAGGTCAGGCGCTGCTGCCACTGTTCGATGACAACGGCGAGGCTGCGGCGGAAATGGCGATGGCGCAGTTCGATGTCTATAAAGAGGCCTTCCGCGCGCATTACGACGCGGGTTTGCGTCGTAAACTCGGGCTGCGTGATACGCGACCGGACGACGCGCAGCTTGCGCAACGCCTGTTGGGCCAGATGGCAGCCGAGCGCCGCGACTACACCAACACTTGGCGGCTGCTCGGTGATTTCGTCAGCACGGCAGCCGCCGATAATGCCCGTGTACGCGATCACTTCATCGATCGCGCCGCCTTCGCCGCCTGGGCGGATGACTATGCCGCGCGCCTGCGCAGCGAACAGAGCAGCGATGCGACACGCCGCGCACAGATGCATCAAATCAACCCCAAATACGTGCTGCGTAATTATCTGGCGCAGAACGCTATCGAGCGCGCGAACGAGCACCGCGATTATGCAGCGATCGACAGATTGCTGCGGGTGCTCGCCGACCCGTTTGCAGAACACCCCAACGACACGGATCTGGCCGAGCCACCGCCGGATTGGGGCCGTAAACTCTCGGTCAGCTGTTCCTCGTGAACCGCGCGCTTCCCAATCTGGATCGCTTGAGCGGCATCGTGCGCCGCGCCGCGCGCGAAGAACTGCTGCCGCGCTTCACCCGTGTCACGCAGGAACACAAGGCTGACGGCAGCATCCTCACCGAAGCCGATCTCGCCATCGATGCGCGTCTGCGCGCGGAGCTGCATCAGGCGTGGCCGGACATTGCGTTTCTGAGCGAGGAGATGGATACAACCGAACAGCAGACATTGCTGAACAACCCAACTCAATCACTGTGGTGTCTCGATCCGTTGGATGGTACGAGCAATTTTGCGGCGGGAATTCCGTTCTTCGGCGTATCGTTGGCCTTGATTTGCGACGGCCTGGTAGAACTCGGGCTGATTTACGATCCCATCCGTGACGAGTGTTTCACCGGCCAACGCGATATGGGGGCGTGGCTGAATGGCGAGCGCTTACAAACTGCCCCTATCACTCTACCGCTACCGCTCAAGCAGTGCATTGCACTGATCGATCTCAAGCGCCTGGCACCGGCGCTGCGTCAACGTTTGATCGAAACACCACCGTATCATTCACAACGCAACTTCGGTTCTTGCGCGTTGGAATGGGCCTGGCTGGCCGCAGGCCGTGGCCATCTCTATCTGCATGGCGGCCAAAAGCTGTGGGACTTCGCGGCCGGGACGCGCATCTTCACCGAGGCCGGCGGCGGGTGTTACACACTGGAGGGTGAAGCGGTGTTCGTGGCGCGCCTGGAGGCGCGTTCGGCGGTCGCCTCGCCAGATCCTGCCTTGGCGCAGACCTGGCTGACATGGCTACGTCAGACGAGTTGAAGGGTGTTCAGTGGCCGCCGAGGACCATTGAATTGAGTGCCGGAAAATCCTTGGCGTATTTTTGGATCCACTCCCGCGCCGCCTGTTCACCGGTCAGCTGACGTCCTTCGCGCTGAAAGACTTCCCGCTTGTAGTGCTCGATATGACAGACCTGCTCCACCATGCGCGCCCGAAATTCGTCCTGTTGCGCCAGAAACTCTACGCCAATCAAATATTGGTCGTGGACCGGCCGGCACCACGTTACCCGACAGGGCGCTTCGAAAGGCGGCTCTACGCAGGTGATCTGTACCCGGATGATCGTCTCGGGTTCGATGGCCTTGGTGACGCTGAAAGACAGCCCCCCGCAGCTTACGTCATGCAGTCTGCGGGTCTCGGTCGAGGCTACTGGCTCGTGCTCGACCTCGATCGGGATATCCGATGGATGGCGTATATAACTTCGCATATCGACTCACCTCCGTCGCACGCGATACAGCCCGAATTAGGCGGTTAAATTTCTGCATTTATCAGGCCACCTGCGGAACACCTACCCCCACACCGCCTCTCTCAACAACGATTGCCAAAGTTACCTAGTCTGCGATCCAGCCTTGCAAGGCCTCGATCAGACTTTGCGCCTGGTCCCGGCTGGAAATATTGAATTTGGACTTCTGCGAATACTCACCGTTGCGCTTCTGATAGCGACGGATGGTGTAGCGGTCGGGACCATAGTCGTTCTTGACCTTATCCCAATCCTGATAGCGGTAAATGACCGTAGACCATGCCCCCTTGGATAAAATCTTCTTGTCTAATTCCTTTACAACCAGTATGCCGTCCTCTTCGTAATTGACGGTCAATTCATTCACATCAGAAGCCATAAACTGCACATCCTTAAAAGTCTGTCGCGGTACATAAGAGCGGCATACTGTGGCCCCTGGCATGGGAATCGTCAAATTCCAGCCTATGCCATAACCTACTTAAGAGGCTTACCACGAGGCCGATATAGATACCGTCGGGACAACGTAAGTCCCTGAACAAAAGTGGATTATGTGCGGCAATTGGCAAAACCTTTGCGATCCACTGCCAGTTAATTGGCTGAAATGCGCGGTATTCTGCTATTACGGCGAAATAGATGTTCGCCCAAGAACAACCGGACCTAATACCCCAGGCACAGCGAGGCGCGAACATGAGCGCAAGCATATACGACCATAAATCCCCACCCTCCACGCCAGCCCAAGGCGACGCCGGCCCGTTGGCGCAATCCGTATTCAAGGGTGAGGCGCGTCTGCGCGAACTGGAGCATCTGGCGGATACCGCTCGCAAAGTCCGCGATCAGGCCGCGGCCGAACTGACGCGCGGCAGCGGTGCAACACACCATATCGCCCGCGACCGCATCGGGGCTGCGGAGCGGATGCTGCGCAAATCCCAGCAGGAAATCACCGAATTGCGGGCCCAGTTGGCGATCCCAGGCAACCCCAGCGCCACGCCGGGAAGTACGATTGCGCCCCAAGATCTCGAACTGGCTATTATGCTTGGCCATACCAAAGGTCGATTCAACCAGGTCGGCGGGGAACATGCCCCATTGGAATTGCAACAAGATGCTCGGCTCGGCAGCCAACGGCTTACCGCCACCACCCAGACTCGTCGACACGGCCAAGCCAACCTGGTCTCCGACACCGCCAAGGGCAAGAGTCACAAGGTGGTCAGCCTGGTACTGCTGATCGGCCTTGTGATCGGCGCACTCGGTACCGTAGCGATGCTCAATCATAAGTTTGTGGATGAAGCGGCGCAGATTGTACGCGAAGGCACCGAGCAACTGTTCAATCGCATCTACACCCTGCTGCCGACCAGCGACGCCAGCTCCCATGCCACCCGCAAAACGGCCTTCAGCAGACCGGATAACGGGCCGCACGGAGAATCCATCTAAGTCCCTCCGCAATACCGCTGACAAACCCACTGGATTTGACCCCGATGGCGTCGCTGTCGTGGTTCCCACAGTTTATATATGCCTAAAATTCACGGTGTAACCAAGCTGATGAGTGTCGCGATTACCTGATCGCCTTGCTACACTAACTCCACTTCAGGTGTGCCACCAGTGCACACGCATCTACTCGCAATACACTTGAATCCAAAGCAATGAGGTATCCGCAATGAGTGCACAACTATCCGTCCCTGTTGATGGCGAAGGCTTCTTAATCGACCGTGACGACTGGTCCGAGGAAGTCGCCCGCCAACTCGCCGCCGCCGAAGACATGGAAATCACGGATGAGGTCATGAATTACATCCTGGAAGCGCGCCGTATGTATGAAGAAGATGGCGTGGTACCCCCGATCCGCAAATTTGCCAAGGCCATGAACGTTGACAGCAAGCATCTGTACGACGTGTTCATGAAGGGCCCGATGAAATTGATCTGCAAATGGGGCGGCCTGCCCAAACCGACCGGCTGCGTGTAAAACTCTGATACCGCCCGCTCGGGCAAAGCCCTGCGCTGGCTGACTGCCAGGGGACAGCGTTCCGACGCTCTCCCCTGGCAACCCCTCACCGGGGTGGATGCAGCGATTGTTATACGTCCAGCACCGACACTTAACGATGCGGCTTGACCAGATAGCGGTGACTGCCCATTTCCGCCAATCGACTTACGGTGCGCGCAAAGGCGAACTTCAGATAGCGCCCGCTATAAAGATTTTCCGGAACATCCTGTGCCGTCGCGACCAGTTTGACGTTATGGTCGTAAAGCGCATCGATCAGATGCATGAAGCGCTTCGCCGCATCGTCCCGGCCCTCGTCCATCCGCGGTATGTCACTCACAAAAACCGTGTGGTAACGCTGGGCGATTTCCAGATAATCTCGCGCCCACAGCGGCGCTTCACATAAATCGACAAAGCGAAACCAGATCACATCGTCGGCCACCGCCACCACCGGTACTGCACGCTGATTCAGCGTCAGCACCGGATCCAAGACAACCTCAACCGGCGCCAATCGACGAAAATCCCGCGCCAAAATAGCGTGCCCAGCCGTGCCATCCAACACATGATAGGTGCCGCTGCGATCGAGCAGATCACAACGAAAATCAATAGGGGAATCCAGGTGTAGGACCGCGGTGTGCGACTTAAGCAACTCGATGGCAAAGAGGAAGCGATCCCGTTGCAGACCTTCTAGATACAATGCATCGGGGGCGACGTTGGAGGTGGCCAGTAAGGTGATGCCAGCATCGAACAAGGCCTGCAACAGCCCCGCCAGCAGCATGGCATCGGCGATATCGTGCACGTGAAATTCATCCAGACACAGCACCCGCCATTGTTCGGCCATGCGCCGGCCGACGAGGCGCAAAGGATTGGGTGTATGCGGCAGAGATCTCAGCTGCGCATGCACCTCCTGCATGAACGAATGGAAATGCACGCGGCGTTTTTGCGGGAACGGCAAACACTCGAAAAAACTGTCGATCAGATAAGTCTTGCCACGCCCTGGACCGCCCCACAGATACAGGCCGCGCACGCTTGGCCGAGGTTTATTGAACAGGCGCGCCCACCAACTGGACGGTGCGGATGTCGCCTGCACGAGCAACCCATAGAGATCCTGCAGGGACTCGAGCGCCTGGGACTGCGCCGCGTCGGGGCGTAAAACACCACGGGCAATATCCGCCTGATAACGCGCACGCGGTGTCACCCGTGGCAGTTTCCAGCATCAATCAAGTGCGCGCACCAGTTCCAACACGGCCGGCGCATGCCCCTTGGCATTGACGCCATACAATGCGTGGCGAATTATTCCGGCTTTGTCGATCACAAAAGTCGAACGCACGATACCCATTTTCTTGATACCGTCCTTCTCCTTCTCCTGCCACACACCGTATTGTTCACAGACTTCACCGTCCACATCGGCGAGTAGTTGCACACTCAATCCATGCTTGTCGCGGAATGACGCGTGGCTGCCGCAATCGTCCCGACTCACGCCAAAAACGACACACTCCGCGCGTTCGAAATCGTCGGCAAGCGCGGTGAAATCCAGCGCTTCCAGTGTGCAGCCCGAGGTGTCGTCCTTCGGATAGAAGTACAACACGACATGGTGTTTGCCCCGTTGCTTGTCGAGCGACACCGCGCGCAGATCCGCGTCGGGCAGATCAAAAGATGGCGCAGAATTTCCGGCCTGTAACATGCAATAACCTCCACTCGCAAAGCAATCTATCTAGCCCAGCAACACTCGCTGACCTCCTGGGCGCATTATAGGTCCCTGCCGACGGTTTCGGAACCGTGGTAGGAAATACTATATTTTTCTGCACACACCATCACCGAGCTGCGCAGCGGGCTGTCCCTGAAGTATACTCGCGCCGATCAGCTACTCCGCATCATTTACAGA
Organism: uncultured Gammaproteobacteria bacterium; assembly: GCA_963696465.1. GTDB lineage: Bacteria > Pseudomonadota > Gammaproteobacteria > Thiohalobacterales > Thiohalobacteraceae > JAHJQQ01. The sequence goes on along the minus strand of CAVOKC010000002.1, from coordinate 59,046 downwards.
AACCGCATCGTGAACAATCCTGCCATCGTCATCGCCGCACTGTATAAATTCGTCACTCTGGACGATTGCGTCACTCTGCGCGAGCGCCTTCAATCCGCCTGCACGCAATTACAACTCAAGGGCACATTGCTACTCGCCCATGAGGGCATCAACGGCACCGTGGCCGGCAGCCGCATCAGCATCGACGCATTGCTCGCACTGCTGCGCGCCGACCCTCGCCTGGCCGATCTGGAGCACAAGGAATCGCTGGCGGAGACACCCCCGTTCGAGCGCATGAAGGTGCGCGTCAAACCCGAAATCGTCACGCTCGGTGTGGCGGAGGCCGATCCAACCCTGCAGGTCGGTGAATATGTCGAGCCCGCCGACTGGAATGCGCTGATCGCGGATCCCGACGTGCTGGTGCTCGATACGCGTAATGACTATGAATACGCCGTCGGCAGTTTCCGCGCCGCCGTAGACCCCGGCATCCAGAATTTCCAGGAATTCCCCGAGTACGTTCGACAGCGCCTCGGCCACAACCGCCAACGCCGCATCGCCACGTTCTGCACCGGCGGCATCCGCTGCGAAAAAGCCACAGCCTTTCTGCTCGCCGAGGGTTTCGAGCAGGTCTATCACCTCAAGGGCGGTATCCTGAAATACCTCGAGCAAATCCCGCACGAAGACAGCCTATGGCAGGGTGAATGCTTCGTGTTCGATGCGCGCGTAAGCATCAGCCATGGCCTGGCGCCGGGCAATTCCACGCTCTGTCGCGGCTGTGGCTGGGCGGTCAGTGCCGAGGAACGCGCGTCGCCCTATTATCATGCCAACCTCTACTGCCCGCATTGCCATCCAGAGGCCAAAACGAACGCGTGACACTTTCATGGACCCGGTACCGTGTCGGGGTTGTGAATCAAAGCACGACACGGTAGCGATGCTTGGCTTATTCTTACATCAGGCAAGGGGGAAAACATGCAACTGGCGATGCGCATCCAGGCCCATCTCGAACAACTGCGTACGCAGTACGCGGTGATTCCGCATGCCCCAACCCAGACTCTGAACGAGGCCGCCACGGTCGCGCACATCGATCCGCGTGACATGGCCCGCGCTGTACTGCTCCAGGACAGCCGGGGTTTGCTTCTCGCCGTGCTACCGGCCAATCATCTCATCGACTTCCAGGCATTACGTGAACTGCTTGGCGGCGACTGCACACCCGTCGCCGCGGAACAGGTAACTCAGGTTTTCCCCGACTGTGAGGCAGGCTCCGTACCGCCCCTGGGCGAACCCTACGGCGTGCCGGTCGTGATCGATAAGCACTTCGCCGACAGCGACCACATCCACTTTGAGGCCGGCTTTCACCACACCCTGGTGCGCATGCGCGGCGACGAGTTCCAATCGTTGCACCAGGGCAGCCTGCAAGCCGTTATCTCCCGCCCGCTGAGCGTACTGGAAAGTCGCGACATCCGAGATTTCATGTTGCCTGGCGAGCTGGGGAAGCAGCACCCGCTCACCGCCCTGCGCCCGCTGGAAGACATTCGCAAACAGATAGAGGGCGTCGAGCGGCTACCGGCGATGCCTGAGATGGCACATCGCCTGCTGCGCCTGCTCAACAACCCCAAGGCAACCATCGACAATCTCACGGAAATTATCCAGGCCGATCCCAGTCTGACGGCGCAGGTGATTCGTTATGCGCGGTCGGCCTTCTTCGGCTATCGCGGCAAAGTGGAAACACTCACCGATGCAATCACGCGGGTGCTGGGTTTCGACACTGTGCTCAATATGTCGCTGGGACTGGCAGCGAGTCGATCGTTTAATAATCCCGCCGACGGCCCCCTGGGATTACAGTCCTTCTGGCGCCATGCCACCTACAGTGCCGCGCTGGCACAGACGCTGGCCACGGCGATCGGACCGCGCCTGCCGCTCAAACCGGGCGTGGCCTATCTGGCTGGATTGCTGCACAATTTCGGCTACCTGTTGGCGGGACATCTGTTCCGTGCCGAATTCTTCCTGCTCAACCGGGTGGTTGCCGCCAATCCTCAGATTCCGATTCCGCTGATCGAACGCCGCGTACTCGGCATCGAACATACGCAGATCGGCGCTTGGTTGATGTCCTCCTGGAATATGCCCGAGGCCATCATTATCAGCTGCGGCGAGCACCACAACGAAGCCTATGCGGGTGATCAGGCGGCCTATGTTCAATTGATGCTGTGCGTGGATCATCTGCTGCGGGCGCATAACATCGGTGACGGCGATGAAGGCACGCCACCTACCGCCATTCTCACTGCGCTCGGCCTGGAACTCGATAAAGCCCAACACCTTACCGTCAAGCTCCTGGAGTCCACCGAAACATTTGACGCGATGGCACGCCAGCTGGCCTCGGCTTGATGCGCCTCCAGCCAGGGCATCTTGCGCAGATCGAATTCACCCTGATATTCGAACGGCACCGCCGCAGAACAGCCCGCCGCCGAGCGCTTACCGCCCAGACGATAACTGGCCGGCTTGGCCGCGGTCTCACCCGCCGAGTAAAATTGCTCGAAAACGCGCTGTAGATTACTGACCGCATTGACGGGCAACACCGCTTCACCGAAGCGCGGCACCGTTATCCCGCCGCCGCCAACACCCTGCGCAAACTCACGCTCATTGATGTACAAAGTGCACCGCAACCTGAGGCGAATAACACCCACAACATAGGACTGGCCGTAAAGCTTTTGGACCTACGTCTTCCTTGCAGTCGCGACCGGAACTTGTTTTGATTATCCCCCCCCGATTCGGATGGCTCCGTTATGAAACCAGCACCGTGGAGTAAATTTTTCCTCGACTCGCAACGCGATGCCGAACTCGATGCTATCTTCTCACAGGCAAACTGTCTGAACCTGCCCGCGGGTATGCGCGTATTCGCGCCGGAATCGCCCTGCCAGGATTATTTATTGGTTGCAGAAGGCAGCGTGCGCGTACAACTGCTTACCGCGAGCGGTCGCGAGGTCGTGCTCTACCATGTTGGCGCAGGAGAGTCCTGTGTGCTGACGACTGCCTGCCTGCTGGGTGCTGCACGCTACGCCGCCGAGGGCATCACCGAAACGGACGTGACAGCGATTGCGTTATCAGCCAAACATTTCAATCATGGCTTAGACAACTCATCGGCCTTTCGCCGCTTCGTTTTCGGCAATCTGGGCCAGCGCCTTGCCGAGGTGATCGCACGCATGGAGGAAATCTCCTTCGCGCCGATCGATGCGCGTCTGGCCAGTGCCTTGCTGCGGCTCGGCAATGCACAGGGCGACATTGACCTTACGCACCAGGCACTGGCCGTCGAATTGGGCTCTGCGCGCGAGGTCGTCTCCCGGCATCTGAAGCGGTTTGCTGATAATGGCTGGGTACAACTCGGCCGTGGTAGCATCGAAATAACGGACCGAGCGGCGCTCTCTGCTCTGGCGAAACGTGACTGATGGTGACCGAGTTACTGAATCGGAATGACGAGGCAAGCATCATGTGTCGAATCTTGATAAACACTGGGAGCAGCAAATATGAATAGAAATGTCGGCGGAATCGATCGTGTTCTACGTATCTGTGTCGGTCTGGCACTCATCAGCCTGGTCTTTATCGGACCGCAGACGCCATGGGGCTGGGTGGGCATAGTGCCGCTGGCGACGGGCCTGCTGGGTTGGTGTCCGGCTTACCTACCGTTCGGTCTCAAGACCTGTAAAACCCGCTGAACGTCGAGTGGGGCGACCTAGCGTCGCCCCACTTGTTATCCTACGCGTAGACCAAATCGACATGGTATTCGTCGCCATCGTCTTCGATGCGAATGATGTCGAGATCCGGTACATGCTGCGCAAGATAACGGCATAGCATGACGATGCTGCGGCTATCGTTGATGCCCAGCGCCTCCAACAACTGGCCGATCACGAATTGATTGCGCTGTGTCTGGCTGGGACTGAGGATACGCTCACCATTAAGTCTGATGCCTCGATCCATGTCCGCATCCATGCGCTGCACATAGGCGAACTGCATGCGCTCCAGCGCGGCCCGTTTATCGAATTCATGGGCCAGTGTCCCGTTGCGATAAATCGCCAACTGCTCAGCCATGCGGGATCACTCCAAGGCCGGCGGACGCATGAATTCGACTTTGACTTCCTTGCTGAACGCTTTGTCGAACACGAGATCAAAGGACAGCAAGCCGGCACGGGTGGAGGCGCGCACCTGCTTGAGGTCTGGGATGCGGTTGGCCAGATAGGCGCAGGTCACGGCAGCCTGCGCTTCATTACCGGCCTGCACCGCTTGCACTAATTGCACGGCGATAAACTGCGCCCTCTGAAGGGCATCCGGTTGTTGGATGTGCAGACCTGCGAGTTCAATGCCGGCATCCATTTTTTGATCGAGTCGGTCCAAATAGTCTTGCTGCGCCGGCACCAACGCCGTTGCACGGACATACTCCAACTGCGACACGCCATCCAATACGACCACCAGATACTCAGACATATTCACTCACTCGGCTTACACCATCAAAAAAAAGCGAGCGGATTGTACCTGCGCGTCACCCATCGACCGCAACCCTGCGGAATGTGCTGGTAAGATAGGCGCTACGAAGGAGATCAACATGCCCGACCCGATCCGGTCCGAGATACGCTGCCTGTATTGTGGCCAAATGTATCCAGACGACGCCCCATCTTGCCCGCATTGCCAGGCGCCGACGCACACCCTCCGGCGTGCTACGCGGCTGCGGCAATTCCGCTGGTTCGTGGCACTGCTGGCCGTGCTGTGTGCGATCTTGATTCTGTGGCTGCCGCGATGAAGCGGCATGGATCAACCGCGTTGCAGGAGGTCACGTAGATCGATCACGGCAGTATTGGCGCGGGCGATGTAATTGGCCATGCTCAGCGAATAGTTGGCAAACAATCCAAAACCGCCGCCATTGAGAATCACCGGGCTGACCGTCGCCTGCTGCGTTGCTTCCAACTCACGAATGATCTGGCGTAGCGAAATGATGGCGTTTTTCTTGACCAGGATATCTTCGAAATCCACTTCGACGGCATTGAGGATATGCAGTAAGGCCCAGGCGGCGCCGCGCGCCTCGTAGAACACATCATCGAGTTCACGCCATGGTGTTTTGACCATCACTGCGCCGGCACTGCGGGTCGCCTGGCGCGCCGCAGCGTCACCCGCCAGATCCGTATTCACTCGCACCTGGCCTACGCTGGCGCTCAAGCGTTGCGACAGACTACCCAGGCGCTTCTCGACGATTTGCAGATACTGCGCGAGATTGTCCGCCCGCGCGTAAAACTGCGCGTTCTGTTGTTTGTCGTCGGCCAAACGCACGGCATAACGCCCCAATGCCTTGATACCGCCGCGGTACTCACTCTCGGTCGCCGGTAGAATCCAGGAATCGTTCTGAAAATTGAATTGTGGCTCGGCCTGTGCAAGATCGACATCCTCTGTCGATTGTGATTGCGAACGTGACAAGTGGTTGCGCAGCCCACCAGCGCCATCGCGGAGCATGACCAGCGCACCGAACTCCCAATTAGGAATGTTGTCGAGCCACACGCCCGGCGGCGCCAGATCGTTGGAGAGATAGCCGCCGCGCTTGTCGAGGAGCGTCTCGCCGATGTGCATGAGTGTGCTGGTGAAGGTATAACCGGTGACTGGCCGCTGCTGGTCAGACTGTCCCGCGCGTTCCTGCGCGACTTGACGCACATCAAAGGCCTCAGGCTCGGCGCTCCAGTACCAGCCCAGGACACCTAACACCACGAGCAGCGTCAGCGATAGCAGGGCACCGCTCCATAACATCCCCCGCTCTTTGAGCGTGGTAGGGTGGTAAAGACCGCCCAACCAGCGCCAGAACCGCGTCAGGGCATCCAACATCCGGCTAATCCAGTCTGTGAGTACGTCGATCACCTATCCCCATCCTTTTCCGCAGGCAGAAAGTCCGCTGTAACATACCATCCCCTGGCTCGAAAACCTTATCCAGAACCCTGGAATCGAGCTATAGCAAAAAGCTTACAACAAAATCAGTATTTCTCAGCAGCCAACAATTATCATGAGCCAAGCGCACTTTATGCATGCTTGGGAAGCAAAGCAGCCTTAAGAGTCTAGTGAAATTATCACATTCAACGCATTGTATTTATAACTCTTACATTATAAATCAGCCGCTCTGCCTGAGTGCGCATCACCCCCAAATTCGTACCCACGCCATCATATACACAGGGGGTTTTAGATAATACGCATAGTCATTGGCGAATTCCTTAGAGCATGGAGTATTGCTAATATTACCCCCGTAATGAAACCCGGCTTTTGCTCTTTCAGCAGGACCATCAGGCCGGCATAACAATCAAACCAGAATGACCGCCACACCGGACGCTTTAGTTATGAGCATTAATTTCCAAGGGCTCAATATTCACCCGCTCGACCAACTCGGCAGTTGGACCGGCTTGCCGTCGGAACACAGTGACAGGCAACCCATACGTATTCGCACACTCGGGCGCTTTAGCGTTCAATCAGACCGCCATCCTATTACACGCTCACAGTCGCGCCATCAACGCCCATTCGAACTATTACAGGCGCTGATTGCCCTTGGCGGACGTGAAGTTCATGAGGAAATTCTGTGTCAGGCACTTTGGCCTGATGCGGAAGGTGATAACGACCGCAATGCATTCGATGTCACGTTACATAGATTGCGGCGCATTTTCGACGTCGAAAACTTGTTTATCATCAGTAACCGGCGTCTCACATTAAATAGCAGTCTCGCATGGGTCGATGTCTGGGAGTTTGAACAAATCGTAAATCATTGCGAACGATTACTACTACACGCAAAAGAACCTGCAGCACTCAAACAGCTGGAAATGTGCAGCGAGCGCCTGCTGAATCTCTACCAGGGATCGTTCCTGGAACGTGAACCCACTCGCGCTTGGGCACTCACTCTGCGCGAACGTTTACGCAGCAAACTGCTGCGTCACATGCAAGATAGTGGACTACTCTTCGAAACAGCAAAAGAATGGGACGGAGCCATCCGTTTATACCGCAAAGGTCTTGAAATCGAACCGCTCGCAGAAGCGTTATATCAACGACTGATGATTTGCTTCAGAGAGTCCGGACAAATTGCTCAGGCATTGGCAACATTTCATCAATGCAAAAAAGTCCTGCATGAGTACTTCCAAGTAGCGCCATCCAGGAAAACTCTGGACTTGTCCCAATCTTTAATACAATCCGCCCATCGGCACTAGACACAACCCTCTCGATTTTTTCTTTTGATCGAGTCGTTAGTTGCAATTTCAGTACGTCGCAGTGCTGATACCCGCCGTAATCTGGCTTTACGGCTCCGGTCTATTGGCGCTGCCCGGTCTCGCAGCGGGGCTGATCGGACGTCTATCCTGTGCATCCCGTGTATACAGGCGCGCGGGATGTTCCGTAGGCAATCTTCGGCTTCTAGTTTTAGTTCTGGATTGGCTTAGTGAATGGCTGCCTGCCCGACCGGACAGGCAGCCCACCAAATTCAGCATTAATGACTGTCGTCGGAAAAGACGTCGTACAAATGCTGCTTCAGTATTTGCGCCTCTCGGCGTTCTTCGAGGCGGCGCCGCGCCAGGGCCTGACGCAGGGCATTGTCCGCGCCACGGCCTTTGGCCGACCCCTTGCCCATATCGCGGGCAAACGCGGTGGTACGTCTGAATGGACTCATGCGACCCCCTACTCTCACAGAACGATTACACTGACCAGATTGCCGATATGTCTTGGCAACCATGTAAGATCATCGACCTTGGCGACAGGGCTCTTTAGTGTTGTCTGTGATCGAGCACACATTTCCGACGCAAGCTTATGCCCAATCCCATTCCATCCGAGCTATCACTGCGATTGATGCGCACAGGGTTCAGGCATCTGGGGGCTTTTTTCCCTCATTTCGGCGGCTATTGGGCCTGCCGGCTCTGGTTCGCAACCCAACGCTCCCCGAACCCCGCGCGGGAAACCCGCTGGCGTACCCATGCATATGTGGACCACATTGCTTCTACTGGCCTGCAGCTTGCGCGGTATCAATGGGGTAACCCGGATGCGCCGGGGATTTTGCTGATTCACGGATGGAACGGCCGAGGATTGCAGCTAGGCGCATTCGCCGAACCCTTGGTCAACCGCGGCCTGCGCGTCATTGCCTTCGACGCCCCTGGTCATGGCGACAGCCCCGGCTCCAGCACCCACATCTTCGACTATGCCCAAGCCATTCAGGATGTGGCTGGCGCGAGCGGAACGCTCAGTGGCGCCATCGCCCACTCGTTCGGTGTACCGGCTGTAGCGCGCGCCCTGCGTCAGGGACTGCAGCTGCCACGGCTGGTTACGATTGCCGCACCCGCCGACGCCGAATTCCTGGTGCAGCGATTCGCCGATCATCTGCACATCCCCGCTACCGTCATCGACGCCATGCGCTCACGCATCGAGCAACGCTTTGGCATGGATATCTTTCAGCGCCTCTCGACGGAGCGCATGCTTACCGCCTTGGATATCCCGGGATTAATCATTCACGATCGGGATGATCGCGACGTCCCCGCCACCCACGCACAACGCCTGCAGGATGCTTGGCAGAATGCACAACTCATTTATACGGAGGGCCTGGGACACAATCGCATCCTGCGCGATCACGCGGTGATTGCCGCCGCTGTCGACTTTCTACGCCCTTGACTCGACCCCACGCTCAAGCCACATCGCGCCCGCCTTGTTCCGGCAGCACCTGATTGCGCACCGCGCCCTGCGCCCGGCTCTCGACACTGAATCCGGAGATCAGCCGGCAGGCCGGCTCAACATAACGTTTATCCAGGGTCATCGCATGCTCAAGAATAGCCACGCCGCGTGCGTCACGGCATGACAGCATAAACTTGCCTACACCAAAGTTGATGCGCGCATCGTCCGGGTTCAATGCGAGAATTTTCTCATAGGCCTCCCGGGCCTCTCGCTCGGCGCCGTAACGTTTCATCAAAGCGGCATACTGCATCGCCTCCTCACCGAACAAACCAACCTGTTGAAGCGTTTCGCGCAACTGCTCAAGCCGCCCGACCTGTTGCTGCGATTTGGCGTGTCGCACCGACCATTCCCCGTGATGCTCTTCCGCCCAACGCGCATCGCAGCGATCGACGATCCACTGATAGCTCGCACCGAGTAGGCCTTGAGCCGCACTGACCTGATCCGATTGCCGATAATCCACAGCGCTATGGCCGATCTCCTGCAATCTCGCTTTCAAACCCGCATCCTGCTCATCGCGTTTCCACTTGCCGACAAAGGCCTCGCGCAGCCATACCTGAACCAATTCGGTATCGACACGCCGCCGAAAGATCATTTCCAGATGCCGGAAAACCTTGAAGCTCGGTGTCGCAGAATGCTCGGCCGCCGCATACACCGTGGGCCAATAATGTGATTCCAGAAAGCGCTGCATGACAACCTCAGCCGCCAGGGTCTGCGCCACCAGATCATCATCGGCAATTTCCATGGCATAGCGATCACGCCGCAAGCGATGCCCCGCATCCAGGCGTTGGGCGAACGCGCTTAGCACCGGTAGGTAACCGGTCAGAAACACGCGATACAACAGTGCCGCGGGAGTCCGTCGATCGGCGACGGCTTGTTGATACTGGTGCCACGTATTCGCGAGTTGGCCCACCCAACCGGCGATGTCTGAACGTACCACCGATAAACCACCCAGCGCGGATGCCAGCAGACATTTGAACTGCTCTGCAGTCAGACATTGGAGCGCCGGCATGCCTGCCATCAACACATGACGAAATGCCACGGGGTAGCCTGTGCGTGGAATGCGCTGCACAGTCACTTGAGACGTGTCTGTCAGATGGATGTCGGTGATGGGTGGCGCCTGAAAGGCCGCACGTAAATCCTCAACGGCATCAAACAAGGCCGGCACCTGCGCCTGCATCAACGGTTCGCCACCGGGCTCAGCCACGCGCAAGCGCCACAACGACACGCTCACGCTCGCGCACAGCGCTATCCACCCGAACGTGACCGCTTGTCCGGTGAGGGCGGCCTGCCCGCCGCTCAAGAGTGCGTCAACCGCTCGATAGCTCAATATGACGGTCGCGACGGGAAAAACCAATGGCACGGCATATCCGAGCAAAACCAGGCCCATGCTGATACCTAACAATACCCCGGGATATTTCTCTAGCAGACGCTCGGATCTAATCCACAACGGCGCCCAACGGCCGGCAGGACGCACGGCCAACGCTTCTTCGTTCATTTTGAAATGCCTCGATCAGCCTGTGCGCGCCCAACCGCACACAGCGACTCGCACGTGTTGTCGGCCGGTCGCGCCCAGACTGCGCGATCCACATCACGAACTGCAAAAGCAGTTGTTTCATTGCCTTCCCATTTCCAAACCCGGTCACACTTCGGCACAATGCATCACATACTTGCAACGGCCTGACCCTAAGGGCGGCCATTCAATGGGATCCCAACGCCTATGGACACCGTTCAACATATCCATCTCGGTACCGGCGAGACAGCGCTGCATTTGCTCACGGCGATGGCCAACCGCCATGGCTTGATCGCCGGCGCCACCGGTACCGGCAAGACCGTTACCTTGCAAGTCCTGGCCGAAGGCTTCTCGCGTTGCGGTGTGCCGGTGTTTCTCGCCGATGTGAAAGGTGATCTGTCCGGTCTCAGTCAAGCCGGCGAAGCCAAACCGAAACTGCTGGAGCGCGCACAGACACTTGGCATGACGGATTTCGTGCCGCGCGCCTGCCCGACGCTGTTCTGGGATCTGTTCGGCACACAAGGCCATCCGATCCGCACCACCGTGTCCGACATGGGGCCGTTGTTGCTGGCCCGCTTGCTGGATCTCAACGACACTCAGGAAGGCATCCTCAATATTGCCTTCAAGCTCGCCGACGACGAGGGTCTGCTGCTGCTCGATCTGAAAGATTTGCGCAGTCTGCTGACGCATCTGGCCGACAACGCTACGGAGATCAAGAGCCGCTACGGCAATATCAGCGGCGCGTCGGTCGGCGCCATCCAGCGCGCACTGCTGACGCTGGAGCAACAAGGCGCGGCGCATTTTTTCGGCGAACCGGCACTGGCGCTCGACGATTTCATGCACACGGATTTTTCCGGCCAGGGCGTGATCAGCATCCTCGCCGCCGACACGCTCATGCAGACGCCAAAACTCTATGCGACCTTCCTGCTGTGGCTGCTGGCGGAACTGTTCGAGGAATTACCCGAGGCCGGCGATCTGCCCAAGCCGAAACTGGTGTTCTTCTTCGACGAGGCGCATTTATTGTTCAACGATGCACCCAAGGCGCTGGTGGAGCAAATCGAGCAAGTGGTACGACTGATCCGCTCCAAGGGCGTGGGCGTGTACTTCATCAGCCAGAATCCCTCGGATATCCCTGACAGCATTCTCGGTCAGCTCGGCAATCGCGTGCAGCACGCCTTGCGCGCCTTCACCCCACGCGACCAGAAGGCGGTGCGCGCCGCCGCGCAGACACTGCGCGCCAATCCGAGCATCGATACCGAAACCGCCATCACCGAACTCGGCGTCGGCGAGGCCCTGGTGTCGCTGTTGGATGCCAAGGGCACGCCCGGCATCGTGCAGCGCGCGCTGATCTGTCCGCCGAGCTCGCGCATGGGTCCGATCACCACCGCTGAGCGTCAGCAAGTCCTGGAACGCAGTCCGTTGCGCGGGAAATATGATCAAACCATCGACCGCGACTCCGCCCACGAACGCTTGCAGGCACGCGCGCAACAGGCCACCGCCACGAATGCGTCTACCGACGAAACCCCGGCCCGCGAAAAATCCACCGGCCGCCAGCGTCAAGGCGTCGGTGAAGCCCTCGCCAAGAGCGTCGTCCGCTCCATGGGCAGTTCGTTAGGACGGCAGATTATTCGCGGCGTGCTCGGCGCCTTATTCAAAGGTCGTTGAGTCATTCACGTGAATACCACTGCGTCACAACCCGCATTCCATTTGCATCTTGGCGCCATCGGCGCCGGGATTCTCAGTTTCATTGCGTTGTACGTGTTGCTCGGCCTGGTGATTTTGTTTGCGCTGGCCTTCTTATCGGAACGCGTCCCCTCCACCGCACTGTATGGCAGCCTCAAGATCATTGGCCTCGCCAGTTGGGCCGCGCCAGGTTATATCGCTGCGCGCATCGCCGGGCAACGCGGCTGGCTGCACGGCGCACTCACGGGTATTGGCGTCGGTGCGCTGGTGACGGCATCAATGATGTTCACGTTCAGCTGGGAAGGCAGCGTACACGACCAAGTTCGCGAATCCATGCTCAAGACGTTTGCGCTCGCCTGGCTACTGTGTACCTTGGCGGGCGCGCTTGCCGACATCATCGCCGCGCGCAGTCGGCGCAGACGCGCTCGCGCATGAATCTGGTATGAATCTGGTCGATGCTTTCGCACAACCGCGCATGTTGTTCGCCTGCGCGAGCTTTGTCGTGTTGAACCTGTCACTGGCCAAGGGCGAACAGCATGTCCTCGCCGCTCTGCCTGCACACAGCCTGCCGACCTGGCTAGCCGAGCATGTCTATCTGCCGCTCGCGCGCGTTTTCAGCCTCCTGCTGTTTATCGCGCTGGCCTATCCGGCCCTGTTCGGGCTGCGTGAGGCACCGTCCATCATCGACTTGCTGAACGGCGGTGAACAACGCGTCAGTCATCTTATCAATCTTGGCTTTTTGCTCAGCCTGTTGTTACCGCTATTGCCCTTGTTCGGACGCCTGCCGTCTCTGGTACTGCCGATCCAAAGTCTGTTGGCGGCCGCCATGCTGTTTCATTGGCTGGCCGCAGCGCGCGGCATCGAGGTCAATCTCTGGCCCGGCGGGATAACAGCGACCGCGATCGTGGTGTGGTTGGTGCTGGCGCAACGTCTGGCGGCATGGTTTGCTGAAGCATTGATCGACCACAGCCAGTTGCACAGCGCCGATCGCGAACGCGATTTATTTCGAGACCGCACTCTTGTTCTTTCAGGTGCCCGCCATTCTGCTGTATACCGTCGGCCTGGGCGAACAGCTACACTGACGGAGCCTGCTCCTACGATTCACCGTTCGACAGCGTTGGGATGCCCCGCATGCAAGACGAACAACTTCTGCGTTACAGCCGCCAGATCCTGTTGCCGGAATTCGGTGTCGACGGCACAGGACCGTTTGCTCGCGGCGCGCGTACTGATCATCGGCGCCGGCGGCCTGGGCTCACCGGTCGCGATGTATCTCGCCGCCGCCGGCGTCGGCACGCTGGTGATCGCCGATCCCGATGTTGTGGATCTGTCCAACCTGCAACGCCAGCTGCTGCATGGACAAGCCGATATCGGCCGCGCCAAGGTCGATTCAGCGCGCGACCGCTTGGCCGCACTGAACCCGGATACGCAGGTGATCGCGCTACAGGAACGTTTGGAAGCTGCGGCATTGCGCGCACAGATCGACAGTGTCGATCTGGTGATCGATGCCAGCGACAATTTCGCGACCCGTTACGCCGTCAATGCCGCCTGCGTTGCCGCACGTAAGCCTTTAGTGTCCGGCGCCGCCATTCGTCTGGAAGGCCAAGTCGCGGTGTTCCGTCCCGATCTGCCCGACAGCCCCTGCTATCGCTGTTTATATCGCGACGGCACCGAGGTCGAACAGACCTGCGCGGAGAATGGCGTGCTCGCACCCATCGTCGGCATCGTCGGCAGCATTCAAGCCATGGAAGCGATCAAGGTGCTCACCGGTATCGGCGAAACACTGTGCGGGCGCCTGTTGATCATCGATGCCAAGCGCATGGACATCCGCACCTTGAAACTGAAACGCGACCCGGACCTGCCCGGTGTGCGCGGCCACAAGCTCGTAGCTTGGGTTGAACAACGCGAAGCCCGACAGATTACGTAGCCGAGCGAACTGCCAGAGCATTACTCACGTCAAGCCGAGCCTACGCGAGCGCCAAGGTCTCCAGGATCGCCTCGACCTCATCGTCCTCACTGCCCTCGTCCGCCAACGGGCAATGGTAGGTGACATACAGGATCAGATTGTCCGCGCGCAGATACCACTCGCGCCAGTAATTGCCCTCATCACTGTAGCTGAACTCCAAACCCTCGAAGTCCCCGAACTCAACCTCCGACGGCTCCGCCCCCGCTTCGAGATGCTCCTCCGCCATGTATTCCAGAAACCCTGTCATCGACCACCTCCTCCTGCTCCGACGCGCTGATCTCCAGCGCACCGCAACCCTCCGGATTGAACAAGGTCACGCCCTCGTCGTCGTGTTCCTCATCCCAGTTGTCGGGGAGGTTGATGGACCAGAGATTGGATTCGTAGGTTTTCATTTGGAGATTCTTCACTGTATTAGGTTTGGAAGCATAGCTACATAGATACAAATCACCATGCTTCGATAGCACGATCTGCCAGTGAATCGATTCGAAACGTCATTAAAGACATTTTTCTTCAATGTATCTCAACAGCTACATCTAACCAACTCATACAGCTCTATGAATGCTGCGACAGCTCTTGCGTACAATGCAGCCCTGACTTGCAGCAGCAAACGCTCGGTCAATCAATGATTATCTTAATACAGCAACGGCCCGTCAGCCACAGAAATCGTCGCACATGTGATGGAGAAACTGAGTTATCACTATATTCTTGCATTGACAAGAGCTAACGCAAGGCTCACCATTGGATAATTGCGATGATCCATACCGTCAATGCCACCATGCCAACTATAACCATGCATCTAGTACATAAGATCGCGATAGATCTCTCGCTATCGCTTGATAACCGCGGCCTACCCCAGTCGGAATTTCGTTATACGTTCATTGCTGTTCGCGCCGCCGCGCACCCTAATATGCAGTTTCTGCGTCGAAACCCGCATTTACTTCGTTCCCGAGGCACGAGCATACCGCCCGACTTCAATACATCGCGCATCAATCAGCGTGAAAGCATGTGTTCCTACGTTATTCAGAAGACTGCCAAAACCTCCTCGACTGCAAGAATCACAGCAACCTTCGCTACTAATACCTTGCCAGGTCAATCTCAATACTGACGCAGCCTTCATTCTGATCATCAGCAAGGCCTCTAGGTTGCAGAATCTGATCCAGAACCTCATTCTTGCGTGCTTACTGAACCCACCTAAGCGCGTAGCACGATGCCAATAATGGACCAAACCATAGCGCAGCAAATTACGCAGCCTTCAGTTGCAGCGGATGTTTTGCCATACGGCCCTCCATGATTGGTCATTATCAGATTAGCAAACTCAGCGCTACTGACAAAGCATAACCGGGTTAGGGCAAGCGATCCCAGGCTCGCAAACCCTCTCCCGTAGGCGCAGCCGAGCATCGCAGGGGCAATCGGGAAAAGCGCGCCGCCTGTCTGAGCCACCCCGTTTTATTGGGGTGGCGAGTTCGGTGCGCGCCGATTGCACCGAGAAGCGCAGGGCACCCCCGAAGGCGGGCCAGCCTCCAGGCCGCCTTTCTTTTGGGTACTTTTCTTTGGCGGAGCAAAGAAAAGTACCTCGCCCAGCCAGGGCGAAAGGAAGGCCAAGTCGCAGACCAGCGCGGAACAAAGGCATGAAATTAATCCCCTCACCCCGACCCTCTCCCGAGGGGAGAGGGAGAAAACTCAATGCCGCGTCCTCGGCACACTCGGCTGATGATCCGCCGCCGCAAACAGCTTCTCCACATCCACCGGATCGAACAGATAATTCTGATTACAGAACTCGCAATCGACACTCACCTGCCCCTGCTCGGCGATAATGCCCTGCACCTCGGCATAACCTAAGCTGCGCAGCACCGTCTCGATACGCTCACGCGTGCAGGTGCAACGGAAACTCACCGGCTCCGGCTCGAACAGGCGCACGTCTTCTTCATGGAACAATCGCCGCAGCACTTCGCGTTGTGGCAATTCCAATAGCTCCTGATCGCTGAGCGTATCGGCGAGTTGACCGGCGCGATTCCAGGCATCGTCGTCCTCGGTCTCACCGGGCAGCATCTGCAATAACATGCCGGCGGCGCGCTCGTCGTTCGCACTCAACCACAGGCGCGTGGCGAGTTGTTCGGAACGCACGAAGTAATCTTCCAGCGCGCGCGCGAGATTCTCTTCGCCTTCCAGCGCAACGATGCCTTGATAACGCTCGCGGTCGCCACCTTGATCGAGGGTGATGGCGAGCCGCGCCTTGCCGACCAATTGCGCGAGCGGACCGGGCAGTACCGGATCGGTCCAGTGCGCCAGCCCACGCAGCGTGCGATCGGATTTCGCTTGCACCACGATCATCGACACCGGGCCATCGCCCTGGATTTGCATGATCAGCGAACCGTTGAATTTAATGGTGGTGATCAGCAGTGCGGCGGCGGCCATGGCCTGGCCGAGCAGTTCGCGCACCGGTTCGGGATAGTCGCGGCGCTCCAGGATGGCGCGCCAAGTCGCATCGAGATGCACCAGCTCGCCGCGCACATTGGTGCGCTCGAAGACGAACCGGCTCAATACATCACTGTCACGTTGGGTCATGCTGTGTTGCTCGGTCTTGGCTGAGTTTTGTTGAACCACCAAGACACAGAGTCGCCAAGAATCCATGATATGAACCGCCGAGGCGCAAAGGCGCCAAGAAAAACTATTTTGTTCAACAAAAAACCAATGCACATGCTCAGTCAGGCATACAGATCACTCCATGTACCCGCCGACCAAACGACATTCATGTTTTCTTCGCGCCTTTGCGCCTTTGCGGTTGATAAAGCCTTATTGTTTTAGCGGTCCAATCAACCAACTCAACCTGCCAACAACTTCTTCAGCAGTTCATTGAGCTGCGCCGGATTGGCCTTGCCGCCCATGGCCTTCATCACCTGGCCGACAAAGAAGCCGAGCAATTTGTCTTGTCCGGCACGGTAGCCTTCGACCTGCTTCGGATTCTTGTCCATGATGTCTTTGATCGCCGCTTCGATGGCACCGGTGTCGGTGATCTGCCTGAGGCCTTTTTTGTCGATGACGGCGTCGGCATCGCCTTCACCGTTCCACATCGCTTCGAAGACATCTTTGGCGATTTTGCCGGAGATGGTGTTGTCGAGGATGCGTTTGATCATGCCGGCCAGCAGCGTCGGCGCTCACCGGTGACTCGCCGATTTCTTTGTTGTCTTTGTTGAGGAAGCCGGAAACGTCACCCATCACCCAGTTGGCGCACAGCTTGGCTTCGCTGCCAACCGCCTTCACCACGGACTCATAGTAATCGGCCAACTCGCGTGTGGCGGTGAGCACGGCGGCATCGTAGGCGGATAAGTCGTATTGCTCGACGAAGCGCAGCTTTTTCGCATCCGGCAGTTCCGGCAGGGTCGCGCGCACTTGTTCGATGAACGCCGTCATCGAGTTCGACCGGCAGCAAATCCGGATCGGGGAAATAGCGGTAGTCGTTGGCCTCTTCCTTGGCGCGCATGGAACGGGTCTCGTCCTTGTTGGCATCGTACAGGCGCGTTTCCTGGACGATCTTGCCGCCGTTCTCGATCACCTCGATCTGGCGCTCGACTTCGAAGTTGATCGCTTTCTCGACATAGCGGAACGAGTTGATGTTCTTGATCTCGGCGCGGGTACCGAATTCCTTCTGGCCTTTCGGGCGCACCGACACATTGGCGTCGCAGCGGAACGAACCTTCCTGCATGTTGCCGTCGCAGATTTCCAGATAACGCACCAGCGAGTGAATCTTTTTCATATACGCGACCGCCTCTTTCGCGGAACGCATATCCGGCTCGGAAACGATTTCCAGCAACGGCGTGCCGGCGCGATTCAGATCGATGCCGGTCTGACCGTGGAAATCTTCGTGCAGCGACTTGCCGGCATCCTCTTCGAGATGCGCGCGGGTCATGCCGATGCGTTTGGTGCTGCCGTCTTCCAGTTCGATATCCAGATGCCGTGCCGCACGACCGGCAGTTCGTACTGGCTGATCTGATAGCCCTTGGGCAGGTCGGGATAGAAATAATTCTTGCGCGCGAACACCGAGCGCTTGGCCACCGTCGAGCCCGCGGCCAGGCCGAATTTCGCCGCCATGCGCACCGCCGCTTTGTTCAGCACCGGCAATACGCCGGGCATGCCCAGATCGACCGCGCAGGCCTGCGTGTTCGGTTCGGCGCCGTAGGCGGTCGCGGCAGGCGAGAAGATCTTGCTCTTCGTCGCCAGCTGCGCGTGAATCTCAAGCCCGATGACTGTTTCCCATTCCATCTTGATTGACCTTTCTTGAACCGCCTGAATCTATTTCTTGAACCGCCAAGGGCGCCAAGAACGCCAAGGAAATCTTCATATGGGCAAAACCGACAGACAACAGATTTTTCAGTAATCTGCCACTACCGCAAACAATTCTTTGGCGCCTTTGCGGTACTGATTATTCTTGGCGTTCTTGGCGCCTTGGCGGTTCAAACCAAATATCACTCAAACCCAACCGGCGCACGCTGATGCCAATCGCGTCGACCTGCTGATACTGGTGCGCGACATTGAGCAGACGCGCTTCATCGAAATAATTGCCGATCAGTTGCAGGCCCACCGGCAAACCGTGCGCGAAATCCGGCCGGGATAGACATGCCGGGCAGGCCGGCGAGATTCACGGCGATGGTGTAGATGTCGGACAGATACATGGTCACCGGGTCGTTGAATTTCTCGCCGAGCTTGAACGCGACGGTCGGCGAGGTCGGGCCCATGATCACGTCGACCTTCTCGAACGCCTGTTTGAAATCGTCGGCGATCAGACGGCGCATTTGCTGCGCCTTCAGATAATAGGCGTCGTAATAACCGGCCGACAGCGCGTAGGTGCCGATCATGATGCGGCGCTTCACCTCCGGCGCCGAAGCCTTCGCCGCGCGAGCGCTTGTACAGGTCTTCGAGATCCTTCGGATTCTCGCAGCGATAACCGAAACGCACGCCATCGAAGCGCGACAAATTCGACGAGCACTCGGCGGGCGCGACGACGTAATAGGTCGGCACGGCCAGCGCGGTATTGGGCAAGGTGATTTCGACGGGTTCGGCACCGAGCTTTTCGATATTCATCGATGGCCGCTTGCACGACCTGCGCCGACGCGGGATCCAGACCCTCACCGAAATATTCTTTCGGCAGGCCGACTCTCAGGCCCTTGAGGCTGTTGCCGAGCGCGGCGCGGTAATCGTCAACGGGACGTTCGACGCTGGTGGAATCGCGCGCATCGAAACCGGCCATGGCGGACAACATGATCGCCGCATCTTCGGCGCTGCGCGTCATCGGGCCGGCCTGATCCAGGCTGGAGGCGAAGGCGATCATGCCGTAGCGCGACACGCGCCCGTAGGTCGGCTTGATGCCGGTGAGGTTGCACAGTGCAGCCGGCTGACGGATCGAACCGCCGGTGTCGGTGCCGGTCGCGGCGGGCGCCAGGCGCGCGGCCACCGCGGCGGCGGAACCGCCGGAGGAACCGCCGGGCACCACGTCCATGTATCCCAGGGATTTTTCACCGGACCATAAAAACTGGTCTCGTTGGACGAGCCCATGGCGAACTCGTCCATATTGGTCTTGCCGAGCATCACCGCGCCGGCGGCGTTGAATTTGGCGGTGACCGTCGCATCGTAAGGCGCGATGAAATTGTCCAGCATCTTCGAGCCGCAGCGTGGTGCGGACACCGTCGGTGCAGAAGATATCCTTGTGCGCGATAGGGGATACCGGTCAACGGGCCGGCCTCGCCCGCGGCGAGCCGTGCATCGGCCGCGCCGCCTGGGCCAGCGCGCTCCGCGGTCACGGTGACGAAGCTGTTCAGCTGGCTATCGAGCGTTGCGATGCGGCCAGAAAGCCCCGCGTCAGCTCCTCACTGGAGAATTGCCGCTTGCAGGCCGGCGGCCAATTCCGCTAGGGTCTTGTTATGCATCTAACTCGAACAGGAAACCCCTTGATCGCCCTGTACATCCAAATCGCTGCTGCCGACGGTAGGGCCGGAGAATTCCGCGTGGGCAGCAGGGCTGCCCAGTCTGCATATGACCATCACTCGATGACCTTTGGCACCAGATACAGCCCGCCTCGACCTGCGGGGCGATGGCCTGGAATTGCTCGCGCTGATCTGTCTCCGTCACGATATCGGGGCGCAGGCGCTGGGCGGCGTCCAGGGGTGGCCATGGGCGTGCACACCGCGGGTATCCACGGCGCTGATCTGTTCAACGAGGCAGGATGTTGGACAGGTTGCGCGCATACTCGGCGGATGTCCTGTCGGTGATGGCAAGCGCGCCAGGTGCGCGATCTTTTGCTATGTCGGCGGCGTCCAGTGACATGGCGGCGTCTTTACCGCCCGCGAATATCGCGTGAAAACGCGAACGTTAGCACACTTGGCGCCTTGCCCAAACCCCCCTTGGTTGTTAGAGTACCGCATTGTTTTTTCAGGGCCCGATCCTGGCAAGCCGCTGACCCAAGGCACCCTTCACATGTTCGGATTCAAGCGAATTTAATGGGACTGTTCTCCAACGATCTGTCCATCGACCTCGGCACCGCCAACACCCTGATCTATGTCCGCGGTCAGGGCATTGTCCTGAATGAACCCTCGGTAGTGGCGATCCGCCAGGACCGCGGACCCGGCGGCCCCAAGAGCATCGCCGCCGTCGGCATCGAGGCCAAAGCGCATGCTCGGCCGCACGCCCGGCAACATCGTCGCGGTGCGGCCGATGAAAGACGGCGTGATCGCCGACTTCACCGTCACCGAGAAGATGCTCCAGCATTTCATCCACAAGGTGCACGAGGCGCGCTTCTTCCGCCCCAGTCCGCGCGTGCTGATCTGCGTGCCCTGCGGCTCGACGCAAGTGGAACGTCGCGCCATCAAAGAATCCGCGGCCGGCGCCGGCGCGCGCGAAGTGTATCTGATCGAAGAACCGATGGCCGCCGCGATCGGCGCCGGCATGCCGGTCGACGAGGCGCGCGGCTCCATGGTGCTGGACATCGGCGGCGGCACCTCCGAGGTCGCGGTGATTTCGCTGAACGGTATTGTGTACTCCGCGTCGGTGCGCATCGGCGGCGATCGCTTCGACGACGCCATCATCAACTATGTGCGCCGCAACTACGGCACGCTGATCGGCGAAGCGACCGCCGAACGCATCAAGCATGAGATCGGTTCGGCCTATCCCGGCGCGAAGATGCGCGAGATCGAAGTCAAGGGCCGCAATCTTGCGCAAGGCATTCCGCGCAGCTTCACGCTCAACAGCAATGAGATCCTCGAAGCCCTGCAGGATCCGCTGGCCGGCATCGTCGGCGCCGTGAAAACCGCCTTGGAACAGACGCCGCCGGAACTCGGCTCGGACATTGCCGAGCGCGGCATCGTGCTCACCGGCGGCGGCGCGCTGCTGAGCGACATCGATCGGCTGCTGATGGAAGAAACCGGCCTGCCCGTGGTCGTTGCCGAAGATCCGCTGACCTGCGTGGCGCGCGGCGGTGGCCGGGCGCTGGAGATGATCGACGAGCGCGGCGGCGAAATGTTCTGCGTCGAATAACGACGCGCGGGATTCGGGGCGAGGATGAAGCGTTAACCCACAATTCATACCACCCTCGCCCCTAGCATTTTCATCAGCCAGAGGCGCATTCCAAAATCAAACTGCTCTTTACACGAGGTCCTTCGAGCACCGCGCGACTGGTGGTGTTCGTGCTTGCATCGGTGACGCTGATGACCGTCGATCATCGTCAGCAGACCCTGGACTCCGTCCGCGCCGATCTGTCGGTGCTCATGTACCCCATCCAATATTTGATCAACCTGCCGAGCACTGCAGGCGACTGGATAGAGGAATCGTTCGCCACGCGACGCAGCCTGCAGGAAGACAATGCGCGGTTGCGCGCGCAGCATTTATTGCTGCAGGCACGCCTGCAAAGATCCGATGCGCTGGAAGCGGAAAATCGCCGGCTGCGCGAACTGCTGGAGTCTTCATTCAAGGCCGGTGATCGTGTCTTGATCGCCGAGTTAATGTCCGTGGATTTCGATCCCTACCGACATCAAGTGTTGGTGAACAAGGGCGAACGTGATGGTGTGTTCGTCGGCCAACCCGTGCTCGATGCCGATGGCGTGATGGGGCAGATCATACAGATCACACCGTACACGGCGACCGCGATACTCATCACCGATCCGTCGCATGCCATTCCCGTGCAGGTCAACCGCAACGGCGTGCGCGGTATTGTGGTGGGTAACGGCTCGCTGGCGGAAGTCTCACTGCCGCATCTGACCAGTTCCGCGGATATCCGTGTCGGCGACTTGCTGGTCACCTCGGGACTTGGTGGTCGTTTCCCGCCGGGTTATCCGGTCGCTGAAGTCACCAAGGTCGACTTCAGCTCGGGTGATGCCTTCACGCAGATCAGTGCCCGCCCGCTGTCGCACCTCGATCGGAGTCGCGAGGTGTTGCTGGTGTGGCCAACGCTCGTCAATCCCACCCCGGTCGCTGCGCCGATCGACGTGCCCACCGACGTATCAGGCGACGCGCCGGGCGAAACCGCCGCCGACCCAGCGACATCAACGACGCCCGCTCAGGCCACACCACCCGCCGCACCGGCAGCCACACCAACAGCCACGCCGATTGCACCGGAAAAAACGGCAGCGCCCGCAATACCTGCCGCGCCCTCGCCCGCGCTGGAGGATGAGGAATGAACACACTCGTTCAACGTCATGGGAGCGGCGTAATCCTCATCAGCCTGCTGGTCGCCCTGCTGCTCACCAATGTGCCACTGCCTGAAAGTGTGCGTTTGCTGCGTCCGGATTGGGTGCTGCTGGTATTGATCTATTGGACCATGGCGCTGCCGCATCGGGTGGGTGTCGGCGTCGCCTGGCTGGCGGGCCTGTTCACCGACGTGCTGACCGGCACGCTGCTCGGCCAACACGCACTCGCCTACTGCATTGTGATCTTCATAACCATCAAGCTGCATCAACGCCTGCGTCTGCATCCGCTCTGGCAGCAATCGCTGAGTATTCTGACCCTGCTGGCCCTCAGCCAGCTGTTGCTGGTGTGGATCAACGGCATGATCGGTCGCCCGGTGCACACCTGGACGTATTGGCTGCCATCACTGGTCGGCGCCTTGCTGTGGCCGATCATCTTCCCGATCCTGCGCGGCCTGCGGCGGTCATTCCGCGTGCTATGAACCGAACGCGCAATACCATCAAGGATAACCTGCTGGAAAGCCGGTTATTCATGGGCCGTTCCCTGATCGCACTGTTGCTGTTTGGAGCGATGGTCGTTGCGCTCGTGGCGCGCTTGGTCTGGCTACAGGTGGTGGCGCACGAACATTTCACCACCTTGTCGGAAGACAACCGGGTGAAGCTCAACCCGGTACCACCCAACCGCGGCCTGATCTATGACCGCAACGGCGTTCTATTGGCGGAAAATCTCTCCTCCTTCCGTCTCGAGGTCATCCCGGAACAGATCGAGGATATGGACGCGACGCTGGCGGAACTCGGCGCGCTGATCGAGATCACTGACTACGATCGCGAGCGTTTCGAAAAACTGCGGCGGCGCATGAGTCGCTTCGAGGGCGTGCCGTTGCGCTTCCATCTCAGCGAAGAGGAAGTCGCGCGCTTCGCCATCAATCGGCATCGTTTCGAAGGCGTGGACATCCAGGCCGGTCTGTCGCGGTATTACCCGCTCGGCAGTCATGCGGCACATGCCCTCGGTTATGTGGGGCGCATCAACGAAGAAGAACTTCAGGTCATCGATCAGACCAATTACCGCGGCACCACGCATATCGGCAAAGAAGGCATCGAAAAGGCCTACGAGGACACCTTGCACGGCAAGGTCGGTTACGAACAGCTGGAAACCAATGCCGGCGGCCGCACCTTGCGCGTGCTCACCCGTGAGGCGCCGGTGTCCGGCAGCAGTCTGTATCTCAGTCTGGATGCGCGCCTGCAACAGATTATCGAACAGGCCTTTGGCGAATTCAGCGGCTCGGCGGTGGCCATCGATCCGCGCAACGGCGAAGTGCTGGCCTTTGTCAGCGTGCCCGGCTACGACCCCAATCCCTTCGTCAATGGTATCGACGCCAAGGATTATCGCGCGCTCAACGAAAACCCCGACCAACCGCTGTTCAACCGCGCGCTGCGCGGCCAATATCCGCCCGGCTCCACGCTCAAACCGTTCGTCGCGCTGGCCGGTCTGGAAACCGGCGTCACCAACACCCAGAGCAGCACCTTCTGTCCTGGTTTCTATCGCCTGCCGGGCGGCGAACACAAATACCGCTGCTGGAAACACGGCGGTCATGGCACGGTCAATCTCAATCCGGCCATCGTCCAGTCCTGCGATGTGTATTTCTACGACCTGGCGCGCTCGCTCGGCATCGACCGTCTGCACGATTATCTGGCTCAGTTCAGTTTGGGCGCGCGCACCGGTATCGATCTGGTCAGGCGAGCGCCCCGGCCTGCTGCCTTCCACCGCCTGGAAGCGCAGCGCGCGCAAGGAACCCTGGTATCCGGGCGAGACCATCATCAGCGGCATCGGCCAAGGCTACAATCTGGTCACGCCGACCCAGTTGGCGGCCGCCACCGCCACCTTGGCCAGCCACGGCGAGTACCATCAGCCGCATTTGGTGCATGCCATTCGCGGCACCGATGGCGCGCTCACGCCGCTGCACACCCCGCCGACCCGCATCATCCCGATCGTCAACCGGGAGAATTGGGACAGCGTGATCGGGGCCATGGTCGACGTCGTGCACAGCGCGCGTGGCACGGCCAAGCGCATCGGCCTTGGCATCGACTATAAAATCGGCGGCAAGACCGGCACCGCGCAGGTATTCGGCCTGAAACAGGACGAGAAATACGACGAGGCGAAGATCGACAAGCGCCTCGCAGGACCATGCCCTGTTCATCGCCTTCGCACCGGCCGAGGCACCGCGCATCGCTATTGCCATCGTCGTTGAAAACGGCGGTCATGGCGGCTCCGTCGCCGCACCGATCGCCCGCATCATCATGGACCAACACTTCAAGGACAACCCGCTTGATGATCGCCGACATCAATCCGGGCTCGGGCACGCGCCGCACCTGGCTGCAACACATCCATCTCGACGGCACACTCTTGTTCGGCCTGCTCATGGCCTGCAGCATCGGCACTGTCGTGCTGTACAGCGCCTCAAGCGGCGACCTGGAGGTCATGGAGCGTCAAGCGCTGCGACTCGCTCTGGCACTCGGCGCCATGACGCTGATCGCGCAAATCCCGCCGCGTTACCTGCTGCTCTGGACGCCCTGGCTGTTCGGCGCGGCGTTGCGCATGCTGATCGCCGTACTGATCATGGGGCACATCGGCAAGGGCGCGCAACGCTGGCTGGATCTGGGCTTGTGCGCTTTCAACCTTCGGAGATTCTCAAGCTCGCTTGCCGATGATGCTCGCGTGGTTCCTGGCCGACAGCGCGCTGCCGCCGAGCGACCTGGCGCGTGATCGCATGCGGCGCTGCTGATCATGGTGCCGGTGGCCGCTGATCGCCAAGCAACCCGACCTGGGCACCGCGCTGTTGGTCGCCTGCGCCGGATTTTTCACGTTGTTCCTGGCCGGGCATGCGCTGGCGCATTTTGTCATTGGCTGCTGCATCGCCTTGATCGCGCCGCTGGGCGCTTGATGTGGCATTCGGCATGCACGGCTATCAGCGCCAGCGCGTCTGACCTTTCCTCAATCCGGAACAGATCCGCTCGGCGCCGGCTATCACATCATCCAATCGAAGATCGCCATCGGCTCCGGCGGCGTGTATGGCAAGGGCTGGCTCAACGGCACGCAATCGCATCTCGATTTCCTGCCGGAGCGCCACACCGATTTCATCTTCGCCGTGCTCGGCGAGGAATTCGGCCTGATCGGCACGGTGATCCTGCTGTGCTCTACGGTTTCCTGATCGTGCGCGGCCTCTATATCGCCACGCAGGCGCAGGACACCTTCACGCGTCTGCTGGCCGGCACCCTGAGCGCTGACCTTCTTCGTCTACGTGCTGGTCAACACCGGCATGGTCACCGGACTGTTGCCGGTGGTCGGCGTGCCGCTACCGCTGATCAGCTACGGCGGCACGTCGGTGGTGACCCTGATGACCGGATTCGGTATGCTCATGTCCATACACACCCACCGTAAGCTGCTGCAGCTGAGTCGATTACTGGAGCATGCGCTATGACACACCACTGCACGCCGCGCCGCCCGCTGTTTGTACTGAGCGGCATTGCTGCGGTCGCGCAATACTGCCCAAGGCCGAGCCGCGTTTAAAGACACGCCGGCCGCCAGGCGCGCCGCGACGACCACCCGCCGCGCCGGCAGCGGCTGCCTCTGCGCAGCCATTACGCGACCACCCGCAGGCCGCTCAACTTCATCGCCGAGATGGCGGCACGGCATCAGTTGTCAGCGCAACGAAGTCGCCAACGTGCTCGCCGACGCCAAACGCCAGGAGAGCATTCTCAAGGCCATATCACGGCCGGCCGAGGCCAAACCCTGGAACAAATACCGACCGATCTTCCTGACCCGCGAACGCATCAACGGGGGTGTCGACTTCTGGAATACAACGCACAGATACTCGCCGCGCGCAGCAACACTACGGGGTGACAGCCGAGATCATCGTCGCCATCGTCGGCGTCGAGACCCGCTACGGCGGCAATATGGGCAGTTATACGCGTGCTGGATGCGCTTGCACGCTGGCCTTCGATTATCCGAAGCGCGGCGAATTTTTTCGCAGCGAATTGGAACAGTTCCTGCTGCTGACCCGCGAAGAACACTCGACGTGCGCACCGCAAAGGTTCGTATGCCGGCGCCATGGGCGAGGCCAGTTCATCCCGAGCAGCTATCGCAACTATGCGTCGATTTCGACGGCGACGGCAGACGCGACCTGTGGCACAGCAGCGCGACGTGCTCGGCAGCGTGGCCAATTATTTCAAGGTGCATGGCTGGCAGCGGGCGCGCCGGTGGCCAGCCCTGCGCGGGTCACCGGCACGGCCTACAAGGCGTGCTGGAGAAAGGCCTGAAGCCGCATATGTCGGCTGGCGAACTGTCTAAATTCGGCGTGTCGACGGATTCACCCATCGCCGCGGACACGCCGGCCTCGCGCTGGTCGAACTCGACGGTGCTGATGGACTGGAGTAGTGGGTCGGGGTTCAACAATTTCTACGTCATCACGCGTTATAACCGCAGCCCGCTGTACGCGATGGCGGTGTATCAGCTCAGCAATGAGATCGCCGCGGCGCGCACGTCGGCGCAACGCTAGTCAGCACCGCAGCAGGTAGGGCACCTTGTCTGTGCCCTACCTGACTGGAAAATTCATCTCCGATCAACGATAGTAGGCACATGCAAGTGATCACGCAGATACTGCAGCAGTGGCGGATACACGGGCTGTTGGTGCTCACACTGGCACTGGGTGCATGCAGCAGTGGCCCCGGCGGCCTCGTTCGTGATAGCGGCCCTGATAGCGTCCCACGCGATGTCATGGCGATCCCCGATGCGGTACCCAAAGTCGAACCCCGCAGCCGCTACGGCAATCCCGCCAGCTATGTCGTGTACGGCAAGCGCTACCATGTGATGCCGACCAGCGACCGCTATGTCGAACGCGGCATCGCCTCCTGGTACGGCGACAAATTTCACGGCAAGCGCACCTCCAGCGGCGATCCTTACGATATGTACGACATGTCTGCTGCGCACAAAACCCTGCCCTTACCGACCTACGCGCGCGTCACCAATCTGAGCAATGGCCGCTCCATCGTCGTCAGAATCAACGACCGTGGCCCGTTCGTCGCCAATCGCATTATCGATCTGAGCTATACCGGTGCCGCCAAACTCGGCTTGTTAGGCCATGGCACCGGCTTGGTCGAGGTGCGTGCCCTCGATCCGCGTCGCCCCGATCCGGGCCCGACCTTGATAGAAGTGCGTAACACGCCGACAACGCCGCCCGCGCGGCCCGCTGTGCCACCCACCACCGTCGCAGCCAAACCCGCGCCGACGCTGCTCGATAAAATTATTCCGCCGGCCTACGCCGATGACGCGCCGCCGGCCCATACGCCGACGCTGTATCTGCAGATCGGTGCCTTTGCCAGTCGCGACAACGCTGAACAATTACGCCGCAAGTTGAGCGACGCGCATGTGTCCGGCATCCACATCAGCGAGACCCTCAGCAATCAACGTCCGCTCTACCGTGTGCGCATCGGGCCGCTGGCGAGCGTCGCCGAGGCCGACCGTATGGCCGGTGAACTGGTGCGTCACGGCATCGCCAATCCGCGCGTCGCCATCGACTGAGCGGGTTTGCAAATCAAAACCGGGGCGCGGACAATTGCCGCTCCCGATCTATCGCTCACCTGGATTCAAAACACAAACTCATGCGCCATTTCTATCTGTTGTTGTTGATCTCACTGCTGAACCTGTCGTTTCTCCCGCTGACCCAGGCCGAGGACGTCGCCACGCCCGCGCCGGCCCAACCAGCCACGCAGACGCCGGTACCCACGCCCGTACCGAAACCGGCCACGCCCACGACCGCCACGCCCATTCCCAAGGCCCCTGAAGTCGCCGCGCGCGGGTATTTACTGGAAGATTTCCACAGCGGTCAGGTGCTCGCCGAAAGCAACGCCGATGAGCGCCTGGAACCGGCCAGCATCACCAAGGTGATGGCGTCGTATGTCATCTTCAAGGAACTCGCCGCCAACAAGATCCAACTCACCGATATGGTGACCATCAGCGAACGCGCCTGGCGTATGGAAGGCTCGCGCATGTTCGTCGAGGTCGGCAAACAGATTTCAGTTCAGGATCTACTGATCGGCATGATCGTGCAGTCGGGTAACGATGCCACCGTGGCGCTGGCCGAACACATCGCCGGCACCGAAGAGGCCTTCGCCGACAGCATGAACCGCTACGCCGCGGAACTTGGCATGACCGGCAGTCATTTCGCCGATGCCAGCGGCATGCCGCATCCGGAGCACTACATGACCGCGCGCGATATCGCCATCATGGCGCGCGCGCTGATCACCGAGTTCCCCGAATACTACAAGTGGTACTCGCAGAAGGAATTCACCTTCAATGGCATTGTTCAACACAACCGCAATCGCCTGTTGTGGCGCGACGCCTCGGTCGACGGCATCAAGACCGGCCACACCGAGGCCGCCGGCTTCTGCCTGGTGAGCTCCGCACAACGCGACGGCATGCGCCTGGTCGCAGTGGTGCTCGGCGCCGATAGCGATAATGCGCGTGCCGCGGCCAGTCAGGCTATGCTCAATTATGGCTTTCGCTTCTTCGAAACCCACAAACTCTACGACGCCAACGCCAAATTGGTCGACGCGCGCGTCTGGAAAGGTGCGCAGGAAACCGTACCGCTGGGCTTGAAGAGTGCCTTGTTCGTCACCATTCCGCGCGGTCAATACGATCAGCTCAAGGCCAGTGTACAAATGCCTGGTCAGATCATCGCGCCGGTGGCTGCCGACACCAAACTCGGTTCGGTGCAGGTCAAACTCGGCGACAAACTGTTACTGGAACCGTCTTTGAACGCCTTGCAATCCGTGGCAGAGGGTTCGATCTGGCAACGCGCGGTCGATGAAGTGAAGCTGTATTTCGAGTAATACAGCTTTGCTTTGAACCGCCAAGACACCAAGAAATTCCGGGGGAACCGCCAAGACGCCAAGGCGCCAAGACTATTTACTGAAAAATCTTTTTCGATTTTTCATCTGGCCGTTCTTGGCGCCTTGGCGTCTTGGCGGTTCAAATATTCTTGGCGTACTTTGCGTCTTGGCGGTTCAAAATTTTTCGTTCCGCAGATCGAACATTCATGACGACTATCTATCTCAACGGTACATTCCTTCCTCCCGAACAAGCCATGGTCTCGGTCATGGACCGCGGCTATCTGTTCGGCGATGGCGTGTATGAAGTGATCCCGGTCTACAACGGCAAGGCGTTCCGGCTCGATGCGCATCTCAAGCGCCTGCACAACAGCCTGGAAGCGATCCGTATCCGCGAGCCGATGAGTGTGGCCGAATGGCGTGCGATGATCGAAGGGCTTCTGCAACGCAACCCGGGCGCGGATCAGTACGTCTATCTGCAAGTCACGCGCGGCGTGGCGCCCAAGCGCGATCACGCCTTTGACGATTCGCTGGTGCCGGCCGTGTTTGCCATGGTCAACCCCATCGCACCGGCCGATCCGGCGGTGGCGCGCGACGGCATCAAGGCGATCACGCTGGACGATATTCGCTGGCACGCCTGCAACATCAAGGCGATCACGCTGTTGCCGAACGTACTGCTGCGGCAACAGGCCATCGACGCCGGCGCCGCAGAGGCGATCCTGCATCCGCAACGGTTACGCCACCGAGGGCGCAGCCAGCAATCTGTTCGTCGTCAAACGCGGCCTGCTGATCACGCCACCGAAAGGCCCGCAATTACTGCCGGGCATCACCCGCGACGTTATTCTGGAATTGGCCGCGCATAACGCCCTGCCGTATCGCGAGGGCGATATCAGCGAGACGGATCTGCATGATGCCGACGAAATCTGGGTGACCAGTTCGACCAAGGAAATCTTGCCCATCACCCAACTGGATGACAAACCGATCGGCACCGGAAAACCCGGCCCGGTGTACCGGCGCATGAGCGTACTGTACGGCGCCTATAAGGAACAGGTCCGCAGCGGTGAAGCGGCATAGCCCTTGCGAACCGATCGATGACAACTTCCAAATCACTGCTGCAATTCCCCTGCGATTTTCCCATCAAAGTCGTCGGCCATCACCATGCCGATTTCGAGGCGCAGGTAGTGAGCCGGGTGCGCGAGCATGCACCCGATCTCGGTGAAGGCGCGGTGCGCAGCCGCCCGAGCCAAGGCGACAAATACCTCGCCGTCACCGTGACCGTGCGCGCCACCAGCCAGGAACAACTCGATGCGATCTATCGCGTATTGTCGTGCTGGGATCTCGCCTTGATGGTGTTGTAATGAACCTAAAAAAATCATTTCAGCCACGGAAACACACGGAAGACACTGAAACACAGTACATTCGTGGAGCGACTATTCACCCCCTTGCGGGTGACGGCGGTGCCGGCGTGAAGCTTATGATCTTGTCCGTGTTTTTCCGTGTGATTCCGTGGCAAATGCGGTTTATTGGATGAAGAGAAACGCTACCGAGGAGTTCCTCTCGGGCGCGGTGGATTGCGCGTCTGTTGCGAGGGAAAGATTACTCCGCACGCTTTTTCTGGGTCGCGTTGACTACGAACCGATATGGCGCGCCATGCAGGCTTTCACCGCCGCGCGCACCGCCGACACCGACGACGAACTCTGGCTGTTGGAACACCCGCCGATCTTCACCCTCGGCCTCAACGCCAAACCCGAACACCTGTTGAAACCCGGCGACATCCCGGTGCTACAGATCGACCGCGGTGGCCAAGTCACCTATCACGGCCCCGGCCAAGTCGTCGCCTATGTGTTACTGGATATCGCACGGCGACAGCTCGGCGTGCAACGCCTCGTGCAACTCATGGAACAGGCAGTCATCGATCTGCTCGCAGAGCTCGGCGTGCCTGCGCAGGGCCGTCGCGATGCGCCGGGTGTGTACGTCGAGGGCGCCAAGCTCGCCGCCGTGGGCCTGCGCGTGAAACGCGGGCGCAGTTATCACGGTCTGGCGTTGAATGTGGATATGGATCTGGAACCGTTTAGCCGCATCAATCCCTGCGGCTATCCGGGCATGCAGATCACGCAGCTGCGTGACCTGGGGATATCCCTCGATATGGACGCGGTTTCCACGCGACTTGAGTCGCACCTGACCCGCCTGCTGGGGTAAACTGCCGGCCATATTTAATAATTCATGGCCACGAAATCCACGAACCCCACACAAGTTGATGTAGGGAATACCATGGCCATTTCGTGGGGTTCGTGGATTTCGTGGCGGTAACAATTAATGACTGATCTCAAACACCAGCGCGGCGCGGCCAAGATGGCGCGCATCCCGATCAAGATCACACCGACTGTCAAGCCGCAGCGCAAGCCGGCGTGGATACGCGCCAGGTCGCCCGCGCACCCGGAAGTCCAACGGCTCAAGCAGATTCTGCGCGACAACCGGCTGCATACGGTCTGCGAAGAGGCGTCCTGCCCGAATATCGGCGAGTGCTTCGCGCACGGCACCGCGACCTTCATGATCATGGGCGACATCTGCACGCGGCGCTGTCCATTCTGCGATGTCGCGCACGGCCGCCCCGATCCGCTCGACACCGAAGAACCACAAAATCTGGCGCGCACTATCGCGGCCATGGGGCTGAAATATGTCGTCGTCACCTCGGTCGACCGCGATGATCTGCGCGACGGTGGCGCGCAGCATTTCGTCGATTGCATTCAGGCGATCCGCGAATTGAATCCGACCACGCGCATCGAAGTGCTGGTGCCTGACTTCCGCGGCCGCATGGAGCGCGCCCTGGAAATCTTCCGCGCCGCGCCACCGGACGTGTTCAACCACAATCTCGAAACCGTGCCACGCTTGTACACAAAAGCGCGTCCGGGTTCCGACTACGCGTGGTCCTTGGAACTGCTCAAACGCTTCAAGGCCGAACATCCGGATGTGCCGACCAAGTCAGGATTGATGCTGGGCTTGGGCGAAGAACTCAATGAAGTGGAACAGGTCATGCGCGATTTGCGCGCGCACGACGTCAATATGCTCACGCTCGGCCAATATTTGCAGCCCAGCTTGAATCACCTGCCCTTGGATCGTTTCGTCACGCCTGAGGAATTCGCCCAGCTCGGCAAGCTCGGCGACGGACTCGGCTTCCACCATGTTGCCAGTGGACCGATGGTGCGCTCCAGCTACCACGCCGATCAGCAAGCAGCCGGCGTTATCTAAACCGCAGCCTCTACATATTCAGTCGTCTGATCGAAGGCAACCAGCGTTTTGTCGCTGGCCTGCGCAGCATTGATACGATGCTCACCCACACCAAGCGCCCAGCTCGCGACGAAACAAGAACCCTTCGGCACGGCTCCGTCGCGCTGGAAAAACTGATCGCCGAAGATGGTTTGTTGGTGGTCGGTGCCGAATACTCACTGGAAACCGGTGTCGTCGATTTCTTCGACGGTCTACCCGAGTCCTTCTAAGCCGCGTACTGCCCCCACTACGGCGTTCAAGCCGCCTGAGCATCGCGCAATTCACACTGACGCACTACAGTTATTCGCAGAGCCACTGGTAATCCGTACCGCCGGCAGTAAACAAGACCGGAACTCCAGCCTGATCTTGCAGAGGGAATTATTCAAAGCGAAATCGCACTAAGTTAAGCGGATTATTATCCAATGTAGGATGGGTTAGGCACACCTAAAAAAACGCGTTGTGTTGCTTCGCAACGCTTGGTGGGTTACGCGAAAGACGCTAACCCACCCTACATTGAGCTTAACTTAGTGCCATTCAATCAAAGCGCCCCTAGCATCCCTGCAATCACCACCGCCGCCTCTACAGCGCCGGTCGGTTGTGGCGTAGCCGGCGCGGACTGCGCCCATAATGACTCCAACACCTCGCGAAACTCACCTCGCAACACCTGCTCATAGGCGACTGGCGCACAGCGGCCATGTGCATGCAGCCAATCAGCAAGACACGCTTCCTCAGGCCAATCTGGGCGCGGCATGTACAGCATCGGTGTGGCGTTGCAGGCGCACTCGGAAACCGTGCCATAACCGAGCTTGCCCAGCAGCGCGTCCACCGATGCGAGCACATCGGTGAAACGCAGACCCAACGATTCGAAGCTGTGCATATCATTACGCTGAACACCCCAGGCAGCAGGGACGATCCAGGTAATCTCCGCGTCTTCAGGCCAGCCTTCCAGCGGCAAACGCAACTCGATGCCACCCGGCGCAATCAATACCAGACGCTGCGATTCGGATACATTCAAGCGCGCGCACAGCTCCGCGCGCACAGTGCGCCCCACGCGGGCCAAAGGACCAATGCGTTGCACGTTGCGCAATTCCGGCATCGCCATCGATGGCGCCGGGCACAGAAATATCTGCGCGCTGTTGTAGGCAGCCTCCATCGCCGCGAGGATCGCAGGCGCCTCGGGGCATTGCGCAAAATAATGTCGATAGATAACAGCCCAGTTCAGCGAACACAGCGCGATAGACGGTAAACCGATCCGCGCGGCGGCCGCCAGTGGCAGGTAGGGGATATTCGCGAGCAACAGATCGGGCGCGAGTTTTTCGAGCAAACGCGCCGTCTCAACAACACGCAACGCCCAAGCCGAATGGAAATCGGCGTATTCGGCGGCACTGCGCGCGAGGTCGACCTCCAGCGCCGATCGCATTTGCATACCGAAGTCGCCGCGCCAGTCGATAAGGTCGAATTCGCCCGGGATGCGATCATGCAAAAAAGCACGGGGGAGCGCCGTGAGCAATGTCAGCCGCACTTCCGGCATGCGCGCACGCAATGCAGTCAACACCGCGGCAGTCTGCGCGCCATGGCCGTAGCCATGCGCGCTGATAGCGACAGCGAGATGCATTTCGCTATGGGCTCCCGCGGCGACAGAGCGGCGGTATTGTTTCAGCGAACACACATATCTTCGACGATGGACACGGGCAGCAACTGCTACGCGGATCGACTGGCAACGCGGTATTAATCCTGGAGGCTCCGCTTGATAGCAATGTACTCACGCAAATTCTCCCGTGCCCCTGCCTCTAGCTCCACGAACTGGAAACCAATGATATAACCCTGGCCACCGAGATGATTGTAACGCGCGACACAGCGTTCGCGGAGTTCGATTTCCCGGCCGCGAACTTGCAATGTGAAGGCGAGTTCGAGCGTCGCACCGATCTCGGCCGGTGACTCATAGGAAACAGCCACACCATCCTGTGAGATATTGACGAGACGCGCGCGCACCAAAGCCCCGCTGCTGGTGCGAATGCTCACCGGACGGGTGATGGGTACGCGCGGATAACGACGCAGATCTGC
Source organism: uncultured Gammaproteobacteria bacterium (assembly GCA_963696465.1). Lineage (GTDB taxonomy): Bacteria > Pseudomonadota > Gammaproteobacteria > Thiohalobacterales > Thiohalobacteraceae > JAHJQQ01. The sequence goes on along the minus strand of CAVOKC010000002.1, from coordinate 24,311 downwards.
TCCAGCCATGTCCTCACCTCAACTGCCAACACAATTCAATCAAGTCGCAGGAACCACCTCAGGCGCGCAACCAGCCATCGAGCGCGGCCAAACGCTGCGGCGTGCCAATGTCCCACCAGCGTCCTTGATAGTGCATACCCTGCACGGCGTTACGTGTCATCGCCGCGCGCAGCAGTGGTGCCAACGGAAATTTCCCGGGCGCGCAACCGGCAAACAGGCTCGCACGATACAGCCCTATGCCGCTGAAGGTCAGCCGTAGTCCATCGCTATCATGCACGCACCCGCTTTGCAGACAGAAATCCCCCGCCGAATGGTGTTCGGGATTATCGATCAGGACCAAATACGCCTCGCCCGTAAAATCGGCTGGCAGCGTTGCGTAGTCGAAGTCGGTCCAGATATCGGCATTAACCACCAGAAACGGGCCATCGCCCAACAACGGCAGCGCATAGTAGATACCGCCACCGGTCTCCAACGCGCCCTCAGGTTCGGCAGAATAGCTGATGCGTGCACCGTAACGCGCGCCATCGCCGAGTGCCGCCTCGATCTGTGCACCGAGATGCGCATGATTGATGACGATGTCGGTGATACCGGCGCGCACCAGCGCGTCCAGATGGTATTCGATCAGTGACCGCCCAGCGGCGCACAGTAAGGGCTTGGGCGTGAGCATCGGTCAGCGGCCGCATGCGTTCGCCGCGGCCGGCGGCGAGGATCATGGCGCGCATATCATTTGGCCTGCGGCAAGCGTTCGATAACGGCTTGTGCGAGCACATCCAACCCCGCGAGTTGTGGGTAGCGCGATGCCACATCGACCACATAGCCGAGCGTACGTGGAATGTCGGCGAGATAACCGGGCTTAGCGTCACGACGATACAGGCGCGCGAAAATGCCGGCCGCCTTGAGGTGACGCTGCACGCCCATCCAATCAAACCATTGCAGAAAACGTTTCTCATCGGATTGATCAGCACGCAACACGCCGGACTGCACCGCGAGTTCGCAATAGCCCAGCGCCCAATCCTCGACCTGCGCGCGCGGCCAATCGATGTAGCAATCGCGCAGCAACGACACCAGATCGTAGGTTACCGGACCGATGACGGCATCCTGAAAATCGAGTATGCCGGGGTTGTGACGCGGCGTGACCATGAGGTTGCGCGAATGATAATCACGATGCACGCAGACTTGCGGCTGTTCCAGCGCGGACTCCGCGAGTAGATCGAAGCAGCGATCCAGCATGTCCGTCTGCGCAGTATCCAGCGTTATCCGCAAATGTTTTCCCACTAGCCAATCGCGGAACAGCTCCATCTCGCGCAACAACATCGGCTTGTCATACGCGGGCAGCTCGCCGGCCTGCGGCCCCTGTGCCTGAATCACCAACAGCGCGCCCAGGGCATCGCCATACAAGCGCGGCGCCGTCTCGACATTCAGCGCGCGCAGATAATGTTCGTCGCCAAGATCGGACAATAGATAGAAACCGCGTTCGACATCGGCGGCCACCACCCGCGGCACATTCAGGCCAATGTCGAGCAACAGCGCATCGACCTTGAGGAACGGCCCCATATCCTCCTTGTCTGGCGGCGCGTCCATGACGATGTAGCTGGCGTCGGCGGTGCGGGCGCGGAAATAGCGGCGGAAGCTGGCATCGGCCGAGGCCGGGCGGATATCGAGGGCCGCTAAGGCCGGTTCGGCCTGCAACCAGGCGGTGATTTGTTCAAGGCGTTCAGGCACGCGAGGATTCCGGATAAGTGCGACGCGCCAGTATAGCCGAGGCACAGCGTCAATGACTTCGCCAAATACCTCGCCGGTTACGCCACTGTGGACCAGAAAGTCATTGAAGGATAAGCCGTGCTGTGCGATTTTACGGGGCGCCCGCCGGGCAGGCCGTTGCGACGCCTCGCAAGGAATATCACTGTGAATAGACGCTCTTTGCTCGCCGCTCTGATCGCGGGCCTGATCCTGCCACCTATCGCGCTCGCGCAAGACGCCGCGGAATTCCCCTGGCAGTGCCGGCAGGATGCGCAAGGCAGCTGGCAATGCGGCGCCACCGCGCCAGGCAGCCTTCCGGCCGCGGCGCCCACCGCCCCGGCGGCGACAACCCCCATTCCTGCAGAGATACCCCCAGCGCCTGCGGCGACACCCTCGGCAGCCCTGATACAACCGGCAGAGATATCCGCTCCCGGCGCGACGCCACCCGCCCAGGCCACGCCCGCACCGGCACCCACACCAACAGCCACCCCAACAGCCACCCCGGTTGCACCGGCTAAAGTTGCAGCGGAAAAAACGGCAGCGCCCACAATAACTCCCGCGCCCGCAGAGGCAGCAGCCCCCCTACCGACGGCACCGAGCCCCGTCGTTTCTTCGCCCAAGAACGCACCCGCGCCATTGCCTACGCCACCCCAGCCAGCCATGACTGAGCCACAGCCGGTCGCGCGCGCTGAACCGCAATCGATCACAGCAAGCGACCGTTACGACCCCTGGGCGTTGTGCGCTGCCACCGAATCCCCCGAGTTGCCCGCAAACGACCTGACCGAAACGAACCTGACAGCCGACGATGCCAACACCGAACCGGGGCCGGTCTATATCCTGACCGGCAATGCCGTGGTCGAACGCCCTGGCAGTCGTGTGCAGGCCGATCGCATCCGCTACGACGAGGCAAAACAGCAGGTCAATGCCGATGGCAATGTGCAGTTCGATCAGGCCGATCTGCGCGTCACCGGCAGCCAGGCCACCTTGCTCCTCGACAGCGACCAGGGCGACATCAGTGACGTGCGCTATGCCGTGCCCAGCCGTCACGCACGCGGCATAGCGGTGAGTGCACATCAGGAGAACAAAGCGCTGCGCAGCTTCGAGCAGGCCACCTACACCACCTGCGACGAAAACAGCGAGGCTTGGCGGCTGAACGCACGCACCGTCACCTTGAAACATGATGAAGGCTTCGGTACGGCGCGGCATGTATGGCTGGAACTCGCCGATATGCCGGTGCTGTATACGCCGTATATCAGTTTTCCGATCGACAACCGCCGCAAAAGCGGGCTGCTGGTGCCACGCATCGGCCGCTCGGACAATACCGGCGCCGAACTGGCGCTGCCGTATTACTGGAACATCGCCCCGCACCGCGACGCCACCATCACGCCGCGGCTGATGAGCGAACGCGGCGTGCAGTTGCAAAGCGAATTCCGCTATCTGAACCCGACCAACAGCGGCGAAATCGGCCTGGAATACCTGCCCTCGGACGACGATTACAACAACGAAGACCGTTCGTTGTTCAGCATCAACCATAGCGGCCGCCCTCTCGACCGCCTGCGCACCACCCTCCGTGGCGCACAGGTCTCGGACGACCAGTATTTCGAGGATCTCAGCACCAGCCTGGCCGTCAGCAGTACCACACATCTGGAACGGCTCGGCCAAGCGGCCTATAACGGCGATGGCTGGGATCTGACTGGGCGCGTGCAGGATTTTCAGACCATCGACAGCACCATTCCGGATATCCGCCATCCCTACCGGCGTCTGCCGCAGGTGCTGTTCAGCGTCAATCCGCTCACCCAACCCTATGGCCTGAATCTGACCTTCGACAGCGAGGCGGTGCAGTTCGATCACGACGAAAAACTCACCGGCACGCGCCTGGATCTGCTGCCCAAGGTGAGCCTGCCGTTGGGCGCGGCGGCCTGGTACGTGACCCCGGCGGTGGGCGCGCGTTACACCCAATATAACCTGGACGACGCCAGTATCCGCGGCTTTGACAGCAGCCCGACTCGCACCACGCCCATCATCGCCAGCCTCGACAGCGGCCTGTTTTTCGAACGCAATACCACCGTGTTCGGCACGGGGCTGATGCAGACCCTGGAACCCCGCGCGTTCTATCTGTATGTCCCCCACGACGACCAGACCGATCTGCCGGTGTTCGACACCGGGCTGAGCGATTTCAGCTTCCAGCAACTGTTTGTGGACAACCGCTTCAACGGCGCCGACCGCATGGGTGATGCCGATCAGCTCACCCTGGCCGCCACCAGCCGCTGGCTGGACCCGGCCACCGGCACCCAGCACGTCAGTTTCAGCCTCGGCGAGATCCTCTATTTCCGCGATCGTGAGGTCACCCTGCCCCGCCAACCCGTGGCGGACCAGAGCAGTTCGAATCTCGTCAGCGAATTGGATGTGCGCCTGTCGCAGACCTGGAAAACAGTCGCCGGACTGGAATGGGACCCCAATGAAACCAAGACCGAGCGCAGCAGCATCCGCGTGCAATACCAGCCGGATGAACGTCATTTGTTCAACGTCGCCTACCGCTACCGCAGCGGCGACCTGGAGCAGATCGACACCTCGGCGCTGTGGCACTTCACGCCCCGCTGGCACGGCGTCATGCGCTGGAATTATTCCCTGCCCGACAGCACCTTGCTGGAAGCCTTCGGCGGCGTGGAATACGAGAGCTGCTGCTGGATCGTGCGCGTGATGGGACGCAGCTATGTCGGCAACACCGATATTGACCCGCAGGCCGAACGCAACGACGCCATCCTCCTGCAACTCGAACTCAAGGGCCTGACCAGCCTCGGCGACCCGATCGAGTCCCTGCTGGAAGATGGTATCCTTGGCTACCCACGTAATTGATCAGGTCCACTGCCGTGCTGAAAAACGCAATCGAAATGCTATCCCGCTCCGTGTTGCTCCTGGCCGCGCTGACCGGCTCTATGGGCGCAATCGCCGCCGAACCCCTCAACCGCATCGTCGCCGTCGTCAACGATGACGTGGTGCTGGCCAGTGAATTCGAGGCCAAGCTGAACATCGTGCGCGAGCAACTGCGCGCCCAGAACACCGAGTTGCCGCCCGAAAACGTGCTTCGGCAACAGGTGCTCGACCGCGTCATCCTCGATCAGTTGCAGTTGCAACTGGCGGCCAGCAACAATATCCAGGTCGATGATGAGACACTCGCCAGCAATCTGCGCAACATAGCCCAGCAGAACAACATGAGCCTGGAGCAGTTCCGCGCGACACTGGAGAGCGAGGGTCACGACTTCAATGCCTTCCGCGAAGAGATCCGCAACCAGATCATCATTGCGCGTCTGCATCAGCAAATGGTCGGCAGCCGCATCAACGTCACCGAACAGGAAATCGATACGCTGCTGGCCAACGAGAAAACCTGGGGCGGCGCCGAAAAGGAATATCACCTCGGCCACATTCTGATTCCAGTGCCGGACGGCGCCTCGCCGGAACAGAATCGCGCCGCGCAGAAACAAGCCGAAGATACCGTGGCCGCCCTGCGCGGCGGTGCGGATTTCGCAAAAACCGCGGTCGCGGTTTCCGCCGGCCAGACCGCGCTGCAAGGTGGCGATTTGGGCTGGCGCAAGGCCGGTCAACTGCCGACCGTCATGGCGGAAGTCGTCAACAACATCCAAGCCGGTGAGATCGCCGATCCGGTGCGTGCCGCCGGCGGTTTCCACATCGTCAAGCTGCTGGAAGTGCGCGGCGAAGGCCGGCAGCTTATTACCCAGACGCACGCTCGGCACATTCTACTCACCGCCGATGAACTGCTACCCGAAGCGGAAGTACCCAGCCGCCTGGAGCAATTGCGTGAGCGTCTGGTCGGCGGTGAAGATTTCGCCGCGCTGGCACGTGCGCACTCCAAGGACAAGGTGTCGGCGTCCAAGGGCGGCGATCTCGGCTGGAGCAATCCCGGCGATCTGGTACCGCAATTCGAGGAAGCAATGAATGCCTTGAAGATCGACGAAATCAGCCAGCCCGTCGAGACGCGTTTCGGTTGGCACATCATTCAGGTGCTGGAACGTCGCGAGCATGACAGCACCGACGAGCTCAAACGCAATCAGGCCCGCGAACTCATCCGCAAGCGCAAAACCGACGAAGAACTCGCACTCTGGATGCGGCGATTGCGTGACGAGGCGTATGTCGAATACCGCACAGAAGAGTAAGCGGATTTTTCATATCCGACAGACCCCGCCACGCCAGCTGCTATGAACCTAGAAAAAATCATTTCAGCCACGGAAACACACGGAAGACGCTGAAACACAGTACATTCCTGGAGCGACTATTCACCACCTTGCGGGTGATGGCGGTACCTGCGTGAAGCTTATGATCCTGTCCGTGTTTTTCCGTGTGATTCCGTGGCAAATGCGGTTTATAGGATCATCGCATACCGCGCTTGGCCATCACGGCCGGCGAACCGGCCGGCATCGGTCCTGATCTGTGCATACAGCTCGCCGCGCACGATTATCCTGCCGAGTTGGTCGTCATCGCCGATGCCGAAATGCTCGCGCAACGCGCCGCGCAACTTGGCGTCAACATTACCTGGATAGCATTCGATCCCGACCGCCCGGCGCAAACGCATCGTCAAGGCCAACTCGATCGTGCAGGCGGTTGCAACCGACGCGCCGGTGCATGCCGGCCGGTTGAATCCCGCCAATGCACGCTATGTACTGAAGTGTCTGGATGTCGCCGTCGACGGTTGCCGTAGCGGACACTACGACGCACTGGTCACCGGACCGGTACACAAGGGCATTATCAACGATGCCGGCATTCCTTTCAGCGGCCACACCGAATACCTCGCCGAGCGTTGCGCAACACCGCACGTGGTCATGATGCTCGCCACAGCAGGTTTGCGCGTGGCCTTGGCTACTACGCATCTGCCGATCGCGGCTGTCAGTAGTGCCATCACAGCGGCGTCGCTGACGACAACGCTACAGATTCTGATCCACGATTTGCGCACGCGCTTCGGCATTGCGCGACCGCGCATCCTGGTGTGCGGTCTCAATCCACATGCCGGCGAAGGCGGCCATCTCGGCCGCGAAGAAATCGACGTCATCGCGCCGGTGCTGGAAGCATTGCGTGGCGCGGATGCCGAACTGCTCGGACCGTTGCCGGCCGATACGCTGTTCACGTCGAAATATCTCGATCACGCCGACGCCGTGCTGGCGATGTATCACGACCAGGGTCTGCCGGTCTTGAAGTACAAAGGCTTCGGTCGCGCCGTGAACATCACCCTCGGTCTGCCGATCATCCGCACTTCAGTCGATCACGGCACTGCACTGGATCTCGCCGGCAGCGGCCGCGCCGACAGCGGCAGCTTGGAAACCGCGCTGGAGGTTGCGCTCGATATGCTAGGACGCTGCGCGCCCACATGAGCCATATTCCGCGTAAACGCTTCGGCCAGAATTTCCTGCACGATGCGAATATCATTCACAAGATCATCGCCGCCATTGCACCGCAGGCCGGCCAGGATCTGCTCGAGATCGGACCCGGCCAGGGCGCGATCACGATACCGCTGCTGAAACGCTGCCATCGCCTGCAAGCGGTCGAGCTCGATCGCGATCTGCTGGCGCCGCTCGCACACGCCGCCGCCGACGCCGGTGAATTGATCTTGCACAACCGCGATGCGCTGCGCACGGATTTCTGTGCCCTGCGGCTTGGCGAACAGCGACTGCGCGTCATCGGCAATCTGCCGTATAACATTTCGACACCGCTGTTGTTCCATCTGCTCGATCAAGCCGACTGCATCGAAGACATGCACTTCATGCTGCAAAAAGAAGTCGTCGAGCGCATGGCGGCGGCGCCCGGCACGGAGCACTACGGACGGCTCTCGGTGATGTTGCAATACCGCTGTGAAGTGATGCCCTTGTTCAGTATCGGGCCGGGCGCGTTCCGTCCACCACCGAAGGTGGAATCGGCATTCGTGCGCCTGCTCCCGCACCGCATACTCCCGATCACGGTGCGCGACGAGGCGTTGTTCGGCCGTGTCGTGCAATTGGCCTTTGGCCAACGTCGCAAGACCTTGCGCAACACACTCAAAGGTCTGCTCGACGACACCGACTACGCCGCGCTCGGGATCAATCCGCAGATTCGCGCCGAACAACTCGATCTGGCGAGCTTCGCGCGGCTTGCCGATCGTGCCGCGTTGAAATCAGCGGGAATATGACCGAACGCAGGTATTGGCCGAACGGTGCGCTGTACCTGCAGGGCATCCACTGGCTATGCTTAACATGGGAACCGATAAGGGAGAGACCCGTATGGAAAACTACCGACATATTCTGTTAGCCCTGGATTTCGGGCCTGGCCACGAGCAGGTGGTCGCGCGCGCTACGAGGCTCGCCCAGGCCGAGCATGCGCGCTTCAGTCTGGTCCACGTCGTGGAATTTCTACACGTCGATCTGGCCAACGAGTTGGTGTTACCCCAGGACGTGGCGCTGGAAAGTCAGATCATGGCGACGGCACGACGCAAGCTGGCGCGCATCGCCAGTGAGATCGGTAGCTTGGAATCCATTGGACAGTGGGTGGAGTTAGGCTCGACCAAACAGGAAATCCTCCGCATCGCGGAACAGGAGCAGGTCGATCTGATCGTCATCGGCAGCCACGGCCGGCATGGCCTGGGACGCTTACTAGGTTCGACGGCAAACGCCGTACTGCACGGCGCATCCTGCGACGTGCTGGCGGTGCGTATCCGCCCTGAGCCGTAAAAAAGCCAAGCAGGCTGTTGAAGAACGCGATCAGAGGATGCGGCGCAAGGCGGAAACGAAAGAAAAAGCGGAGTTTACACGCAGAAAATGAGCATTTTGAGTTCGTTTCCAACGCAGTGATGCGCCGCTCAGCGCGTTTTTCAACTGCCTGCTAAGGCCGCAGACCCGGCAGCAGTTCCGCCGCGATGTGCAACGCCGTGGGCAGATTCATGGTTACAAGCACTCCCAACCCCACGAGCAGCGCCAACAGCACCAGCGGGTCAGGCTTGCGATTTCGGTAAACAGGTTTCATGGCTCCCTCCCGGATAATGGGCAGTCCGTTCCGGGCAACCATGCAAACACCGGGCCGGCTCCACGCCTGACTGAATTGTCTTCAGTCTGCGCGCACGGCCCCCGCCCAACCGCGATGGGCTTCAAATCTCCCGCGTGACCGGCATCACAAAGCCGGCCATCAGGCCTCAGGCAATTTTCAGATTTGCGCGGTAGGCCCTATCCAACCAGCAACGCGGCAGTGCCTCCCCCGAGGGAAATGCCAGGTCGGTCTTGGCAAACGTCGCCAGATCCTGGAGTTCCTCGCCGGCATGGATACGCCCGCGAACCGCGTCCGCGCAGGGATCAAACAACTCGGCTAATTCGGCGACCTCGACCAGATCACCGCTCGACTTGTGTCTCAAGTACATGGCTCACCCCTCCTACTCGTCTACCCCGAATCCGGCCCTGTCCACCAGATTCACCGGAACTCAGACCGCGTGGATTGGTCTATAAGATAACTATAGTTCGTCGGACAAGCAGTTCGGGACAGGTTTTATTCGACCGAGGATGACGACATGTTGACACTGCCCTCGCGCGCCGTGCAGGCGCTCGGTCAAAGCATCTGGTATGACAATATCCAGCGTGATCTGCTGCGATCGGGCGCTCTGGCGCACATGATCGCCGAGCAGGGGTTGGCTGGTTTGACCAGCAATCCGAGTATTTTCGAGCAAGCCATCACCGGCAGCCGCGACTATGACGACGCCTTGGCCGAGGCCCGGCATGCCCGGCCGCGCGCTACCGCCCAAGATCTGTTTTACGACATGGCCATCGACGATATCCGTGCCGCCGCCGATCTGTTTGCGCCGCTCTATCACGAGACCAGCGGGCGCGATGGGCTGGTCAGTCTGGAGGTTTCGCCCGACCTCGCCTACGACGCCGAGGCCACCATCGCCGAAGCCGAGGCCTTGTTTCTACGCGTCGGGCGACCCAATCTGCTCATCAAAGTGCCAGCCACGCAACCCGGTCTGCAAGCCGTTGAGGCCCTCATCGATCGAGGCATCAGTGTCAACGTCACCTTGTTGTTCTCTATCGCGCGTTATGAATCCGTCGTCGACGCCTATCTGCTCGGCTTGGAGGCGCGCCTGCGGCGCGGCCAACCGCTGAGCGGCATCCGCTCGGTCGCCAGTTTCTTCGTCAGTCGGGTCGATGTGCTGATCGATCGGCAACTGCAATCGCTCATTGCCCAATCCAATCCCGAACTCACGGCGCGCGCGCAGGCACTGCTCGGACAGATCGCCATCGCCAATGCCAAACTGGCCTACCAGCGCTTTCAGAATCTGTTCAACGGTCCACGCTTTACGCTGCTCGCCGAGGCCGGCGCGCATACGCAACGCTTGCTGTGGGCCAGCACCAGCACCAAGAACCCCGCCTATAACGATCTGCATTATGTCGAGACCCTGATCGGCGCGGACACCATCAATACCCTGCCACCGGCGACATTCACTGCCTTCAATGACCATGGTGAGGTCGCTGCCACACTCGACGCCCACATCGACACCGCGTTGCGGCAGTTGGCGGAACTGGAATCACTGGGCATCGATCTCGGTGCCGCCACCCGTCAATTGGAACGCGACGGCGTCGATGCCTTCGCCAAGTCCTATCACACACTGCTGCAGGCCATCGATGCCAAATTCGGTCAACAGGCACAAGGCGCACGTTAGCGGCGTGGTGAGAAGTCTCGCCTTTTCGCACTGGATACCCCACCATACGAACTGGTTCTTCGAATAACAGAGTGATCATGCCCCACACTGGGATTTGCGCGCAGCCGTTTCAGGTCTATCCGAATCTCGACGCGCTGTCCGCGGCGGCCGCGGAGCGTTGGATCGCACTGTGCCGGACGGCGATTGCCGAACGCGGCGCATTCCATATCGCGCTGGCGGGCGGTTCGACACCCAAGCGTCTTTATCAATTACTGGCACGGCCAGAGCAGCGCGCGCGCGTCGACTGGTCGCGGGTGCATATTTATTTCGGCGATGAACGCGCCGTGCCGCCCACGCATGCCGACAGTAATTTCCGTATGGCGCAGGAAGCACTGCTCGCGCATATCGACATCCCGACAGAGAACGTACAGCGCATGGAAGCCACAGCCGAGCATATCGAACAGGATGCCGCGAACTATGCCGCGCTGCTATGTAAGCAGCTTGCCTGCGATGCGGCGGGCATGCCGGTGTTCGATCTGATTCTGCTCGGTATGGGCGCGGATGGTCACACCTGTTCGCTGTTTCCGGACAGCCCGATACTGCAGGAGCGCACGCATCCCGTCGGCAGCGTCTACGTCGAGCGTTTACACAGTTGGCGGCTGTCGTTGACCTATCCGGTGCTGGAGGCGGCGCGGCAGCTGCTGTTCCTGGTTGCCGGCAGCGACAAAGCACCGATGCTGCGGCGCATCTGGCAGGGCGGGACACACGCAGACACTGTTCCGGTGCAAAACATACAACCACGCGGCCATGTCGACTGGTATCTGGACGCCGCCGCTGCCGCAGAACTGCACACATGAGTGATGTCCGCGTTCTCGCCGCCGACGTCGGCGGTACGCACACCCGCGTCATGCTGGCCGAGAGCGATGGGGCGCGTTACAGGCCGTTGCGCGAACAGCATTACGTCAGCGCCGACTGGCCGGATCTGCTGCCCATTCTCGAAAATTTTCTCGTTGATGTATCGCCGCGTCCAACGCAGGCCTGTCTGGCGATTGCCGGTCCGATCAGCGGCAATGGCGGCGCGCAGCAGGCTCAGCTCACCAACTTGCCCTGGACACTCGACAGCGCGCATCTCGCGCAGCGCCTCGGCATTGCGCGCCTGTCCCTCATCAACGACTTTGCCGCCATCGGCCATGGTATCGCCGCGCTAAGTACAGCAGATTTGCTGACCCTGCAAGCAGGCGAACCGCAGCCCCACGCACCACGCGCCATCCTCGGCGCCGGCACCGGCCTGGGTCAGGCGCTGCTGGTGTGGCGCGATGATCATTACGGCGTCTTACCGACCGAGGGCGGTCACGTGGATTTCGCCCCGCAGAACGATCAACAGGTACACCTGCTCAACAGTCTGCACACCGAGTTCGGCCATGTGTCCTACGAGCGGCTGTGTTCGGGGGCTGGGCTTGCTTACATCTACCGCTTCCTGCAAGTACGCCGCGGTCTCGCCATTCCCGACACGATCGCTGCCGCTTATGACCACGGCGACCCCGCCGCTGCCATCAGCCAGGCCGCCTTGGCCGGCAGCGATGCACTCGCCCGCGAGTCCCTGGATGAATTCGTGCGAATTTATGGCGCGCAGGCCGGCAATCTCGCCTTGGCTTGTCTGCCGTTCGGCGGTCTGTATATCGCCGGCGGCATCGCACCGAAGATCCTACCGGCCATGACCGACGGCGAATTCCTGCGCACATTCAATGCCAAGGGACGCATGGAGAAACTCACCCGTCAGGTGCCACTGCACCTTGTCGTCCATCCCGCGCCGGGGCTACTCGGTGCCTGCCTGTATGCGGGACGCTGTTCGTAGGCGCCTATTACCGGGGGTGTCTGCGGGATTTTGAATCGGCCACCACAACCAGCGTATCCTATGCACATATGAACGCCGCAACGAGCCGCACATGAGCACTCCTTCGCATTACGATATCAAAATCAGCGTGGAAACCACGTACGTGGAAAACCAATCCGTACCGGATCAGCAACGCTATGTCTTTGCCTATACCATCACCATCCGCAACGCTGGCGAGGTGCCGGCGAAACTGCTGACCCGACACTGGATCATCACCGACAGCAACGGCAAGACCCAAGAGGTCCGCGGTGACGGCGTAGTTGGCGAACAACCCCACCTGCAACCCGGCGAGGCCTTCCGCTACACCAGCGGCACGCTGTTGGAAACGGCCGTCGGCAGCATGCGCGGCAGCTACCAAATGATCGCCGATGACGGTGTCGAGTTCGACGCTGAAGTCCCTGCCTTTACTCTGGCCGTACCGCGCGTCTTGCACTGACCGCACGCCGTGGCCGTCTACGCAATCGGCGATATCCAGGGCTGTTACCGCGAACTGCAACACCTGCTGGATTTTCTGCACTTCGAGCCGACGCAAGACCGGCTGTGGTTCGCCGGTGACCTCGTCAACCGCGGTCCGAATTCGCTGGAGACACTGCGCTTCGTGCGCGGACTGGGCGATGCCGCGCTCACCGTCCTCGGCAATCACGATCTGCACCTGCTCGCGGCGGCCGACGACCCCGCGCGCATCAAGAAGCGCGACACCTTGCATCCGATTCTTGATGCACACGATCGCGACGAATTATTGAACTGGCTCCGCCAACAGCCGCTGCTGCATCACGATACGCAACTGGGTTTCACGCTGGTACATGCCGGACTGCCGCCGCAGTGGGATCTCGCCCAGGCACAGACTTGTGCGCAGGAAGTTGAAAGCGTTTTACGCAGCGATAACCATGCCGATTATTTTGCTCACATGTATGGGGATGAGCCGAATATCTGGTCTGACGATCTACACGGTTGGGCGCGACTGCGCTTCATCACCAATTGCCTGACCCGCTTGCGTTACTGTGATAGCAACGGTCGCATGGCCCTCGCCTTTAAGGGTGCGCCCGGCAGCCAACCCGCGGGACTCCAGCCCTGGTTTGCGCTTCCACACCGCCGCAGCCGCGAGCTCAAGATTCTGTTCGGTCACTGGTCGACACTGGGCCTGCGCGACGACCCCGGTATCTATCCGCTCGACAGCGGCTGCCTCTGGGGCGGACAACTCACAGCGTTGCGTCTGGACACCAATCCACGCTGGCTGCGCGTCCCGTGTGCGGGCATCCGCACGCCTGGGGACACTTAACGCGAAAAGGACAGCGCGTTGGATGCCATCCCTGCCAGTCGTTTAGACCTGTCAGACGTTTAGAAAGGCTACTGCGCGGGTTCAGCTTGAGCCTGGTGATTTTCCAGCCAGCGGAGAAATTCTTCGCGCGGCATGGGCGTGCGAAATGATAGCCCTGAAGATAATCAACGCCGAGTTCGCGTAACGCCTCCGCCGCTGCCGCGTCCTCGACACCCTCGGCCACCGTGTGCAAACCGAGTGCACTGGCGATGTGAATAATGGCCTGCACCAGACTCAGCCCGGCGGGTTCATGGATACGGCGCACGAAAGAGATATCGATCTTTAACTCGTCGGCATGGATCTCATGCAGCTGCGACAGTGACGAGTAACCTGTCCCGAAATCATCGATGGCGATTTTGAAACCCGCGGCCTTCAACTCGTGCAACCGTTCGGCGGCATGTTCCACATCGCGCAGGGCCACGCTCTCGGTAACCTCCCACATAATCTCATCACTGGGAATGCCGCGACGCGCCAGCTCCGCGAGCGCCTGTTCGGTGAACGAGGGAATGAACAATTGCCGCTTCGAGACATTCACGGAGAAACGCAGCTTATGTTTGGCGGCACGACAGTGTTCCTGCATCGCCAGACTGGCCTGCCACACCTGTCCGCCCAGTTCGTGAATCAGGCCGATATTCTCCGCAATCGGGATGAAGGTCGCGGGGAGATCCAGCCCAGCTCATCATCATGCCAGCGCGCCAGTACTTCAACGCCGATACACGCGTCGCTGCGCGCGCAGATGATGGGCTGGAACCATGCCTGAATTTGTCCCGAATTGATCGCCGTCGCCAGGCGGTTCTGAATGTAGAGTTCCTTCTTGCCGATGCCCTTGGTGGTCATGTCGCGGAAGAAACAACTCTGATTGCGCCCCTGCGCCTTGGCATAGAACATGGCGCGGTCGGCCTGGGAAAACAGGACTTCAGCTGTCTTCCGCATCATCGGGATAGAAGGCCACGCCGAGCTGAAAGTCATCGCCATTTCCATATCTTCGAGCAACAGCGGTTGTTGGATTACTGCGCTGACCTTGTGTGTCACCTCGCGGATGTCCTGTTCGTTCCATACCGGGCAGCAGCAGGACGAATTCGTCCCCGCCCCAGCGTGCCAGCGTGTCGCCCGCGCGCAATTCCCGACGCAGCGATTCGCAAATGCCACCAGCAGTCGGTCGCCGGCTTTATGACCGAGGGTGTCGTTGACGTTCTTGAAGTGATCAATATCAATAAAACACATGCACACTTTGTCGCCGCTGCGCGTGGCCATGCGCAAGGCAATCTTGAGGCGATCCTCGAGCAGCACGCGGTTGGGCAGGCCCGTGAGCGCGTCGTGCAACGCCATATGGCTGACCTGTTTTTCGTGCAGATAGGTTTGCGTGATATCGCGCAACACGCCGCGGATGCCGGACATCTTACCGCGCTCGTCGTGAAAGCCCAGGAAGCGGCATTCGATCCAGCTCTGCTGCTCGGGATTCGGCCCCGCCAGTCGTACGCGGAACTGCAGATGATTCTTTTCCCCTGAGCGCAACACCGCGCACTGTGCATGCAACGCCGAGGCATCGGCCGGATGAATGAATTCCAGCAGATTGCGTCCGACCGCATCGTCGCAATGCGCAAGCTTGTTCCACCCTGGGCTGGCATGCCGGATCAAGCCGTCGCAATCGAGCTCCAGTACCGCTTCTTCAAGCAGCGCCAGCGTCTCCAAATAGGAGACCTGTTCGCGTTCGCGCGCCTCTACCGCCTGCACCAGTTCGCTGATGGCATCCGTGAGGTTGTTGATTTCATCCTGGCGGCCGCGTGCGGCCGCCAGATGCTGCTGCACGACAGCCTGTGGCGCCTGTTCGGCGTAGGCATCCAGCGCCTGATCGACGGACTCCAGCCGGCGCACCGTGCGCGACAGCCATTGCCCCAGTGCCAGCCACAGCAACAGGGTGATGAAGCTGAGCGCACCAAGCAGCCAATACATGAATTCGCGGAACGGCAAAATGTCATGCAACTCGCGGTAGGCCAGCAGCACCGGGCGTAGCCCCTCCGTGCCGGGCCATTCCAGACGGGCCTGAACCATCTGCTGTGTGCCGATGCTGACGACCTGCGCGGCATCGCCTGCCAGCGCTTCCGGATAGTCATCGCGGGAGACCGCAACGACCTTATCCTCCCAGCGCACGGCCAGCGAGAACTCGGGAATGACCAAGGCCTTGAGGGTCGCATTATCCAGTGGCTTGAGCATAAGCAGCGTGCCCTGACCTTCTGTGCCGAGCCACACCGGCTCGCGATAGACGCGATACAGTTCCCCTAGGCCACTGGAAAAATGCCAATCGCTGTGTGCAATCGTCTCCGCATCCAGCGTGTGCGCAATGGCACCGTAGCGGAACAGAATGCGCCCATCGCTGTCCATGATCAGCAGGGTCGGAAATTCTAAAAAGATGCGCTGGGCGTTTAGAAATGCCGTCAGCTTGGGCCAGAGTTTGGCGTCCTGCCGTTCCAGGATGCGCGCGAATTCCAGACGCACGCGCAGCTGGTCGGCCATGCCTTCCAGGTATATTCGATGCGTCGGATCTGATCGCCGTAATAGCCTTCCAGGGCGACGAATTTCTGCGTTATTTCACGACCACGGAAGGCCTCATAACCATTGATGCCGAGCACCCCGAGGCCGGCCGCGGCGATCAACATCACCAGGAGAATATGTGCCACCGCCTGGCCGCGCAGGGGCCCAGCCAGGACCGCAACTTGCCCCTGCCGGTGAGGAGCAATTCAGTCTGCCTTTACCCAGCGGTCGTCGATCAGACTGCGGATATCGGTATTGCCGGGCAGCTTGATGCCCACCGCCTGCATAAAGTCCCGGGTGGCCTGAATCTCGTCATCAGAGAAAGTGCCGTCGCCACTGTAGAGCGGTGACAACCGCGTCAGTGCGTCGATCAGGTCGGCACGCTGACCGGCATCGCTGACCTGTAACTGTTCGACGATGGCCGAGGGCGTCGCCGCACGCGTCCAACTCAAGGAGCGCCGTAGCATGTTCACCATCGCCCGGACCCGCTGCGGGTTGGTCTTTATTCGTTCCGGCGTGGTCACGACCACCGCGCGCAGATGATTCTTGCCGATAATCCGCACCGGGTTGTGCGGGTCGTTGAGGCTGGCCAGGGTCCGGCCAATCCCGGCGCGGACCGACTGCCCGAGTTGGGCTCTTCGCAAAACACCGCATCCACGGCATCCGCCGCCAAGGCGCCGTATACGCCCTCGTAGGTCTGGGCGATCGGCGCCCACCGCAACTGATTGGCTGCCACGCCGTACGCAGACACCCATTGTTCCGCGATGAGTTGCAGATAGGTCTTGGTGGTGGCGCTGCCGGCTGGCACACCCAAGGTGCGTCCACGGAGATCGCTGATGCTGGAATCGAATCGGCCAGATCCTCGCGCACGACGATCGCATACGGCGGTGCGCCGCTGCTCAGCCGCGCAATCGCCACCACGGACTTGCCCTGTTCGAGAAACTTAGGCAACACCGGAAAGCCCACCCCGGCGAATTCAGCATTGCCGGACAGCATGTCCTCGAGCGCAAACACGCCGCTGGGGTGATAGCGGATGCCGAGATTGCAATCGATCTGCCGGTCGATACCGAGTTTGGGTATCAGTTCCACCGGAAAAAACGGCATCAGCAAGGGGCCGGGAATATTGATGCGGCAGGTGCTCGGTTCCAACGCTGTTACGCGCTGCATGCCGCTGCAAGCCAACAGGGCCGTCAGCGTCTTTAACGCGCTACGTCGGGATAGGTTGAAAATCTCAGATCGTATCGGGTTTTAGCCATGTCCAGAGCATGGCAGCCGCTTCTGGCAAGATCAAGCCTGTGCGCGGGTCGCCGCGCCGGGCCGGCGCTCCAGGGTCACAAAGCTGTAGCTGAACGGATTGCGTTCGTCCGCGGCCTGCGTGCTGCATGCGACTTCCTGCCAAGTTGCAGCAGGCAAAGGCGGGAACCAGGCATCGCCATCGAAATCGGCATCGATACGCGTGAGATAGATGCGCTGCGCACGCAGCAGCAGGTCGGCATACAGCTGCGCACCGCCGATCACCATCACCTCATCGACATCACCGGCCGCGGCCAACGCCGCCTCGACCGAGGTGACGACCGTGCAGCCTGGTGCGCTGAAATCCGGATTGCGGCTGATGACGATGTTATGCCGCCCTGGCAACGGCCGGCCGATGGACTCGTAGGTCTTGCGGCCCATGAGGATCGGCTTGCCCAGCGTGAGCGCTTTGAAATGCGCGAGATCAGCCGGCAGATGCCAGGGCAACGCGTTGCCTCGCCCGATGAGGCGGTTGCGGTCCATGGCGACGATGAGGGAGATCATGTGGGATTCGGGATTCGGGATTCGGGATTCGGGATTCGGGATTCGGGATTCGTAATGAGTGTAGGCCGGATTCACGCACGAAGCACTGCGTCCGACACCCTCAACACCTGCTGGCCCTGTAAGACCTCGAATATAGGGCGATGACTGCCCTGACCGGTACGCTGGATGATCACGCCCACCTGCTGTTCGATCGCCTGCGACATTTCATTCGGTTGGTGTTCGAGCAACTGCTGCCGGTCAACGATCGTTGCTTCACGGGCAGTGTCGAATACGGAATCGCCGCGGTGCAATGCTCTACAGGCCGTCGAACTTCTGCTCTCGCAGGCTCGGGTAACTCTGCGATATACCGAAGGGGTTAGTCGGCCCGGAGGACGGGCCATCGCCGGTCGGGGTCGTATCGCCTTGTCCGGGTGCCTGAACGACGACTTCCGGAAGCGTCGGCTCGCTAGGCTCCGCAGGCACGGAACCGGCGTCCTGTGCATTTGCAAAGCCACAAAGCAAGCCGATCCCGCACACGACAATGGCAAAAAGGCGAAAACGCATTTTCACTTCTCCTTC
The DNA here is from genome assembly GCA_963696465.1 of uncultured Gammaproteobacteria bacterium. Taxonomy (GTDB): domain Bacteria; phylum Pseudomonadota; class Gammaproteobacteria; order Thiohalobacterales; family Thiohalobacteraceae; genus JAHJQQ01. The sequence goes on along the minus strand of CAVOKC010000002.1, from coordinate 5,810 downwards.
GAACCCGCGTAGTTCCAATGGTCTATTCCTGAGGCACGGGCGTATGAAGCCTGGATAGCTGTATTTGGTATTCGGAAAATGAGGATCATGAGCTTTATGCCGGTAATAGGGGGCTGCAAGCCTTGCCAGGAATGACGCAGATTGACAATGTGCCCTTTTCTTTGTTAGGAGAGTGCAAATAGCGACAGATATCGTCTCCGTCCCCGAACCCTCAACCCTTGCCCTGCTCGGCATGAGTGCCATCGGTTTTTTGGGTTGGGCGTGGCGACGCCGCAAACCAGCATAACCCCACAACACCCGCCACAATCGAAACGGGCCACCAACACGGTGGCCCGTTCTCGTTCCATCACAACGCACTTCGTACGATCTCACCCCACCGTACCCGTTGCACTTCCCAATCCTCGACTCTATCGTTGATCGGCCGCAAGTGCCGTTCAGTCACGGCGTCCTGACCGCGTGAAGTCCCCTGCAGGAACAGAACCTGCTCCTGAATGTCCGGGGGCCAAATGGAGCAGGCTCATGATCTGCGTCATTCGGTGCTAGGTTTCACCCCCCCCAGTCGGGCCAACTCGGCGAAGTCGGTCACCTCGCCGGCACGGATCAGATTCTCGCAGCGGATGGCCAGGGCCATCAAGCGTGAAACCCGCGGGATGGCAGGCGGTAGCTCCGGCTTGGGCGGCGTTTCGGTGTCCCAAGCTTTATCCTCGCCCCCGACTCGCACGACTGAAATGACCCTTGGTGTGCGTGGTGATGCCTTCGTTCATTTCTTCTTCTTTCCCTGGGCTTTGATATTGCCGGCGGCAAGTTCCTTGATCCCTGGTGGATGGAAAGTTACCCACACGGTGCTCTCCTCTCTCCCGTCATAGACAACCTTCTCGACGAGCAACTGGAGCAGCTTCGCTTGTTCCGCGGAGGTGAGCGAATCCCAAATGGGATCGAACGCGGCCAGGCCCGCCTTCACGTCCTTCTCGTCGATCAGTTGCCCTTTCAGTTGCGGTATCTTCTCGCGAACGGTTTTCATTTGCTGCTCGGCCACCCCTCAATCCGTTCTCGTACGTTGACCAAGGCGTCTGGCTTGCGGCATGGCCCCGTCTTGGGATCGATGTCGATAATCAAGCGGCGTAACGCTCGATCAGAGGTGGCGATCTCCTGCTTGAGTTGCTGTTGCTCAGATTCCAGCTTTGCGATCGCATCCTCGGTTTGTTTGCGGACTTGGGCGATCGTGGCGGCCACGACTTGGGTATTGCGCCCGAACACCGCGGATGTGTTCCACCACGAACTGCTGATCTCGCCGGCCGGGAGTGACTTCGACGGGCAGGTGTTCCAGCCGTTTTTCTGTGCGGACGCAGACATAGTAGCGATAGAGCGTACCGGACTTGCGGGTGTAGGTGTGCATCATCCCGCAACCGCACGGTCCGCAGAAGATCAAGCCTTGGAGTAGCGATCGAACGTAGCCGTGCGCGGCGGCTCCGCCGCGAAAGTACTTCTGCCGCATGGCCTCCTTGACTTGCGCGAAGACACTCGGTTCAATGATGGCCTCATGCTGGCCCTCATGAATCTCCGTCTTGTAGGTGAGCTTGCCGCTGGCGAGCTCTCGAAAGTCCGTGGTAAGCGTAAAAAGCATTGCTCTTGGTGGATTCCCGAGTTCTTACATCGATAATACCCTTTCATGGGAAGGAACTCCAGCCACAATAGCCGGAAGCCCAAACGTATCACGTGCCAGGACGCCATGACCACAGACACCTTCCCACCCCATCCCTTCCCACCCATACAACCGGCTCAGGCCCCTCCCTCCCGCGGCGAATCTGCTTCATCCAAGCGGGCCGTCCCATATCGTCTGTTTTTCCGATATGCGACTTGAGTACGGAAATTATTGCTTGCCTTTCTAAACTGCCTAATCATACTCATTCTAACAATAACCTAACAATACCCTAACAATAACGCGGTACGTGCGGTCCATGGTCGGGTTACCAAGTGCGTATTGGTGACCCAGACCGCGTTCTATGCCTGCTTTCACGAAAGGAACGAGTGCACATGAGAATTTTACTGTTCAGTCTTCTTGCGGCGATTGTCATTTGGGCCCAGCACTCGGCCCGAACCCCATGCACCTCTCGGCGGCCTTGAGGAAGATAATGAGTCGCCGTGAAATGCCGCTGTACTGACAAAGATACCTCAGCCTACCCCTCAAGCGAATATACCGATTCCGAGGGCGAGGCGAGCCCGCTTTTTTGCAGTCCCTGGCTGATGACGCGGAACAAGGCGAATGGGGAAGCGATCCTAGAAACTACAATCTTTCGTGGGTTGATGGTCCTACTGGCCTCCTTGACTAGATTTACCATCCACTTGAAGGCCAACTCTGCCGTCACCGAGTCGGCTGGCGTCGCCGTCTATCTTGATGATCGGCAGATGCCCGCGTCGAGTATGGAGGGTGACTGTCAGCTTCGCCCCTGGCTTGCCTCGCACCATATCGCCCACGTTTTGGCACACGGCGAGCCGCGTGGCCAGCGTGAACGCGGCTCGAAACGTGCCCGACGATTGGCCGGGAATGTGCTGTCGTAGACCTCGTCGGGCGTCCGCCCGCCAAGCCATGTGTGCGGACGCTTAGCTCACGCTGTCGCAGTCTCTCCCGCCTTAACCGTCGCCAACAGCCCCGCTTTCACATGCTCGGGCAATTCGGCCCAGAGGGCATCCAGTCGCTTTTGGTCATCACCGCCCTTCGGCGTCATTTCATTCGCCACCTCGCTTGGCGTCGCCGCAAACCAGTCTAAGCCCCACAACACGCCGCCACAATCGAAACGGGCCACCAACACGGTGGCCCGCTCTCGTTTTTGCATGTGCTTTCTTGAAATTCCGGCTCAACAGGGAAGGGACATATCGTGGCGCTCTTGGTCGGCGGAAGACACAGATAATACCGCATAACCGGACGGACTAGCCGCCGGACAAGTACCAGATCACCGAGGTTGGGTTTCTTTGCCATGCCGATGTGTCGGAATGCCGCCATCTATTCATTCTTCCAGCATTTGCATGAGACATATCCTATTGTTTTCGTCGAGTTACCATCAAGAACCCACCTTGCTACCACACTGCTTGATCGGCCCGCCTTGAATTCCGGAGTGATTGAAACCGCCGTTTCGCTGGTATGAACAGCTATGTCAAGGTTCATTAGAAAGCGGAACAGGGTTGCCTACGAGGAGGCTCTGGCTGCGGTTGCCCGGGGCGAACCGTTCGACGTGATCCTGATGGACATGCAGATGCCCGTGATGGACGGCTACGAGCCACGCGGCAACTCCGCGAGCGGGGCTACACCGGCCCGATCGTCGCCCTGACCGCGCACGCCATGGCCGAGGACCGCCAGAAATGCCTCGATGCGGGCTGCGACGACTACGCCACCAAGCCGATCGACCGGCAGAAGCTGCTGGCGACGGTTGCCCAATGGATAGCTGGCACCAAGTTCCGGCGGCGGTGTTTGGCATAACGTGCCTCCACCTTCCGGAAACGAGGGCCGACACAACCCAGATCATCTAAGCGATCAACAGCGGCATGGGTGCGTGGTTGTGAAATGGTTCGGCCACCAACATCACTCAGAATATAATCTATCTTTGACTAACACACTATAACCAACAGGTCTTCTGTCCGAGGGAGCGAGGTTTGAAACCTGGAGTCTTCATCGTGGAGATCGTTCGCCGATCGGTACAATTTGTCACCGATTTGGTATTAGGCCCGCGTGCGGCTGCAAGTGCCGGTGAGCCCACCCGATCTTCTCTGTGCACCGCCGGAAACCAGTAGGCGGCCGCCGAGCGGCGGATTGTCGGTGACCGTTGTTGATCTTCGGTTTCGTCGGTCGGCATCGGGATCGTGGGCCATTACTACTTCCGTCACCAGGTTGCCGCGTCGGGCCGCGGCGGAGGACGAACTGGCGATCATCGCCGACTTGAAGGTCCGCCAAGTTTCAGCGTGGTACGACGAGCGCCTGCGGAATGCCCTGTTTTCTTTCTGCGATCCCGACATCGCAGGATATGCCGCGAGACTGTTTGCCGATCCGTCGGCTGCCGAACCGAAACGTCAACTCTTGTCATGGATGGCATCCGCGCATAAGAACTTCCATCTTGGCCGCGTGCTGCTTATAGACCGAGATCGGAAGGTACGACTGGTGGTCCCAACCTGGCAAAGACTGGTTCGGTCCGAGATCCGAAGCCGTGGCAACCGAGTCGTTGACAATGGGCCGGACTGCAGGTATCCGATCTGCATTCTTACTGCATGGTGCCCGGCACGATCGATATGGACATCTTCGTCCCCTTGTCATGCGAGGGGCCCCTTTCCGATACCCGCCAAGAACCGGTTGGTCTGCTGGCGGTAGAAATCAATCCGCACGAGGTTCTGTTTCTTCCGCTCATCCGGTCGTGGCCCACCCGCAGCCAATCGGCCGAAACGCTGCTCGTCCTGTGCGAGGGCGATGCGGTGATCTACTTGACTGAACTTCGCCACAAGACCGGAACCGCGATGAGCTTGAAAGTGCCAATTACCCGAACGGACATGCCGGCCGTTCGGGCAGCGATTGGGCAAGAGGGAATCCTGGAGGGGATTGACTACCGCGGTGTGCCGGTTCTGGCAGCTCGCGAGTGGTGCCCGGCACACCGTGGTTCCTCGTGGCCAAATTGGACAAAGAGGAAGTCTATATGCCAGTTCGCGAGCTCGCGGTGCTGGCGGGAGGGTTCATGCTGGCGATGGCGCTTGCAGCCGCTTTGGGGTGGGCTTCCTGTCGCGACGTCGTGACACCCGCTGGCTGCGAAGCCAACTGGCCATCGAGCAGGAGCATCGGTGCGTCTCGATGCGAATGCCGAGGCGATGCGCAAGTCCCAGGACGAACTCCGCCGCAACACGGTTGAGCTGGAGGCATCCAAGAGGTCGCTGGAAGAACTCAATCAGAAGGCGGAGGCCGCCACCCGCGCCAAGAGCGAGTTCCTGGCCAACATGAGCCACGAGATCCGCACGCCCATGACCGCCATCCTGGGTTTCGCCGATCCTCTGCGACGGCGACGCGCTGGCCGACGAACGCAGCGGCGCCAGATACCTCGAGACCGATCAAACGCAACGGCGAGCACCTGCTGGATCTGATCAACGACATCCTCGACCTGTCGAAGATCGAGGCGGGCAAGCTGGAAGTGGAGCGGACCGCCTGCTCGCCCGCGGCACTGCTGGCCGAGGTCGCCTCGCTGATGCGGGTCCGGGCCGAGGCCAAGGGCCTGTCCCTGAACGTCGAGTACGACGCGCCGTGCCCGAGTGCGATCTCAGACCGACCCGACCCGGCTGCGGCAGATCCTGGTCAACCTGGTCGGCAACGCCATCAAGTTCACCGAGCACGGCGGCGTGCGGTCTGTCTCGCGGATGCTTGCGGAGACGGCCGCAGGCGTCTGCAAATCGACGTCATCGACACGGGCATCGGCCTGACCGAGGAACAAATCGCCCGCCTGTTCAAGCCGTTCCACCAGGCCGACGCCTCGACCGCCCTGCAAGTTCGGCGGCACCGGCCTGGGCTTGACGATCAGCAAGGCCCTGGCCATACGGTTAGGGGAGAAGTCGGTTTGGTTGCGAGCCAGCCTGGCCACGGTTCTACGTTCCGACTCGTTTTGCCGATCCGGTCTACAGAGATTGAATCCGTTTATCAATACCTTTCCTCCCTGAGGCTTAAGGGTACCGCTCAGTACACGGAGTGTGGTTGACTTGCCAACTCCGCTTCCTCCCATTATTCCTACAAGATTGCCAGACTGTTCCCTGCAAAATTGAGGCTCTGTATCCCATTATCGCTGTTA
>CAVOKC010000001.1:0-74230 GCA_963696465.1 uncultured Gammaproteobacteria bacterium | reverse complement strand
ACCGAAGCACGCACTGCACAATTAGTGATGCTCGATCAGCAGTTGGCACTCAGCGCGTATTTGCAGGCCTTACTGAGTCCAGTCGAGCTACCGCCGATTGAGCCACTGACAAAATCCGCGCCTGAGCCGGTGATTGCAGTGGTCCCAATGGTGACGGCCACACTTCGGGCCGTCGACCCGGTAATTGAATCGGCGGTTGCGCCGGCTGTCGCGCCAGTTGTCGCGCCAGTTGTCGCGCCGCCCCTCCCGGCCAGTGTTTATCCGGAGTGGGCCATCGGTGATTTTCAATGCTTATTGTTTCGTGTCGCCGGGCTGACCTTGGCTTTACCGCTGGCCAAACTCAACGGTGTTCTGCCCTGGAATGACGCCCTGGTGACGCCGCTGCCCGGCCACCAATCCTGGTTTTTAGGTCTGCGCGAATACCAGGGCCAAAAGGTTCGGCTCATCGATGTCGCTAACGTGATAGCTGCGCGCGATGTGGTCCAAGCCGGCGCGGGTTTAGGCAAGGTTATTTTGATCGGGGCAGGCCGCTGGGGTCTGGCCTGTGACGATATTGCCGAGGTCGTGACCTTGACGCCTGCGGCGGTGAAGTGGCGTGGTCGCCTCGGGCAGTCGTCCCTGGCTGGCGGGCACGGTCATCGACCGGATGTGCGCCCTGATCGATGCGGACGCCTTTGCCCAGATGCTTGAGGCCGAGGGTCCACAGGCCGCATAGGCAGGTTCTTTGGCACAGTTAATGCTTTTATCCCCATAAGTGATTAACGGGCGACCGTAATTTGACGACCGTATCCAGTACCCGGTCTAAGCCACCGGGCTATGCACAGTGAGGCAAGCGATGACTCAATCGGCACAAGCGACCAACGATTCCATTTTGCGGTATGTCACATTCCGTTTGGAAGAAGAGGTGTACGGCATCAACGTGATGCAGGTTCAGGAAGTCCTGCGCGTCACGGAAATCGCACCGGTCCCAGGTGCGCCTGACTATGTGCTGGGTATCATCAACCTGCGCGGTAATGTGGTGACCGTGGTTGATACTCGCGAACGACTGGGCTTGGGTTCCAAGGAAATGGAAGAGTCCACACGCATCGTTATTATCGAGGCGGACAAGATGGTGGTCGGTATTTTGGTAGATGCCGTCGCCGAAGTCGTTGATCTGCGCGCCTCTGAAATCGAGTCGGCGCCGAGCGTCGGCAACGACGAGAGTTCCAAATACATTCAGGGTGTGGCCAGCCGCGACGGCGAATTGCTGATCCTGGTGGATCTCAATAAATTACTCGACGACGGGGAATGGGCGGAGCTTGGCTCCATTTAATGCCCATTAAATGCGATGGTCGGTCCGTGGGAAATCAGATTTCCACCACCCCTAGCGCCGGCTCGTCCCGGTGATAGCATCCATGAGCGCAAGCAGCTTTCAAAGCGTCAGCGCCGCAAGCGCGATACGGAACAAGACACAGAACACGATCAACAGCCCGGCGATGACCCAGCGCATATCGACGAATATGCGTGATACACGGATGAGCAGACGATGATAATCGAACCGGTAATAGGCATTCTCAGCGCATTGGTGATCGTCCTGACCCTGGGACAGATCTATCAGCTTGTCGTGATCCGGCGGCTGCGCACATTACTGCGCTCGCGCGAAGACCAGTCCTTACGCCAGCGTGATGATTTTGCCGCGATGTGTAAGGCTTCGGTCGGCGCTGGCGATCATCTGGTGCGTCTCGAACAGCAGTTGCGCCGCTTGACCGAGCGTCAGGACCAGATCGAAATGCGTACCGCCAGTGATCGTCCCTACACCCAGGCGATTCAGATGGTGCAGCACGGCGCGGATGTCGATGAACTCATCGCCAAATGCGGCATGACCCGCGGCGAGGCCGAGTTGATTGCCATGCTGCATGGCGGCATCGCCAAGGCGAGCTGATACGTAATCCCTGAATTATTTCTCTGCCCGTTGATTGCGGCGAAGCGCCCTAAAGTCACCCTTCGGTAAAGCAATCTCCCAACAGCAGAATAACCGTAGGATGGGTGGAGCGTAGCGCAACCCATCGCATCTACTCGCGATGGGTTGCGGCAAAAACGCCTCCACCCATCCTACTTCACTCGCAATCACGGTATTCAAGTTCTGGTGCTTGGCGTTTTTCCCGACAAGTAATACGCAAATGCAATGATCTCCGCAACGGCCAGATACAGCGCCGGCGGAATTTCTTCGTTCAATTCCAACTGCGACAAGGTCTGCGCCATGAGCGCGTTTTCCTGCATAGGGATGTTGTTCGCGATCGCCAATTCGACAATCTGATCGGCAATTTGACCGGTGCCTTTGGCGGTGACGCGTGGCGCATTCTCGCCGTCGAATTTCAGGGCGACGGCGAGTTCGCGTTTGGCGGACGGTGGTGTGTTATCGGTATCGCTCATGCGCGTTCGTCCAGGATCCGGGTCGGTGGCGGGGCTTTCGGCTTGGGGATCTCGCCGTGATGGCAGGTGAGTTCTTCCACACTCAAGCCGACGTGCTGCAAACGCGCCTGCAACAGTGGCAGGTGTTCCATGACCAATGGCAGTACGCCTTGAATCTGACTAAAAAACTGCGCAGTCACCCGATCGCCACGCAGTGTCACGCGACTCTGCATCGGGCCGATACCGGGCAGATCGAAGGCCAGCATTACCGACCAGGCGGGCGTCACGTCGTCGGGATTATCCCGCTCGCGTTCCGCGTCACGGCCGATGCGAAAATTCCAGACGTCGGTTTCGCCGTCGCGGCGCAAAGGCAGTTCGATCAGCCATTCCGGCATCGGCATGCGTTCCTGCGGTAAGGAAGACAGTTGGTGTAATTGTACGCGGGCCAATGCGCCCTCCGCGAAGCGTTGCAACTCCGTTTGTGTCAGTACCAGTTCCTGGCCTTTGATGAGTTGTGCCAACAGTGCCGGCGGCTGTGGCGGTTGGCCACGTTGCAACGGTGCGCCGGGATCGAGCAGGGCACCGGGTGGTAAACGCGTCGTCGCCGCCGCTGCGGGGGCGGCTGACGCCAAGGCGGCCGCCAATGCCGCCGGCAGCGGAAGGGCAGCTGTGGCAGGTCTGGCCGGTGTGGCCGGTGCGGCCGGTGCGGCAGTGGTGCCGGTGTTCAGCAGAGGATTCGCGCGTGTACCTGCGGGCGCGGAATTTGCAACGTTATCGCGTATTACCTGAACCAATCGCAGCAGGTTGGCTTTGAAGTCGCGCGCCAGTTCATCGGGCCTGACGTTGGTCGTGGCGGGTTGCGCGGCCGCTTGCGCGAGCTTGGATTCGAGAAACAGGCCGCTGTCGCGGATCGCTTGGCGTAAACCGTCGGCGGTCGATGCGCGCGCGGTGCTCGGCAGATTGTCCAGCAGGTTACGCGCCAGCGTGAAGACTTCGGGTGGTAGGTTCTGGCTGCGTTGAGTCGTTGTCGCTGATCGTTGTTGGCGTCGGCATGATGAAACGCGCCAGGGCCGTGAATAACAGTGGCAGCGGTTGCTGTCGCGGCAAGACATCGCGCAGCACCTGCTGTAGAGGATTTTGTTGCATCAAGCCGAGCAGTTTCAGGACCGGCATTTCCTTGAGACTGGCGACCTCCAGACGCAGGTTCTGGCCTGGCGTCAGGGTCAGACCGCCGGTCTGGGCCTTGACCAGCAGGCTGCCGATCCGAAGGTCGGCAACACCCGGTTGTGGGTTGGCGACCACGGTGGCCGCCAATATCTGACCGACGCGCCAGGTCGACAGCGGTTCGCTGCGCGTCACGGGTGGCGTGGCGGTGAGTGGTAAGCGTGGTCCGGTCGGCGGTGTAGTGATAGCCATAGTGCCTTTGTACCGCAAATGGCGCATGGGGCAAAGCGAACGAGGAGTGGTAATGACCGAAATCCAGGAACATCTGTGGTGTACGCGCCGGAATGGCTGTGTGCGCGGCCCCTTCCCGCAGGCGCAAATCAGCCAGAATATTCTGCTTGGGCGGATCCGCGCCGATGACGAATTGAGTCTTGATCGCGAAAACTGGACGGCAGTGCGCGAATTGCCGCACTTGATCCCGGATGTCATGAAGGACGTCGACACAGAAGAAGGGCGCCAGCGTTTGCAGGAGGCGCGTATCCGCGCCGATGAACGCCGTCATAATGAGCGTCGGCGCGGCAGTGAACGCATGCGCGCGGACAGTGGCGAGCGACGCGAGGGGGTTGATCGTCGTCAGGCAGAAACTGCCGATATTGTGCATCAGCGTGATGTACGCCGGCGGGTTGCAGACATCGCCCCGGCCATCGATGACAGTCCGTGTGGACGTCAATGCAAGATAGCCTTGGCCATCATTGGTCTGCTGGCAATAGTCTTCGTCGTATTCACGCCGGATGCGCCCGAGACGCGTCCCGACTGCAGCGCGCTGGCCGCACCACAGGTGAATTGGAACAACTGCAAAATGCCGGGACTCGCAGCCGAACAGGCCAATCTACGCGGCGCCCAAGTACGCAATATGGACCTCACCGGCGCGCGTCTGGTCGGCGCGAATCTAATCGGCAGCGACCTCGCCTACACGTTTTTGAATGCCGCTGATCTGCGTCGCGCCGATCTCAGTAATGCACGTATGACCGGCATAGGACTGCGCGCGGCGGACCTGCGCGGTACGCGTCTGGCCGGTGCCGATCTTTCTTACGCCGATTTGCGTGAGGCGCGTTTGGAAGGTGCGGTGTTAGCAGAAACGCGTTTCGATAATGCGATCTGGACCGACGGCCATACCTGCAAACCGGGTTCGGTGGGGCGGTGTGAGTAATGCTGTCAGCGTCGAGTACATGATTGCAGTTATTGCTCATGGTTGAGATTGGATTTCTGCCGTTCATACAGTTAGCGCACCAGATCGTGTAGGCAACTCTAGTCGCGCCAGCCCAATCTAATGGTCGATTACCAGTAATAAATGGACGCTGAAATAAAATTCAGCAGGCTAGAGAGAATGGGCGCAACCAGACTGAAATATTCTATTGAGTTAGGTTGAACTTCAGCTATGGACCGATCTCGGGGGGGCTACCCACAGCCCCATTGATCGGTTAGCCGCAAGGTCTGCTCATCGCCGAAATCAGCGTTACCCGCTAGCATCCTTTGTGTCCGAATCCTATCGGTAAGCGGTCTCTCTGGGGATGGCGCGGAATTTCCGCTACCTTTCCCGCGCATTATTCACCTCCGTGTTGCCGTCTAGGTATCGAAGCTCCTATATCGTCATTTCGGCTGCTTGTAGGGCTGTTTACGGGGGTATGGCGATCTGCGGCAGTTGATAGCTCGGTACGTTCCTTGGTGCCAGCTAAACACCCAGCCAACCTCACCAAGAGACGCAAACGCTGTTGATATCATGGCGGCGACATAGGGCGGTCACATGCCAGCCTCACGTTCGAACAGGGTGCATAAACTCTCGTGTGGCTGGCGACACTGCCCAATTCTGGACATGGCGGCGGCTTTTTACGCGAGCGAAAGCTGATTCCACGAGGGCTGCTGCGGTGGCGTATTCCTTGCGTGTGATGTGCATAAGGTAAATTGCTCCGATGTGGTTGCCTGGCCAGTCCATACCGACCGTGGTGTATATACTGTGCAGCCGCGTGACGGATTAATTTTTCAGGTAAAGGAACTCTGATATGGCTAACGAATACCCTTACGGGAAATTGGATCTGCATGATGCTCACAGCATCGCCAGCGGCGCAAATTCACTGCTGATGGCGCTGCAGGAATATGTCGAAGAAGGTATGCAGACAAATCCGGAGAACGCCAAGCTTGCCAGCAAAGGCGTGGAGATTGGCGACGCACTTCTGGATATGTCGCGCCTGCTGGTGTCGCGTGGTGTGTTCTCGACGGAACGACATCTGAGCGAAATACTGATCTACAGCGCGGCGATTGCGGATGGTTGCGAAGTCTGCGCATTGACCCACATCGAAGGGGCGATCCGTGCCAAGGCCCCGGAGGCTGTCATCAATACCGTTCAGGCCATTGCGCTCTACGTCCGTGCCCAGGCCAACGATGACACCTATCTGCTATTTGAGGCCTATACCAAACATTGGCAGCGTTACGCGGATTGGCCACGCTTGTCCAAGAACCGTATCGCCAATCTGAGATTTTATAATCTCATTGCCTTGCTGATGAGCTTGGTCGTGCGCAAACAGCGGCTGGTGCGCCTGCACACGCATGAATTGTTGACCAAGAGCGATGTCGCCCCCGCAGAGATGCTGGAGGTCATCGGCATCGCCCAAGTGATGGGCGGGTTCCCTGCCCGCTGGGAGGCGGTGCATATCCGCAACGTGGCGCTTGAATTACGCGAACGCGGCGAGCTGCCTGAGTCGTTCGTCTCGGTACTCGATAATATTCCGGTGCCGGGTGCCGGTGGCGAGTAAAGCAGTACGGCCATAAACAACCATTCCCAGCAGTCGGCAGTCAGCGTGTAGACAGACACGGATGGGTAAATTCACGAGTTTGCAGATGGCTGGCCGTATAGACGGCAGCTCTAAAACGCTTCAGTGGTGTAACGCTGCATCCGAAGTTCCGACGACCAGTAATCCGCAGGCAGACCCGCTTTGCGTTTGAGGTGGCGGAGGAATTCCTCGGCGCGCGGCAACGAGTCCCACACCGACGGCAGAAATGTTCCGCGATGGCCGGGTGCGGTGAGGATCAGGCCATCGATACCTGGGCGGAGTTGGGCGAGCAGGTCGGCTTCATCGCGAAACGTCATCGGTAGCGGCGGGCTGAGCACTGAAATATGAATGTCCAATCGCGACAATTCATCGGCACGCAGCGGTGCGAAACGCGGGTCGCGGAACGCGGCGTTGAAGGCGTTGTCCGCGATATCTTTCACCAGCGCCTGGTGCGCTTCCAGTGTGCCGATGCAGCCACGCAGTTCGCCGTCTTCCTGTAGGGTGACGAAGGTCGCGCGGGGCATGCGCAAGGCCTCCGGATAATCGCGTGCATCGATCAGTGAGGGTTTCCCGTGTTGCAGTCCATGCGCGATCGAGTCGTGTGCGACATGCAGCAGGAGCTGGCGGCTGTTGTTATCCAGCGTCGTCTCAGTGGAGCACATAAGCACCGTATCCGACCACCTGATCGCGTGGGCCGGCGGTATCGCCAGAGTTGCGCAGGTCGACAATCTCCGCCTGTAAACCGTGTGCGCGTGCGGCGGTCAGCAGGCCACCCACGGGCGTCCGCCCACAGGCGTGATCAAAGTCGATGCGCTCTGGTTGCAGCGCTTTGATGGCGCGTGAGGTGGCGGCGTCCATCCGTTCCGCGGTGGCGTAATCGTGGTAATGACTGAGGTCGGAACTGATGACGATGAGGGTTTCCGGCCCCCCCCAAGCCTGTTCCAGCACTTCGGCGACATCGGCATAGCTGGCGTCGCCGACCACCAGTGGCACCAGCATGAAGGCATTCAAGAGCATTTGCAGAAACGGCAATTGCACTTCCAGACTGTGTTCCAGCGCATGTGCCTCGTCGAATGTACGCACTTGCGGCAAAACACTCAGCTTAGCGAGCATGGCGGTGTCCAAGGGGATGTCGCCTAGCGGCGTGCGAAAGGCGTAGGCACTGCTGGCGGCGAGGCCGCGAAAGGCGACGCGGTGCGCCGGCCCCAGCAGAATTACGCGGGTGATCTGCTCGCGCAGCGGCCGCAACCGCGCGTAGGCGCTCGCCGCAATCGGCCCGGAATAGACATAGCCTGCATGCGGCACGATCAAGGCCTTGGGTCGCATGCCTTCAGCCGATGGATGGCGCAGATAGTCGTTCACCTGCGCTTGCAGTTCGGCGGCATCGGCGGGATAGAACATGCCGGCGACGGCCGGTGGGCGGATGTTGTGCATGGTGTGCGCCTGCGAGATGCGATAGGTATTAAATGGCACCGTTGTTGGTGAAAATCAAGTCGCATCGTCGCTGCGTCGTAGGAGCGGGCTGAAGGTGAGGCGCTTGCGTCGAGCGACAGCCCTGGGGCACTGCCCGCGAACCAATACCGCTCTGAACTGTTCGCGGGCAAAGCCCGCTCCTACAAGTGTCTATCTAAATTTTGCCAATAACGTAACGAACCCATTATCTTGAACCCACACGCCGACATTCACGCCCATCGCATCCTGATCCTCGACTTCGGTTCGCAGTACACCCAGCTGATCGCGCGCCGCGTGCGCGAGATCGGTGTGTATTGCGAAATCCATCCGTATGACATGGACGAACAGGATCTGCGCGCCTTCAAACCCAAGGGCGTGCCAGCGCCAACTAGCGAAGGCGTCTACGGATTAACGCGGCTTCTTGATCGGATCAGCGCCGCGTAAAGAATGGCCTGAAGGATTTCACAGCTCAGCACCGCCACGGCCAGGCCCGTGAACCCCTGGTGAGCAATCAGCAAATAACTGAGAACGCCAAACGACACCAGGCCGATCAGCCGTGCCCGGGCCATTTCCTTTTGTCGATTCATTGCCGCCAGCTGCGAGCCAAGCAGCAGCGCAATCCCGCGTATGGGCACCGTCCATGCGAGCAGCTGCAGCGCAGGTACTGCAACGAGATACTCGTCACCGAACAGCAGCCGGATGAGTTGGGGCGCGAACGCGTACAGCAGCGCGGCCAATGGCACACTCCCGGCCAGCATCAGTACCATACTGCGACGCGCCAAGCGCGCTGCCTGGTCCGGTGCCGTATGCTGAAGGCGCGACAACGCGGGGTAGACCGCGGCATTGAGCATGTTGGGAAGCAGTAGCGGGGCGATCAGAGTGCGATCAGCCACAGCGTAAAGTCCCACTTCAACCTCGTCCCGCAACGCGCCGAGCATGACGATACCGCCTCGCGTATAGAGCACGCCCAAAAGCAGCACGTCAAAAAAAGGCGATGCGGATCGGAACAATCCCAACGCCTCGGCGGGAGCAAACCGCAGCGCCGGCCGCCCGAAACGCAGCGACATGCGCCACCAGCCGAAGGCGGCCAGGCCCAACGCGCTCAACGGCAGCACGATCAGAGTGGCCCCGGGGGTGGCGCCGAGCAGCAGCATTGCCAGCCCGAAGGCGAGTATGAAAAGTCGATGGCCAAGCTCGGCGGCCGCGGGTACGTGCATGGACTCGGCTGCGCGGAACGGCACGTACAGCAAACCACTGCTACGCCAGAGGATCTGATAGGCGCAGACACTCATGATGATGCCGACCGCGGCAATCCCACTGGACAGCAAAGTGCCGACGGCGGTCGCAGCCAGCCAGGCCACCACGGCCAGAATACATTGCACGGGGATGAGGACGCCCAGCCGGTCCGCCATCAGCGGGGCATTTCGACTCAGGTCGCGGATAAGCAAACTTTGCGTGCCCAGGCCGACAAATAAAGATGCGACCGCGCCTACCGCCATTCCGAGTGAGTAGTGCCCCAGCATCTCACTGCCAAAGGCGCGCGCCAGTGCCGCCACGAACAGTAGGTTCGCCAGCTGGCCCAGCGCTTCGCTGCCGCCGAGCAGGACGGTGTTGCGGAGGATACGGCGCTCGCTATGCACGGGTCCGAGCCTTCATCGCGCAGATGAATGAGCGTAGTTTTCCGGAAGGGTCGCGCGGAACGGCGTCCACTACCCTGAGCGTGATCGCCGCGTGCTGCAATGGATCCTCAAGCGCCCGCAATATTTGGCCAGCCATTTCCGGGGTGTAGTCCGGCGAGGGAACGATCCAGAGCTCGAAGCGGTCCACGGCGAGCTGATGCAGCTGATAGTGGCGCACCAGCGGCGCAAAGCCGTCGAGCCGACCCAGAACGTTCAGCGGCGTGCGCCGCGTTCCGTCAGCGAGCTCGATCATGTCGTCAGCGCGGCCGTTGATGACTTCCAGCAGGGGAAACGTACGGCCACAGCGGCAACCCGTCGTGGCGAAGCGGCCAATGTCCCCCAGGCGATAGCGGATGAAAGGATGCGTGGGATTGGTCAACACCGTGGCGACGAGCTCGCCTTCTTCTCCCGCAGGCACTGCCTGTCCGTCGCGCACGATTTCCAGTACCACGCTGTCGAGCGCCACGTGGTAGCCGCCGCGCTCGGCACATTGATAGGCGATGTTGTCGGTCTCGTAGGTACCGAAGATATCGATCGGGGCTGTGCCAAACGCGCGCTCCAAAACGTCGCGGACATCGGGCCTGAGCATTTCCGAGTCGGTGAACACCAGGCGCGGCGCCGGATCGAGACGCGCTCCCTGCTCCAAGCAATGGTGCGCAAAGGCGAGCAGGCTCGAAGGATAACCCTGCAGAACCGACGGCCTGAGCTCCCGCCAGCGCGCCAGAATGCGCTGCGGCTCGGCCGCACAATCGAGCTGCCATTCGCGCAGCAGGCCGAGTGAGGAGAACCAGGGCCTGCGACTGGAGGGAAATGCCGTCAGCCGCAGCACCTTGTGATGCAGGCCCCGGCCATTGCTCAAATAAGGCCGCAGATACTGAGCCTTGCGCCACTGATCGTGGTGCCGGTCGATGCAGAACTGGTAAGGCTCTCCGGTGGATCCCGAAGTAAGGATCGGCACGAGGTGCGGCGGACGATCTTCCGCCAGTACTTGCTCGCCGGCGGCGCGCAGTGATCGTTTGTCAACGATGGGAAGACGGGAGAGATCCTCGAGCCCGCGGAAGGCGTCCACGTCCACGCCGTGGTGGGCGTAAAGCGCCCGGTAGAACGGCACGTGCAAGAAAGCATGTCGCACCAGCTCGCGCAGAGCATTGTTCTGATCTAGCCGCAACCCTTCCGGCTCACGCCGCTCGGCGCGGAGCATTCGCGAAAGGTGCAGCGCGCGCCTAAGCATTGCGCGGCCGCATGGCGAAAGAAGGCAGCAGCATCAATGCCTTCCCCAACAGGGGGCCCGGATCGCCAAAGCTATGCACCGAAGGCACCTGCGGCGCCCGCAGTTCCTGGCGCAACCGGCGCAATGTCGCGACCCGGCCCTTTTCCTGCCGCAATTCCTGCAGCGCCGCGGCGAGCCAAGGGCCGCGATCGACGTAGCCAACACCCGCGCGATAGTGGGGGTCGAGTGAGGATTCCAGGCGTTCACCCAGGGCCGCGCGGGCATAGGCTCGTCGCGAAGTCGACGCCGCTGGCGATCGGAAAGTGGATGGAGCCCGAGAAGCGCGGATTGATCTCGAGCACCCGCGCAATCCCGTCACGCTCGTCGATCTTGAGTTCGGCTTCCGCCGGGCCTTGCCAGCGCAGCCGCTCGAATAGTGGCAGCAGAGCGCGCACCAGCTCGACTTCATGCGTACTCACAGCGCAGACCGTGACACCCACCTTTGCAGGCCACACACGGAGCTTGCAGTGCACGAAGAAAGCGATCAACCGGCTTTCCACATCGAAGAGCAGATGCAATGACCGCAGGTTGTCGACAGGACCTGGAATATAGTCGGTGATCAGGGCACCGCCATACTGCGCGCCTATGTTGGCATAAGCATTCTTCAGATCAGCGGTAGTCTGGACGAAGTGGACGCCCTGGCCGCCGCCGACGTCACGCCGGGGTTTGACGACCAGCAGGGTGTTGGGTTCGGCGCGCAATGTCGAGACCGCGTCCTCCAAACTAAAAACCCGCGGTATCGCAATGCCGAGGCTCGCGCACTCTGTAAGCAGAGTGGCCTTATCGTTCAGCGCTGCGAAGGATTCGATGCTGGGAAGCAGTGATCGGACGCGTTGAGCAATCATGTCGCGCGCATGGCAGGCACTCTCGATGCCACGCGTCGGCAGGAGCACCTCAGGCCGCACTTTATCGATGAGCTCAAGCAGGGCTTGAGCGAATGACGGCGAGTCTTCCGCGGGCAGTCGGTGATAAGGCGCCGCGCTGAAGCGGGAGCGTAATCCCAGTGGCAGCAGCCGATCGTCGGCGCCGGTGACCGCCCAGCCGCTCCGGTTCAATGCCCGCAACACCGAAAGCCCGGAGTTGCGCGTGCAATTGGTGATCAGTATTTTCACGCGCTTTTCCGCCGGTGCCAGGCGCGATGGATTCTAAAGAAGTGATGCACTACTGAACGCATGAGCTGGCTGTGCGGTCGATAGAATAATGTGCATGGACTGATACGGCAGCCACGCCGTGACTTCGCATCATAGGTGGTATTTCCATACAGCAGCTTGCGTATGCCGGCCGTGGGCGCATATTCCGCGAGCGCGTAGTAGGCCAGGTTGAAGTAGGTGAAGTCGTCCGGCCGATCGTTGGATTCGAAGCCCAGCCAAGCCGCCCACGCCAGCTCGCCCGAGCGCACGAGGCCGATCATCGCGGTGCGCGAGCCATTGCGCTGCGCCTCGAAGATCAACAGGTCTTCGCCCAGCGCTGCTGCGAGTCGCAGGAAGAAATCTGGCGTGTAGGCAGGCTCGGCGCCATTTTTGTGTAGGTAGTGACTGCGCGCGAGGCGGTAAAGTGCCATTACATTCGTCTCGTCGGCCGGGACCGGGCGAATGGTGACACCTTGTTTGCGCGCGCGGGTCCGTTCAGAACGAACGGTCTGTGCGGCGTTGCTGCTGGAGCGGCGCAGATGCGCGACATAGCCGTCGATGTCCTGCCACTCGATGACGAGTACCGTCGTGGGCAGCGATTCAGTCTCAAGATAGCCGCGCTCACGCAGAACCGCATGTTCCGAAGTTTGTTTCTCGATGCGCATGAATGCAGTTCCCAGGCCGCGCTGCGAGGCGTAGCCCTCTATACCGTCCATCAGGGCAGTGAGCCAGCGATGCTGGTCCTGCGGTGACGCCGCACGGACGCAGAGTGCAGCTGTGCCACCGAGTGGCAGATGGAATGAGAGATAGGGCTTCGCACTCAGGTGCATCGAGTTGCAGAGCTTGCGTAAGCGGCCAAACATCAGTCCATCGAGCGGGCTGTAATCAGCGGCCTGCACGATCTCCCGGCAGAGCCCGGCCGCAGCGATCCCTTGCACGTCCTCTAACAGAAAAATTTTCATGGGAAGCGGGCGAGTCTGCTGCTCGACCAAAGATCTGAGCACTTCGAGCCGTAGGGCCGGCTCGCCCTGAGTCACGACTTTCCAATGCACAGTGGAAAGCGTGCTCAGATCATCTACGACACGGAACTGCTCACCCGCCACTTGTACCCTTCCTGTAGGCAGCCACCTTCTGCACCAGCCGGGTCCTCAGGTGTGGACGCCGCCGCCAGAGCCGCAGGTCCACGCCTTTCAAACCACCGGCACGCAGATGCATGTACAGGCGAAACTCCACCTCGCGAGCGCCAAAGCGCGCCTTGAAGCGTCGCGAAGAACGGTTAAAGAGCAGGGTAATGCTGTAACACTGGGTGCGGCCCTCCTTGACGAGCTGCGCAAGCACATGCGTGCGCAGCAGTGGTGCAAGGCGGCCACCGCGAAAATCAGGACTGATGAACATATCGTAAAGGTAGGCCTCGTCGGAATTCAGCTCGTACAGTGCCACGCCCCTCGATGCCGGCACGGGCAGTAGCCGTGTCGATACCCACGTATATCCGGCCAGCCGGCTCCCATCAAAGATGCCGTAGCAACGGGCTCGGGTGAGGTCATTGATGATCGAGGTTTCGGAAACCTGACGAACGGTGATGCGCGCAATCTCCGCCGCATCCTGAGGTTGCAATTCCCTGACCACATAGGGTGAATCCGGGGGCTGGCCCGCGTCGGCGCTGCGCTCGGCGGTGACCAGATACGGATAGAGAACAAGCCCGCGGCGCATCAGCCGGTCAAGGATCTCCTGTATGACCAGCCCGTGTTTAAGGCGTCCGATGAAGCGCTGCAGGACTCCGCGTTCGTTCGTCGTCTTTGGTGTCATTGCGATCTCACCTCAATGGCCGGTTCGCCCAACAGGCGGCAATTGTCGCAGAATTCCAAGCGTCCACAGCGGCGTCTCCAGCAGCGCACGTCCGCGTCGAATGCCAGTGCCAGGCGCGCCAGGTGATCGGCGCGATTGGAGCCCTTGAGCAGCACGAGGTCGCCTGGGGCGAGGAATTCGCGCAGCCATGTCGAGGCCGTGCGTATATCGTCAAAGCCATGCACCCGGCCCCCACCGTCCGAAGCAGCCAGCCGTCGTGCGATTGAAGCACCGCGGTCGCCTACCAGTACAACACAGTGTGCCACGGCGAGTGCCGCTTCGACTGCACGCAGTAAAATCGCCGATCGTTGCCAAGCTTGTCCGACAGCGTACCCAGCACGAGGAACTTCCGCGGCGCATCCGCATCGGCCAGGAATTCCAGGCTCAACGGCATCGACCATACCGGCGCTTTCCAGTCGTCGCGAACAAAGTGAATGCCGTTTGCGGTCGTATACAGGCTCATGCGTCCGAGCAGCGGATCGATTCCTCCTACAGCAGCGGCGGCCTGCTCGAGCGGGACTCCAAGGGCGCAAGCGGTGGCAATCGCTCCCATGACGGCAGTGGACTGATGACGACCGTGCAGGCGTGTGGCTACCTCAGCCGTCGCACCGCGCCACTGCACCCGGAGCGACAAAGGTTGCGGCCATGAGGAGGTCAACGCCTCGCCACGTAGATCAGCATCCGGTTGTGTACCGAATGTGACGACTTGCCCCTTGCAGCTGCGCGCCATGGCCAGCACGCGCTCGTCATCCGCGTTGAGAATGGCAATGCCGTTCGCCGGTAGGGCTTCGATCAGTTTGCGCTTCTCGCAAGCCACGGCATCGGGCGTACGGAATTCCTTGATGTGATCGGTGCCGATGTTTGTCACTACGCCAACACGCGGTTGCAACAGCGCCAGCATGGGGTCGAATCCGCCTGGATGGCTTGCCCCCAGCTCCTGCACGACATAGCGGGCCGATGTGCCCGTACCGATAAGCGTGCGGGCAATGCTGTAGAGCTGATTGTTGGAGTCGTGACTCTTCACGCAACGTGCATGACTGGCAATGATGGCATGCAGCAAATCCTTCGTCGTCGTCTTGCCGGCGCTGCCGGTGATGCCTATGCAGCAGGTTTCACTCAACAGCGTGCTTCTCCACACGCGGGCAGCAGCGATCACAGGGCCGCGGTAAAGCGTCTTGGCAGCGTGCTTGCCGCGCTGCTCCAGTAGATCGGCTAAGCGGCTGAAGGCGCTGGGCATCGCACCAGACTCCTATCGTCATCGAGGAACAATCGGTGCCACAGCTCGAGCGTTATCAGGCTCCACGTTTCCAGCAGATGGGTTCTCACCCAATGTCGCGCGCTAGACTCGGAGCGCCCCAGGGTTTGCAACAACCACGCGCGATCCAGACATCCGCGCTCCAGTGTGCGCGTATCGAGCAAGAGATCGCGGACGACGGTGAGGCCTTGCGGTCCACCGAGGAGTGAGGCGTAGTCACCTGGAAATCCCAGCTTGCGCCGCCGCCAGAGCACGGGTGCTGGCAAGGTGTTCGTCATCGCTTCGCGCAACAGCAGCTTGGTCCAGCCGGCGCCGATCTTTGCGTCGAAGGGCAGTGAGAAACACAGCTCGACGATGCGGTGATCGAGGAACGGTAGACGCGATTCGAGGGAGAAGGCCATGCTGATGGCGTCTTCGGCATGCACGAATCTCTGGCAGGCCGGCATGCTGCAGTTCTGCCCAGAGTGAATTGTTCAGACGGCTGCGGTAGGGCCGTTCCTGCGGCTCAGTCCACTCGCCGATGAAACGATACAGCGCGTGCGGAGCTGCGTTAGTACTCACGGTGCGGCGCGAATCGGCACCCCTATTCGCAAGCATGCGCGATTTTCGATTGCGTCGCGCACTTGCGGTGAGTGCGCCGAGGATCAAACGCGGCAGCAGGCGGTGCACCCCAGTAGAGGTGCGTCCAAGCTGAATCAGTTCGTGCAACAAATGTGCTGGGGCGCGCTTGCGCCAGACGCGGGTTCAGCCGGTCGAGTGCGAACGGCAGTACAAAGCGAGGATATCCGCCGAGCAACTCATCGGCGCCCTGTCCGTCGAGCACGACGGTGACGTGCTTCGCCGCCTCTTGCAGCACGTGCCATTGCGGATAGCGACCGCGAATGGGTGTTGGTGCATCGTGGTGCCACACAATGGCAGCCGTCGTCGTCAACAGATGCTGCGGACCTGGTGTGATCCAATGCATGTGGTAGCGGGACGGATCATCCGCGACCATGGCGGCATAGTGGCTCTCGTCGAGTGCTGGATTGTCCGCGTAGCGCAGCGAGAAGCAGCTGAGCGGAGAGGATAGAGCGCCGGCCGCAATCCGCGCCACGGCGCTCGAATGAGCCCGCCACTCAGCGCGACGCCGACCGGCACATCGCTGCGCAGGCGCAAGCGCACGGAATCCTCCAGCAGCTCACGCAATTGCTCGGCGGCATCGGGCCGCGTGGCCTCAGTCCCGGGTTCGAACGTCCAATAGCGGCGGCGGTGTTGCCGTTCGGGCTCAAAAGTCAGGGTCTCGCCCGGATTGACCGAGTGGACGTTCTCGAAAAAAGTGTGGTCGTCCGCGTCGGGCACGGCGCCGCAGACGAAATCGCGCACCATCTGCCGGTTCGCTCGCCGTTCCTCGGGAAAGGCAGCGAGCAGCGCTTTGGGCTCGGAGGCGAAAGCCACGCGCGGACCGCGGACGGAATACACCAACGGCTTGATGCCGAAGCGATCCCGCGCGAGCACCAGCCGTGATTGCGCAGGATGCCAGAAGGCCGCGGCCCACATGCCATTGAAGCGCTCGAAGCATTCCAGCCCCCACAGGCGATAAGCCCATAACATCACCTCGGTATCGCTCGAGGTGCGCAAGTTCACGCCCTCCGAACGCAGCTCGGCGCCGATCTCCAGGTAATTGTGGATCTCGCCGTTGTAGACGATGCACAGCGACTGATCGGGCAGCCACATCGGCTGCGCCGAGGCGGACGACAGATCGATGATTTTAAGTCGGCGGTGTCCGAGGCCGATCGAGCCACGCACATGGATGCCCGAGCCGTCGGGTCCACGATGCGCGATGGCATCGGTCATCGACTCCACGACGCTGCGCTCGACATTAGCGCCGTCGCGATGCCAGATACCCGCTATGCCACACATGTCGCGGTCCTTGGGCTCATGCTGCCAGTCCCGGCACGCACAAACACCGAACGTTTGCCGTTGGCAGGGCGCTCGAGCACATCGACTTCGCGCACGCTGAAGTTGGCCTCCGCGGCAAACTTCAGCAGTTCCCGGCAAAGCTCGGCATCGGGCCGCTGCGATACCCTACTGTGCCTGCGCACGACGTCGATCCGAAACGCCGATGGCGTGGTTTGCACGATCCGGTATTGCAGGATGGAGGGGTCCGCCTCGATGACTGTGGTCAGCAGGTAAGGCGACAGGCGTTTTCCGCTCGGCAGCGTGATGACATCGCCTTCGCGACCATCGATCTGGGACAAACAAGGCGAGCGGCGCCCACACGCGCAGGGTTCGCTGTCGAAGCTTGCCTGATCGCCGATGGCGAAGCGGATCAGCGGCATCGCGGTGTTGACCAGCGTGGTGAGGACCAGGGGTCCGCGCGGGCTGTGGCTGGAGTCTCCATATAGGTACTTTCGAAATTGAGGTGGTAGCTGCCGTGCTTGCATTGCCAGGCTACTTCCTTCATTTCGGTACTGCCGTAGATGTCGTACAAACGGCCGCCGAAGGCCTGCTCGATGCGCGTCCGCGCGCCGCTCGTGAGCACTTCGGAACTGGTGTAAAGCGCCCCTACGCGCGGCAGCCTAATCGCCTGTTGTTCGGCGGCAGCGACCAAGTCCAGCAGGTACGAAGGAAAGGCGTAAATGACGTGCGGACGGAAACGCTGCAGCTCGATCAGATGCTCATCAACGGGGCGGTGGATCGATACCAGCCGCTGTTGAAAGAGCACGCCGAGCCCGGATGGCGCGGAACGCTTCGCGGCGTCAAGTGCCTCGGCCGGTTGTTCGCTGACCACGAGCACTCGCTGCCCCAGCCCGGTGCCACCGGTCGCCGCCATCCGCCGCATCTTGAGCACGTACTTGCTTAACAGCCAAGTGGAGCGGTCGAAGTAAGTGGTGGTGGGCTCACCGGTGCTGCCCGAGGTGCGCGAGCTGAACAGACGGGAACGATCCAGTCCTTCGGCGAGCAGGGCATCGCCGGCGTTTTGAATGTCGCGTTTGGTCAGGAGCGGAAAGCGCTGCAAGTCCGCGCGTCCGCGGATCGAGCGCGGATCTATCCCTAAATCCCGGTAGTAAGGAACGTTGGTCGTAGCGTGGCGCAGGATCCGCACCAGTGCGGATTCCTGGTAAGCGTGGATACGCGCAGCCGACCACCATTGGGAGCGCCATGCCAAGAGCAGCCGTGTGTAGACATGGAACTGATCGGCTGCCTTCATGTGGGCCGCCTGCCCGCGGACCGCTCGACGGCGTCCTGGAAAATCGCCTCGTAGCGCTGCGCGGCGCGATGCCATGAGAATTGTTCGTTGGCGCGCTGCAGGCTCGCCGCAGCGAAGGTCGCCCGGCGTCGGGGATCGCGCACTAGTTGGGAGATCGCGGCCGCAAGCTCCGCCGGATCGCCGGTGCGTGTCAGCAGGCCGCAACGCTCGTGCTCGATCAGCTCCGGCGTGCCGCCGGCCCGCGTGGCGATGATCGCAAGTCCTGCACCCATCGCTTCGAGCAGCGCCATGCTGCAGGATTCGGCGCGCGAGGACAGGACAAAAATGTCCGACTGCGAGTACAAGCTCGCGAGCCGCTCGTGCTCGACGAACCCATGGAAGCGCACGCGATCGCCAATGCCCTGGCTGTGTGCCAGTTGCTCCAGTTGGGCGCGCCATGGACCCTCGCCCGCAATGTCGAGCGAGATGGATTCGCTTCGGAGGGCAGCCACCGCTTCGATCAGCGTGTCGATCCCCTTGCGTTCGATCAAACGGCTGACCGTCAGGATGCGCACGCCATCGTGCGGCTGGCGCGCCGGACGCGGGCTGCCAACGACATCGATACCGTTGTGGATGACGTCAATGGCTTGTGCGGGCGCCGTGGCCAGCGCGAGCTTGCGCAAATCGTCGCTGTTGGCGACAACCCGATGGGCGCCGCTCCAGATGCGCCGAGTCACCGGCAGGAGGATCTTGTGCCAGAGCGCCAGCGCCGGCTCATAGCCGGGCACGTCGGAACCTCGCAGTGAGATCACGTAAGGTTTGTTTCGATGCGGCCCGGGCAGGCGCGAAAGCAGTCCCGTCGGCAGGCCAAAATAGTAGTGACAGGCGTCATAGTCGCCATGGCGCATGATCTGGGGCAGGCGCATGGCCGCGGCGCTAATAAAGCTCAGCGCTCCCAACATTCCTGCGTCGTGCACGCCGCGGCGAAACGCGGGCACCCGGTGCACCTGGATCCCGTGGACTCCTTCCTCGGAGCCGGCTGTGTGGCGGTTGGCGGCCGTGAGGAAGCCAACATGATGTCCAAGTTTGGCCATCTCAGAGGCCATGGCCATCGAGGCGAAGGAAGCGCCGCCGCCCACAGGAGGGAATTCGTAGTTAATGAAGAGTAGGCGCATGGGAGCCAGGATATTATTGCATGAAGGACCGATTTACCATTCGGATGGGTCAAGCATGGGCAACTCCCGGAAGCGGCACACGCCGGAGTCCCGGCGACAAATGGTCGAGCTGTATGGCCCGGACGTTCGTTCAACGCGCTCGCCGAGCAGTTCGGCTGCACGCGCTGGTCGATTCGCATGTGGGTCAAGCAAACCTTTCACGGTCGGCCAGCATTTGAAATCAATGATTTCGCCGGTATCCTTACTCAGTGCTGAGCCGTGGTAAGGTGTGTCGTCGACATCAAGCCCCGCGTAGACTAGAGCTGTGCGTTTACTGTCATTAAAGGAAAATATTCTGGGTTACTACGGAGTAGGGATTTGAACGATCACTTCGAAAAAGACGAGTCACCTCCCTTAATTATCTGTTTGGCACCTACGGGTATGGTGCCCACGCGAGAAATGACACCGCACGTTCCGCTGCAACCCAACGAAATTGTGCGCGAGGTTATTGAGGCAACACGTCTTGGCATAACAATGGTGCATCTGCATGCACGTGACGAGCATGGGCACCCGACTTATCGCAAGGAGGTCTTTGCGCAGATAATTGCAGGCATTCGTGAGAGTTTTCCGGATTTGATTATTAATGTGTCGTGCTCCGGGCGTAATTTCAAAACTCTTGAGCAGCGTGCCGACGTGCTGAATCTGGACGGTGATCTCCGGCCGGACATGGCTTCACTTACTGTTTCTTCTCTGAACTTTTCTCGCCAGGCCAGTGTGAATGAGCCGCAAATGGTGCTGGCTTTGGCGCAGAGAATGCTGGAACGGGGAATTGTTCCGGAATTCGAAATTTTTGATTTGGGCATGGCTAACTATGCACGCTATCTTGTTGAGAAACTGGGCCTGAAAACACCCATTTACGCCAATATCATGCTCGGCAATATTGCCAGCGCCCAGGCGGATTTGCTGAGTATTGCTGCCATCAGTCATGCCTTGCCTGCCGGAACCCTGTGGGG
Source organism: uncultured Gammaproteobacteria bacterium (assembly GCA_963696465.1). Classification (GTDB taxonomy): domain Bacteria; phylum Pseudomonadota; class Gammaproteobacteria; order Thiohalobacterales; family Thiohalobacteraceae; genus JAHJQQ01. Next base: position 53,880 of record CAVOKC010000001.1, on the reverse strand, counting down.
ACTTGGTGGCATTGGTAATGCTCAGATTTCCGTCTCCGCACTGGCCGCTGCAATGGCGCCTGCGGTTAGGGTTGGCCTTGAAGATAACCTTTGGCTGGACAGAAGTCGTTCGCAGCTAACGACCAATCTAGACATGGTGGAGCGTCTTCATCAATTGGCCACACTTTCGAATCGCACGGTGATGAAGCCAGCAGATCTGCGCGCCCGTTTGCGCTTGCCCGGTCGACGCGGATAACGTCGATTGTCAACTATTGCGGTCGCAATTCGTGTTTCGGAAGTTCGCAAGTGACATGCACGATCAGCAAGGTGACGCGCAAGGATACTATCTTCACGATCACCGACACGTGCGCCGACATCCAGGGTGGTGGCGAGATCATTGGCGGTCCGATCATCGTCACAATCACCAGTCCGACCAGTTTCACTATGGCGGTGTGGCGTATCGTTACTGCGGGACCAAGGTGCAGTTTTGAGCGTGAGCGTGGACGCCGCTCGGGTGTCCAACCATTTGCCACCAATAGTTCGGTTTGCCTGGTCGGAGGATTCGCCGCTTGCGCTGGCGCGTACGTGCAGACCTACACCTGCCGCCCCTAAAGCATTTTTCCCGCTCCGCCAATGACTGCCGATAGCCGGAGCCTAATTGGGCGACATTGCCGCATTGCCGGCCTCTGGCTGTGAACAGGGTTGCAGCGGGCAAGCCCGCTTGTACGCGGTATCACGAACTATACTTTGAGTGTTGGTTCAGCAGGGTTTCAAACCATGATAAATGACAAGTCAGCAACGGTGGTCCCCACCAAATATTGGCACACCCTCGACGATGGCCGCGTGCAGTGTGATTTGTGTCCGCGTTTCTGCAAGTTGCATGAAGGTCAGCGCGGTCTGTGTTTTGTGCGCGCCAACCAGCACAATGCCATTGTGCTGACGACGTATGGACGCTCCAGCGGCTATTGCATCGATCCGATAGAAAAAAAGCCGCTGAATCATTTCCTGCCCGGTACGCCGGTGCTGTCGTTCGGCACCGCCGGCTGCAATCTGGCCTGCAAGTTCTGTCAGAACTGGGACATCAGCAAATCACGCGAGATCGACACCCTGGCGGATGCGGCCTCGCCGGAGAAGATCGCGCGCGTCGCCGCCGAACTCGGCTGTCGCAGCGTGGCCTTCACCTATAACGACCCGGTGATCTTCCACGAATACGCCATCGACGTGGCACAGGCCTGCCGTGCGCTCGGCATCAAGACGGTGGCGGTCACGGCGGGATATGTCTGCCCTGAACCGCGCAAGGAATTCTACCAGTACATGGATGCGGCGAATGTCGACCTGAAGGCATTCACCGAGGATTTCTATTGGAAACTGACCGGCGCGCACTTGCAGCCGATACTGGAGACGCTGGAATACCTCAAGCACGAAACCAAGGTGTGGTTCGAATTGACCACACTGCTGATCCCCGGTCACAACGATACCAGTACCGAGATCGAATCCCTGAGCAAATGGGTGGTCGAACACCTCGGCCCGGATGTACCGCTGCATTTCAGCGCCTTCCACCCGGACTGGAAAATGCTCGATGTACCGCCCACCCCGCCTGCAACTCTGACGCGCGCGCGGGAGATCGCCTTGGCCAACGGCGTGCGCTATGCCTATACCGGCAACGTCCACGACGCCAAAGGCGAGAGCACCTACTGTCATAAATGCGGTGGACTGCTGATCGGTCGCGACTGGTATGTGCTCGGCGACTGGAACCTCACCGCCGACGGTCGTTGCGCGACCTGCGGCACGCCGCTCGCGGGTGTGTTCGAGGCGCAGCCCGGGCAGTGGGGCGCGCGGCGTCAGGTGGTCAACATGACTGCTCACGCCTGACAGGCCGCCGTTGCGAGGCGCATAGCGCCAAAGTAATCTCCTAACGTATTGATTCGCGTGAACGACAAGATGGCTTCGCTACGCTCGCGACGACGTGTGTAGTGTTTTTCAGCAGGTATTAGAACATCATTTCTAAAGCAGAGCATCAAGCCCCGGCCTTATCCGCCGAAGACATAGCGGAGGACGCCACGCTTTGTGGCGGAGGGGTGTATGCAACGAGCAGTCGGGTGGTTGGTGTTACTGGCCGCATGGGTGGATGGTGCCGCCGTGGCCGCGGAATTCGACAGTCACATCCCCATGCGCGATAAAGGTGCCTCGACCTATTACGTCGACGGTGACATTCACGGCGTCGGACCGGTGGATTTCATGGTCGACACCGGCTCTGGCTACATGACCATCAACGAAGTGACATTGGCGCTGCTGAAACAGAGTGGCGGCGCCACCTACCTGCGCGAACTCTCCGGTGTGCTCGCCGACGGCAGCACCACCACTGTCCCGGTATACCGCATTGCGTTGGTGCGCATCGGCGTGGCCTGCACCCTGCGCGATGTCGAGGCCGCCGTGTTTCCCGGCAACACGCGGCAGATCCTCGGCCTCAGCGCCTTGCGCCAGGCGGCACCGTTTATCTTCTCTATGAATCCACCAAACTGGTGTTGAGCCACTGCACGGCGCAGGTGGCGCAAGGCGACGGCGCGTTGTAACCCGCCAGCGCAGTCCGCGCCGCATTCAATCCGGAAGCTGAATCGCCCCGTGCTCGTCGAGTGGAAAACCCGGATTCCAGGCGACCTCCCACAGGTGCCCATCCAAATCGCGGAAGTAACCCGAGTAGCCACCCCAAAAAGCATCTTGTGCAGGCTTGATGATCTGCGCGCCAGCTGCGGCTGCCTCGGCGAGTGTGGCATCCACATCTTCACGACAGCGCGTGTTATAGGCGATGGCGAAACCGCCGAAGCCGGATCGTGCGGGTGATACGCCCGCATCCTTGGCGAGATCCGTCAATGGAAACAGAGACACGACGATACCGCCGCATTGGAAGAAAGCCACGCCTTCGGCGGCCTTGACGGAGCGTTTCCAACCGAGTCGTTCAAAGAAGGCGACGCTTTTCTGTAGATCGCGCACGCCGAGGGTGATGAGGGAAATGCGCTGTTCCATGACATTGCTCCGATGTCTTTTTTCACATCTCCGGTATCAGATGGCAACCTACGTGGCCCTGGCTGTTGTTAGACTCTGCGGCCGGGTGGAATACAGAACTCACCGCAGAAGGGCCTCGGCTTTGCGCCTCACCTCGTCTGCCGGAATAGGTTGAACAATCCCAGCGTCGAGTTCGCATGCGCGACGTTGCGCTTCTACCAGCCATTCCTCCGCAATCTCACCCTCAGACGGTGTGTCGAGACTGAGTAAAAGTTTCTGGGCAAACTCCGCCCGTTCCTCTTCAGGTAAATGCAGCGCCTCTTCTTCGATTTGTTTGTATTTCATTAAACACTTCCCGTTTGGATGCCACCGGTATTACTCGGCGGGCTCATTCCGCCAATCACGTCTCGTATGCCAGACGCGCAGAATTTCCACAGCATCATTTTTGGTTCTATAGACGATGAGGTAGGGCGTGCGCGTAACAACCCATTCGCGCGTACTTGATACGTGGCCTAGTCTGCCGATATCAGGATTGTCGCGCAGTTTCGATGCGGCATCCCAGACACGCTGAGCGACAATACGTGCGGCTTGCGGGTCATCCGATGCGATGAAGGTTTGGGCCTCGACCAGATCAGCCAGCGCAGGGCGTGTCCAGCGCAGCTTCAAATCTTCACGCCCCACGTCGCAAAGGTCTCGCGCACTTCAGCATCGGTGGCGAAGCTGCCACGGTCGGCGGCGGCGATGCCGGCCTCGACGGCACGACGGAAGCGTGCCTCCTCGATGACGTCGTCCCAGGTGGCGTCGGCGGGGAGTTGATCGGCCAGTTCATGGAGTCGTGTGCGGATGTCGTTGGCGGATGCGGTCATGATCGGCGCCTCTCAATCGGTTTGTTTATCGGGCTGACGGCCCGATTCGGCTAACTCCATTCGAGCACGGCAGCGCCTGGCTTGGCAAGCAGGTCGGGCATGCTGCCGCGTTACTTGGATTTCGCGCGCTTGCTGCGTTTGGGTTTGTCGTCCGCCGGCAGCAGGCTGGTGTATTGCCGGTACAGGTCGAACAGGAAGGCGACGCGCTCGGCGTCGGATTTGAAAGCCGCTCTTGCCGTAGGCCTTGTCCACGGCGGCGTCGAGTTTCTGGTGGGCCTTGAGCAATACGGGCGGCATGCTCAGCGGATCGTAAAGATCGGCGAGCGAGGCGTCGGGGAATTGCGCGCGTGCGTCCAGCACAGTCTGCGCGGCGGCTTCGATGGCTTGGCGTTGCGTGTCGCTGGAGTGATCGGGCCAGGGGAAGTTGTTATAGACGATGCTGGCGGAATAACGATATCGGCTTTCCAGTCGCCCACAGGTGTAACGCACCCAGGCGTTGTGCATGGTGCTTTCGAGAATACCGAAATGGAAAATGGTCGGCGTCCGTGCAGGTATAAACAGAAGGTCGCTCGCTAACGTATGTTGGGAAATTCAAAGCCCATGGGAACGAAGAGTCGACGTTCTGAAGATACTTTGGCAATCACGACATAAGCTAGACGTCGGTATGTCGTCTCCACATGGAACCGCGTCGGTGTGTCGGCAAGTTTTCTCGTAGGTTGTCTTTTACTTGCGAGTCGAGACGTCGCTGCACAGCTTCAACGCGTTTCAGTGCCTCAGGCATTGCGCGTAACTCGGTGGGAGGGCAGTCGCCTTAGCCACAGGCACCAGCGTTCGTAACCGTTGATGAGTTCATCACGCACCAATCTAGCGGCGGAACCACTTTGCGGCTTTGGGTTCGACGGCGAGAAATGCGGCCTTCTCTTGCCGTGGTGAAGAGATAGTTACCGCCATCGATGGGTTTGTTGCCAATGCCGATTTCCGGCACGTCGCAAATCGGTTTAGACGCGACGCGGTAGCACCACATCGGGCGCATCTACCAGATAGGGATTGATGTTGGTAGCTACTTACCGCGTGCGGTTCACCCTGGATATCTTCGTATTCGAATATCGTTTTCGTCGGGAATATCCGTTAGCCCGAAGCCGATGATGACGCAATGCACAGCGGCCTTGCCGCGCGCCTCGTTGCTCCACTGAAAGGTACGGTGAGCGAAATGGATGTGTATACCGCTGTGCCAGCAGCCAACCCCAGAGTGCGCCAACTTGTTCGCCCTGGGTGATGGAGTTCGTGGAGACGAAGGCAACAGTACTGATGGTTGCTTTAGTCTCGAACGGGCGGCGTGTGCAGGTAGCGTGCCGCCTTCACATACCAAGCGGCGACGAAATCCAGCACACCCGCGCCTTTCGATGCCGGAGAACACGGCGCGGGTGTCCTCTCCCGCTGGGTATCGTCCATGATATTGTCGCGCCCACAAACGGCGGATTCCCCAACAGATACCGACACCGCTCCGCCGGCAGACACACTCGTTCCAATCAAGCCGCAAGGCATTGCCGTTCACGATGTGCGGAGCTCGTCTTGAGCGGGAGGCGCGCGAAGTACTGGCCGAACTCCTCGCTGGCCTCGAGGTTCATCTGATGGTCGATCAGCCACAGCGCCACTTGGGCGATCTGCGCGGGGAATTCTTCGATCTCGATGCCGTGGAACTGATCGACGTCGACGAAAATCATCTGGTGCGATATCGAGCACGCTGCTGGCCGGTGCTTGTGCATGCGCGCGCGCAGCACTTCCAGTTCCAGCAGGCGCAGTTCGCGGTAGGCGATGACCAGGAAGTTGCCGCAGCCGCAGGCCGGGTCGAGGAAGGTCGAGCGTGCGCAGCTTTTTGTGGAACTCGAACAGCTTGTCTTGCTGTTGCGCTTGACGCTTGCTCGAACTCGGCCCGCAGCTCGTCGAGGAACAGCGGCTTGATGAGCTTGAGGATGTTGTCCTCGCTGGTGTAGTGCGCGCCGAGATTGCGCCGCGCCTTGTCGTCCATGATGGACTGGAACAGCGCGCCGAAGATGGCCGGGGCTGATGCGGCTCCAATCGAGCGCGCATGCAGTCCAGCAGCGCCTCGCGCATGGCCGAGGTCGAAGCTGGCCGAGCGGCAACGTTCTCTTCGAAGAGCTTGCCGTTGACGTAGGGGAAGGCCGGCCAGTTGCTCGTCGAGGTTCTTCAGGCGCTTGTCCGGTCGGGCGTGTTGAGCACCTGGAACAGGTTTGCCAGCAGCGGGCCCAGATCGGAGCCGTCCTCGCTGGTGCGCTGCTTCGATGAAGTCGCGTAAGCCTGCCGGCGTTCGAAGATGCCGGTGTCTTCGGCGAACAGGCAGAACAGCAGCCGCACCAGCAGCACTTCCAGCGGGTGCCCGGTCGTAGCCGACTGGCCTTCAGCATGGTCGTGCAGCTTGCCCATGCTTCTCGGCGGCCTTGATGTTGACCGGGTCTCTGCGTGCTCGATCTCCTGCGGGTCTGGTAGCCGGCGATGAAGCCGAACAGCCGGACGTTCTTGTGCAGCTCCTTCGAGCTCGAATTCGTGCTCGTGTCGCCGGTCTTCGAGGTCGTACAGCCGGAAGCGGGCGAAGTCGCGAGACGACCACATAGCGCGGCAGGTCGCGTTCCTTGATGCCGGGGAAATAATCCAGCGCCTGCGTGAAGGCCCGGTCCAGGTCTTTGCCGCGCGATTTGTGTTCCACGAGCAGCACGCCCTTCCAGAACAGGTCGATGTAGCCGCTGTTTGCCGCCGAATTTCTTGACGGCGTGTTCGAAGCTGGCGACGCGCTTGTTGGTGATGCCGAAAACTTTGAAGAAGGCGATCCAGAACGGTTTGCCTTCCGAGGCCTCGTCCGTAGCGTCGGCCCATTCACGGGAAAAGGCGAGGGCGCGGGATTTGATTTCATTCCCAGGAGAGAGGCATCGGCTCGGTGTTATAAGTTGTTGTTGCGCGCGATTATTGGCTACAGGCGCATCCATCGCAACTGTCGATGCTTACATAAGCGCATGACAACACGTAGCCCGGATGGAGCGAAGCGTAATCCGGGGAACTGCTTGTCCCGGATTCCGGCCTGACGGCCTACATCCGGGCTACATAACTTGGACACCTTAAGGCATCCGTCATTCCGGGCGAAGCGCAGCGTAGACCCGGACAAAAGCGCACAGCGCGTTGAACGCCCGAAGGGCGAGCGTAGCGAGTAATCCAGTGATCCTGGATGCCCGCTTTCGCGGGCATGACGGTTTAGCGGTTTAGTGGGGTCTCTTGTTAGGTACAACAGCGCTGAATCTCGATCGTGCATGTGCACGATTTCTTCATGCACGGCGAGTTGTTCGCGCACGCGTTCGGCTGTCAGGTCCGGGTCATGGGTGACCAGGATCAACGCGCAGGAGTAGGCGCCCTTGCCGACGCGCCAGACGTGCAGATCGGTGATGCGGGTCTCGCCCGCGTCCGAGCCGGTTTCAACCGCTTCACGGATTTCCGCCACGACGGGATGATCCATTTCACGGTCAAGCAGCACCTTGCCGGTCTCGGTCAGCAGGTTCTTGGCCCAGAGCGCCGACCAGCGTGGCGCCGACGATACCCATGATCGGGTCCAGCCAAGACCAGCCGTAGAACCAGCCGCCGGCCAGGGCGATGATGGCGAGCACCGAGGTGGCGGCGTCGGCGATCACATGCAGATAGGCGGATTTCAGGTTGAGATCGTGATGCGGTGCGTGATTGTGATCATGCGTGTCATGGCCATGTTCGTGGTCGTGTCATGATGATCGTGCGCGCCGCCGAGAATCATCGCGCAGACGATGTTCACGACCAGCCCGAGCGCCGCTACGATCATGCGCTTCCTGGTAATGAATGGGTTGCGGTGAAAACAGGCGCTCGACCGAGGCGAATACCATCGTCGCGGCGACGCCGAGCAGAAAAATCGCGCTGGCGAAGCCGCCGAGCACCTCGATCTTCCAGGTGCCGAAGGCGAAGCGCGGATCGCGGGCGTAACGGCGCGCCGCCGCATAGGCGAAGGCGCTCAGGCCAATCGCAACCGCATGGGAACTCATGTGCCAGCCGTCGGCCAGCAGCGCCATCGAGTTGAACCACCAGCCGGCGATGATCTCCACGACCATCATCGTGGCGGTAATCCACATTACGGCCCGCGTGCCACGTTCCGCCGCTTTATTGCCGGCGTCGAAAATATGTTCGTGGGTCCAGTCGGAGAGATTGTGAGTGTGCATCGTGCGTCCTGTTGAGGATGGGCGCCGTCGCTGTGCGGCGACGCGCTGGCTTGAACGCATGCTAAAGCACGAGGTAATCAGCGGCAATCTGTTGTGGGATGAAGTCGGCTACAAAAAAATACAGCGCACGATCGTGCGCTGCCAGTGTGGAATTTCCCCGCGCGTTTATTTGCGGATGCTGTGTTGCGGCCAGGCCTCGGCCTGTATGGTCGCCTGATAGCCGTGCCACGCGGCATAGCCGAGAACGGGCATGGTGACGGCAAAGCCGATAAAGGCTGTTGCTACGCTGATGGCCAACGCCATGCCGATCAACGCCGCCCAGACCAGCATGGCGGCCTTGTTGTTCAGCACGGCATTCACACTGGTGAGCACCGCGGTGATGGTGTCGGTTTGACGGTCAAGCATCATCGGTAACGAAAAGGCGCTGGCCATGAACACCAAGCCGCTGAACAACGCACCGATGGCCGTGCCGATGCCGAGGAATAAGGCGAGATCTGCCGGCGCGGGATTGGACTGCATGGGGAAGAACACGTGGACCATGCTTGCGGCCCGCGCCCAGAGCAGAAAAATGATCAGCAGCACCATCGAGTAGACGAGCTCGCTGCCGAGATGGCGGCGGCCTTCGCGCAGGCAATAGCCGATCTGTGGTTTGAGGCCACGCTGCAACTGGCAACTGATCGAATACAGACCGATGGCAAGCACCGGGGCCAGGAAAACCAGCCCCGACATCAGGCTGAAGACCAGCACATAACCACCCAGTTGCCAGGTGAGTAGGGCCAACAGATAGCTCAAAAGTACCAGAAAGCCGCCATAGTAAAGACTCACGGCGGGCGCGCGTTTGAAGTCCTGCCAGCCCAAGACCAACCAGACTAACGGATCACTTGCCTGTAGGCGGCGGCAAGGTGCGACGAAGGGGAGGCCACTGTCTTCCAATAACAGGTGGTCCTGATCTTCGAGACGAGGACGGCTGTCCGGATGTGCCATGGTGTTCTCCTCCGCAGCAATGTCCGCCGAGATCTATGGATGATGATGATCGGGCAGCATTGATTATTGTCATGATGATTAGATAAACGTAGTCGATCTGCGGGATATTGCAAGGCGGCTTCCGGACAGCACGGCGGTTGACGGGATCAGAACCCGAATTGCTCTCCGATCCCTAGCAATGTGGCGATGCCGAGTAGCGCGAAGACGCCCGCGGCGATGCCATGTACCAGTCGCACCGGCATGCGCTGGGCGATGCGGTCGCCCAATAACACCGCCGGTACGTTGGCGATCAGCATGCCCAGGGTCGTTCCCGCGACGACGACGATGATGGACTGATATTGAGCCGCGAGTGCGACCGTCGCCACTTGGGTCTTGTCGCCCATTTCGGCGAGGAAAAACGCGATCAGGGTGGTACCGAATACGCCGAAGCGCGCCAGCTTGGCATCGTCCTCGTCGAACTCATCGGGAATCAACGTCCAGATTGCCATGGCAATGAACGAGAGCCCGAGCACCCAACGCAGTGTCTGCGGTTCCATCAACGAAGTGATCAACGACCCGAGCGCGCCGGCGAGGCTGTGGTTCGCGAGCGTCGCGACCAGAATGCCGATGATGATCGGCCAGGGTTTGCGAAATTTCGCGGCAAGAATGAAGGCCAGCAGTTGCGTTTTATCGCCGATTTCGGCGAGGGCGACGATGCCCGTGGAAATGAGGAAGGCTTCCAAGTTGATTGCTCCAAGGCCGGACAACGGACGCATGACCACGCCGCTTCTCCGGCCAGTCCGAAGGCAGCATGGTCAAAGGTCTTGCCAAGCCCAGGCGAATACCAGGCGAATTCCTGACGAATCCCGGGAACCGCGTACGCCATGACCGATCGGCCAAGTATGTTGACGTAAGCCCCTTCGAGTAACGAAGGGCGACTACTCCCCAATGACGGGTGGCATTCTACGGGGGGCGATATCGTGCTGTCTATGCGCTTATTTATATGTCGGGCTGTCTGTCGGGCCGACGGCTAAGATCGCCCGAGCCCCTTGGAAATCAGCGCGATTTCATCTTGCTCTTTGATGGGGTGATCGAGGTCGAGAAATTCTTTGTTTACGGTGATGGTGAGCCGGTCATCCTGCAGGGCTTCTTCCCAGGCCTTGCCGCGCTCGCGCAAGTAACGCAACAGATCGCGCGTGGTGTGTACCGTCTTGGGCAGAAATAATTCTTCGGCGCCGCGACCGATGCGGTCGGGCAGACTGCCGAAATAAAGTACCTTGGCCATGTTCAATCCTCGTCGCGTTGTGGCGGTATTGTCCGGTCTATAGCGCTGAGGTCAACAACAGAGGCTCAGCGGGTTTGGTTCTGAACAGATGTGCTTTGCTATACTGCGGCGCTCCGCTCAGCCCCCGAGGAACACCGCGCATGACGCAGACTGTCGCCCGCATCGGTATTGTCACCGTCTCCGACCGCGCCAGTCGCGGCGAATACCAAGACCTCGGTGGCCCTGCGATCCATGCCTGGCTGACGCGCGCGTTGACTTCGCCTTGGGAAGCGGTGGCGCGGGTGATTCCCGACGAGCGTGCGCAAGTCGAGGCAACGCTGAAGGAATTATGCGATACGCACGGCTGCTGTCTGGTGGTGACCACCGGTGGTACCGGCCCGGCGCCGCGCGATGTCACGCCCGAAGCGACCGAGGCCGTCATCGATAAACTCATGCCGGGCTTTGGTGAGCAGATGCGCGCCGTGTCACTCCAGCATGTGCCGACGGCGATTCTGTCGCGACAGCTTGCGGGTATTCGGGGTCAATCGCTGATTATCAACCTGCCGGGTAAACCCGCCGCCATCGCTGAGTGTCTCGAAGCGGTGTTCCCCGCCGTGCCTTATTGTATTGATCTCATCGGCGGTGCGTTTCTCACCACGGATGCAGCCTTCGTCAAGGCGTTCCGGCCGAAGCAGAAGTGATTTTTTGCCACGGACTACACGGACGAAATGCAACGGGGCGTTAAGCCACGAAACCCACTAAACCCACCAAAAAATATTTTGGTCGTTTTCGTGGGTTTAGTGGGTTTCGTGGCAGAAATGGTTTTGTCAGTGTTTTCCGTGTAGTCCGTGGCAAAAACCCGTTCAGGATTCGCGCTTGAGAATCACGCCCGCCAGCGGCGGCAGGGTGAGTACGAGCGAGCAGGGATGGCCCATCCACGGTGTCGGTTCGGTGTGCAGGATCTGTTCGCCGATATTGCCGCCCGCGTAGAACGCCGAGTCCGAATTCAACACCACCCGATAACTTCCGTGCTCTGGAACGCCCAGGCGATAGCCGGTGCGGACGACCGGTGTGAAATTGAACGCGGTGATCAGCGCGGAATGCTCCGCGCGGCGCTGGTAGCTGATGACCGACTGCGCCGCAGTCGTGGCAGTCGATCCAGTCGAAGCCGGAGGATTCGAACTCATGGCGGTGCAGCGCCGGCTCCTCGCGATAGAGCCGGTTGAGATCGCGCACCAGGTTCTGCACGCCCACATGCGGCGCGTATTCCAGCGCCTGCCATTCCAGCGGCGCGTTGCAGTTCCATTCCGAACGCTGACCGAATTCAGAACCCATGAACAACAGCTTCTTGCCCGGATACGTCCACAGATAGGTATAGAGCAGGCGCAGATTGGCGAACTGCTGCCACTCGTCGCCGGGCATTTTGTGCAGCATGGACGCTTGCCGTGCACGACTTCGTCGTGCGAGAACGGCAGCACGAAATTTTCGGTGAAGGCATACAGCAGACCGAAGGTAAGCTGGTCGTGGTGGAAACTGCCGATGCACCGGATCCTTGCTGAAATAGATCAGCGTGTCGTGCATCCAGCCCATGTTCCACTTCATGGAGAAACCCAGACCGCCCACATACGCGGGCCGTGTGACCTGCGGCCAGGCAGTGGATTCCTCGGCGATCATCATGGTGCCCGGATGCTGGCCGTGGGTGACTTGGTTGAGCTGGCGCAGAAAATCGATGGCCTCCAGATTTTCGCGGCCACCGTACATGTTCGGAAGCCACTCGCCCGCTTCGCGCGAATAGTCCAGATACAGCATCGACGCCACGGCATCCACGCGCAGGCCGTCGATGTGGCATTCCTCGATCCAGAACAGCGCCGAGGACAGCAGGAAATTGCGCACCTCGTTGCGACCGTAGTTGAAGATCAGCGTGCCCCATTCGCGGTGTTCGCCACGACGCGGATCTTCGTGTTCGTAGAGCGCGCTGCCGTCGAAACGCGCCAGGGCGTGATCGTCTTTCGGGAAGTGGCCCGGGGCCCAGTCGAGAATCACACCGATGCCGTGCTGATGACATTGATCGACGAACGTGCGGAACTCGTCCGGCGTTCCATGCCGGCTGGTCGGCGCGTAGTAGCCGGTGGCCTGATAGCCCCAGGAATCGTCCAGCGGGTGTTCGGTGACCGGCAGCAGTTCTATGTGCGTGAAGCCTTGCGCCGCGACATACGGGATGAGCTGTTCGGCCAGTTCGAGATAGCTGAGAAATTCACCGTTCGGGCCGCGTCGCCAGGAACCCAGATGCACTTCGTAGATCGACATCGGCGTGTGCTGCCAATCGCTGTCACGGCGGGCCTGCATCCAGGCGGCGTCGTCCCAGCTGTAACTGGCCGGTGCGGGAACGCGTCCGGCGGTGCCGGGGCGGTATTCGAAGGCGCGGCCGTAGGGGTCGATCTTGACGTGCACGGTGCCGTGCTCGCGATTGCGGATTTCGATATTTGTAGAGTTGGCCCGCGTTCAGGCCGGGGATGAACAGTTCCCAGATGCCGCTGCCGCCGCGCACGCGCATTGGATGACGGCGGCCGTCCCAGGCATTGAATTCACCCACCACGCTGACGCGTTCGGCGCTGGGCGCCCAGACGGCGAATAACACACCGTCGATGCCGTCGGCCTGATGCGGCTGTGCGCCCATAAAGCGGTAGGCATGCCAGTGACGGCCTTCGCCAAACAGGTGCAGATCGAAATCGCCGAGTTGCTCGGGGAAACAATACGGATCGTAATCGACATGCGTATTGCCGGCTCGGTCGGTCCACTCCAGACGATAGCGCTCCGGCACCGCGCCCGCCGGCCCCTGCCAGGCAAAGAAGTCCGTACCGGTGATGCGTTGCATGGGCGCCTGGTTTTCGACCAATTGCGCGGAACGTGCGCCCGGGAGATAGGCGAGTACGCGTTCGCCGCCGCCATGCGGATGACGCCCGAGTACGGCGAAGGGATCGTGATGGCGCGCTTCGGCAATCAGTTGCAGCGCAGGGTCGCGTGTATCGGTCAGGGGGCTTGCGGCTTTAGGCATGGCACTTTACCAAGTGAGGTGCAGGTATGCCCGCGCGGTCTCGCGCCGGGGCACGGATGTCATTCCAAGTTGATGGTCAAATGGTACCATAGACCCGCGCGGGGAACGGTCTGTGCGGTCGAGGCTGTTTGCTTCAGATCAAGCAGAAGCTATCCCGGTAGCGGTGTGAAGTCACATTAAAGGAGATTTTCTAGCATGAATCCCGGCCAGACACAGCGTTTCGTCAGCCGTCTTACCCGCAATACCTTGGCGCTGATTCTGGCGGGCGGGCGCGGTTCCCGCCTCAAGCATCTCACGCTGTGGCGTGCCAAACCCGCCGTGCCCTTCGGTGGCAAATTCCGCATCATCGATTTTCCCTTGTCCAACTGCATGAACTCCGGCATCCGTCGCATGGGCGTGCTGACGCAGTACAAATCGCACTCGCTGATCCAGCATATCCACCGTGGCTGGAATTTCCTGCGTGGCGAGTTCAATGAGTTCGTCGAGTTGCTGCCCGCGCAGCAGCGCATCGAGACCTCGTGGTACGAGGGTACCGCCGATGCGGTCTATCAAAACCTGGACATCATCCGCAATCACGGCCCTGAGTTCGTGTTGATCCTCGCGGGCGATCACATCTATAAAATGGACTACGGTCCGATGATCGCCGAACACGTCAAGCGCGGCGCGGATATGACCGTGGGTTGTATCGAGGTCGGTCTGCAGCGTGCCACGGAATTCGGCGTGATGAGCGTGGACGAAGAAAACCGTGTCATCGAGTTCCAGGAAAAGCCGGATAAACCGCAACCGATGCCTGGCAATCCTGATGTGGCGCTGGCCTCGATGGGTATCTATGTCTTCAATACCGAATTCCTCTACAAAATCCTGATTCAGGATAGCGACGAGGAAGCCTCTTCGCACGACTTCGGTAAAGACATTATCCCCAGTGTCATCCAGTCGCATAAGATCGTCGCCTATCCCTTTCGCGACGAAGAGACCGGCAGTCAGGCGTATTGGCGCGACGTGGGGACCGTCGATGCCTTCTGGGAAGCTAACCTGGAACTGATCGGCATCACGCCGGAATTGAATCTCTACGACGCTAAGTGGCCGATCTGGACCTATCAGGAACAATTGCCGCCGGCCAAGTTCATCTTTGACGATGACGATCGCCGTGGCATGGCGGTGGACTCTATGGTTTCCGGTGGCTGTATTATCTCTGGCGCACTGGTACGACATTCGTTGTTGTTCTCGAATGTCAAAGTACATACCCGCAGTAAGATCCAAGATGCTGTGGTGTTGCCGAATGTGGATATCGGTGAAGGCTGCCGTATTACCCGCGCGATCATCGACAAGGGCTGTCATGTCCCGCCACATACCATCATCGGCGAAGACCCCGTCGCCGATGCCGAACGGTTCTATGTGTCCGAGGGCGGCGTGGTGCTGGTGACACCGGAAATGCTCGGCCAGGAACTGCATCATGTCCGCTGAGCCGAAGCTGAACGTCGTGCTGTGCTGGCATATGCATCAGCCGCAATACTGCAACATGATGAGCGGCGAGTATCAGCAGCCGTGGTCCTATCTGCACGCCATCAAGGATTATGTCGATATGGCGGCGCATATCGAGGCGGTGCCGAATGCGCGGGCGGTGGTGAATTTCGCGCCGATCCTGCTCGATCAGTTGTCTGATTACGCCGGTCAGGTGCGCGGTTTCCTGCGCGAAGGCAAGACCATTCGCGATCCGTTGCTCGATGCGCTGGGCGCTGCCGCGTTGCCAACGCAGCCCGAAGCGCGGTTGAAACTGATCAAGGATTGTCTGCGCGCGAATCAGAGGCGCCTTATCGACCGGTTCCCACACTATCAGCGCTTGGCGGAGATGGCGCGCTGGTGCAGCACGCATACGGAGAGCCTGTGTTATCTCGGCGAACAGTTTCTGGTTGATCTGCTGGTGTGGTATCACCTTGCCTGGATGGGCGAGACGGTGCGCCGCAGCGATGCGCGGGTGTGCAAACTCATCGAACAGGGCAGCCATTATTCATTGCATGATCGGCGTGACTTGATCACCGTCATCGGCGAACTGCTGTCGGGTGTGATTGACCGTTATGCGCGCCTGGCCAAGGAAGGCAAGGTGGAAATCGCCGTGACGCCGTATGCACACCCGATCATGCCGCTGTTACTCGATATTAAATCTGCGCACGAGGCCATGCCGGCTGCACCGCTACCTGAAATGTCCGCCTACCCGGGCGGGTTGGAGCGTTCTGAATGGCATATCCGCGAAGCCATCAATACTTGCGAGCAGTACTTCGATTTCCGACCGCGCGGTTGCTGGCCGGCGGAAGGCAGTGTCAGCACGGCGACATTGCAGTTGCTGGAGAAGTATGGCTTCCAGTGGGCGGCCAGTGGCGAGAGTGTGCTGTTTCACAGTGTCGCGCACGATGAGACGCTCAAGGAACGGTCGCGTGAGGATCTGCTGTTTCAGCCGTATCATGTGCAAAACGGCAAACTGGCGTGTTTCTTCCGCGATGATGGTCTATCCGACATGGTCGGATTCACCTATACCGATTGGCATGCCGACGATGCCGTCGCCAATCTGATCCATCATCTCGACACTATCCGCACCACCAGCGCGCCGGATTCGCAGCGCATCGTCTCCATTATTCTCGATGGCGAGAACGCCTGGGAGTACTACCCGGAAAACGGCTATTACTTTCTGCGTGCGCTGTATCAGCAGTTGGCGGAGCATCCGCAGATCAATCTCACCACTTTTTCGGAATACCTCGATGCCGGCAACGTCGCGACTGAAATCAAATCGCTGGTGGCGGGCAGTTGGGTGTACGGTACGTTTTCGACCTGGATCGGCGACCGCGACAAGAATCGCGGCTGGGATATGCTCGGTGACGCCAAGCGCATGTTCGATGACGTGACCCACGGTGGGCGCATCAATTCCGATCAGCTCGCCGCCGCGCAGCATCAACTGGCCATCTGCGAGGGGTCTGACTGGTTCTGGTGGTTTGGCGATTACAATCCGGCCGATAGCGTGCAGGATTTTGATCGTCTATTCCGCATGCATCTGGCGAATCTCTATCAGATGCTGGGTAAAGAGCCGCCGGAATATCTTACCCAGGCCTTTTCGCACGGCAGCTGCGGACCCGGTCCAGCGGCGGGTGGTGTAATGCGTCACGGTCAGCCGCAGGGCTGACGCGCTATGTCGTTGCCGATCAATCCCAACAGCCCCTTTGCTCAGCGCCGCGCTGGCATCCTGCTGCATCCGACTTCGCTTCCGGGCGCTGGCGATTGCGGCGAACTCGGTGCTGAGGCCTTCCGTTTCGTGGATTTTCTGGCCAGCGCCGGCATCAGCGTCTGGCAGATGTTGCCGCTTGGCCCGACCCATGCCGACCGCTCGCCGTATCAATGCACCTCGGTACATGCGGGCAACCCGCAACTGATCAGTCTGCAGCGGTTGATGGAGTGGGGGTGGCTGAGGGCGGGCGGTTTGGACATGCCCTGCGGCAACGATTGGCGATGCAATCAATTGTGCGCCGCCTATGCCGGATTCCAAGGTGTCGCGACGGCGGCCGAGCGTGCCGAGTATGCTGATTTCCGTGCCACCCATGCCGCATGGCTGAATGATTTCGCACTCTATGAGGCGCTGCGTGCAGAACATCAGGGGCGCGGTTGGTTCGATTGGCATCAGCCGTTGCGTGATCGTGAGGCGACGGCGCTGGACGATGCACGCCATCGCTGTGCCGTGATGATCGAACAAGTGTGTTTCAATCAGTTCGTGTTCTTCCGCCAATGGCATGACCTGCGTGATTATGCCAACGAACGCGGTGTTCTGCTGTTTGGCGACGTACCGATTTTCGTTGCCTATGACAGCGCCGAGGTGTGGGCGCAACGTGAATATTTCCGCGTCGACGCCGCAGGTCGACTCGAAGTCGTGGCCGGCGTACCTCCAGATTATTTTTCCGCCACCGGACAGCGCTGGGGCAACCCGCATTATCATTGGGAGCGCATTGAGGCTGATGGCTTCCGCTGGTGGATCGAACGCATGCGTACTCAGCGTGAACTGTTCGATCTGATCCGCATCGATCATTTTCGCGGCTTCGAGGCGCACTGGGAGATTCCCGCGAGCGCCGAGACCGCTATCGACGGCTGTTGGGTCAAGGCGCCGGGAGAGCGCTTGTTCCAGGCGCTGCTCGACAGTCTTCATGCGCTGCCGTTGGTCGCCGAGGATCTCGGCGTTATCACGCCCGAAGTCGATGCGCTGCGGCTGCGTTTCGGCCTGCCCGGCATGAAAATCCTGCAATTCGCCTTTGGCGGCGATGCCAGCAATCCTTATCTGCCGCATCATCACGAGTGCCTGAGTGTCGCCTACACAGGTACCCACGATAACGACACCACGCTCGGTTGGTATCAATCACTCGACGATGCCACCCGCACGCATCTACATGAATATCTCTATTTGCCGAGCGAGCCAATGCCATGGCCGTTGATCCGCGCAGCCTTGGCGTCGGTAGCGGTGCTCGCCATCATTCCGCTACAGGATGCGCTGGCGCTGGGTTCGGAACACCGCATGAACACGCCGGGCGTCGCCGAAGGTAATTGGCGCTGGCGCTTCACCTGGGAGCAGCTGCCGGACAGGCTTGATGAAAGATTGCGACAATTGCTGCAACTCTACGGACGCTGATCGCGCGGTCTATGTGTGTATTAATCCTATAAACCGCATTTGCCACGGAATCACACGGAAAAACACGGACAAGATCATAAGCTTCACGCCGGCACCGCCGTCACTCGCAAGGTGGTGAATAGTCGCTCCACGAATGTACTGTGTTTCAGTGTCTTCCGTGTGTTTCCGTGGCTGAAATGTATTTTTTGGTTAATTTGTCTCCTAGTATGAGTGAGGCAAGTAAGTATCGATAAGGAGAGATCATGAATCTTGAGAAAGTTATTTTTGCCTTCTTCATCGTGCTCGCGCTCACGCTGAACTTCGGATTTTATGTCGGCGAAATCGACAACCCGGTGCATCACAGCATTTACGAACTCTACGCCGCGTTGGTGGTCAGCCTGATCGCCACCGTGCTCAAGTTGGGTGACCGCACCCACCTCGGCGCGGTACTGCTGGCCACCAGTCTGGTTGCCGATCTGCAATTGATTACGGCAACGCTGGTGTGGGTCTATGCCGATCACATCGCGGTTGGCGGCATGACTCCGCATATCATGACCGCCATCGTGTCCCTCTCCGGCGGCGCGGTGCTGGCGAACCTCACCTCGGTGGTCTTGCTGGTCGCGGAAACCATCGCCATCCGGCGCTAGCGCCATGCATAACGTCCTGTTCCTGCTGTTGCGGCGATTGCGGACCCCGCTGATACTGCTGATCTCGGTGTACGCGGTGACCGTGCTCGGCTTCGTCCTGATTCCGGGTATGGACGATCAGGGCCAGCCGTGGCACATGGGTTTTTTCCACGCCTTCTATGTCGTGAGCTACACCGCGACCACCATCGGCTTCGGTGAGTTGCCGTACCTCTTCAATGATGCGCAGCGCATGTGGCTGACCTTCACCATCTATGCCTCGGTCGTCACCTGGATCTACAGTATCGGTGCGGTGCTGACGGCGGTGCAGGATCCGGCGTACCGCACGGTGCGTGTCGAGAATGCCTTCCGTCGTGCCGTGCGGCGCATGCATGAACCGTTCTATCTGGTGTGCGGCTATGGCGATACCGGTGCACTGCTGGTCAAGGCGCTGGCCGAGTCCGGCATTCGATCGGTGGTGATCGATGCCGATCAGGAACGCATCAATGCGCTGGAGCTGGAGGAACTGCCGATGGTGATCCCGGCGCTGCGCGGCGATCCGGCGCACCCGGGCACGCTGCTGCTGGCCGGGCTGGAGCACGCCTATTGCAAGGGTGTGATCGCACTCACCAACAGCGACGCGGTGAACCTCAAGATCGCGATCACCGCCGAATTATTGAGACCGCGTCTGGCGACCCTCTGCCGGGCCGACTCGCAGGATATTGCGCGCAACATGCAGTCGTTCGGCACCGACCATATCATCAATGCCTTCGAATTGTTCGCCGGCCGGTTGGCGATGGCGCTGCATTCGCCGGGCATGTATCTGTTGTTCGAATGGATGACGGCGGCGCCGCATGAGCCATTGCGCGAACCGATCTTCCCGCCAGTGGGACGCTGGGTGTTGTGCGGTTATGGCCGCTTCGGCAAGGCGGTGCAGTCGCGCCTGGCCCGTGAAGGTGTGATCGCCACCATCATCGAGGCCGATCCTGTGCGCACTCTGCCGCCGGAAGGCAGTGTCGTGGGGCGCGGCACCGAGGCCGACACCCTGTTGCAGGCCGGTATCAGGGATGCGGTCGGCATCGTCGCCGGCACGGACAACGATGCCACCAACCTGTCCATCATCATGACGGCGCGCGAACTCAACCCGAAACTGTTCAAGGTGGCGCGTCAAAACGAACATCAGAACGATCCGTTGTTCCGCGCGGCCGACCTGGATCTGCTGATGCAGCGCAATAACGTTATCGCGCACAAGATCTTCGCCCTGCTCACCACGCCGCTGCTTACCGAGTTTCTCGATCTGGCCATGCAGCAGGGCAATGACTGGGCCAATCAACTGGTGAGCCGTCTCGGCGGCATCATCGGCGACGAGGCACCCGAGACCTGGGGCCTGACCATCAATCCCGCCGAGACGCCGGCCATCTATGCTGGGCTGCACGCGGGCCAGCGCGTCACCATCGGCGATCTCTGGCGCGATCCGCGCAACCGCGAGGAGCGTTTGCCGGGCATCGCCTTGCTGCTCAAGCGCGGCGTGCTGGAATGGGTCGTGCCGGATGAATCGATGACGCTGGTGCGGGGTGATCAGCTATTGCTGGCAGGGCGCGTCGAGGCGCGCCGTCAATTGTCCTGGATCGAACGTAATCACAACAGCTTTGCGTATCTGGTCACCGGACAAGAGCGACCTTCCGGTTATGTGTGGGAGTGGTTGGTCAATCGGAAACGGCCGCTGAGCGAGCGGAAGTGATCTTTTGGGCGCGGCATGTTCGCCGCGCCCAATGTTCTCAGCCTACAACCACAGCATGCAGCCGACCTCGAACGGGTGACTGAGCAATTTGTGGGTGGGATACATGCGCAGTTTGTAATGCTGTAAGCCGGCCAGTGGCGGAATCAAGTCGAGGCGGAACAGGGTTTCGCCGTTGCTGTTGGTGCCGGCGGGCGCAAAGTCGAAATGCGTCTGGGCGACAAATTCACCGTGCGCATCTTCCGTGCCGACAACGCATTCCACACACACATCTGCGGCGGTGAGTTCATGCAACTGCACGGCGATGGTGATCGGCAAGGTGCGACCAGATGCGATTGCCTCGGGCAGCTTGTCGGCAAGGTGCAATGACACACGCGGCCAGATACGCCGCACCAGGGCCTTCCATTCCGCGAGTTCGCGCGCACCGCCGAATTGATCGGCAGCGAGTTTCTTGCATTGCTTGTTCGCGGCGCTATAGAAGTCACGGATGTAATCCATCACCATGCGCTGCGAATTGAACTGCGGCAGGATGGATTTGATCGACGCCTTGGACATGCGCACCCAGCCTTCGGAATACCCGTGGCCATTGCGCTGGTAGTAAAGTGGAATTACCTGGCGCTCGATGATATCCAGCAATTCGGTGCTTTCCTCGTGATCGCGATAGGCCGCATCGTATTGTTGGCCGTGCGGTGCGATCGCCCAGCCGTTCTCGCCGTTGTAGCCTTCGCCCCACCAGCCGTCCAGCACGCTGAGGTTGATGACGCCGTTCAAGCCGGCCTTCTGGCCCGACGTGCCGCTGGCCTCCATCGGATATTCCGGCGTGTTCAGCCACACATCCACACCGGTGACGAGTTTGCGCGCCAGCGCCATGTCGTAACCTTCGATGATGATGATGCGGCCAATGAATTCCGGCCGGCGCGAGAACTCGTGGATCACCTGGATAAAATGTTGTCCGGGCAGATCGTTCGGATGCGCCTTGCCCGCGAACATGAACAACACGGGTCGGCCGATATCGTTGAGCAAACGCTCCAGGCGTTTGGGATCGGAGAACATCAGCGTCGCGCGTTTGTAGGTCGCGAAGCGGCGCGCAAAGCCAATGGTGAGAATATCGGTCTCGTGCGGCGACAGATACTGGGTCATGCGGTCGATCAGTACGTCCGAGTAGCCGTTGCGACGGTATTGGCAGCGTCACGCGCTGCCGCACGTCCTCCAGCAACTCCGCCTTCAGTGATTGGCGCAGGCTCCAGAAGCTGTGATCGGGGATGTGATCGATGCGTTCCCAATAGGCGTCGTTGATGAGTTCGTTACGCCATTCACGACCGAAACGCATGTCGTAGAGATTCATCCAATCACGCGCCAGGAAGGTCGGCACATGCACGCCGTTGGTGACGTGGCGAATGGGATTCTCGCGATGCGGGATCTGCGGCCAGATATAGCTTTCCATCTGCGAGGCGACCTGACCGTGAATGCGGCTGACGCCGTTGTGGAAGCGCGAGGCGCGCAAGGCCAATGCGGTCTGGTTGAAACCGTTCTGGTTGCTGGGGCTGGCGCCGAGTTGGAGGAATTCCTCGGTGCTGATGCCGAGTTCTGGAATGTAATCCACGAAATAGGCACTGATCAGATTGTGATCGAAGATATCATGTCCGGCAGCAACCGGTGTATGCGTGGTGAACACTGTGCCGGCGGCGACCAGTTCCAGCGCGCTGGCAAAATTCATGTTGCTTTTGCGTACCCACTCGCGGCAGCGCTCCAGCACCTGGAACGCGGCGTGACCTTCGTTGATATGCCATACCGTCGGCTTCAGACCGAGGGCGCGCATGGCGCGCACGCCGCCGATACCGAGTACGATTTCCTGCTGGATGCGGGTGGAGATGTCGCCACCGTAGAGCTGATAGGTGATGGCGCGGTCGGCGTCCTGGTTTTCCGGCAGGTCGCTGTCGAGCAGGTACAAGCGTGATGTGGCCGGCCTGCGCCTTCCACACCTTGAGCATGACCCGGCGCCCGCGGCATATCGACGAATACATGCACGTTCTGACCGTTATCGAGTGTTGCCGGCGCGATGGCGAGGTTGGCGAAATTGGTGGGTGTGTAATGTGCGATCTGATTGCCATGACCGTCGATGGTCTGGTTGAAATAACCCTGACGGTACATCATGCCGACCCCGATGAAGGGGATGACCCAGATCGCTGGCGGCCTTGCAGTGATCGCCGGCGAGAATGCCGAGGCCGCCGGAATAGATCGGCAAGCTTTCGTGCAGCCCGAATTCGGCGCAGAAATAGGCGATCAGATCTTTCTCGGGATCGAGGTATTCCTCGATGCCGGGGCGCAGTGTTGCCTGGTGATAACTGTCGAAACTCGTTAAGGCGCGATTGTAATCCTCGAGGAACACGCGATCTTCGGCGGCCTCTTCCAGGCGCTGTTGCGAGACGCGGCGCAGGAATAGTTTGGGATTGTGGCCGCTGCTCTCCCACAGGGCGCGGTCGAGGCGGAAGAATAATCCGCGCACTTGGCGGTCCCAACTGTAGAGCAGGTCTTCGGCGAGTTCCTGCAGACGGCTCAAACGGCCGGGAAGTTTGGGTTGAACCTCGATGGAAAAGCGGGTGCCTACCATAATGTCGTTGTCACTCTTGAGCGGATGCGCCAGTGAGGCGCCAAAGTTTTGGATTAATCGCTTTGAACCCGGAAATTTGCAGGTTCCATGCCAGTAACCGATGCGCGGATTCCGCGCGGAGGGGCAAATGTAATAAATATGGTGCCGGGAGCGAGACTCGAACTCGCACACTGTTACCAGCGGTGGATTTTGAGTCCACTGCGTCTACCGATTCCGCCATCCCGGCCAGCCCATCCGACCCACCACGGTAATCTCTGGGGGGCCGGCAAGGGCGCTAGTATAAGCCATCCGAACGGATCGGCAAGCCGCCCTGTGCTAGTATGCCGCGCCATGCAACGCAGTGATTTTTCTTTCGAGCTTCCCCCTGAACTGATCGCACAGGCCCCGCTCGCCGAGCGCGCGGCCAGCCGTTTACTGTGTCTGGATGATCGAGGCCAGATCAGCGATCGCAGTTTTCGCGCGTTGGCGGACTTGCTGCACCCGGGTGATCTGCTGGTGCTCAACGATACGCGGGTGATTCCCGCGCGTTTGCACGGACAGAAGGACAGTGGTGGTCGCATCGAGGTGCTGGTCGAGCGGGTGCTGGATGAACGGTGCATCCTCGCCCAAGTGCGTGCCAGTAAATCGCCCCGTGACGGGGCATGTTTGCACCTGGACGGTGCCATCGAGGCGCGTGTACTGGGCCGCGAGGGGGAGTTCTTCGTGCTGGAATTCGCCGGTGAGGATACGGTTCTCACGCAGCTCGAACGGCACGGACATATCCCTTTGCCGCCGTATATCACCCGTGCCGACGTGGCGGCCGATCATGAGCGCTACCAGACGGTGTACGCACGCGAGCCGGGCGCGGTGGCGGCGCCGACGGCCGGTCTGCATTTCGATGCCGCGTTGCTCGCGCAACTCGGTGAGCAGGGGGTCAACTCGGCGTATGTGACGCTGCATGTCGGTGCCGGCACCTTTCAGCCGCTGCGCGTCGAGCGTCTGGAGGAGCATCGCATGCACGCCGAACGCGTCGAAGTCAGTGCCGAGACCTGCGCAGCGATTGCTGCAACAAAGTCACGCGGCGGCCGTGTTATTGCCGTCGGTACGACGGTCGTGCGCAGTCTGGAAGCGGCGGCCCAATCGGGCACGTTGCAGCCCTACCGCGGTGAGACCCGCCTGTTCATCACGCCAGGATATGAATTCCGTGTGGTGGATGCGCTGGTGACCAATTTTCATTTGCCGGAATCGACCTTGTTGATGCTGGTGTGCGCCTTTGCCGGCTACGAACCGGTTATGCGCGCCTATCGGCATGCGGTGGAGCAGCGCTATCGGTTCTTCAGTTATGGCGATGCGATGTTTCTGGAGCGGAGTATTTCGTAGCCCGGATGAAGCGCAGCGACAAAAGCGCGAAGCGCGTTGAACGCCCGTAGGGCGGCCCGAAGGGTGAGCGCAGCGAGTAAATCCGGGATAATCCGGGATGGCCGACAGTTTCCTGGATTGCGCTGCGCTTCATCCGGGCTACGTTCAGGATCTTTATGCATTTTGAAATCCAACACACGGATGGTCAAGCGCGCCGCGGGACGTTGACGTTCCTGCGCGGTCGCGTCGACACGCCCGCGTTCATGCCGGTTGGCACGTACGGTACGGTCAAGGCGATGACCCCGGAGGAGGTCGCTACCACCGGTGCGCAGATCCTGCTGGGGAACACGTTTCACCTGATGCTGCGCCCGGGCGTCGAGGTGATGCGGGCACATGGCGACCTGCATGATTTTATGCACTGGTCCGGACCCATACTCACCGATTCCGGCGGCTTTCAGGTGTTCAGTCTCGGCGATCTGCGCAAGATCACCGAGCAGGGCGTGACCTTCCGTTCGCCGATCAACGGCTCCAAGGTGTTCCTCGGGCCGGAAGAATCCATGGCCGTGCAGCGCGCGCTGGGTTCCGACATCGTGATGATCTTCGATGAATGCACGCCGTATCCGGCGACCGAAGAGCAGGCGCGCCGCTCGATGGAATTGTCGTTACGTTGGGCGCGACGTTCGCGTGATGCACACGATGCGCAGGGGGATGCAGGCAGCGGCAATCCAGCCGCGTTATTCGGTATCGTGCAGGGCGGCATGTATCCCGAACTGCGTGCCGAATCGCTGGCCGGGCTGAGTGCAATTGGTTTTGATGGTTATGCCATCGGCGGCCTTTCGGTGGGGGAAACCGAGGCGGAGCGTTTGCATATTCTCGATCACCTGATGCCGCGCATGCCGGCCGACCGGCCGCGCTATCTGATGGGCGTGGGTCGGCCCGAGGATATTGTCGAGGCGGTGCGCCGCGGCGTGGATATGTTCGATTGCGTGATGCCGACCCGCAATGCGCGCAATGGTCATCTGTTCACCCATGCGGGCGTGGTCAAGATCCGCAACAGCGCCCACCGGACCGACACCGGTCCGCTGGACCCGGAGTGCGCTTGCTACACTTGCCGTAATTACACGCGGGCTTATCTCTATCATCTGGATAAGTGCAACGAAATCCTCGGAGCGCGGCTGAACACGATCCACAACCTGACGTATTACCAGACCCTGATGCAGGGGCTGCGCGACGCGATTGCCGCGGGAGGGTTAGATGCGTATGTGGCCGATTTCTATCGCAGACGTGGCCAGCCGCCGCTGGCCTGATCCGGCTTGGTTCCGGTGCTGGTCTGCCACTGATATGCCAATCGGCGGGTGGCGGCTGTCTGCGACAGACAGGCTGCCAGCGGGTCCCGGCTATGCCATAATACCGGCCGTTTTGCCGGTGTTACCGCCGGTGCGAATCCATGAACCTTTAATTAAGGATGTCGACCATGAGCTTTTTCATCTCCCAGGCCTTGGCGGCTGATGCGCCGGCCGCCGCCGCACAGCAGCCCGATCCGATCATGAGCTTCCTGCCGCTGATCCTGATCTTCGTGGTGTTCTATTTTCTGCTCATCCGCCCGCAGCAGAAGCGCGCCAAGGAACACAAGAGCATGGTCGAGACGCTGAAGAAAGGCGACTATGTGGTCACCAACGGCGGCTTGCTCGGGCGCATCACCGATCTGGGCGAGAATTTCGTCAAGGTGTCTGTGTCTGAAGGCGTCGAAGTGAAGATTCAGCGGGCTTCGATCGCTGCGTTGATGCCCAAAGAAGCGGTAAAAGACCTCTAATTAAAATTGTGGGAGCAGCCTGAAGGTGAGGCGCTTGCACCGAGAAGCTGCCCTGGGGCATTGGCCGCGAACCGGCAATCACCGAACCGTTCGCGGCCAGCGGCCGCTCCGGCAGAAAATGGCATTACCTCCGAAGTGAGTTGAGGACTGAATTCGAATGATCAATCAATACCCGCTGTGGAAGTACCTGCTGATTGCCGTGATCCTGCTTGCCGGTGCCGTGTATGCATTGCCAAATCTCTACGGCGAAAATCCTGCCCTGCAGATTTCGGCGACGCGCGGCGAGCAGGTCAATGCCGCCGTCAGCGAGCGTGTGGTGGAGGCATTACGCACTGCGGGCATTGCACACGGTGAAGTCGAATTGCAGGCCGAGCGCCTGCTGGTGCGTTTCGCCGATACCGAGGCGCAGCTGAAGGCGGCCGATAAGGTGCAGACGGTACTTGGCAACCGTTTTGTGGTGGCTTTGAATCTGGCCAGTGCCGCGCCATCCTGGTTGCAGCACATCAACGCGCGGCCCATGTATCTGGGTCTGGATCTGCGTGGCGGCATGCATTTTCTCATGGAAGTCGACATGGAGGCCGCGGTCACGCAGGCCGAAGAACGCTATGTCGGTGAGTTCCGTGATTTCCTGCGCAAGCGCGATGAGCCGATTCGTTATATCACCATCGCCCGCGGCGACGGCGGTGTGCTGGCGCAGTTCCGCAGCGCCGAGGACCGTGATCAGGCCATGAGTGCGTTGGACAAGGAATACGAGACACTGGAATTAAGCGTGGCCGATAAGGCCGACAAGTTCCTGTTGACGGCGCGTATCGGTGAACAGCAGCAGCGCGAGATCCGCACGTTCGCTTTGCAGCAGAACATCACCACCTTACGCAACCGTGTCAACGAGCTGGGCGTCGCCGAGCCGGTGATACAGCAACAGGGCGCCAATCGCATCGTGGTGCAGTTGCCCGGTGTGCAGGACACGGCGCTCGCCAAAGAAATTCTCGGTGCGACGGCGACCCTGGAATTCCGCATGGTTGAGGAAGGCCATAACGCCGCCGACGCCGAAGCGAGTAAGCGCATACCAGCGGGCAGTGAGCTGTACCACGAACGCGGCGGCGCACCGGTTTTGCTGCAGCGACGCGTGATTCTGACCGGTGACTACATCACCGATGCCTCGTCTGGCTTCGAGCAGGACAGCGGCAAGGCGGCGGTGTTCATCAATCTGGACAGCAAGGGCGGCCGCATCATGGCCAACGCCACCAAGGACACGATCGGCAAGTTGATGGCGGTGGTGTTCATCGAAAACAAAGTGACCACGCGCGAAGTTGATGGCAAACCGGTCAAACAGAAGTCGCAGATCAAGGAGGTCATCAATATCGCACGTATCCAAGGCCAATTGGGCAACCGTTTTCAGATCACCGGCCTGGACAGCCCGACCGAGGCGCGCAATCTCGCGCTGTTGCTGCGCGCCGGCGCACTCGCCGCGCCCATCGAGATCATCGAGGAACGAACCGTCGGTCCAAGCCTCGGCGCAGAGAATATCCAGCGCGGTTTCCATTCCACCTGGCTCGGTTTCGCCATGATCGCGGTGTTCATGATCGTCTATTACATGGCGTTCGGTGTAACATCGGTCATCGCCCTGGGCGTTAACGTCATTCTGCTGGTGGCGCTGTTGTCGATGCTGCAAGCTACGTTGACCCTGCCGGGTATGGCTGCCATCGCGCTCACCGTCGGTATGGCCATCGATGCGAACGTGCTCATCAACGAACGCATTCGTGAAGAATTGCGCATCGGCAACACGCCGCAGGCGAGTATCCATGCCGGCTATGAACGCGCCTTCGGCACCATTATCGATTCGAATGTCACCACGCTGATCGCCGGTTTTGCGCTGTTCATGTTCGGCAGCGGCTCGGTGCGTGGGTTCGCCGTGGTGTTGTGTCTCGGCATCCTTACCTCGATGTTCAGCGGCGTGATGGTGTCGCGCGCCCTGGTTAACCTGTTGTATGGCGGACGTCGGGTTGAACGGCTGGCCATCGGTAATACCAGTTGGAAGTGATGCCTAGCCGGCGCTGACAACGACCATACCCCAAGGAGTATTCAGTGGAATTTTTTAAGTTTCGTAAAGATATCCCGTTCATGCGCCATGCGTTGGTGTTCAACGTGATTTCGTTGGTCACGTTTCTGCTGGCCGTGGTATTGCTCGCGACCAAGGGCCTGAATTTCGGTGTGGATTTCACCGGCGGTACCGTGCTCGAGGTCCATTACCCGCAAGGGGCCGAGCCGCAAAAAATACGCGCGCTACTGGAAGAAGGTGGCTATAAAGATGTGACAGTGCAGAATTTCGGCACCGCCAAGGATGTGATGATCCGCTTGCCGGCCAAGGGCGAGGACACGGGTGCCAAACTATCCGAAACGGTTATGCACACACTCCAGCAGGATGACGCGCAAGCGCAGTTGCGGCGTACCGAATTCGTCGGCCCCCAAGTTGGTGAGGAATTGATTGAGAACGGCGGCTTAGCCTTGCTGGTCGTTTGCTTCGGTATCGTGGTGTATCTGTGGCTGCGCTTCGAATGGAAGTTCGGCTTGGCGGCGATCATTGCCAACATGCATGATGTGGTCATCGTGCTGGGTTTTTTTGCTTTCTTTCAATGGGATTTTTCGCTGACCGTACTCGCGGCGGTACTGGCCATTCTCGGTTATTCGGTGAACGAGTCGGTGGTGGTGTTCGATCGGATTCGCGAGAACTTTCGCAAGATGCGCACGGCGACAACACCGCAGGTGATCGATAATGCCATCACTGCCACCATGTCGCGGACCATCATTACGCATGGTTCCACGCAGATGGCTGTGTTGGCGATGCTGATGTTTGGTGGCGAGACCCTGCACTATTTTGCGCTGGCGCTGACCATCGGTATTTTATTCGGCATTTATTCTTCGGTGCTGGTGGCGAGTCCGCTGGTAATGTGGCTGGGCGTTACGCGCGCGGATCTGATGCCGGTGAAGAAAGAGGGCGCGGAGTTGGACCGGACACCGTGATGAAAATTGCTTAGCGCATAACGGCGGCGCGCAGAACGCCATAACGACAAAGCCGCCCCGCATGACACGGGACGGCTTTGTCGTTATGGCGTTCGTTGTGGAGCAGGTGCTGCTTAGCGAGCCTTGCGGACTTCGTCGAACGGGTCGGTCTCATCCAGGCTGGGCAGGATCTTGCTGCACACTGAGCTGGTGCGTTCCGCGCATTTGTCTTCGCTGGCGCCACGAATGGTCAAGGTGGCCCAGAGCGCGGCCAATGTCCACAGGCCCAGGCCCAGAAGGACAGTCTGCCAGCCGGTGCCTTCGGCAGGTCCACCCCAGATGGCGCCATAAAGGATGCTGACGATCGCCGTCAGCCAGAACACGCCGATAGGTGCCGCGCAACAGCCGGCACAACCATAGCGGCACGCGGCCAGGGGTGGGGTCAATAGCGTGAGCAGTGCTTTTTTCATGTTATACACCAGCCTCTTGCGTGGGGAGCGGGGCGGTTTACGAAGCCGGCTCAAACCGGACTAAGAATCTGTATAACACAAATAATGTGGGAGGGAAATGCACCCGCCGCAGGTGGGGGTGTTGCCGTGGGCTAGCCGGTGCGGCGGCGTTGCTCGGGGAAAATCAGGATGGCAGCGCTGCTGCGGGGTAGCGTCTCTGCCTTGCTGCACTCCACTGGGCGCGACGGCTCGATACTGAGAATTTCCAAGCAGTGGGTGTCAGACCAGTAACCTTCCAGGCTCGCCAGTTCCTCCATGCCTGCCAAGGCATCGCGCATGGTCAGTTCCAGAGCGAGTTTGGCGCGGTCGGTATGGTAGCGGTGCGAGATGGCCATAATCGCGTTCCCGATGATTGCCCCGGAAGAGGGGGTCGGGCACGATTGCCTGACACCCTCTATGTCGGGTCGGACGGGGGCGAACTTGAGTCGGTCAGACCACGCAGTTCGGCGGGCAGGTGCGGGCGGATGGTGTTGATGATGGCGGCGAAAATCTTCGCATTACCGGCAACAATATGGCCGTTCTTGAGGAAACTCGGGCCGCCGCTGAGGTCACCGACAATGCCGCCGGCCTCTTGAATCAGCAGCGCGCCGGCGGCCAAATCCCAGGGCTTCAGGCCGATTTCCCAGAATCCATCCAGACGCCCGGCGGCGACATAGGCCAGATCCAGAGCGGCCGAGCCGGGGCGGCGTATGCCGGCGGTCTCGACGATCAAGTCTTTGAGCATGGCCAAGTAGGCGTCGAGGTGGGCGTGATCCTTGTAGGGAAAACCGGTACCAAGCAGGGCGCCGGCCAGGCTGGTGCGGGCGGTGACGCGCAGACGTCGGTTGTTGAGCAGTGGCGCCGGCGCCACGGGTGGCCTGAAACAGCTCTTGGCGCATTGGGTCATAGACCACGCCCTGTTCTAAGCGGCCTTTATGCAACAGCGCGATCGACACCGCAAACTGTGGAAAGCCGTGCAGAAAATTGGTGGTGCCGTCGAGTGGGTCGATGATCCACTGGTACTCGTTACCGTCATGCGCGCCGGATTCCTCAGCCAGTATGCTGTGCTTCGGGTAGGCCTTGCGCAGGGTATGGATAATGATGTCTTCAGCTTGGCGGTCGACCTCGGAGACGAAGTCGTTACGGTCCTTGCTGGTGACCGTCAGGGTGTCCAGACGGTCGACGTGACGGATAATCAGATCGCCCGCGGCACGAGCGGCACGCGTGGCAATATTGAGCATGGGATGCATGGCCGAACCCGGATAGTGGCGCTGAATCGGTCGCGAAGGATACCAGAGATTGCCGGCCCGTGCCGGTCTGCGTCGCTCAGTGATGCAGTGTACCGATGGCCTCGCCCATGCGTAGCGGCTGGCCGGCGGTCAGATTGGCCGCCCACTGCACGCGCTGTGGGCCGAACAGCAGAATCACCGTTGATCCCATATTGAAGCGGCCCATTTCAGCGCCGCGCGCCAGTTGCACGGTCTTGTCAGCCCGGAAATCGGTGCGTCGTACACGGTAGCCGTGCGGCGGTGTCACCACCCCGGCCCAGACTGTCTCGATGCAGGCAACGAACAGGGCGCCGACCAGCACCATGGCCATCGGCCCGGCCTCGGTCTCGAACACCGCGACCAAGCGTTCATTGCGCGCGAACACCCGCGGCATGGTGGTAACTGTGTGTGGTGCAACACTGAACAGGCGACCGGGGACATAGACTGTTTCCGTGAGTGTGCCGGTCAGTGGCATATGGATGCGATGATAGTCGCGTGGCGACAGATACAGCGTCGCGTAATCTCCGCCGGAAAAGCGCGCGGCCAGATCCGCATCGCCGCCGAGCAATTCCTGCAAACTGTAGTCGTGGCCTTTGGCCTGGAAGATGCGATCGCCGTCAATGTGGCCGGCCTGGCTGACGCGACCATCGACCGGACCTGCGATGCTGTCGGCCGTCTGTGCCAGCGGCCGCGCCTCCGGGCGCAGTGCGCGGGTGAAGAAGGCGTTGAAATTGGCGAACGCGTTCGCGTCGGTCTGCTGTGCCTCGTCCAGAGCGACGTCGAAACGACGGCGGAAGGCGTCGATCAGCGCCTGTTTCCACCAGCGGGTTTTGCAACGGGTAGCGGCCAACACCAGGCGTGACAGGGCGTGATGTGGCAACAGATATTGCGGCCAAGCGCGTAGATAATCACTCAGTCCGGGCTGGTTGTTTGAGTTCATGCGCGCTGCGGATCAGTGATGATGGTGGCTGTGATCCATGCCCTCGGCCATGCCGGGGCGGACTTCGGCATCGATCTTTTGGGTGGCGCCGCTATCGAGGCTCAGGTTGATCTCGACATGATCGCCCGCTTTCAACGCTTGCTTGGCCTGGATGAGCATCAGGTGCAGGCCATTCGGTTCCAGGTTGACGCTGCCACCCGCCGGGATGGGCAAACGTTCCTGTGGCAGCATGCGCGCCATGCCATCGACGATTTCGGTGCGATGAATTTCGACAGTGTCGAACTGCGGGCTGCTCGCACCGGTGATGACCTGCTCTTTCGTGCCCGGATTAGCGATGTGCATATAGGCCGCGTTGACCGCGCTGGTCGGTGGCGCCTCACGCACCCAGGCCTCCGTGACGTTCAAGGTTTCAGCGTGCGCGGCGCCGATGCAGACGCTGCCGAACAGGCTCAATGCAATCGCGGGAAGGATGTGACGGTTCATTGAGTGGCCTCATAATATTGAGTTAGTTTCTGAAAATCGTCCGCCATCAACGTGGTCTCAAATGGCGGTGACATGAGGGCGTGCAAACGGCCTTGAGGGTCGATGAGTAATAATGCCGCGCTGTGATCCATCAGATAGCCCTCGGAGTCAGGCACATCAACCTTCAAATACAGCACGCTCAATTGCTTGGTCAGCGCATCGATGGCACTGGGTGTGCCGGTGACGCCGATAAAATCCGGATTGAAATAGGGCACGAACTTGGCGAGTAACTCCGGCGTGTCGCGCTCGGGGTCGATCGAAACAAATACATACTGCGGGGTCGGTGGCGTGTTTGGCAGGGCCGCAATCTTGCGCGCCACGGCGTTCAAGGTGGTTAGCGTAGTCGGGCAGATATCCGGGCAATGGGTATAACCGAAAAACATGAACGTCCAACGGCCCTGTAACTGTGTCAGGTCGAACGGACTTTGCCGATGATCGATGAGGGTGAAAGCCTTCAATACACGCGCAGGTTCCAGACGTGTCGTGCTGGGACTCAAGGTGGGCGCGGCTGGCGTGTTGTAGAACAGATACTGCGCGAGCAAGGCGCCGGCGATGAGCGCGGTCAGGCCGATGAGCCAAACGGGTGTGCTCTTGCCGAAATGTCGTGTTGGTTGAGTAGGCATACGCGGCATTATCCCACACCGCCGTTGAGACGCCTATCCGATCGTTGCGGGGTGATCAGCGTGCATTCCGGCCAGGCGCTGATGTACCGCGCCGATTCGGCTATCATAGCGACCCACGGCCATGGGCGGGGAAAAGTATCGATGGACAATCCGGATTCCGTACTGCAAGTGTTGACCACAGTGCGCGATTACATCCGCTGGGGCGCCAGTCGCTTCAAAGAGCACGAGCTCGCGTTCGGTCACGGCACCGACAACGCCGTCGACGAGGCGGCCATTCTGGTGATGCATGCCTTACATCTGCAGACCGATATGCCAACGGCTTATCTGGACGCCACGCTCACGCATGAGGAACGCCATGCTGTGGTCGATCTGCTGCGGACGCGTTTCAAAGAACGCATTCCGGCGGCGTACCTCATCGGCGAAGCTTGGTTCGCCGGTTTGCCTTTCCATGTCGATGACCGCGTATTGATTCCGCGTTCGCCGATCGCGGAACTCATCGAGGCGCACTTTTCGCCCTGGGTGGAGGTGGAACAGGTCGGTACGATTCTGGATCTCTGCACCGGCAGTGGCTGCATCGCCATTGCGTGCGCGCATTATTTTCCGGACGCGCACGTCGATGCGGTCGATATCTCCGCGGATGCACTGGCGGTGGCGCAGCGCAATGTGGCGCGGCATCACCTCGGCGATCAGGTTGGGCTGCTGCGCTCTGATCTGTTCAGCGCCTTGGGCGAACGCCGTTACGACATCATCGTCAGCAATCCGCCTTATGTAGATGCCGAGGATATGGCCGCGCTGCCGTTGGAATATCGGCATGAGCCGACGCTGGGTCTGGCGGCGGGCGAAGATGGTTTGCACTTCGTCTTACGCATCCTTGCCGAGGCGCCGGCCCATCTGAATCCGCGCGGTATCCTGGTTGCGGAAGTCGGTAATAGTGAGCATGCCCTGACGGAACGTTTGCCGCAGCTGCCGTTTATCTGGCTGGAATTCGCCCGTGGTGGCGAAGGTGTGTTCCTGCTCACCGCGGAACAATTGATTGAACATCGCGATGCCATCGTCGCGGCATTGGCCAAAAAATAGGAGAACACTGGATGGATACCCGTCCCAAGACCGCCGAAGAATACGTCGAACTCATCAACCAGGCCTTGTTCGAGATTGGGGATTTGCGTGCTGCCGTGGAATACGACGCCGAATCCATGGGCGGTGCCGTGGAATTTCTCGGACAGCTTGAGGCCGATGTGCGCGGCCTCAAACAGGCCATGCTGGATGGGCGCTATCAATTCGGCGGCGCCGAGCTGCCGTTCATGAAGATCGTGGAATCGCAGGATGAACGGATGTTGCCATTCAAATATCTGTTGCGCGTGATCAACGCCACGCACCGCATGGGTTTGAACGTCGACGCGGAATGAGCGATTGATATACGTCAACGCCACCACGCGCCCGCATGCGTAGTATGCCCTTGTGACTGGCGGGAGACCCTGATGCAGCAAACACTCGAATTCGATCCGGAACTGATTCAGCGCTACGATGCCAGCGGGCCGCGCTATACCTCCTATCCGACCGCCGTGCAGTTCACTGAAGCATTCGACGCCACCCGCTATCGCGAGTTAGCTCAGGCCAGCAATGTCGGGCCGCAAGCCGCGCCTTTGTCGCTGTATTTTCACATCCCATTCTGTGACACCGTGTGTTTCTATTGCGCCTGCAATAAGGTCATTACCAAGAATCGTAAGCGCGCCGTACCCTACCTTGAGCAGTTGTTCAGTGAGATTGCGCTGCAAGGCGCGCTGTTCGATCGCAATCGCCCGGTCGACCAGTTGCATTGGGGCGGCGGTACGCCAACCTTCATCAGTCACGAGCAGATGCGCGCGCTGATGCGCGTCACCGGCGAACATTTCCAGTTGCGTAGCGATGACAGCGGCGAGTATTCCATCGAGGTCGATCCGCGCGAGGCCGATGCCGAGACTATCGGCGTGCTGCGCGAACTCGGCTTCAATCGGCTCAGTCTCGGTGTACAGGACTTCGATCCCGCGGTGCAGCAAGCTGTTAACCGGATTCAATCCGAGGCGGAGACCTGGGCGGTCATGAATGCTGCGCGCCGCGAGGGCTTCAAATCGGTCAGTGTCGACTTGATCTACGGTTTGCCTTTGCAGACACGCGAACGTTTTTCCGCAACCCTCGACAAGGTGATTGATGCCGGCCCCGATCGACTCTCAGTGTTCAACTACGCGCATATGCCGCAGTTGTTCAAAACCCAGCGTCAGCTCGACGCGGCGCAATTACCCAGCGCTGAGGAGAAACTGGCGATTCTGGGGCTGACCATCGAGCGGCTGACTGCGGCGGGTTATCTCTATATCGGCATGGATCACTTCGCGCGTCCTGATGATGAACTCGCCATCGCCCAACGCGAAGGCACGCTCTACCGCAATTTCCAGGGCTATTCCACACATGCCGATTGCGACCTGGTGGCCATGGGCGCAACCTCGATCAGCAAAGTGGGTAATAGCTATAGCCAGAATCTCAAATCGCTGGAGGATTACGCGGCCTGCATCGAGCGAGGCGAGCTGGCGGTATTCCGCGGTGTTGAGTTGGATGCCGACGATCTGCTGCGGCGCGAAGTGATTACGCCGATTGATCTGCAATTTTGAACTGGATTTCGCCGCGATCGAGACGCGCTTCGGTATAGACTTCGAAAATTATTTCGCGGATGCGCTGCGCGCGTTGGAAAGTTTCGTTGCGGATGGTTTGTTAGAACTGTCGAGTCGGCGCCTGAGGGTGTTGCCGCGCGGGCGTTTGCTGATTCGCAATATCTGTATGCAGTTTGATCGCTACCTGAAGGGTGGCGCCGAGCAGCGTTTTTCGAAAGTGATCTGACGGTATTTTGTAGGAGCGGTCTTGGCCGCGAACCGGCGATGCTGCGCATCGTTCGCGGCCAAGACCCCAGGGCACTCTCGGCGCAAGCGCCTCACCTTCAGGTCGCTCCTACAATGCATCGATCAAGGGCGATGCCGGTAGATCAGTCCTTCCGGAATCAACATTTCATTCTTGCCCAATTGATCCAGCGGATAGCCGTCATCAGCGTAGGCAGCGATGCGATCGAACACATACGTGCCTTCAGGACGGTTGATGGTCTCGAAAATTGGCTTGCCCATGTAATTGCCGATCTTCGGACCAAATTGTGTGTTTCTGCGATTCACTGTGCGTACCTCATTCTGCTCGACGATTAATGGTGGGGTGTCGAGGGATATCTGGAGTCTCTGTGTGCTCCTGTGTGAGGGCTATCGGCGTCTGTGCTGTTTTTCTTTATGGGCGGGGTAGACACGGCAGGCGGGTAAGCCGCTACAATACCCGCATGTCGGGAAATAGCTTCGGAAAACTCTTTACCGTTACGTCATTTGGCGAAAGCCATGGTCCGGCGATCGGCTGCATTGTGGACGGTTGTCCGCCAGGATTGGAGCTCAGTGAGGCCGATTTGCAACACGATCTTGACCGGCGCAAGCCCGGCCAGAGTCGCCACACCACCCAACGTCGCGAAGACGATGCGGTGCAGATCCTCTCCGGGGTGTTCGAGGGCAAAACCACCGGCTCGCCCATCGGCCTGTTAGTGCACAATACCGATCAGCGTTCCAAGGATTACTCCAATATCCTCGATCGTTTTCGTCCGGGCCATGCCGATTACACTTACCAGCAGAAATACGGTTTCCGCGATTACCGCGGCGGTGGGCGTTCCTCGGCGCGCGAGACGGCGATGCGCGTGGCCGCCGGCGCCGTCGCCAAGAAATATCTGCGCGTTCACCTCGGTATCGAGATCCGTGGTTATCTGTCGCAACTCGGCCCCAATCGCCCGCAGGATTTCGATTGGTCGGTGGTCGAGGATAATCCGTTTTTCTGGCCCGATGCCGCCATGGTCCCCGCGTTGGAAGAATATATGGATGCACTGCGTAAGTCCGGCGACTCTGTCGGTGCGCGGGTGACAGTGGTTGCCAGCGGTATACCGCCGGGACTCGGCGAGCCGATTTTCGATCGCCTCGATGCGGACATCGCCCATGCGCTGATGAGCATCAACGCCGTCAAGGGTGTGGAGATCGGTGCGGGCTTTGCCTGCGTTGAACAGAAGGGTACCGAGCATCGCGATGAGATCACGCCGCAAGGATTTTTGAGCAACAATGCCGGCGGTATTCTCGGTGGCATCTCCTCGGGTCAGGACATCATCGCGCACATCGCGCTCAAGCCGACCTCCAGTATCCGTCTACCTGGACGTTCAGTGAATCTTGTCGGGGAACCGGTCGAAGTGGTCACGCATGGCCGTCACGATCCCTGTGTCGGTATCCGTGCGACACCAATTGCGGAGGCCATGCTGGCGATCGTTTTGATGGATCACCTGCTACGTCACCGCGGTCAGAATCAGGACGTACATTCACAAACGCCGATTATTCCCGCCCGACCTGAATAGACCAGATCATCCGCAGGTAGCCAACTGACGTTTTGTGATCAATGTGAATGACGTGTGCCGATGCTGTCGTGGCGGCTGCAGCGACATTGGAACAACACAGAGAGGATATCGGCATGGAGCAGGTGTTGCAGCGAATCTTGTATGTCGAAGATGAGCCGGATATTCAGGCCGTGGCGCGTTTGTCCCTGGAACACATCGGTGGCTTCACCGTCGAAGTCTGCAGTTCGGGGCGTGAGGCGTTGGAAAAACTGCCGCAATTCAAGCCTGACCTGATTCTGTTGGATGTGATGATGCCAGACATGGATGGCCCGACGACATTGCAGGCTTTGCGCGCAACGCCCGAAGGGAGCACTGTTCCAGTAGCTTTTATGACCGCCAAGGTGCAGCCACAGGAAATTGCGCAATACAAACTGCTCGGTGCCATCGATGTGATTCCAAAACCCTTCGATCCGATGACGCTGGCGGATAAAGTCCGCGCGATCTGGGGGCAGCGTCATGGCTGATCTCGGCGAATTGGAAGCCAAATTGGCGGCCATCAAGCGTGACTATGTTGCGGAGCTGCCAGCCCGCGCCACGAATCTGCGTTCCGCCTGGATACTGACCCAGTCTGAAGACTGGGCGCAGTCGCCGCTGCGGGAATTGCATCGGCTGGTACACAACTTGGCGGGGTCGGGCGCGACTTTCGGATTCGCGGATTTGGGTGTGCGCGCGCACGACCCTGGA
This sequence comes from uncultured Gammaproteobacteria bacterium, assembly GCA_963696465.1. GTDB lineage: Bacteria > Pseudomonadota > Gammaproteobacteria > Thiohalobacterales > Thiohalobacteraceae > JAHJQQ01. The sequence goes on along the minus strand of CAVOKC010000001.1, from coordinate 15,730 downwards.
ACTTCCACTCATGGCTCTGCTGGAAGATCCGTCTGCGGATCGCAGCGCCTTGCCGGAACTGTTCGAGGCACTGATGACGGCGTTGGCAGCGGCGGCTAAACAGAATGCGTGATACTCGACGTTTAATCCTACTCTGTGTCCTAAGCTAAATACTGTGTCCCACTCACGATCCCTCTACTGGCGGCTGTCAGGATTCTACCTGTTCTACTTCGCCACCCTGGGCGCATTGGTTCCGTATTGGAGCCTGTACCTAAAGGACCTCGGATTTAACGTGGCCGAAATCGGCGAGTTGGTGGCCATCCTCATGGCGACCAAATTGGTCGCACCCAACGTGTGGGGTTGGATCGCCGATCACACCGGGCGGCGCATGGCCATCATCCGCCTGGCCTCATTTTTGTCATTGATCCTCTTTGCCGGCGTATTCATGGGCAGCAGTTATTTGTGGCTGGCGTTGGTGATGAGCGGATTCAGTTTTTTCTGGAACGCGGCTTTGCCGCAATTCGAGGCCGTGACGCTGTCGCATCTCGGCGCGGCTACGCACCGCTACAGTTCGATCCGCCTGTGGGGGTCGATCGGATTTATTTTGACAGTGGCAGGGCTTGGGCCGGTGTTCGACCGTGTAGGCGTGGCGCTGTTGCCGTCTGTCTTGCTTGCCCTGTTTGCCGCGATTTGGTTGTCCAGTCTGACTGTGCCGGAACACGCGACGCCGGTAAGTCCACCACCGCAGACGCCGTTGCGTCAGGTGTTGGGCCGTCCGGATGTGCTGGCCTTGTTAGTTGTGTGTTTCCTGATGCAACTCAGTCATGGACCTTACTACACCTTCTTCACTTTGTATTTGGAAGACTACGGTTATAGCCGTTCCAGCATCGGTCTGCTGTGGGCGCTGGGCGTTGTCGCAGAGATCGGTGTGTTCGTTGTGATGCATCGTTGGTTGCCGCGTTATGGCGCGCGCAGTTTGTTACTGGCGAGTTTGGTTTTGACCACGCTGCGCTGGTTGTTGATTGCCGGCTTCGCCGACACGCTTGCGGTGGTGTTGTTCGCGCAGGTGTTGCACGCGGCCAGCTTCGGTGTCTTTCACGCGGTGGCAATTCACTTGGTGCATCAACTTTTCGTTGGCCGAAATCAAGGCCGTGGTCAGGCGCTCTACAGCAGTCTAAGTTTCGGCGCCGGCGGTGCGGTCGGTAGTCTGGCGGCCGGTTACATCTGGACCGGCATGGGTGCGCAGTGGACCTATGTGTTTGCGGCGTGCGCGAGTGCGTTGGCGTGGGTGATTGCGGTCAGGCGGGTGAGGGTGGAGTAGGTTTTGCTGTTGTTGTGTTCCTGTTACGCGGCGGATCTCTAGGATTTAATTCCGCTTTGGCTGTTTTCCAGCGCTGCTGCGTGGGTTGCCTTCGCTTGCTACTTAGGCCCTTTTTTTTCTGACGCCTTTCCCGCTACCAGGTCATCTTCAACTGCAAACCCCATCCCCGGATCGGGGCTGGCTCAGTCAGATCGCCAGGCTGACGGTAACGCGCCGACTCCGAAACCGACCTTCGTTGCTGGGAAACCACTGGCCCGAATTGCAGATTGACGTCTGTCTTCACACCAAGGATATGGTCCACCTGGGCATTGATCACGCCCAGCGGATCGGTCAGAAATAGGATCGTTTTGCTGGTCCAATCCAATTCGCCAGGCTGCGCACGAATACGCTGCCGTATCGGCGTGAACAGATATCGCCCCAGCAGGGAGCCAACCACGGGGGTAACAATAAGGTCCTGATAGGAGGGCTGTTCGAAAAACGCCTCCGTGCCGTATTCGTACAGCGTCGACAACAGCACCGAATACATGAAGGATAGCTCGCTACCCAAGCCGCGCTCCTGCCCCCGGATGTAATAGGCGCCGCCCCAATACGGATGCAGGATATAATTTATCCACCACCTATCATCATCCCAATGTGGGTTGCGAACGTTTTCCTTCCATTTTTCGATACTGTAATTATCCTTCTGCTCTGGGCTCCAACCCGATATATCCTCGGGCAGCACGTAGATTACGCCGATCGCAGCAAACTGAAGGCCCAAGAAGTACCCGGTATCCCGCCGGATCCCCCGCCAGTCGGCGCTGCTCGCGGGGGGGGCTTTCCAGTGGTAGTGACCTGAGACATTTTCCTGATATTGGACTGCCCCTGCCTGATAGGGTAATCCGTAAGTTCCATGCATGCGATTTATCGACGCATCATTCGCCTGCGTAGAAACATAACGATGCAGACCCGTCATGTCACCTTGCCAAGGTTCATGTGGCCAAGGCGATTCGATGGCTTGGGCTACCGTCGGTGTGGCTGCCGATACGCAAAGCAGGAGGATGAAGCCCGCGTGGCGATAGAAATCAAGAATGAGTGTCTGGAATGATGATTTCATCAGGATATGTGGGACACGCCAACTTGAAATTTATTAGGTACCTAGCAAAAGCGGACCAGTTTTGGCTGGTCCACTTTGAGTAAAGACGGCGAAGTATAACGGTTAATGTTGGCGGAGGAATTATTTTCTGCCCCACTCAGACCCCCGAAAACTGGACGAAAACTGTGGACGAAAACTGGGACACATTTATTTTCATCGCATGGCCACGCGTATCAACCATCAATAAACTCAATCTGCCCTCGCGGTATTTTCTTCCTGGCATCGTTAATTCCGAACCACTCCCCTGTGTCAACTTCAGCAAGTAACCCTCCAGCCAGGGTGTTAAAAGGCCAAGACGAGCAAGGAAAAGTACCTCGCCCAACCAGAGCAGAAAAACAGCCCGGGGCGCAACCAGTACAAATATCTATTCCCCCCTTAACACCCCCATCATCGCCCGCGCCGCATTCGACAAGGTGCGCTCGCGATGATGCACCAAGCCGAGTGTGCGTTGCAGTTGCAGGCCCTGCACTGGCAGCGCGCGCAGTTGCTGATCGACCATTGTTTGCGGCAGCAGACTCCAACCGAGTCCGACCGACACCAGCATCTTGATGGTTTCGAGATAATTGGTGGACAGTGAACTGCGTAAGGTCAGGCCGAGTTCGCTGAAGGCCTGTTCGGCGATCTGCCGCGTGTAGGTCGAGCTCGCGGGCAGAATGGCAGGGTAATCCGACAAGTCACTCAGCTGCACATGACGTTGCTGTGCCAGCGGATGTTCCGGCGCACATACCACCGCGAGCGGATCGTCCCACACCGGTATCAATTGCAGGCTGGGTCGCGCCACGGGCGGTAAGGTGACGATGGCCAGTTCCAGATTGCCGGTCTCGACCGCGTGGCAGGCTGCCTCCGAATCCATGAAGTGCAGATCCAGTTCGACATCCGGATAGCGGGTCACGAAGGTACGCAGGGTCGGCGGCAAGCGGTGCAGGCCGATGTGGTGGCTGGTGCCCAGACGCAGCACGCCACCGACCTGTCCGCTGAGATTGGAGAGGGCGCGGCGGCTGTCGTCGAGTTCGGCGAGGATGCGTTGCGCGCGCGGCAATAATGCCTGACCGGCCTCGGTCAGGCTGACGCGACGACCGATGCGATCGAAAAGACGCGCCCCGAAGCTGTTTTCCAGCGCGGCGACGCGTTTACTGATGGCCGGTTGGGTGAGGTGCAGATTCCCGGCCGCCGTGGAAAATGAGGCGCTTTCGGCAATGGCCACGAAGGCACGCAGATTAGCGATGTCCATGCGGTCGGTCCCCTGAGCGTGGATTACTATTGGTTATATATAACATGAAAAATATGAATTTGAGTTATCCGGCTGCCGGCTCTACCATCGCCAGCCTGATCGGGAGATGAGCCCTATGGCCGGAAAAACCCTTTACGACAAACTCTGGGATGCCCATGTAGTGCGCGCCGAGGCGGATGGCACCACCTTGTTATACGTCGACCGCCACCTGGTGCACGAGGTGACCTCGCCGCAGGCCTTCGAGGGTCTGCGTCTGGCCGGTCGCAAACCTTGGCGGGTCAGTTCGATATTGGCCGTGCCGGATCACAACGTGCCGACCACCGCGCGCAGCGCCGGCGTCACGGGCATCGCCGATCCCATTTCGCGCGTGCAAGTCCAGACGCTCGATGCCAACTGTGCCGAGTTCGGCATTACCGAATTTGCGATGAACGATCTGCGTCAAGGTATCGTGCATGTGATCGGTCCGGAGCAGGGCGCGACCTTGCCGGGCATGACGGTCGTGTGCGGCGATTCGCATACCTCGACACATGGCGCGTTTGGCGCGCTGGCATTCGGCATCGGTACCTCTGAAGTCGAGCATGTGTTGGCGACGCAATGTCTGATGCAGAAGAAATCCAAAAACTTTCTGGTGCGCGTGGATGGACAATTGGCCGCCGGCGTGACGGCGAAAGATATCGTGCTGGCGATCATCGGCAAGATCGGCACGGCGGGCGGCACCGGTTACACGCTGGAATTCGCCGGTGAAGCGATACGCGCATTGTCGATGGAAGGTCGCATGAGTATCTGCAATATGGCCATCGAGGCGGGCGCGCGCGCGGGACTGGTCGGTGTCGACGAGACCACCGTGGAATATGTGCAGGGTCGCCCGTATGCGCCACGTGGTGATCTTTGGGATCAGGCGGTGGCCGCCTGGTTCGACCTGCACAGCGACGACGATGCAGTGTTCGACAAGACTGTCGTATTGGACGCCGCAACGACTGGTGCCGCAAGTGACCTGGGGCACCTCGCCGGAGATGGTCGTCGGCGTCGATGGCCGCGTACCCGATCCCGCGGCTGAAGCGGATCAGGTCAAGGCCAACGGCATGCGTCGCGCGCTTGAATATATGGGTCTGCAGCCAGGCATGGCGATCAGCGATATCCGCGTGGACAAGGTGTTCATCGGCTCCTGCACCAACTCGCGCATCGAAGATCTGCGCGCGGCAGCGGCGGCGATCAAGGGCGGCACGGTCGCGGCGAATATCAAACTCGCCCTGGTCGTGCCCGGCTCCGGCTTGGTGAAACAGCAGGCCGAGGCCGAGGGGCTGGACAAGATTTTTACCGCCGCCGGTTTCGAATGGCGCGAACCGGGCTGCTCGATGTGCCTGGCCATGAATGCCGACCGCCTGGAACCGGGCGAACGCTGCGCCTCGACCTCGAACCGCAACTTCGAAGGTCGCCAAGGCCAGGGAGGGCGCACGCATCTGGTCAGCCCGGCGATGGCAGCCGCGGCGGCGATTGCGGGGCATTTCGTGGATGTGCGAAAACTGGGTTGAATTCTGTGTTGAACTGCCAAGACGCCAAGGCACAAGCATTTTGGAACCGCCAAGGCGCCAAGGCGCCAAGAACGATTAATGAAAAAACCAGAAACTTTTTTCAAAGATTTTCTTGGCGTCTTTGCGCCTTGGCGGTTCAAAACATTCTTGGCGCCTTGGCGTCTTGGCGGTTAGTAAAAGAGGTTTCAATGGAAAAGTTCACTACATTGCAGGCATTGGTGGTGCCCTTGGATCGACCCAATGTCGATACCGATGCCATCATCCCCAAGCAGTTTTTAAAATCGATCCGCCGCAGTGGTTTCGGGCCGAATCTGTTCGATGAATGGCGTTATCTGGATCACGGTGAGCCGGATCAGGACAACAGCGGCCGACCGTTGAACCCGGACTTCGCGTTGAATCAAGCGCGTTATCAGGGCGCGCGATCCTGCTCGGCCGCGAGAATTTCGGCTGCGGCTCATCGCGTGAACACGCGGTGTGGGCGCTGGAAGATTACGGCTTCCGCGTGGTGATCGCGCCGAGCTTTGCCGACATCTTCTTCAACAACTGTTTCAAGAATGGCGTGCTGCCGTTCGTGCTGGATGCGGAAAAAGTGGACGCGCTTGTTCAAGGCGGTCGAGGCAACACCCGGTTATACGCTGACAGTGGATCTGCAGGCGCAGACCGTGACGACGCCGACCGGCGAGGTGTTTGGCTTTGAGGTCGATGCCTTCCGTAAGCATTGTCTGCTGGAAGGCCTGGACGACATCGGTCTGACACTGCAACATGCCGATGCGATTCGCGCCTATGAGGCGCGCCGGCGCGCCGAGGCGCCGTGGTTGCTGGGTTGATGCGCATGAAGTAGCCCGGATGCACTCCGGGATTGGCTGGAATAATTCCCGGATTACATCCGGGCTACGTTACTCGCTGGCGCACGCAGAGTACCGCCATTGCGAGCGAAGCGCGGCAATCTCCTAAATTGGAAGCAGCCGGTTGGAGATTGCTTCGTTGCTACGCGCCTCGCAATGACGGACGGTATTATTTGATGCATTTATTTTGTTTCTGGAAGCACAGGCATGACGAAAAAAATATTGGTGTTACCCGGCGACGGCATCGGCCCGGAGATCGTCGCCGAGGCGGTGAAGATCATCGAGTATCTGCGCAGTGACTGCAGACTCGCGGTCGAGACCGAACAGGGCCTGATCGGCGGCGCGTCTTACGATGCGCACGGCGAGCCGTTGACCGCCGGACACTGGCCAAGGCCAAGGCGGCCGATGCGGTGTCTGCTCGGCGCGGTCGGCGGACACCAATGGGAATCGCTGCCGATCGCCGTGCGTCCGGAAAAGGGTCTGCTCGGTCTGCGCGCCGGCATGAGCTTGTTCGCCAATCTGCGGCCGGCGATTTTGTACCCGCAATTGGCCGATGCCTCGTCGCTCAAACCGGAAGTTGTCGCCGGCCTGGACATCATGATCGTGCGCGAACTGACCGGCGGCATGTACTTCGGACAACCACGCGGTGTGCGTCAACTCGACAGCGGCGAGCGCCAGGGATACAACACCTTGGTCTATACCGAGTCGGAGATTCGGCGCATTGGTCGCGTCGCCTTCGAGATCGCCGCCAAGCGCGACGGCCGGGTGTGCTCCATCGACAAAGCGAATGTATTGGAATGCACCGAGCTGTGGCGCGAGGTCATGATCGATCTGTCTAAGGACTATCCAAACATCCAGCTCTCGCACATGTATGTCGATAACGCCGCGATGCAATTGGTGCGCGCGCCCAAGCAGTTCGACGTGATGGTGACGGAGAATATGTTCGGCGACATCCTTTCCGACGAAGCGGCGATGTTGACCGGCTCCATTGGCATGCTGCCCTCGGCCTCGTTGAACGAGAAAGGTCAGGGTATGTACGAGCCGATCCACGGTTCGGCACCGGATATCGCGGGTAAAGGTGTGGCGAATCCGCTGGCGACGATCCTGTCGGTGGCGATGCTGCTGCGTTACAGCCTGGAACGCGCCGAGTTGGCGGAGCGCATCGAGGCGGCGGTCGGTAAGGTATTGGATCGAGGCCTGCGCACAGCAGATATCATGTCGGCCGGCATGCAGCAGGTCGGCACAGCGGCGATGGGTGACGCAGTACTCGCGGCACTGCGCTGATCACGAATTATTCATGGCCACGAAATACACGAAATCGCACGGAAGTGGGATCAGCGGAGGCTATCCATGTGTCGTTTCGATGGATTACAAGTCGGGTTTCGTGGCAAATTGGGTTTTCTGGGTTGGGTTTGTAATTTTACTTTTGAGGTTTAACGGGCATGAGCAAGAAATTCGATGTGGCAGTGGTGGGTGCGACGGGTGCGGTCGGTGAGGCCATGCTGGAGATTCTCGCCGAGCGTAAATTCCCGGTCGGCGAGGTGTATGCGCTGGCCAGCAGTCGTTCGGCAGGTAAGCGCGTGCAATTCGGCGATCGTATGTTGGTGGTGAAGGATCTCGCCGAGTTCGATTTCTCCACGGCGCAGATCGGCCTGTTCTCGCCGGGGGCCTCCGTGTCGGCGGAGTACGCGCCCAAGGCGGCGGCGGCCGGTTGCGTGGTGATCGACAACACCTCGCAGTTCCGTTACGACGACGACATCCCGTTGGTGGTGCCCGAGGTGAATCCGCAGGCGATCGCTCAGTATAAGAACCGCGGCATCATCGCCAATCCCAACTGCTCGACCATTCAGATGCTGGTGGCGCTGAAGCCGATCTACGATGCCGTCGGTATCACCCGCATCAACGTCTGCACCTATCAGGCGGTGTCCGGCACCGGCAAAGAGGCGATCGAGGAGCTGGCGATGCAGACCGCCAATATCCTCAACGCCCAGCCCATCGAGGCCAAGGTCTATCCGCGCAGATCGCCTTCAATGTCCTGCCGCAGATCGACGTATTCATGGACAACGGCTACACCAAGGAAGAAATGAAGATGGTCTGGGAGACGCGCAAGATCATGGGTGACGAGTCCATCCAGGTGAACCCGACCACGGTGCGGGTGCCGGTGTTCTATGGCCACTCCGAGGCCGTGCACATCGAGACCCGCGACAAGATCACGGCGGAACAGGCACGCGAATTGCTAAGCAAAGCACCAGGTGTCGTGGTTCTTGACGAACGTAAGGACCGGCGGGTATCCCACTGCCGTGACGGAAGGTGCGAACCATGACCCGGTTTATGTCGGCCGAATTCGCGAAGATATCTCGCATCCGCGCGGTCTAGATCTGTGGGTGGTCGCCGATAATGTGCGCAAGGGCGCGGCCTTGAACAGCATTCAGATCGCTGAACTCTTGGTCAAAGAGCATTTGTAGATTATAGTCGCCCCAGTCCGCCGGAAATTGTAGAAAGAACGATTGGTTGCAAGATACACCTCACTAATCTTTGTTACATGGACCCGGTTCGCCATACGGCGGACCACCGGCCAAAAGAGGACGCATTATGGTTAGGAAAACGGCCCTGGTTACGGCCATGCTGGGAGCATTTGCGAGTCAGGCTATCGCCATGGGACTCGGTGAAATTCAGCTCCATTCCGCACTCAATCAACCCTTGCTTGCCGAGATTGAACTGCTCTCGCCGACCGCGGCGGATCTCAACGATCTGCGTGCGACGCTGGCCTCTCGCGAGGCTTATGCCAAGGCCGGAGTGGAACGCGGTTTCTTCCACACCAAGTTGCGTTTCGAGGTGATTAAACGCCCGAACGGTACGGCGGCCATCAAGGTCACCAGCCACGATCCGGTGCGTGAGCCCTATCTGGATTTCCTGCTGGAGGCGACCTGGGCTTCCGGGCAAGCCTTGCGCGAATATACGGTACTGGTCGATCCACCGGTGCTGATGCCTGCGCCCGCACCGGAATACGAAGCACCGGTGACGGAATACTCGGCGCCAGCACGGGAATACTCAGCGCCAGTCTATAGCGGTGGCGGTGCGGCCAGCGGCCTGGTCGATGGCGAATATCATGTCAGCAGGAACGATACGACCTGGGGCGTCGCGAACACCGTGCGGCCAGATGGCTCCGTGAGTATGGAGCAGGTCATGATCAGCCTGCTGCGGGCCAATCCAAACGCGTTCATAAATCAGAACATCAACAACCTCAAGGCGGGGCAGATTCTGCGCGTGCCCAGCCGCGAAGAAATGGCGGCAGTCACACATGCCGCTGCCGTTGCCGATGTGCGCGCACAGACTAATCAATGGCGGAGCGGCAGCGCACCTGCACCAACCCCCGCCGCGTCGGCTACACCGCTCGAAACACCGGCCGCACCTGCCAGTGATGCCGCGCCGGATGCCGATGCCCAGCTCAAGCTGGTCGCGCCCAAAGCGGAAGAAGATACCGGTGCGGCTAAGGCAACAACCGGTGACCAGTCTCTCGATGAAATCCGCAAGGAGCTGACGCTGGCGTCCGAGGCCGTGGAAGCACAGCGCCTGGAGAACAGCGATCTCAGTTCACGCGTTAAAGAACTCGAAGACCAGATCAGCAAATTACATGGCCTGATCGAGTTGAAGGATAACGAGATGGCGCGCTTGGCGGGTACCGCCGCGCCGACAGCCGCGACAGCCGACGGCGCAGCCGCACCTGGCACCGAAATGGTTCCGGGTGAAACCGCCCCAACCACTGACGCTGAAATCACTGCACCGACAGCACCGATGGCGGAAACGCCCGCCGCAGAAATGCCCGCGGAAGATACATCCGCAGCGGCACCCAAAGACGAGGCCGTAACGCCTGAAACTGAATCCGCTGTGCCGGCACCCGAAGTCGTCGCCGCTGCGCCGCCAACCAAGTCCAGCACGCCGATGGCGGACGAGGGGCTGCTGGCTTCGTTGCTGGCCAATCCCCTGATCAAATGGGGCGGGGCCGGTGGTGCGGTGGTTATCGGTTTATTGGCCTGGATGAGCGGACGTCGTCGGCGTATGGAAGATGCCGATTTCAAGGAAAGCATTCTGGCCGGCAGACATCCGGGCGACACCAAAAAAGCGGTCAGACCGGCATCCCCTGTTGCAGCGGCTTCCACTGTTGCTGCCGCAGCCGACGCAGTGGCACAGCACAAAGCCCCCAAAGTCAAAGACGCGCCGCAGACGGACTCCTCGTTGTTTACGGATTTTGCCGTCAGCGACATGGGCAACATCCAAAGCGATGCCGAGGCCGATCCGATTGCGGAAGCCGATGTCTATCTGGCCTATGGTCGTTATCAGCAGGCCGAAGAACTGATCCGTATCGCCTTGACGCGCGCGCCGCAACGCAACGAACTGCGCTTCAAACTTTTGGAAGTCCTGTTCGCCGCGAAGAATGCTCATGCCTTCGATACCGAGGCCGAGGCGCTGCTGGCCACGTTGGGCAGCCAGGAAGATGAGATGTGGCTGCGGACCGTTGACATGGGTCAGGAACTCAATCCGGGCAATCCGCTCTACCGAGCGGGTGGTCTGGCCACAGCGACCGCTGCGGCAGAACTCGATCATGGATTGGATTTCAATCTTGGCGGCAGGAGCACGGTCGAAACGGATTTCTCGACGCCTCAGGACCTGTCCGCACAGCGCGATGACAACAGTCTGGAGTTTGATCTGGGCGAGTTCGACGCGTTTTCACCGCAGGCAGGCGACGCCGCGCCGCGTATGCCGATCGAAGAAGATCTCAACTTCGACCTGAGCATGGGCGATGATGACGGCGAAGGCCTGTTGGCCAGTGCCGATGAGGTGGCAACCAAGCTTGATCTGGCGCGTGCCTACGTTGAAATGGGCGATCCGGATGGCGCTCGCAGTATCCTTCAAGAAGTGCTCGACGAAGGTAACGTCGCACAGAAATCCGAGGCGCAAACACTGTTGTCCCAAATAACTTAATCACCCGCTTGATCCATGCGATCATGCCCCGGAGTGCCCCAGAATCTTGGGACACCCTGGGGTTTTTCGTTTCTGGAGCCGGAATACAGGGGCGCTGCATCAACGCAGTCTGCGATGGCTACACCGGTACGCATTCTAAGTCTGTTGATCTTTGTCGCCGTCATGGCAACAGGCCAACTGCGCGTCCTGCTGCTCGGCGTTGCGCTGCTGATCGGCGCAGCAATAGGGGTCTGGCAACACCACCACGGCTTCGATATACACAGCCTGCTGCGCATGATGCGCCGCGTGCGTTGGCTGTTGCTCGCCATTCTGATTCTCTACGGCTGGTTCACCCCGGGCGCGGCGTTGATTCCCTCATGGGCGCCATACTCGCCTTCACTCGAAGGTCTGCAACAGGGCCTGTTGCGCGCGGCGGTGCTGCTGGCCATTGTCGCCGCCGTCTATCTACTGATCACAACCACACCGCGCGGTGATTTAGTCGCGGGTCTGCTGTGGTGCGGGAAACCCTTGCGCCGACTCGGTGTGGATGACCAGCGCTTCGCTGTCCGTCTGGTACTCGCACTCGAAGCCGTGCCGGAAGTGCAGGCACTCGCCCGCGCCGCCTTGGATAAGATGCCGCGTACGATGCCTAGAATTGCGCGACTGGGTCATGCAGCCACGGCGGTTTTCCAGGCAACTCTGACACACGCCGAACAGCCAACGGCAGTTATCGACGTACCCGATTTGCAGCCGGTACCGCTGTGGCAATGGGCTATTCCTGTGACGCTGGCTGCCATGATGCTGGCGGCTGCGGCCGCTTAAGCCTGTTCAGCACAACAAGCGACATGTCGAGCAGGTCTGCTAACATCCCGCGCAACGCAGAAACACGAGAGCCGTAACCGCACATGCGCATCGCCCTGGGCATCGAATACGACGGCAGCCGTTTTTCCGGCTGGCAGCGCCAACCGCACGCTCTCGGTGTGCAGCAGGTATTGGAACAGGCGCTGTCGATAGTTGCCGATCATCCCATCGCCGTCGTCTGCGCCGGACGCACCGATGCCGGCGTCCACGCCACTGCGCAAGTCGTACATTTTGATACCGAGTCATCACGCGACGCGCGTGCCTGGCTCTTGGGAACAACCTGCAAATTGCCACCCGAAGTCTGCGTCACCTGGGCGCTGCCGGTCAGTGATGATTTTCACGCACGCTTCTCGGCCATCGGCCGCCAATACCGCTATATCATTCTCAATCGACAAGTTCGCCCCGCGTTGCTGCATGAGCGTGTGAGTTGTGAGTTTCGCCCGTTGGATGTGGCGCGCATGGCCGAAGCCGCGCGGTGTCTGGTCGGCCTGCACGACTTCAGTTCGTTCCGCGCGCAAGGCTGTCAGGCTAAAAATCCACAGCGTGACGTCTATACATTGGAAGTTCGTCGCCACGGCGAATTCATCTATCTTGACATCGCCGCCAACGCTTTTCTGCATCACATGGTGCGCAACATCGCCGGCACGCTTATGGCGGTTGGTCGGGGTGATCGGCCGGTAGAGTGGGTGCAGAACGTACTCGAAGCGCGCGATCGAAATATCGCGGGTATCACCGCATCCGCCGCTGGGCTGTATCTTGTGCAGGTGCGTTATCCGGAACATTTCGCAGTGCCGCAGACAGTGCGGTTGCCGGGGTTTGGCTGAGGTGGGGCGATGAATGATCGTTTAGTCTATCCCCGGTTTACTCCGTTTGGCGGATCTATCGTATCGCGCGCGGCTGGCTGAGTCTGGCCGATAAGCAACCCATGCCGAATCGAATTTCGGCCAGTCTCGAACACGGAGAGAAACATGCCAGTCAAAACCCCTGTACAAGCACGCAGAGCGTCGCCGGCCAAGGCAAAGCCCACGGCAACGGCGCGCATGACCGCATTGGAGAAACAGGTGAAATTGCTGCGTGGCAAGCTCGACGCAACACTCGCGCGCTTGTCGGTGTTGGAGCGCTGTCTCGCACTTGCACCGGATGGTTCTGTCACCCTCGCTGCGGAGAGTAACGTCCATATTTCCGCCGGCGCTACGGTGACGATTGCAGCCGCGCAAATACGGCTCGATGCAGGTATCGTGCGCGTCTCGGGCATGGTAGCTTGCGATGTGCTCCAGGCCAATGCGGTTGTCGCAGCTTCCTACACGCCGGGGGCCGGGAATATTTCCTGAGGTGATGCAGGCGTCGTCTGCGTGATGAGCGAATGACCGATTCGTATTGCGGGTTTTGCAAATGACCGGCCAAGCACTGTCTGATCATGCACGGCCTGTTCACGGAAACTGTGGTCTGTTCCCGGATTTCGGGTTTTCGCAAGGGAATATAAAATGATCGCAAGGACCGCGATCAAGGCTGCTGCCTAGTCGACGCAACGTCTGCCACCTTTTTGCGCTGCTTGCATGCGCTGTGGAATCCCCTCATTCTGTCGCCTCGCGAGGGAGAACGTCGTCAAATTGGAGCAACCCGTTGTGCAAAGCGTAATTGTGATGAACGCCAAGGGCGGTTGTGGCAAAACCACAGTGGCCACCAACTTGGCCAGCTATCTGGCTGCCCAGGGGCGCGCGACGGCGCTGTTCGATTTCGACCCCCAGGGGTCCAGCAGCCGCTGGCAGCGCGAGCGTTCGACCCACAATGCGTTGTGCATGGCGTCGACGCCTTCCGCCCACCGCCGCCGGGGAAGACCCGCAGTTGGCAGATGCGGCTTCCGGAGGGGACGGAGTTCGTCATCATCGATACGCCAGCGGGTTTTTCCGGTTATGACTTCGAGAGCAGGGTCGCCAAAGCCGATATCATCCTGGTGCCGGTCCTGCCTTCGGCCATTGACATCCATTCAACCGCCGATTTCATCCGCGACCTGCTGCTGCTCGGTAAGGTGCGCGCGCTCAACAAGCGACTGGGCATCATCGCGAACCGCACCAAGCTGCGCACCGAATCCATGCATAAACTCGAACGTTTTCTGGAGACACTCGGCATCCCTGTCGTGGCGCGCATCCGTGACACCCAGAATTATGTCCGGGCCGCTGAACTGGGATTGGGTGTGCACGAGCTGGATCAGCGGGACGCGGCGCAGGATATCGAGCCCTGGGCACAGCTGTACGAGTGGCTGGGAGGCGCCGATCTGAACCGCGCAATGCCGGGTCTGCCGGCGCCGCAGATATCAACCAGCAGCTGGTGATCCTGTGTGTCAGAAAAAAAATACGTTACGAAGAGGGACGAGAGCAAGGGGACGGAGGGAATAAATTTTGATTAGTTCCAACTTGGACAAAAAAGAGTATCCCTCGTCCCCTTTTTGCAATGTATCCCATTGAGATGATGCCAGTGAATAGACTCTGGCTATGCGTGGTTGCCGCATTATTGGTAGGATGCATTAGCCTTAAATCGCCTCACGAACGATTTATTTTGAATTTGGATATAACGGTCTCATACAACGAGACTGTCGCTGAATTGGAGAGCCATAGTAGCTACGCGATCAGAGAATATCTCGTTAATGTTGAGACATTAAATGGTATTGAAAAATACCATTATAAAAGACCCATGGTTTGGAAGGGCTATTGCTTTTACCATTTAGTGGAACAGCAAACAAAGAAGGTGGTTGGTTGGGGGTTTGATTATCAGCTTGGCGATCCAAGAGTCTGCGGTAATTAGGGTTGAGGAAAACCAGGAAAAGGGGACGGAGTGAATAAAAAATGATCAACCGCTTTATTTGGCGGCGTCCAAGAATTCATTGGCTGTGATCCCGGCTGCGCGGATCAGACTGCGCAGGGTGGCCTTAGGATTTATAAAAGGGGGCGGAGGGAATAAAAAATGATCGCATGGACTGCGATCTGATCTGGGATGATCAGTAGTCCTTCAAATATCGATCTGGCAATGCAAAGGAACTGCGATGCCGCGACGTGCACGGATGTACGTTGCCGGGTGCCGTACCATCTGGTGCAGCGCGGCAACAATCGGGAAGCCTGTTTCATCGAGCCGGAGAATTACCAGTTTTATCTGGAGCTGTGGCGCGAGGTCTCGCGGCGTATCGCTTGGCGGTTCACGCCTATTGTCTGATGACCAATCATGTGCATTTTCTGGTGACGCCGGCGCGGGATGAGGCAGTGTCGAACACGATGAAAGTGGTCGGCAGCCGTTACGCGCAGTACGTCAATCTGCGCTATAAGCGCACGGGAACCCTCTGGGAAGGCCGGCATCGTGCCAGTCTGGTGCAGACCGAGCGCTATCTGCTGTGCTGCCACCGGTACATCGAACTCAATCCGGTACGGGCGGGGATGGTGGCGCGACCGGACGAGTACCGCTGGTCGAGTTATGGCTGTAATGCCTGGGGTGATGCCGGCTGGCTGCGTCCGCATGAGGAATACACCCGCCTGGGCGACACGGCGGGATGCACGTTGCTACGCGTACCGCGAGCTGTTCAAACACCAACTCAGCGAGGCCGATCTGCACCTGATCCGCAAGGCGGCGCACTATTGTCAGCCGGTGGGCGATGACCGGTTTCGTCTACAGCTCGAAGCACGGATGGCATCCGGCCGGGGCAGCTGCATTGAGGGCGGCCTAGAAAGAAGGAGGGGGTTGGGCAATAAATAAATAATCGTGTAGAAACCGTGGTCTGTACCCGAGACACCCTTAAGAAATCGCGTTAGCGACCGCTGGAATAACTACAGGCCCGTGACCGTGTGTTGTGAGCGCTGCAATACCCTTATATAACCTGCC